>CACYNH010000014.1 GCA_902775735.1 uncultured Erysipelotrichaceae bacterium
ACCACTGACACCCTTACCATCAGCTGTACCTTTCCCACTGCCGGGCAGGTTCGGGACTTTCACCCGTTAGATCGTGCGCTCACCGCGCACACCAATTCAAACCCGCCCAAGTTTTAAAACTATGGACGGGGTCTTCTTGCCGGTCAAATAAAAATCCGGTAAAGCGGATAGGCGGCGCCATGCCCGGTTTTGAGCACATAAAAATATGAGCTGACGGACTCAGGATCGACAAAGCCCAAAAGGGCATCGCCGATGCCGAACAGGATCGCCCCGATGATTCCGCAGAGCCAGTATTTTCTGTATTGTGAAGCCATTATGATGCCTTTTCCCCTTCATGCATGTTAGTTTCCGCTAACGTCAACTGCAGTATAATCCACGATTGCCTTTGAAACAAGAGAAAGAAATAAGCCTGTGCCAGAAGCACAGACCGGTGTGTGTCAGCTGATCAGCGGTACCACGAAATTTGCCCACAGCCATGATAACGGCATGACCAGAACCATGGCCGGGATCATATCCGCGGTCGGAAAGGCTTTTAACTGCATGATCCTGAAGCCCGTCGCCAGCATCAGGAAACCGCCGCAGGCCTTGAAGTCATTGATCATCGCCGGCGTTGTTAACGGGAAGATAACGCCCGCCAGGATATACAGCAGGATCATGATCACAAACTGGGGGATCCCGACCAGGGAAACCGATTTGCCAAGCGAGCAGGCAAAGATCATGGCTGTAAAGAAATCGAGGAAGCTTTTGGCGATCAGGATTGAATGGTCGCCGCTCATGCCTGATACAAGCGATCCGTAGATACCGGTTCCCGATGCGCAGAAAAGAACGATGACGGTGATCAGGTCCTGCGCCTTTTCCTCATCCGCCCCGATCATCTTCATCATCATGCCGGCGCCTTTGTTAATCGCGTCGCCCAGATGGACAAGCATTCCCAGCAGCAGTCCGAGAATCAGGGCAAGAATGACCGCGGGCATGTTTTCCATCAGGACAATTGATGAAATGCCCATTCCCATGGAAGCCGCCCCGAACAGCATGGTTAAATTCGTGCGGTAGTTCTGCGGCAGCCGCTCCTGCAATGCGGCCCCGATGAGACCGCCGATGATGACTGAAAGCACATTTGTGATAATTCCGATGGGCATAAAGGATCCTCCGTTTGGAATATCTTAACATTCAGCGCCTGTCCCGCATAAGAAAAAACACAATTCCAATTTGAGATGAATTATCATTAATATATGGAACTGCCCGGAAAATATCTCAATGAAATGAGCGCTCTTCTTAAAGATGAGCTTGATGAATATCTTGACGCCATGGAAAAGGAACCCTTTTCCTGCATCCGCATCAACACTTCAAAAATCAGCGTGGAGGAATTCAGAAGAATCTCCCCGTTTGAATTGACCCCTGTCCCCTGGTGTGAAGAAGGATTCTATGTGAGTCCAGACGTCAGGCCGGGAACCCATCCGTATTATTACGCCGGTCTTTATTATATCCAGGAGCCAAGCGCCATGGCCCCGGCCGCTGTTCTTCCGGTTGAAAAAGGCGATCTGGTTCTCGACGCCTGCGCGGCTCCCGGCGGCAAGTCCACAGCCCTTGGCGCAAAACTGAAAGGAACCGGTCTGCTTGTGTCCAATGACATCAGCGCCACCAGACAGAACGCGACTCTTAAAAACATGGAACGCTTCGGCATCGCCAACAGCTACATCATCGCCGAGGATCTCAAAAAGCTCAAAGACCGCTTTCCTGCCTTCTTTGACAAGATCCTTGTCGACGCTCCCTGTTCCGGTGAAGGCATGTTCCGCAAGCAGCCTTCCCTGATCACTTCCTGGATGGACAGGGACAGTTCCTTCTACGCCCCGCTGCAGAAGGAAATCCTGAAGAACGCCTGGACAATGTTAAAGCCCGGCGGGATGCTGGTATACTCCACCTGCACCTTCGCTGTGGAAGAGGATGAGGAAGTCATTGAAGATCTCATGAACAGTTTTACTGATGTGATCATTGAAGACTCCCCTCTTGCGGTTCACTTTGAAAAAGGCGTCAAGGCAGGTTTTGAGAAGTGTATGAGATTATATCCTCATAAACTGGATGGCGAAGGCCACTTCGTCTGCCTGCTCAGAAAAGAAGGAAGCAGTGAAAGGACTCATGATTCCTTTGCGGGAAAGAAGATTAAAAACACCGGCTTTGAATCATTCATGAAGCTGATCAGGGATGATTCAGAGCAGAGATATGAAATGATCAAAGACAGGATCTGCCGCCTTCCGCAGAATACCATTGACTCCCATGGCGTCCGCACCGTCAGGAGCGGCCTGTATATGGGAAGTGTGAAGAATGACAGGTTTGAACCGTCCTCTGCCCTTGCCTTTGCATTAAAAGCGGAGCAGTTTGAAAATGTTCTGAATCTTGAGGCGGATGATATCCGCACAGAAAAGTACCTCAGAGGAGAAACGATCCGGGATGAAAACACAAAGGACGGCTGGGTGCTGGTCTGCGTGAACGGGTACCCGCTCGGCTTTGGAAAATGTTCTTCCCGTTCAATCAAAAACAAGCTTGAAAAAGGCTATCGGAAAATATAGGAGGACCTATGAAGAATCTTGACGAGAAAACAAAGAAACTGGCAGTGATCGCAGGCCTGGCGCTGCTGTGCCTGCTGTCCGTGACATTTCTTCTGAAGCTGTTTACCGCTTCCGGTATGACTTCCGGCACCATCGCCTATCTTGACGGCAAAAAATCGACTGTTCTTTCGCTGACCGCGGCAGCCACGACTTCCTCGGCCGCGATCACAATGATTCCGGGCGATATCGGCACCCCGATCGCCGACAAGCTGGCGGACCTTTCCGGGTATATGCTGGTGGTGCTTTGCGCGATCTATCTTGAGAAATATATTATGGCAGTCATCGGCAAGGTTTCCTTCGGTCTTCTGATTCCTGCCGCCATTGTCATATGGGGTTTCAGCTATTACACAGGAAAATACCCTAACCTCAGGGAAATCTCGAAAAAAATCCTCACTTTATGCCTGGTCCTGAGCATTTCGGTACCAATCAGTGTCCTGGTTTCCAGGACGATTGAGGATACTTATGAAAACTCAATCCAGGAAACCATCGACAACGCCGAAAGCAGTGCCCAGGAAATCCAGGAAAACGCCGGCAGCCAGAATATATGGGACCGTTTCATCTCCACCATCGAAGGCGGCGTCAGCACGGTCACCCAGCGCTTTGAAGGCATCCTGAACGGCTTTATCGAAGCCACCGCGGTTCTGATCGTGACCGCCTGCATCATTCCGGTCCTGGTGCTGATCTTCATGTACTGGATGATCAAACTGATTCTCGGAATCAATTCGCCGATGCCGCGTTCACTGAAACAGGCGCTGGAAAGAATGAGCAGACAGATGCCGGAGCAGAATCAGAGTTAACATAATCTGAAGCAGACCGGAAGCGGATGAATCGCCTCCGGCCTGTTTTTATGGAATACTGAAGGTGATGAGGTGAAGAAAATGGATGTCCTTGAAACAATTAAAACAAGAAGAAGCACAAGGCGTTTTGCAGAGAAGCCTTTAAAGCAGGAGGATCTTGAAAAGATCATTGAAGCAGGCCGCTATGCCCCTTCCGGAGGAAACTCGCAGTCCACCCGTTTTTTCGTGATCACAGACAGGAAGGTTCTCGATGCACTTGCGGAAACGGTGCAGGACGCTTTTGCGGCAATGGAAATCACGGAAGGCATGTACCGCTCGATGGTTTCTTCCATCATGCAGTCAAAGAAAGGAAACTACCGTTTTCACTACGACTGCCCCGCCCTGATTGTGCTGGCCAACAAAAAGGATTACGGCAACAACATCGCCGACTGTGCCTGCGCTCTTGAAAACATGATGATCGCCGCCAACTCTCTGGATCTTGGCTCCTGCTGGGTCAACCAGCTGAAGTGGCTCAATGAAAATGAAAAGATCCTCTCCCTCTTCACTTCTTTCGGACTGCAAGAGGACGAGAGAATTTATGGGGCTTTGGCACTCGGTTATGCGCGGAGTGAAGACGGCCTTCCGGAAAGAAAGCCGCTGGAAAGAAAAGGCAACCCGGTTCACCGGATTGCCTGATATTGTGAGTTTTGCCGAAACTGCAGGCTGAAGGGCCTGCTTTTTTAATCTTCTGCATATTCCTGAAGGTTCTGCCAGTCGATGGCCTCCCCTTTGCGGAAATATTCATGGTCATATTCGCCGATTTCGCGGATGACTCTGCACGGAACCCCGAAGGCGAGCACATTGTCGGGGATGTCATGGGTCACAACCGAACCGGCTCCGATGACGGTGTTTTTGCCGATGGTGACGCCCGGTAAGATAACGGAATTGGCGCCGATCCAGGTATCATCGCCGATCTTCACGTCTCTTGCGTACTGCAGGCCTTTGGAACGCAGGCCTCTGTCGAGGGGATGGTTGGCGGTGGCGATAGTGACATGAGGCGCGAAGAGCACCCGGTTGCCGACATAGATGTGGGCGTCATCGACCAGGGTCAGGCCGAAATTGGCGTAGACACCGTCGCCAAGATGCAGGTGGGCGCCGCCCCAGTTGGCGTAAAACGGCGGTTCAATCCAGCAGTTTTCGCCGCACTCGGCGAAGACTTCCTTCATAAAAGCCTGTCTTTTGTCTGTTTCGGATGGTCTGGTGTGATTGAAATCATAAAGCCTGTCCATGTTGGGAAGCTGCTCATTCATGATTTCTTCATCGGCCGGATCATAGATGAGGCCGGCTTCCATGCGTTCATAATGACTCATAATTCTGTTTTCCTTTATATGAAATCATCATACCAAAAAGGCGGCCGTGTGACCGCCTTATATGTGTGAATTGAATCAGTCGCCAAGATCTTCGCCATTAGAAGCGATGACCTTCTTGTACCAGTCAAAGGAATCCTTCTTTGATCTTTCCAGCGTGCCGGAGCCGTCGTTATTACGGTCGACATAGATGAAACCGTATCTCTTCTTCATTTCACCGGTTGTGAAGGAGACGCAGTCAATGCAGCCCCAGGGCGTGTAGCCCATCAGGTCGACGCCGTCGAGTTCGACCGCCTTCTTCATCTCAATGATGTGGTTCTTGAAGTAGGAGATTCTGTAAGGATCGTGGCACTCGCCGTTTTCTTCCTTGACGTCGATCGCGCCGAAGCCGTTTTCAACGATGAACAGCGGCTTTTCATATCTTTCATAGAAAGCGTTGAGGGCATATCTCAGGCCTTCCGGATCGATTGCCCAGCCCCAGTCGGAAACCTTGATGTAAGGGTTGGCGACAGAGTTGGGGGAAGAGCCGTCGAGCGACTTGGAAACGTCCTTGTTGGCAGTGGAGTCAACGGTGTTGGTCATGTAGTAGGAGAAGCCGATGTAGTCGACTGTGCCTTCAGCCAGGTCTTTTTTATCTTCTTCGGTGATGTCGAGATCCCAGCCCTTGTTTTCAAACATCTTAAGAGCATAGTTGGGATAATGGCCTCTGCACTGCACATCGCTCCAGAAGTATCTCTGGTGCATCATCTGCTGGGCCAGAACCTGGTCCGCCGGACGGCAGGAGAACGGATAGATCGGAACCATCGCGATCATACAGCCGATAAGGTTGTCCGGATCGATTTCGTGACCGATCTTCACCGCTTTTGCGGAAGCGACGAGTTCATAGGCGCCGCACTGGTACATGGCTTTTTCAGGATCGGGATACTGGCCGAAATGAGCGCCGGAGTTGGTCCAGCCGAAGATGTCATTCTTATAGTTCATCTGGTTGTTGATCTCATTGAATGTCATCCAGTACTTAACAACGCCCTTGTATCTCTTAAAGCAGGCTTCGGCGAATTTCACGAAGAAATCAATGGTCTTTCTGTTCATGAAGCCGCCGTATTCCTTTGCCAGGTGGTAAGGCATTTCGAAATGGCTCAGTGTGATGACCGGCTCAATATTGTATTTGTGCAGTTCAGCGAACACATCGTCATAGAACTTCAGACCTTCTTCATCAGGTTCATCCTCATCGCCAAGCGGGAAAATTCTCGACCAGCCGATGGAAGTGCGGAAACATTTGAAGCCCATTTCCGCGAAGAGAGCGATGTCTTCCTTGTATCTGTGGTAGAAATCGATGCCGACATGATTCGGGTAGTAGAGGCCTTCCTGAACGCCGTCAGTGATGACTCTTGCACGGTCAACCGCGCCTGCTGTCATAACGTCCGCGACACTGAGACCTTTGGTGGTGCCGATGACGCCGCCTTCAAACTGGTGCGCCGCAAGGGCTCCGCCCCATAGGAAATCTTTAGGTAATGCCATATATTATTTTCTCCTGTTCTTTAATTTATTATATAAGTTTCCGGTGATGATTTGAATACACTGCGGCCTCAATTGCGTGCGTGTTCTGACCGGCACTTAATGGGTCTGCTGAATGAGTATACGTGCTACAATGAATACAACCAATGGAGGAAATATCATAATGGCACTCAGAAAAGACTTTTTATGGGGCGGCGCTGTCGCTGCCCATCAGCTTGAAGGCGGCTGGGACCAGGGCGGCAAAGGCCCTTCCATCGCCGATGTCATGACGGCCGGCGGCAACGGTATTCCCAGAAGAATCACCGACGGCGTCATTGAAGGAGAGAATTATCCCAACCACGAAGCGATCGACTTCTATCATCACTACAGAGAGGATATCGCCCTGTTCGGCGAGATGGGTTTCAAGGCGTTCAGAACATCGATTGCCTGGACAAGAATCTACCCCAACGGCGATGATGAAACACCCAACGAGGAAGGCCTGGCTTTCTATGATGACATGTTTGACACCTGCCACAAGTACGGAATCGAACCTGTCATTACCCTGCAGCACTTTGAAATGCCCTTCAATCTTGCGAAGAAGTACAACGGCTTCATGGACAAGAGATGCATTGAGTTCTTTGCCCGCTTCGCAGAGACATGCTTCAGAAGATACAAGGGAAAAGTAAAATACTGGATGACCTTCAATGAGATCAACAACCAGTCAGCGGCTCCCAACGCCCATCACATGCTGCAGGAAGGCGCGGTCATGTTAAAAGAAGGCGACAACGCGGAAGAAATGATGTATCAGTCTTCCATCAATGAACTGCTCGCCAGCGCCAAGGCAGTCAAGATCGGCCATGAGATTGATCCGGAAAACATGATCGGCTGTATGATCGCTTTCTGCCCTCTCTACGCCCATTCCTGCAATCCTGCCGACGTCATGGAAAAGACATGGGCTGACCACAAGCGCTACTGGTACTGCGATGTTCACGCCAAGGGACGCATTCCTGAATACATGTACAGATACTGGGAGAGAAACAATCTCAATGTTGTCGTGAGCGAGGAAGAAAAGCAGACTCTCAAAGAAGGCATCGTCGACTACATCGGCTTCTCCTACTACATGTCATTCGCGGTTGCCGCAAGAGAAGACAACCCTGAATTCAACTTCTATGAAGGCGGCGCTCTTGTCGGTGCCGGCGGCAGAAGCGACATGGTCAAGAATGAATTCCTGAAGGTTTCCGACTGGGGCTGGCCGATTGACCCGCTCGGACTCAGATACGCGCTCAACTGGTTCTATGAAAGATTTGACCAGCCGGTCATGATCGTCGAAAACGGCTTCGGCGCTTATGACAAGAAGCTCGAGGACGGCACCGTCGACGACTCCTACCGCATCGACTACCTCAGAGCCCATATCAAAGCCATGATTGACGCTGTAAACAAGGACGGCGTTGACCTGCTTGGCTATACCATGTGGGCGCCGATCGATATTGTTTCGGCTTCCTCCGGTGAAATGGACAAGCGCTATGGCTTCATTTATGTCGATAAGAACAACGCCGGCGAAGGCACACTGGCACGCTCCAAAAAGAAGTCCTTTGACTGGTACAAGCATGTCATTGAGACAAACGGCAAAGAGCTGTAAGTCCTGACTGAAGCACAATAAAAAATCCGGAACGCAGGGAGTCCCGTTTACGTTTACGTACAATACGGAACCTGGACCTGTGTCCGGATTTTTTCATTTTCTGATCAATGATTGATTATGACGGTGCCGTCTGTATTGCCAATTGCTGTCATCTGCAGGATATAGTCGCCGGAAGGAATTTCGATTTCCTGTTTTTCGTTTCCTGTCACGGTAACGGTCTTTGCGATTGCGATGACCTCGTAGTTATCGGGTTCATCGGCTGACGCCCAGTTGACGACTTCGGCAAACTCAATCTGCAGGCTGCCCTTTTTGAGTTCAGGTTCGATTGTGATATTTCCCTTTGTGGAAAATTCCTGGCTTTCGCCATAGGCCTGATCATCGACGTTGTGCACTTTCACTGTCATTTTGCTGAAACCGCCGGTGATTTCGTATTTGACTGCGCCGCATCCGGTGAGCACCAGAACAAGCAGCACTGTCAGGATCATTCTTAACTTTTTCATCATTGTTTATTCACACTTCTCCTTTTCCCCAATTATAACTGTTTCGTTCCCTTCTGCCGAGACATTTGATGAATCTGTGCACAAAGACGGGCCGGATGTCCTTTTACGGCGGTGGTTATGGGGAAATATGTTAGAATGAAAGCCGGAGGTATGTGAGTTATGAAACTTGTACTTGCGGCTGTGATCAGCTATCTCTTCGGGTCGGTTCCCTGGGCCCTGGTAATCGGCAAGGTCTTTTATCACAAGGACATCCGCACGGAAGGCTCGGGAAATCCCGGCGCCACCAACGCGGCGCGTGTGCTTGGCCTGCCTGCCGGCATTGCCGTGACGGTCCTGGACGCTTTGAAAGGCCTGATCTCCATGTTCATTGCCCATAAGATCGCTCCGGGCACGGAAATCTACGCGGGTCTTGCCTGCTGCATCGGCCACTGCTTCCCGCTGTTCGCCGGCTTCAAGGGCGGCAAGGCGGTTGCCACATCGTTCGGCTTCTTCCTTGGAGTGGCGGCTTTACTGACGGGTGAGTGGATCTGGAACTTTGCGCTGCCGGTCTTCTGTTTCTTCTGCATCCTCTTTGCGACCAAGATGGTATCGGTCGCCTCCATGTGTTCCATGCTGATTGAAACTGCGACATCCTTCATTCTGGCTTCCATGGGAAGAATTGATATGAGCATTCCCATTGCCATGCTGGTTCTCTGGATCTTTGTCACATACAGGCACAGAGCGAACATTCAGAGGATCATGAACGGTACCGAAAACAAAATCGGAAGGAAAAAAGCATGAGCAGAATCGAAGAATTTACCCTCAGTATCACACCGTTGTCCCAGTCTCCCAGGAAAATCTGGGTTTACCTGCCTGAAAGCTATGATCATACGAAGAAGAAGTATGATGTTCTCTATATGTTCGACGGCCATAATCTCTTTGACGACAATGTGGCAACCTATGGAAAATCATGGGGATTCAAAGAGTATCTTGATGAAAAGAAGCTGGACCTGATCGTTGTCGGCCAGGACTGCAACCATACCGGCACTAAGAGAATGGACGAGTACTGCCCGATGGCGGCGGAACGTCTCTTCGACGATGATCCGATTCATTTTGAAGGCGACTTCACCGCAAAGTGGTTTGTTGAAGTATTGAAGAAAGAAACCGAAAAGCGCTACCGTGTTTACAAATCACGCAATCATGTCGGCATCGGCGGCTCCTCGATGGGCGGCCTGATGGCGGAATACGTCATCGCGCACTACAGTGATGTCTTCTCAAAGGCGGCCTGCATCTCCCCTGCCCACTATTACTGCTGGGAAGGACTCAATGAGCTGATCGCAAAGACGGATGTGAGTGAAAGCCGGATCTTCTTAAGCTTCGGCGCCAATGAAATCAAAGGCAGAAGCGAGCTGGCGATGTCTTCTCTTCTTGAAATCAGCCACGCCTTTGAAGCCAAGGGCTCCCACTGCTATCCGTACATCCAGATTGACGGCAATCATTCCGAAGCCAGCTGGGAAAAACTGATCCCGCTGTTCTTAGAGTGGATGTATCCGGATTTATACTGATCCAAAGAATGCAAAACCGCAGGAATTAAATTGTTCCCGCGGTTTTCCTTTTGATCAGATCTTTCCTTCTTTGAAGACTTTCATCATTTCGTTGGTCAGACTCCAGTCATTGTCCTGTAAGACAATGTCTTCCCTCTTTACCCACTGTGCGGTTTTGAGCTCACTGGCGTCAATCGTGATTTCTTCATTGCCGTCGACCTCACAGTAATAGCCGGCCAGAATATCGGCTGCCGGTCCCCAGGGCTGTGATTTGTAATAGCGGATGTTTCTGACGCTGAGTCCGGTTTCTTCCTGAACTTCACGGGCGACGGTTTCTTCAAACGTTTCGCCGATTTCAGTGAATCCTGCCACTAAGGCGCTGCCGCCATAGCCTCTTGCGTATTTTGTGATGAGAAGCCTGTCTTTGTTTATAACGCCGACGATCACGGCAGGATTGATTCTGGGGTAGATGACATTGCCGCAGTCAGGACATACCATGGCTCTTTCGGTGCTGCTGTGAATGGTTTTCTTTCCGCATCTGCCGCAGTATCTGGAGTCTCTGTACCAGACCGCAAGATGGTAAGCGGTGAATAAGGCATAGGCGGTTTCTCTTGGCTCAGGGCTCATTCTTCTGATCTTACGGAAATCCTCATATTCAAAGCCGGGGATTTCTGTTTCTTCCATGCAAAGAAACAGGTGTTCTTCATCGATGGAGAAAAGATAGATGAGTTCCTCTTTGCAGGACTTCAGATCGGAGACCTCCGGAAACATGACGGTATTGCCTTCCTGCTTTAAAAG
Source organism: uncultured Erysipelotrichaceae bacterium (assembly GCA_902775735.1). Taxonomy (GTDB): domain Bacteria; phylum Bacillota_I; class Bacilli_A; order Erysipelotrichales; family Erysipelotrichaceae; genus Bulleidia. Next base: position 10,704 of record CACYNH010000014.1, read on the forward strand.
GAGCTTTTCATTAAAGAAGCAGAAAACAGAATCATTGTCATGAGGCTGTATGTCTCTGTATTGGTTGTGGAGAATGTGTGGGGCGATATCCTGAATCATAGGCGTCACCTTCTTCTGCACATATCATAACAGACAGGCAATTGTTTGGGAGGATGCATACTGAAAAGGCAGCCTGATCAGCTGCCATGTTTTTCTCTGTATTCCTTTTCGTAAGCGGCCCATTTCTCCGCCTGCTTTGTCCCCCACTCCAGTGAAGCGCAGTATTTATCGGCGACGGTCACAACCACCCCTTCGGGCGTGATCGGTCTGCCAAGACCAGCCGGCCACATGTGATGAAGAATGCAGTCCTCCATCACCTGATCGGTTCTGAAGTGAAGTCTTGTGTTGAGAAGCGCGTAGCGGGGATGGACGACCGCGTGGCGCATGCCGGTTTTGTAGAATTCGGCATTGTCATAGAGATAGAAGTCATGACACATGGCTCCCCTTGCGGCGCTGACGTGGTTGAGACCCATTTTTTTGCACCAGAGGAATGTGTACCAGGCCACATTGAGGCAGTGCTGGTAGCGGTTGGTGCTCTGATGGTGGATGAAGTTCTTCAGTTTCTGGTATGTCCGGTCGGCGGCGATATCGGCGACGGTGTTGAGAAACTCCATCGCGGTATCGTCATCGGCGTCCAGAAATGTCTGTTTTGAACCGTGGATTTTTGTCATTGATCCAGGATCTTCTCCATATCCGCGATATGATCCATGAGCGCCTCGTTGACCCATGTGTCGTTCATGATCTTGTCATGGGCGGAGGAGGCTGAGCCGTTGATGGCCAGGGTCAGCTGGTATTCTCTTGTGAACCAGGGCTGATCCAGATACTGTCTGTTTTCGGGCAGTTTTCTGGCAAGGTTCCATGCTTCATCCAGAAGGATTTCGGTTTTGACGTCAGCGTGTATTTCTACTGTGTAGGTGTTAGGCATGTGTGAGTCCTCCTTCGCTGCTCTTATTCTAACATTGTACAAAGCATTTATTGTTTAAGGATGCCGCAATATGAGGCGCATCTGATACCATAACGCATCGCCATGGACAGACTCTGAGATTCCTTCATTGGCAAAGCCGAATCTTTCATAAAACGGAATCATGTTTTCAAGGCATGTCAGCACAATGCCGCTGCGTCCCTGCCGGCGGCATTCATCGATGCATTCATGCATCAGCCTTGACGCGCAGCCGTGATTGCGGTAAGCGGTTCTGGTATCAACGCCCAGCAGAAACTGCCATGTCCCGCTTTCATCATGCAGAAACGGATCGACGTACATATCATCGCACAGATCTTTGGCATTGCTGTAGGGACCGTTAATGAAGGAGACAATTCTGTCACCGTCTTTCAGGAGAAAGAAATGGTCAGGATAAACAAGAAGACGGCCTTTGAGTGCCTCGTGTGAAGCCGCCTGCTCTTTGGGAAAGCATTCCTGTTCAATTTCAAAGAGTTCGTCAAGGTCCTTCACTACCGCTTTACAGATCATAGAGGTATCCTTTCTTATGCAAACAGGCGGCTGCTGCCGCCTGCTGTTTCAGTTTCTGTAGTAGTTGATGAGGCAGCCGTCGGCCAGGATCTGCTTTTCTTCAGGCGTGAGTGCGCCAAGGGAAAGCGTGACGGGGCTGACTTCGTCGTTTGTTACGGCATAAGCTTCGATGGCCTTTTCTTCCAGCAGGGACGCGCGGATGTTTTTGATGAAGACCCATGTGCCCTTTTCAAGCTTTGCACCATCTTCCGTCACAAACGGCAGGATGCCCCAGTTGATGCAGTTGGAGCGGTAGCGCTTTGTGGCGTATTCTTCCGCGAAGTTTGCCGCACCGCCGAGAACTCTCTGGCAGGAAGCTGCCTGCTCACGGGCGGAACCGTCACCGGGCTTTCTGGCGTAAATGGCGGAAGCGATGTTGGTGCTGTCGGGATCAGCTGTGATTCCCGCTTTGGCAAGCGCATCGCAGACTGCTCCGGTTTCCATGTCAATGCCGCCGGCCAGTCTTGTTTCTTCCTTGGCGTGAACTTCCTTGGCGCAGCCCACATAAGCCGGATCTCTTCTGGAGAGAGTGAACTCAGCTAAACGCAGCGGGTTGGAGCGGAATGAGGAGGTTTCGCCGGAAGGAATCAGTTCATCGGTTGTGGTGACCGGATCATCGAGATGGCTGACGACTTTGAGAAGAATGTCATCGCTTAATGCAGGCTGGGCCGGCCAGTCTTTGATATTCGGTCCAAAGCGCAGCTCAACGGCAGGATCCGCCTTGCCCCAGCCGTTATAGACGCGATTGGCGTAGATGGTCTGGTCAAAGACCTGCTCAGTCACTTCTTCAGGTTCTGTTACGACATCGGTCGCGGCAGTGAGAATGCCCTGGTTTGCGGCTGTTGCGGCAATCGAGCGGGCGTCCATAAGAGCGACGGAAGCGATCTGGCCTTCGCCGGGCTTGGAGCCTTCGCGGTTGGGGAAGTTTCTGGTTGTGTGGCGGATGGAGAATTCACCGTTGGCAGGTGTGTCGCCTGCTCCGAAGCAGGGTCCGCAGAATGCTTCACGGAAAACAGCGCCGGAAGAAATCAGATCGGCGATGGTGCCGTTTGCGGCAAGCGCCTTATACGCAGGCATGGAGTCGGGATAGACGGAAAGCTTGAATTCATCGTTGCCGACGTTTTTGCCTGAGAGGATCTTTGAAGCGGCGATGATGTTTTCATAGACGCCGCCGGAACAGCCGGCGATAATGCCCTGGTCAACGCGGATATTGCCGTTTTCGTCGATCTTGGAGAGCAGGTCGATTTTTGTTTTGCCGCCAAGCTGGCCATTGGCTCTGTCTTCTGCTTCTTTGAGATATTTCTGAGGATCCTTCTTCAGTTCATTGATCGCCAGCGCATAGCTTGGATGCATCGGCAGAGCGATCATGGACTCGATTTCAGAAAGGTCGAGGTCAATCCAGGAATCGTAATACGCGCCTTCCTGAACATTCAGTTTTTTATAATCTTCCTTACGGCCTCTGATTTCATAGTAGGCTTCGGTCTTTTCGTCGGTTTCCCAGATGGAGCTCCAGCATGTGGTTTCGGTGGTCATGACATCGATGCCGTTGCGGAAGTCCTGGGAGAGGGTCGCGACGCCCGGGCCTGCGAATTCAAGCGCTTTGTTTTTGACAAAGCCGTTGGCGTATGTGGCTCCCACAAGCGCCAGAGCGACGTCGTGGGGACCCACACCCGGTTTCGGTGAGCCTGTGAGCCATACAAGGACTGTTTTGGGCTTCGCCATGTCATAGGTGCGGTTGACCAGCTGCTTGGCCAGTTCGCCGCCGCCTTCACCGATACCCATGGTGCCGAGGGCGCCATAGCGGGTATGGGAATCGGAGCCGAGAATCATATTGCCGCATTTTGTCATCATTTCACGGTTGTAGGAATGGATAACCGCATAGCAAGGAGGAACATAGATGCCGCCGTATTTTTTGGCTGCGGAAAGAGCGAACTGATGGTCGTCCTCATTGATGGTGCCGCCGACTGCGCATAAAGTGTTATGGCAGTTGGTCAGGACATAGGGCATGGGAAATTTTTCCATGCCGGACGCTCTTGCGGTCTGGATGATGCCGACATAGGTGATGTCATGGCTGGTCAGGGAGTCAAACCTGATGTGAAGCAGGTTTTCGTCGGTATGGGTATCATGGGCATCGAGGATGCCGTATACGATTGTCTTTTTCTTTCCCTCTTCAATGGAGAAATCAGCGGGAACTGCCGCGGGTGCGTAATTGATCAAGACTGCCGGTTCACTGTGAAGGTTCATAAGGGTTATCCTTTCATCGTCGCATTCAGCTGACTTTCGTAATATTGTACACGATTATGCAGGTCATGACCATAGGATTAAAAAGACTTGACCAATCGCTTTAAAGCACTAAAATGTAATATATTATACGGAGGTTTCAATGATCTATCCTGATGTTCCGGGGTTCAGTCCCCAAGAGATCGCTGTCCTTTGCGACGCATACCGTGAAAACAACTTTATCGACCCGAAAACATCCGAAAAGCTGGGCGTAAAACGCGGCCTGAGAAATCCTGACGGCACCGGTGTTCTGGCGGGTCTTACAAATATATGCGATGTTGTCGGCTACGACAAAAAAGAAGACGGCACGATTGTGCCGATCGACGGAAAACTGATTTACCGCGGCATTGATCTGCAGACGCTTGTGGATGAGGCGATCAATTCCGACCGTTTCATGTTTGAGGAAGTGGTCTGGCTGCTGCTGTTCGGTTCCCTGCCGACCAGGGAAAACCTGCGCCGTTTCTGCAAGCTCATCGAAAAGCACCGTGAGCTGCCTGACGGCTTCGCTGAGAAGATTATTATCTCCACCCCTTCTCCCAACATCATGAACAAGATGGCAAGAGCCGTCTTGTCCATGTATTCCTACGATGAAAACGCCGAGAACAGTTCACTGGAAAACATTATCAGACAGTCGATCAACCTGATCGCCGAACTGCCGACGATGATGGTCTATTCCTATCAGACAAAGAAGCACGCCTATGACCATGAGTCGCTCTACTTCCATTATCCCGTGACCGGTTTATCCACCGCCGAGCATATCCTGGCGACCTACCGTCCGGACCAGAAGTACACAAGAGAAGAAGCGAAACTGCTTGACCTCTGCTTAGTGGTCCATGCCGACCATGGCGGCGGTAACAACTCCACCTTCACCGACCGTGTCCTCTCCTCTTCCGGAACCGACACCTATTCCGCGATCACCGGCGCGATCTGTTCCCTGAAAGGTCCCAAGCACGGCGGCGCCAACCTGATGGTCATGAACCAGCTCGATGACATGATGGAACACATCAAAGACACCGAAGATGAGAATGAGGTCAAGGAATACCTCAGAAAGATCATGAGACGTGAAGCCGGCAACCGCTCAGGTCTGATCTACGGAATCGGCCACGCGGTCTATACCAAGAGCGACCCGAGAGCCAGGATCCTGCGCGATCACTCCAAGGCCCTTGCCTATGAGAAAGGCTTCAAGGCGGAATATGATCTGCTCTGCCTGATCGAAAAACTCGGTCCCATCGTGTTCCGTGAGGAAAAAGGCCTGACCAAGAATGTCTGTGCCAACATGGACCTGTATTCCGGTCTTGTCTACAGAATACTGGGGATTTCGGAAGATCTCTTCACACCGATCTTCGCGATCTCAAGAGTCGCGGGCTGGTGTGCCCACCGTATGGAGGAAGTCGAATTTGCCAACCGGATTATCCGTCCGGCCTACAAATACATCGGCTCCGACCAGGAATATACCGACTTCGACCACCGCGAAGACGACTGATCTCAATAACAAACGGCTGCTCATTTACGGGCAGCCGTTTTTCAAATGAAAATGCAGACCGTGTGATCTGCATCTGTGTGTTTAATCCTTTCCGAACAGGCTGCCGATATCGTCGAAGATGTTTTCTTCTTTCGCTTCAGCTGGAATTGCGTCTGTGGCCGACTTCCATAAACCGCACACATCATTGATGAACTCAATTTTGAGCGTCTCCGCAGAGCGGGCTGTCACGGATGATGATTTGGCTGATTTGGGCAGTTCATAATCTTTGATGAAAACCAGCATCCGCCATTCCAGCAGGTGGCGGTTGCGCATATGGCGGTGCCAGATTTCGTAATACTGTCTGATTCTGCAGTATTTATTAATCAGATAGGAAAAGATCAGCGGAACCAGAATGACTGTGTAAAGGTAAATATCATTCCATTCACTGTTATTGAGAATCCATTCTTTTCTTGTGATCAGAAACAGGGCAAGGAAAGGAATGCTCAGAATCACACACAGAACAACCACTTTATAGAAGTAGTATTTGAGCTTATTGGCGTTTTCCTTGTATTCCTCATACTCATAGGTCTGAACAAACAGGTCGAAGAATCTGCTGAAAAAGGACTGCTTACCGTCCGCGGAAGCTTTTTCATCCATATTCCAGAGTTTTTTGAAATATTCAAAAAGCTCACCTTTGACTGATTCCTTCTTTTTGATCCCGAAGCATCCTGTGAGCACCCCGATCACCAGCATGGCCAAGACCGGTACGGCTAAATTCAGTCCGAAAATTTTAAAATCCATCTGCAATACCTCTTGTGTGTCAATCCAGTCATCCGCGCAATGTGGACGGTCATTACAAATACTATACAGCAGAATCATCCCTGCAATAAGACAAAACTGCTCTGTATCCGCAATGACTGAAAAACAGGCATATCAGTAAGATCTGCCTGAAATATTTACGGAGAATCCGTGAGTCTGTGTTTCCGGTATCCAGTCTGTGCTCAGTCCACTTCCCCCATCGTCATAAACTCACGGTCTTCGATTGTGAATTTCTTCTGATCCAGTTTCTGCGCCATGACCCGGCTGATGATGAATTCATCCGTGATGAGCACAAAATACTGCTTCTTCTCTTCGTTGACCAGGTAATACTGCTGATCGAGGCTGCTGATTGTCTTTCCCATTTCCTGGGTGCCGAAAAGAGGAATTCCGCCAAGTAAGAGAGCTGTCCAGCCGATCGCCTGATCAGCAATTGTTTCATCCTTCGTGTTTCTGATCTTTGTGACGGTCAGGCGGATAATCTGCGCCTGAGGGTATTCTTCGCAGACAATTCTTTCTTTGATTTTCACCTTCTTCAGCCGTGAGAGTTTTCCGGTATCGCCGAACTGACGAAGGTCAATTGCTTTCTTCGTCATTGAAAGGTCGATCGGACTGCCGTCATCGAGCAGATAATCAATACTAACGCTGAGTGCGGCTGCCAGCGCTTTGAGATTTGCCACATCGGGCATTCCCCTGTCGCTTTCCCATTTCGCCACGGCAGCTCTTGAGACTGTCAGTTTTGAGGCCAGTTCTTCCTGTGTGCAGCCTGCCTCGAGTCTTGCGCTTTTCAGCTTTTCACCAAATGTCATATTTACCTCCATGCCCTGCGGGCTTCTGTTTGACGCCCACAATATAGACGTCAGGCATGAACTGCCGCAAGAAACGCTCAGCCTCATGGATGTTACGCTCTGTAACAGTCGCGTTTTCACGGTATGAATGCGGACAGAATACACTCATTCGCAAAGATGAATCCAGTATTTTTCAAGACTGACCTTTCTGCCCGGCTCATAAACGGTGGAATCGTAGACGCCTCCGTTTGAAAGAATGGTTTTCCTGCTGGCTGTGTTGGTATCACCGCAGGAGATCAGGACATCATCGATTCCAAGCTCTCTGCACTTTTCAAGAGCAGATTTGAGCATTAATGCGGCATAGCCTTTGCGGCGCTCATCCGGGGCGACAGAATAGCCGATATGGCCGCTGTACTTTTCAAGATAATCGTTCAGGGAATGTCTGATCTGCAGCATTCCCACGATCTTATTGTCCTCTTCCCGCACAAACATGTACTGGGTTGCCGGCACAAGGCCTTCCGGAACTGTGTCGGGATTTTTGCACAGACGGCACTGTTCAATCCATTCCAGCGGATCCTCAGTGTTTCTGAGACTGCCGGTTCCATCCATGGAATCTCCCTGTTCGATAAATGCCTGTCTGTATGCCTGGATCTGTCTGCTGTATTCTTCACATGGTTCTACAAATTTCATAATATTCACTCTTTATTTCTGATTTTTTTGCGGACGCTGTTTCATTGATCGTCCAGAGAAATAGTGATGAGGGGATATGGTTTTTCATCACTGCTGTAATACTCAGTTTCGATAATCACTTTCTGTCCGATGATCAGATTAAACGCAAACGGCTGTGTCCACTCACCGAACTGAAACTTTCCCTTCTGATCTGCTGCACCGCAGCCGATTACCACATAATCGTCCCCGAGCTCAGTGATTTCTCCTCTGTAGGTTTCATGCATTAAGCGCGGTTCTTTTCTGCAGGCTGTTAACATACACAGTATGGCTAGGGACAGAATCATTGCGCACAGTTTCTTCATAGTCTTTTCCTCCGCGGGTTTCTTTTTTGGGATTGTTTTGTCCGGAAGTGTTTCTGTGTTAACTGCTGCTGTTTCTGTTTAGTGCGTCGTATGTTTCGGAAAGCCGCTGGTGACAGTGATCATAGGGAATCTCTGTCCACCGGTCCAGAAACTTATTCAATGTTTCTGTGTCTTTCTTTATTTCTGTGCATGTATATTGATCCGGATTGCGGTTGACCGTCACTTCATGGTGACCGTCCTCTTTGAAATCGATGCGGTAAATGCAGTATCCTGTCCAGCTGCGGTGGGCGTAAAGGGCTGAGCCCTCCATATACCAGAACCACTTGTCCTCCATCGCCCGGGGGATATTGCCAAGGCGCAGCGCTTCCATCTGTTCATCAGTGAAGGATCTTTCAAAAATGAACGTCGCATTCTGAGCGGGCATCGGTTCGCTTTTCCAGTCAGTGCGGCGGGCCGGGGGGTCTGTTCTGTCTGTTTTCACTCATACATCAGATCTCCTGTGACCATCGCGGTCATGACATAAAATGCCTGCCGTTTCTGACAGGCACATTGTTTTTTAACCGAGTCTTGAAGCAGCTTCCTCCGGAGCCATCATCAGCTCACGGATCTTATATCTGCCATCGGCATATTCAAAGATGAAGATTCCGCCGTTGGGCATCCCCTGTCTGCCTTCTTTGCGGCAGTTCACGAAGTATTCTTCGCGGTCGATATCGAAAATCTGCCAGAGGATGTTGAGGTAATAGGTTCCATGGGAGACAAGAAGAACATTCTCGTTGTTTTTCGCCCTTCTTGAAGCGATATCGAGCATATCGAGGATTCTGAGTTTCACGTCCGTGGCGTTTTCGCCGCCGACGTCATCCCATGTTTCAGTCATATGGCGCTCGTTGATTTCCTTCTGCCAGGAATCGCGGACCACGGCTTCAAAGTCGCCGAAGTTGACTTCCTTGAGCAGCGGCGTGAGTTCGGGTGTGATGCCATGGGGCTGACAGATGATCTCAGCGGTGTCCCTTGCGCGCTTGCTGGAGGAGGTGTAGGCAAAGGCGAAGTCGACATTCTTCAGGGCGTCACGGGCAAGTTCAGCCTGGTGGATGCCGTTTGCGGTCAGAGGGGAATCGCAGGAGCCCTGCATGCGGTTGTACATGTTGAAGAGTGTTTCGCCATGGCGGACATAGTAGAATGTGACCTTTTTCTGTTCGGCGTAAGGCATATATGTCTCCGGTTCTTCCGGCATGGAAAGAACATTCCATTCACCGTCTTCATATTCAAAGACCATGATGCCGCCGTTGGGAATCGGGGAACGGTTTTCGGCTTCTCTGAGCCGGCGGAAGGTATCGGCATCCTTGCCAAGCAGGGTGCGGATCACAAACAATTCGAAATAGCCGTGGCTCGCGATCAGGACACGGTCGCCGTCATCGCATTTTCCAAGAATCTCCCTGAATGTTTCCCGGACTCTTTCCTCGCATTTTTCGCGTGATTCGCCATCGACGGCGGAGAAGTCCATTTCCCCGAAGCACTTCTTCAGTTCATCGGGATGGGAAGTGAAACGGCTGCCTTCCAGACGTCCGAAATCATATTCATGAAGACCGTCTATAATCTCCGCTTTGATGCCCTTGCCTTCCAGGACACAGGCGGCGGTGTTGATGCATCTTTCTGCCGGTGAAGTAAAAGCTTTGTCGAACCATATATCATGAAGAGCGCCGCCTGCACGTTTGGCCTGAACGATCCCCATTTTGGTCAACGGGGAATCGGAGACACCGGAAACCCTTCCTCTTTTATTGAAGAGTGTTTCGCCATGGCGCACAAAATAGAATCTGACTTTCATTAGAATTTCCTCCGGTGGTTCTTTTTAACTATTGTATCAGTGCTTGGTCTCATCTTCAAAGCATTCGCAGAATCTTGCCGCAAAGGATGGCTCTTCATTGTTCTGATACAGATGAGAGAGATCGCCGAAGGTCTGAATCCGGAAGGAAGCTGTCCCCTTTCTTCTTTCTTCGCTGTGTATGACTGTAACGCCGGTCGGCGAAGCGACGAACCCATGCCATAAAGGCATCGGGGAAATGTGCAGCAGATGGCTGATCATGACCATTTCAACGCCGAAATGGCAGAACAGGCAGAGGGTATCGTGATTTCCCTGCGTGACTTTAAAGAGCCTGCCTTCATGTCTGTAGCCGTGTTTTGCCAGAAGCTCATCCAGGCCTTTACAGACACGGTCATATTCCTCTTTGACATGGGCTTCCTGCATAACGGGATCCGTTACCCATGATTCATGATCGTAGAAATGATCTTTCTCACTCCAGTCTTCCGGCATCCAGTCCCAGGCCCTGGTGCGGCCGATGAGTCTGTCCGGTCGTCTGATCCGGGGTTCAAATTCCTTCATCCATTCAAGAGTCTCTGCTGTTGTGTTCAGCTTTTCAAGTGTGCAGGAAGCGGTTGCCTGCGCTCTGCCATAGGGTGAAACATAGATATGGGTCAGCTCTGTCTTTGAAAGCTGCTCAGCCAGCAGGCGCGCTTCTTTCCATCCTTTTTCAGTTAAGGAATCGTTGGCGTAGTCGGGATCGCCATGGCGGACAATGATGATTCGCATTGGTTCTTTCCTTTCAAAAGGCTCCCTGAAAAGGAGCCTCTGTATTAATCCATATCCTTTAAGAAAGCGATATAAGCGCGGTAAGCCTCATAGACATCGGCTTTGGAAACCACTTCATTGGGAGCGTGCATGTTCTGAACGGCGATGCCGGCGTCAATGACGTCCATGTTGAGGTTGGCAAGAATGTAGGCGATGGTTCCGCCTCCCCCGGCGTCGACTGCGCCGAGCTCGCATGTCTGGAACATGACGCTGTTGTCATCCATGACCCGGCGGACTTTGGCGACATATTCAGCGTTTGCGTCATTGGAACCTGATTTGCCGCGGGCGCCGGTGAACTTGTTGAAGCAGATGCCCTTTCCGAAGTAAGCGGAGTTTTTGGCTTCCATGACTTCGGGATAAAGCGGATCATAGGCGGCCGAGACATCACTCGACAGCATTCTTGAATTTGTCAGGCAGCGGAAGAGTGTGAGCTGTGATTCCTCGCCCTGCTTCGCGAGTATTTCAGCGACGGTATATTCAAAGAATCTGCTCTGCATGCCGGTATTGCCGACGGAACCGATTTCCTCCTTGTCGACAAGAATGCAGCAGGAGGTTCTTTCCGGTTTTTCGATTTCGAAAAGCGCTCTTAGGGATGTGTAGGCGCAGACTTTGTCATCATGGCCGTAGCCGATGATCATTGAGCGGTCAAGACCATAGTCGCGTGCCTGTCCGGCCGGAACGACTTCGATTTCAGCGGAGATGAAATCATCTTCCTCAATGTCATATTCATCTTTGAGCAGTTTGAGAAGGTTGGCTTTGACGGGATCTTTTTCCTCATCATTGGGAATGGAGCCCACAAGCAGATCAAGGCTTTCGCCGGTCACGACTTCAGCGCCGGTTTTTGCCATCTGTTTGGAGGCGAGATGAATTAAAAGATCTGAAACGCCGACCACCGGGTCGCCTTCCTTGTCGCCGATATTGATTTCAATGGCAGTGCCGTCTTTTTTGATGACAACGCCGATCAGAGCCATCGGGGTCGCGACCCACTGGTATTTCTTGATGCCGCCGTAGTAGTGGGTGTCAAACAGGGCCAGGCCGTCTTTTTCATAGAGCGGGTGCTGCTTGAGATCCATACGCGGGGAATCGATGTGGGCGCCAAGGATGTTAAGGCCGTTCTTGACCGGTTCTGTGCCGATGACAAACAGGCAGAGGTTCTTGCCGCGGTTGTTCACATAGACGCGGTCGCCCGCTTTGAGCTCTTCAAAGCTTTCCAGCGGCCGGAAGCCGGCTTCTTCGGCGAGTTTAATACTGTTGGTGACGAAGGTTCTTTCGGTTTTGGAAGCGGACAGGAACTGTCTGTAGTCCTCATTGAAGGCGTACAGTGTCTTGAGTTCTTCTTTGTCCATTTTGTTCCAGACTGTGTTGTTCATTTTTTCCTCTTTCTATATACGCATGTTACGGAAGGCGTCTGTATATCGGGCGGGGCCGCTGAGTTCCAGGATCATTCCTTCTTCAGTCTCTTCAACCGTTTTCATTTTAAGAACCGCGCGGTATTCGGCGGCCATCGCCATTTTTTCATAGGGAACCATGACCTGGATTCTTGATTCGTCCGGATACAGTTCATTCATGAGGCGGTCCATCATTTCATTCATCCCCTGTTTTGTCAGGGATGAGACATGAATCATGCCGTCTTCAGGGACTTCATCCATAAGATCGGCTTTGGTGAACACTTTCAGGATGGGGATGTCCCCTGCCCCGATCTGCTTTAATGTGTCCTCGCTGATATCGGCTTTGCGCTGCCATTCAGGGTCGGAACCGTCAATGACATGGATCAGAAGATCCGCGTCCCTGGCGGCGTCCAGGGTCGCCTGGAAGGCGTCGATCAGAGAATGGGGAAGATCCGAGACAAAGCCGACGGTGTCATAGAGAAGGAACTTGCGGGAGCTCCAGGGGATCATGCGGACACTGGTGTCGAGTGTCGCAAACAGCATATCCTCTTCATAGACATGCTTTCCCTGCCCTTCGCCCATTTCGATCATGGCGTTCATGAGCGAGCTTTTGCCGGCGTTTGTATAGCCGATTAAGGCGGCTCTTCTCATCATGGTCCGGGTGCGTCTTCTTTCATCCTGGTATTTCTGTTTCTTGATCTTTTCGATCTCTTTCTTTAACTGCGCCATTCTCTGGCCATAGCGTCTTTGCACAAGCGAGGAGCGCATTTCGCCGGCGCCTCTGTTATAAGCCGAGCCGCCCCGTTCGTGGCCTGATTCGTCGGCTGTGGACTGCAGGACGCGGGGAAGATCGTACTGAAGCCTGGCAAGTTCCACCTGCAGCTTGGCCTGCTTTGAGCGGGCACGGTCAGCGAAGATGTCGAGAATCAGGGCGGTGCGGTCGATGACATTGACGCCTGCTTCTTTTGAAATCCGCTGGGCAACGATGATCCGCAGGGAATTGTGGAAGATGATCAGATCAACATCCAGTTCCTTCGCGGCGGCGCAGAGCTCTTTGAATTTGCCTTTGCGGAAAGCAGTTTCCGGATCAGACGAGCGGGAAGCCTGGGTGATCACTGAGACAATCTCAATGCCGCAGGCATGGCAAAGAGAAGCGGTCTCATCCATCGCCGCTTTGAATTCCTGCTCATTTTCCTCCAGCCGGATGCCGGCCAGGACCGCTGTTTTCATGCGGCTACTATATTAGCACAGGATAGAAAAAACCGGAAATGCATTCCAGCTAACATCCTGTTCCGTCGATGGAACAGACGGTTTTGTTTTCTTTTGTGACTGCGATTCCCTTTTCTTCCAGCCAGGCTTCCCAGTTCGTTGTGATGAGATCGCCGTCGATGATGGCGGGAATGCCGACGGAACCGTTTTCCTTCACGGCCTCAAAGACAGGATCCGTGTCTCTGAGTCTGAGGAATTCTTTGAGATTGGCCATGTTTCTGTTTATGTCAATGAATTCATAAGGAATGTCATTGAGGTCGAGATATGATCTGAAATTAACGCAGTCGGGGCAGTTATGGCTTCCGTAATACTTCATTCTTTTATTCCTCCGTCTTTTGTTCTGCCGGATTCACAAGAGGCTCCGGTTCGCTGTCTGTGGGGTTGAGTTTTTTGGAATAATAGGTGATGGACAGCCACTTTCCGAATTTGTATCCGACATCCTCGAAGGTGCCCTTTTCCTCAAAGCCGAACTTTTCATGAAGGCGCTCGGAGGCTCTGTTTCCTTTTGTGATGTTTGACAGAAGCACACGGCAGCCGGCTTTTTGAGCGATGCCGATGGCCGCCGCCATGAGCTCGCTGCCATAGCCTTTTCCGGTTTCTTCGGGATCGAGATAGATGGCGAGAGCGCATGTCCAGTTGTAGGCGGCTCTTGGAATAAAGGAACCAAGATACGCGTATCCCACCGGTTTGCCTTCTTTTTCCAGAATGATCCAGGGATAGCGGGCGATGATGCTGTGGACGCGCTCTGTGAATTCTTCCAGGGAAAGCGGTTCGGTTTCAAATGTGGCTGTATCGTGTTCAATATAGTGGTTGTACCATTTCAGAATGACCGGAATGTCTTCCTCTTTGATGAAGCGGATCATCTTTCAAATACCGTCCTGCCGTCGATGACAGTCATCATGATCTTTGCGCTGGTGATGTCTTCCGGCTTCATTTCACGGATGTCCTGATCGATGACGGTAAAGTCTGCAGTAAAGCCCTTTGCGATCTTTCCGAAACGGTCGTTCATGAACAGCTGCTCATAGCCTTTGTCACACATCAGCTCAATCGCCTGCGCATTGCTGAGGCACTCATCCTGATTCATCTTCGCCTCTGAATGCATGGAGGTTCTTGTGATCGCCATGCGGATCGCCGCAAGCGGATCAGGCATCTCGACCGGCGCGTCGGAACCGCCGGAAGCCAGGGTGCCTTCAAAAAGTGATCTGAACGGATAAGAGGACTGAGCTCTGTTTTTACCGACACGGCTTTCCAGGAATTCGGCGTCCGCATCGATGAACTGGGGCTGGATATAGCAGCTCAGCTTCATTTTAATGATCTGTTCCCTCTGTGCTTGCGACATGATCTGGCAATGGACAAGGCCATGGTGAAGCGGATTGCCTTCATAGACATTGTCTTTATAGACTTCCAGCATTGTTTCAACGGCTTTGTCGCCGATCGCGTGGGCAATTGTCGGCATGTTGAAACGGTTTGCCAGCAAGACAAAGGTTTCGATTTCCTCTTCATCCATGATCATCATACCTTCTGTGTCAGGCTGATCGGTATAAGGATGGCGCAGCGCGGCTGTTCTGCCGCCGAGCGATCCGTCGGTGATGAGCTTGAGCGGACCGATGCGGAAAAAGTCATTGCCCACATCCGTTGTATAGCCTTCATCCAGGAAACCCGCGAACTCTTTGGGTGAATTGAACTGGCACTGCTCATTGACGCGCACGTTCATTCTTCCCTGGTAGGAAAGCTTTTCGTAAAGATTCAGGATATCCTTGTAGTTTTCTGTTGCCGAAAGGAAATCGTCCGATCCCACACAGGTGATGCCATGGCTGTTACAGTAATCCATCGCCGCTTCCAGATATGAGGTTAATGTCTTTTCATCCGGATAAGGGATTTTGGAGCGGACATAAGAAATCGCGTTTTCTTCAAGAAGCCCGGTTTCCAGATCGAAACGGCCGCCTTCGACGGCTGTCTCTTCGCTTAATCCTGCTTCTTCAATTGCCTTGGAGTTGATCACGGCAATGTGGCCGCAGGCTCTTGTAACGATGACGGGATGGGAAGTGCAGGCTTCATCCAGAAGCTGTCTTGAAGGCTTTAAGCCGTCCGTGAAGCGCTCTTCATTGTAGCCTCTTGCCTCAATCCATTCTCCTTCACGCGCTGAAGCGCCTTTTTTCGCGATGGCTGCCTGAATGTCCTTCATGCCGGTCATGCCATCCAGACGCACTGAGTTTAAAAGCTTGCCAAGAGACACCAGGTGCATGTGGCTGTCGACAAAGCCCGGCATCACCAGCATGCCTCCCAGATCCGTCACTTCAATATTCTTTGAAATATGGGAGAGGATTTCCGCATCGCTTCCGGTTTCGATGATTTCGTTTTCATCAATCAGAAACGCGGTATCCTCACTTTTGTATATTCTGCAGTTGATAAAAGCTCTCATAACTTTATTACTCCTGAAACAAACCTATTATATCCAAATTCACTCCAAAGGAAACGGGATGGATGAGATACGCTCCAGAAGCCGCTGTGTAAAGAAGATGCGTATGTATTCTCTTGCGGCGCGCTCGTGTTTTCCTTTGAACATGTGGCCGCCGCCTTCTATTTCGCGGTACATGCAGTCCGGATATTCTTCCCTTGCCCTTCTGGCGTAACTGACATCGACGATCCTGTCGGATGTGCCCTGCAGGTAAAGAACGGGGCCTTCATACCCATGAATCTCTTTCCACGGTTCCATTTCAATGACATTCTTCACATAGCAGGCGCCAAGCTTCATCGGGCCGCAGGCGATGATGTCCGGGATGCTGTGCGGATCGAACTTTGCGAACATCATGTGGCCGCTTCTGGCGTCGCCGGGAATGCAGAAAGCAGGATAAAGAAGAGTCAGTGAAGCAGTTACTTCAGGCGTTTGAACGGCTGTGAGTGCCGAGACAAAACCGCCCTGCGAGCAGCCGAAAAGATGGACTCTTTGATCTGTATAAGGAAGTGAGAGGACATATGAAATCACCGCCTGAAGGTCTCTGACTTCGCTCAGAACAGACATGTCCGTCGTTCTGCCATCGCTTTTTCCCCTGAGCCCGCCGCCGCAGAAATCGAATGTGAAGGCAAGATATCCCATGGCCGCAAGCAGCTTCGCATAGTCTTTGCACATGGAGGAATCAGCCATGAAGCCATGGCTGAGGATGACGGCGGGTTTTGGCTGATCCTGAGGTTCTCCATACATGGTGCCGCGGATGATCAGATGATCCCGCTCAGTAATGAATTGTTCCATATTTCTGTTCCTTTTCTTTCTTCAGTATAGCGGAAGGATTTAAAAAAACTGATGTGAATGATCACACCAGTTTCTGGGTAAGCTGATTATTTGTCGAGCTTGGGTCCGGCAGCGACGAGAGCCTTGCCTGCTTCGTTTGTCTCGTACTTCTTGAAGTTCTTGATGAATCTGGAAGCGAGATCTTCCGCCTTGACATTCCATTCCTCGGCTGTGGCATATGTGTCACGGGGATCGAGGATACCGGAGTCAACGCCCGGCAGTTCTGTCGGTACTTCGAAGTCGAAGTAAGGGATCTTCTTTGTCGGAGCCTTGAGGACGTCGCCGTTCAGGATCGCGTCGATGATGCCTCTTGTGTCCTTGATGGAGATACGCTTGCCTGTGCCGTTCCAGCCGGTGTTGACCAGATAAGCCTTGGCGCCGCTCTTTTTCATCTTCTTGACGAGCTCTTCACCGTACTTTGTCGGATGGAGTTCGAGGAAGGCCTGACCGAAGCATGCGCTGAATGTCGGAGTCGGTTCTGTGATGCCGCGCTCTGTTCCTGCCAGCTTGGCTGTGAAGCCGGAGAGGAAGTAGTACTGTGTCTGTTCCGGAGTGAGGATGGAGACGGGCGGCAGAACGCCGAACGCGTCAGCACTCAGGAAGATGACGTTTTCAGCAGCGGGACCTGCGGAAACCGGACGGACGATCTTTTCGATGTGGTCGATCGGATAGGAAACACGTGTGTTCTCGGTTACGCTCTTGTCGGCGAAATCGATCTTGCCTTCAGCGTCGACTGTGACGTTTTCAAGCAGAGCGTCTCTTCGGATGGCGTTGTAGATATCCGGTTCGGAATCCTTGTCGAGGTTGATGACCTTGGCATAGCAGCCGCCTTCGAAGTTGAAGACGCCTTCGTCATCCCAGCCGTGCTCGTCATCGCCGATGAGCAGACGCTTCGGGTCTGTGGACAGAGTTGTTTTACCTGTTCCGGAGAGACCGAAGAAGATGGCTGTGTTCTTGCCTTCCATATCGGTGTTTGCGGAGCAGTGCATGGAAGCGATGCCCTTGAGCGGCAGGTAGTAGTTCATCATGGAGAACATACCCTTCTTCATTTCGCCGCCGTACCATGTGTTCAGGATGACCTGCTCACGGCTTGTGATGTTGAAGGCAACGGCTGTCTCGGAGTTGAGGCCCATTTCCTTATAGTCTTCAACCTTTGCCAGGGAAGCTGTGTAGACAACGAAGTCAGGTTCGAAGTTCTTCAGTTCTTCCTCAGTCGGCTTGATGAACATGTTTCTGACGAAGTGTGCCTGCCATGCGACTTCCATCATGAAGCGCACTGCCATGCGTGTATCCTTGTTGGCGCCGCAGAATGCGTCGACAACGAACAGTCTCTTGTTGGAGAGTTCCTTCTGTGCGAGTTCCTTCAGCTTGGCCCAGTTTTCCTGGCTCAGCGGATGGTTGTCATTGGGATATTCAGGGGAATTCCACCAGACTGTGTCCTTGGAGTTTTCATCCATAACGATGTACTTGTCCTTAGGGGAGCGGCCGGTGTAGATACCTGTCATAACGTTGACAGCGTCGAGTTCTGTGAGCTGACCCTTTTCATAGCCGGTCAGTTCAGGCTTCATCTCTTCGTTGAACAGAAGTTCATAGGAAGGATTGTAGACGATCTCTTTTGTACCTGTAATTCCATACTTTTCTAAATTGATTTCAGACATTTTATTTCTCCATTCCTTAAATGTTTTTTCAACATTTCAACGCGTATTTTAAACCGTTTTATATGAAAAGTCAGTAACGAAATTTCATTTAAATGTGAATTTTATGACAAACTTTTAACAATGTCAGATGTATGCGTTTTCAATTGTGAAATACCGCTTGATATGCACTTTTCAGTGCTGTTTTCACATTGCTTATCCGCCGAAAATCTTCAGCATGAAGCCGGCAGCGACAGCCGAACCGATGACGCCGGCGACGTTGGGACCCATTGCATGCATGAGCAGATAGTTGCTCGGATTCGCCTTCTGGCCTTCCATCTGGCTGACACGGGCAGCCATCGGAACCGCGGAGACGCCGGCTGAACCGATCAGCGGATTGACCTTGCCGCCGGTCAGTCGGTACATGATCTTGCCGAGCATGAGGCCGCCGATGGTCGAGAAGCTGAACGCGATGAGACCCAGGATAATGATCTCGATTGTTCTCAGTGTCAGGAAGGTTGTGGCGACAGCCTTTGCGCCGACGGAGATGCCCAGGAAGATAATGACGATGTTTGTCAGGGCGTTCTGGGCGGTGTCGGAAAGTCTGTCGGTCAGACCTGTTTCCTTGAGCAGGTTGCCGAACATCAGCATACCCACCAGCGGTGCGGTATCGGGAATCAGCAGGACAACGAAGATCGTGACCGCGATCGGGAAGATGATCTTCTCGGTTCTGGATACGGATCTTGTCTGCTTCATGACAACCTTGCGTTCTTTTTCGGTTGTCATCAGTCTCATCAGAGGCGGCTGGATCATCGGGATCAGAGCCATGTAGGAATAGGCTGCGATCGCGATGGCCGGCAGGTATTCCATGGCCAGCTTGGAAGCGGTCAGGATCGCGGTCGGACCGTCAGCGCCGCCGATGACGCCGATGGCAGCTGCGACTTTGGGATCAAAGCCGAGGGCCAGCGCCAGCAGGAACGCCGTGAAGATGCCGAACTGCGCGCCCGCGCCCATGATCAGTGATGAGGGACTCGCGATCAGCGGTCCGAAATCGGTCATGGCGCCGGTGCCCAGGAAGACAAGCGACGGGTAGATGCCGTATTCAACGCCTAATGAAAGGTAATGGATCAGGCCTTCGGTGATTCCGGTGCGGGGCAGGTTTGCCAGCAGGATGCCGAAAGCGATCGGGATCATGAGCAGAGGCTCATATTTCTTGCCGATGCCAAGATAAAGCAGCAGGCATGCGACAAGAATCATCACAAGATATCTGGGATCTTCAAGAAGAGCGGCGAAGCCGGACTCCTGGAAGATTTTGGCAAGGACTTCGATAATATACATCTTCCCTCACCTCACTGCATTGTCGCCAGAATCTGATCTGTCTGAATGGAAGCGCCTTTCGTCACAGTAACTGATGTGATCGTGCCATTCTTCGGGGCAACGATTTCATTTTCCATTTTCATCGCTTCAAGAATGAAGAGGATTTCGCCTTCTTTTACGCTCTGGCCCTGGGCAACTCTGACGTCCAGGATTGTGCCGGGCATCGGCGACTTGATGGGATCGCCTGCTCCGGCAGGTGCGGCCGGTGCAGCCGGAGCGGCTGCGGGCGCGGGTGAAGCGGCGGGCGCAGGTGCTGCTTCGGAAGCTTTATGAACTTCTTCTGCCTTGCCCAGATATACGGCTGTGGCGTTTCCCTTTTCAACTTCCACTTCGTATTTTTTTCCGTTTAATGTAACAATATATTTCATTTTGATTCGTCCCCCTTAGTCCAGTGCTTTGATCGATTTGAAGATCAGCTGATCAAGCGGAATGCCGCTGGAGTCGCTGACAATCGCCATGAGGCAGGCTGCCGTCTTTTCGTCCACGTCATAGAGCGCGATTTCGCCGCCGTAGATTTCGTGCGGCTTTTCTTCCGCTTTGACGGGAGCGGGCGCGGGCTTCGCGACGGGAGCCGGCGCTTCGCTTTCGACTGCCTTTTCCATCGCCGAGACGGCCTTGTTGATGAGTACGAGGATGCCCCATAGGAGCACCAGCATCAGGAATACAACAAGGAATCCGGACAGGGCGATCATGAGAGCTTGACCGATGGCCATATTACTCCGCCTCCTCGATCGAGTAGCTGACCTTGAGGGCTTTCTTTTCCTGTCTTTCCTTCAGATAAGCTTCAGCCTGCTGCGGGAATGCGACATAGCTCAGCACATCTTCCTCACTCTCAGCCAGGGATCCGAGGTACGCTCTTGCGCCCGGGATTTCCGGCTCGATGGTGTCGTCATAGCGGCCTTCGATCGGCTTTTCATCGCCCAGGGCGAGTTTGACGAGTTCCTGGCTGACTTCACCGGGAGCCTTGCCGTATTCGCCTCTGAGGTAGCTCTTGACTTCCTTGGAGATGTTCTTGTAGCGGCCGCCGGTCAGGACGTTTGTGACAGCCTGGACGCCGACCATCTGGCTCATCGGGGTGACCAGAGGCGGATAGCCGAGGTCTTTTCTGACTCGCGGTGTTTCGGCGAGAACCTCATCCAGCTTGTCGAGTTTGTCGACCGCGGTCAGCTGGGCGATCAGGTTGGATAACATGCCGCCCGGAATCTGGTAGTTCAGGGCGTCGATCTTTGTTGTAAGAACGGACGGGTTGAGGCCGCCTTCCTTGAGGAATCTTGCCTGGACCGGCTTGAAATGGTTGTTGATGGCCTGGCAGACCTTGAGGTCAACGCCGCAGTCATAACCCATTTCATTGAGGGCGTAAACCATGGATTCGGTTGCCGGGTGGGATGTGCCGCCGGAGAAGATGGAGATGGCGGTGTCGATGCCGGCAGCGCCTGCTTCAACAGCCTTCATCAGGGTCAGCGGACCCAGACCGGTTGTGCTGTGGGAATGTACATAAACAGGTATCTTCACTTCTTTGACAAGAGCGGAAACGAGGTCGTAGCAGACCTGCGGGCTCATGATACCGGCCATATCTTTGATGCAGATGGAGTTGCAGCCCATGGATTCGAGCGTCTTGCCGAGTTCGACATACTTTTCAAATGTGTGGATCGGGCTGATTGTATAGCAGATTGTGCCCTGGGCGTAACCGCCTGCCTTGAGGCATTCGTCGATGGCTGTGGCCATGTTCTGCGGGTCGTTCAGCGCGTCAAAGATACGGATAATATCAATACCGTTTTCGACCGACTTGCGGACGAAAGCACGGACAGTGTCATCGGAATAGTGCTTATAGCCGAGGATGTTCTGCCCTCTCAGCAGCATCTGCAGCTTTGTGTTCTTTACCTTGGAGCGGATAAAGCGCAGTCTGTCCCACGGATCTTCATCAAGATAACGCAGACAGGAATCAAATGTGGCGCCTCCCCAGACTTCCATTGAGTAGTAGCCGGCCTTGTCCATGGTTTCGAGAATTCCCTCGAAATCGGATCTCGGCATACGTGTGGCAATCTGCGACTGATTGGCGTCACGCAGCACTACTTCAGTGATATGAACCTGTTTATTCATATACAAAAATACCTACCTTCCTTAAAATCCAAAATCAGAGACATGATAACACAATTCAACCATTTCAGGTACCCCTGATTGTGAAATCACTGACATAATATTTTACCGCGCTGAATCAGGAAATTTTTAACCGGTTCTGCGCCGCGTGAAATGTTACACCGCTGTTTCCGTTTTGACAAGTTGAGAAACTCATCTTTTCGCGTTTTTTACTGATTTTTCTGAACTTTTCGCCGTTGGAAAAACGGCAGCGCTTACACTGCCTTTCTTCCTCTCTTCCCCTCTTCGCTCTGCGGTCTCTGCATAAAAAACCCGCATGGCTTTGACATGCGGGATGAGTAAGGTTTCTGTGATCAGGCGTCGATGGTGGAGATCTTTAATGTGATTTCCTCCAGGACGTCAAGCAGTGCCCTGACGGTGTCAAGGGATGTGAAGATCGTGGTGTTGTTTTCGACCGCGCACATACGGATCTGGGCGCCGTCGTTGGCCTCGTCTGCCGACTGGATCTTTCTGGTGTTGATCACATAGGCGATGTGGCCCTGTCTGATCGCGCCGGGGATGTCGTCGGGATCTTCGGAGATCTTCTTTCTGATGTGGGTGCGGATGCCGTTGGCCTTGAGGAATTCGGCAGTGCCTCTTGTCGCTTCGATGTTGAAGCCGAGGTCATAGAAGCGTCTGATCAGCGGCAGCGCTTCTTCCTTGTCGTCATCGGCGATGGTCGCAAAGACGGTGCCGTAGTTTCTTAAGCTCATGCTGGAAGCCTGCAGGGCTTTGTAAAGAGCTCTGTTGAGTCTGTCGTCGTAGCCGATCGCTTCGCCGGTGGACTTCATTTCCGGGGAGAGGTAGGCGTCAAGTCCCTTGATTTTCGAGAATGAGAAGACAGGAACCTTGACATAGTAGCGCTTCTTTTCCTCCGGATAGAGATCGAAGAATCCCTGTTCCTTGAGGCTCTTGCCCAGGATCACTTCCGTGGCGATGTCAGCTAAAGGATAGCCGGTTGCCTTGGAGAGGAACGGAACGGTTCTGGAGGAGCGGGGATTGACCTCGATGACATAGACGTTGTCGTCTTTGTCGACGATGAACTGGATGTTGTAGATGCCGACGATGCCGATGCCAAGACCCAGCTTCTTTGTGTACTGCAGGATGATTCCCTTCACCTTGTTGGAGATGGAGAATGTCGGATAGACGGAGATGGAGTCGCCGGAATGGATGCCGGTTCTTTCGACCAGTTCCATGATGCCCGGGCAGAAGACGTCGCGCCCGTCGCATACAGCGTCGACTTCGACTTCCTTGCCGCCGATGTACTTATCGACCAGAACCGGTTTGTCCTCATCGATTTCAACGGCTGTTCTGAGGTAGTGCTTCAGCTGTTCCTCATTGCCTACAATCTGCATGGCTCTGCCGCCAAGGACGAAGGAAGGTCTGACTAAAACCGGATAGCCGATTTCGGCGGCCGCCGCAAGACCGTCCTCGATCTTTGTGACGGCTTTGCCGGTCGGCTGGGGAATGCCGAGTTCATGGAGCACCTTTTCAAAGCTGTCGCGGTTTTCGGCTCTTTCGATCGCCTCGACGCTGGTGCCGATGATATTGACGCCGCGCTTCATGATCGGCTCAGCCAGATTGATCGCTGTCTGTCCGCCCAGGGAGGCGATGACGCCTTCGGGGTTTTCAAACAGGACGATGTTCATGACATCTTCCGGGGTGAGCGGTTCAAAGTAGAGTTTGTCGGCGGTTGTATAGTCGGTGGAGACGGTTTCCGGGTTGGAGTTGATGATGATTTCCTCATAGCCTGCCTTGGCGATGGTCTGCACGGCGTGGACGGTGGAGTAGTCAAACTCGATGCCCTGGCCGATGCGGATCGGGCCGGCGCCCAAAACGACGATCTTCTTTTTATCGGAGAGGCGGGACTGGTTTTCGCCTGTGTAGGAGGAATAGTGGTAGGCGATGTACTTGCCGGAGTGCAGGGTGTCGACCATGCGGAAGACCGGGAAGAGGTTATTGCTCTTTCTCATATCGAAGACGGACAGTTCGTCAGTCTTCCAGAGCTTTGCGATGAAGGCGTCGCAGAATCCCATCTTTTTCGCGGCTTTGAGTGTTTCAAAGTCATTGGGGTTTGCGGCCAGTGTTCTTTCCATCTCAACAATCTTTTTGATGGAATTGAGGAAGAGGTCGGTGATCATTGTGATCTCATGGATCTTTTCAACCGGCACATCCCTTCTGATCAGTTCGGTGACGGCGAAGATATTGTCATAGCGGAACTCGGCGACATAGTCGAGCAGCTCTTCAGTTGTGTAAGAGTCAAAGGCGGCCTTGTAGAGGTGGTTGACGCCTGTTTCCAGGGAACGCACGCTCTTTAACATGCATTCTTCGAGGTTGGAACCGATGCCCATGACTTCGCCGGTCGCCTTCATCTGGGTGCCCAGCTGATTTGGTGTGTTGGGGAACTTGTCAAACGGGAAGCGCGGGAACTTGGCGACGATGTAATCGAGGCTGGGTTCCTTGTCGGCGGTTGTGCCGGCCACTTCAATCTCTTCAAGCGCCATGCCCATGGCGATCTTCGCGGTGACTCTTGCGATCGGATAGCCGGAAGCCTTTGAGGCAAGGGCGGAGCTTCTGGAAACTCTCGGGTTGACTTCGATCAGGAAGTATTCGCTGGTTTCCGGATGGAGAGCGAACTGGACGTTGCAGCCGCCTTCGATTTTGAGCTCGCGGATGATCTTGATCGCCGAATCGTTGAGCATTTTCAGATCATGGTCATTGAGGGAAAGGATCGGGGCGACAACGATGGAGTCGCCGGTGTGGACGCCGACGGGGTCGACGTTTTCCATACCGCAGATCGTGATCGTCTTGTCGTTGGAGTCACGCATGACTTCAAACTCGATTTCCTTGTAGCCTCTGACGCTCTTTTCGATGAGGACCTGGTGAACCGGGGAAAGCTGGAAGGCGTTTGTGCCGATTTCGATGAGTTCCTCTTCATTGTAGGCAAAGCCGCCGCCGGTGCCGCCGAGTGTGAACGCGGGTCTTAAGACAACCGGATAGCCGATGTGCTTTGCGGCTTCGATGGCTTCGTCGAGGGAATATGTGATTTCAGAGGGGATGACCGGTTCGCCGATCTTCTGGCACATTTCCTTGAACATCTGGCGGTCCTCCGCCCTTTCGATGCTTTCTCTCGGTGTGCCGAGCAGTTCGACGCCGCATTCTTTGAGAATGCCCTTTTTGTCGAGCTGGACAGCCAGGTTCAGACCGGTCTGGCCGCCGATGCCGGGCACGATTGCGTCGGGTCTTTCATAGCGCAGGATTTTGGCGATGTACTCCAGGGTCAGCGGTTCCATATAGACTTTGTCCGCCATCTGGGTGTCTGTCATGATTGTCGCCGGGTTGGAATTGCAGAGAATGACCTGGTAGCCCTCTTCCCTTAAGGCGATGCACGCCTGGGTTCCGGCATAGTCGAATTCCGCCGCCTGGCCGATGACAATCGGTCCTGAGCCTATAATCAGTACTTTTTTGATGTCTGTCCTTTTTGCCATTGTGTCTCTCCTTCCTGAATCAACAGTGTTTTATGGCGCGATGCATTGACGTTTTGAGAACAGCGATGGAATGTGAGTATAAGAAAAAACCGGTTTCTAAATGATAAACATTGAGAAACCGGGATAGGACTCACTGACGGGAACTGATTCGATTGTAAACATTCCGACAACCTTCATCATGATACGCTCCTGCTCCATCTTGATGTCTTCAGGCACTGCTGTGCTGATGACCGTGTAAAAGGTATCATTTTGAAATACGGATGTCAATGCACGAACTGACAGTTTTGGAAAAGGAAATGAAACGATTGAAAGTTAAACTGAAACAGCTTTCATGGATGAACGGTCATTTCAGCGCGTTCTGACGCATCTTCACAGCCGTGCGGGCGACGCGGGAAGCGTTGGCGGCCAGCTGTTCTTTTGTGACCCTTCCCTCTTTAAGGCCTTTGAGGATTTCCTTCTTTTCCCTGTCTGAGCCGGGCATGAAAAGATCGTTGGAGGCAGCGGCCACTTTGGCGGCGTCGGGAACCGGATATTTTGACTGTCTGGAAAAGAGGAAGCCGGCGGTCACCCAGTCGGTCATGACAATGCCGTCAAATCCGAACTGCCTGCGCAGCACATCGATGAGAAGTCCTGAATGCTCGGAGGTATGGATGCCGTTGAGCAGGTTGTAGGAAGTCATGACTGCATATGGATGTGACTCACGGATGGCGATTTCAAAGCCGCGCAGATAGATTTCCCTTAACGCCCTTTCTGAAAGGACGGAGTTGGAATTGTAGCGGTTGGTCTCCTGGCTGTTGGCGCAGAAGTGCTTGAGAGTGACGCCTTTGCCGGGATGTTTCTGGACGCCTTTTGTAATGGCGGCGGCGAAAAGTCCGGACACAAGCGGGTCTTCGGAAAAGTATTCAAAGTTTCTGCCGCAGCGCACATCGCGCTGGATATTGAGCGCCGGGGCAAGCCATAAATCGACATGGAACACTTCCATCTCCCGGCCGATGATATCGCCGCAAAGCTCTGCGAATTCAAGATTCCATGACTGGGCGATGGCGGTGCCGATGGGCAGCGCCGTGGCGTTCTGTTCATGGACAATGTCTTTCTTACGCGGTTTTGGTTTGAATGTATCGGCGGCCCGCACAATTCCTTTGGGCAGAAGCTCGCCGACCGTTTCGGGAAAGACGGAGCCAAGGGCGTGGACTTTTCCTTTTTTGTCTTCAAAATAATTCCTGCTTAAGCGCAGACCGGCAGGGCCGTCGGCCATGACCAGAAGCGGATAGCCGTATTCTTCAGGGAAATAAGCCGTCTCCCCGGCAGCCCCGGCGACCTGCTTGGCGGCGTTGCCGATGATGTCGGTCAGGCCCATGCCATAGGCGCCGATGTTCATCGCAGCCAGGGTTTCTTCATCAAGATCCCGGAAAGAATCGGGGATATCCGTATTCATCTCCTGAAGCTGCTGTTCTTTAATCAGTGAAAGATCAATGGAAATCATCGAGGAAGGAATCTCATTCACCGTTGATTCGGAAGTGAGATCGATAAAGTCAGGCAGAGAAAGAATATTGACCGCTTTCTGCACACAATGGTCTTCGGAGATATGGAAAGCGCCGGCCAGCTGCGTGTTTCTGGAAGAAGAGCCGATGCGCAGAAGGTAATCCCCTTTCTTCAGCACATAGCACTGTGTGACTGTGTCATAGACGGAAAGGCCGCGTAAAAGGAAATGCAGTGTGAGCTGCTGTGTTTCTTCAGGCTTCAGCTCTTCTGTTTTGGCAAATGCCGCAAGAACCTGATACGGCTGATCGGGACCGGGCGGCGTGACGTAGAGCTGGACGGTTTCTTTTCCCCTGAAGGCGCCGGTGTTCTTCACCATGCATGTATAAAGGAGTTCTTCGCCCTTCTGTTCATAGTTCAGAGGCGTGATTTCAAAGTCCGTATATCCCAGGCCATAGCCGAAGGGATAAAGGACTTCTTTTCTGAAGGAGTCAAAATACCGGTAGCCTGTATAGATTCCTTCCCGATAGCGCACATCATCCCATTCGCCGAATCCGTTGTCCTGATAGTAATCTTCCGCTTTTGCCCAGGAAGCGCTGAGCCTTCCGGAAGGATACGCTTTGCCGAGAAGAATATCGGCGAGCACGGCGCCGGTTTCTGTGCCAAGCTGTGATAAAAGAAGAATGTTGTCCACGTCTTTGACGGGGGTCAGGTCGATATAGCCGCCGCTGTTGATCACCAGTATGAATTTCTTATATTGATGATTGACGGTGAGGATGTCGCGGATTTCGGTATCAGTCAGGCGGATGTCCTCTTCGCTTCTGTCTCCCCCTTCACCGCAGATTCTGCGGATGACGTAAATGGCAGTATCGCCTTCTGCGTCAAAAGGAATGTAGTATTCGGGCTCCCTGACGGTTCTGCCCATGCCCTCAACCACCGCCAGGGTTCTTTTCTTTCTCGCGTCTTTTTTCAGTGTGAGAAAGTGCATGGCTCTGGCCTTTTCGTAATGGCGTTCATAATGTTTGAGCCAGTTCTGACTGGTGAGGGTGAAGCCGGCGTTTTCAAGGCCTTCCTCAATATTGATGAAATGTGGGGAATTGACTTCGCCGCTGCCGGTGCCGCCTTTGACGGTATGGCGCACGCCTGATCCGTAGGCTGCGATTTCACATGGCTTTTCCAGCGGGAAATCCCCGTTTTTCTTTAAGAGAACGGCGCATTCGGAAAGGTATGGCCGCAGTATATTCAGGTGTTCCTGTTCATAGGGATTGACTTTCATAAGTTTTTTTTCCTCCCTGTGTTTCATTGTACTCTTTTCATTTTCAAAAGGCGCGAATCACACATTTTCACATGCTTTGTACGGCAAGTCGAGACCGCTTCCAGATATAATATAGTTATAGAAAGAACAGGAGGAGTTTCAATGAGTTTTCCGAAAGGTTTTTTATGGGGCGGCGCAACAGCTGCCAATCAGTATGAGGGCGGATATCTTTCCGGCGGCAAGGGCTTAGCTGTAGCGGACACACTGACCGGCGGCGACGGCATTCACGGCATCCCGAGAAAGTTCTCGATCATTCTCGCGGACGGCACAAAGACAACAATCGGCGGCCGTGATGAAGTGCCCGCAGGCGCAAAGGCGTTCGTGGACCCTGACGTCTATTATCCCAGCCATGAGGCGACAGACTTCTATCATCACTGGAAGGAAGATATCGCTTTATTCGCTGAGATGAACTGCAATGTATTCCGTCTTTCCATCAACTGGACACGCATCTTCCCGAACGGCGATGATGAAGTGCCCAATGAAGAAGGTCTTCAGTTCTATGACAATGTCTTCGATGAATGCAAAAAGTACGGTATTGAACCGTTAGTCACAATTTATCATTTCGACTGCCCGCTGCACCTGGCCAATGAGTATGACGGCTGGGTTTCCAGACACACAGTCGATGCCTTTGAGAAGTACTGCCGCACAGTCTTCACAAGATACAAGGGCAAGGTTCATTACTGGCTGACCATCAATGAAATCAACATCAACACAAACTTCATGATGAACGGCGTCCATGAACACATCTCCAACAAGCAGAACGCTGAACAGTGCAGATGGCACCTGTTCGTTGGTTCCGCCCTGGCAGTCACAATCGGCCACGAAGTCGATCCGACAAACTTCATCGGTCTGATGATCGCCCATGGCGCGACATATCCGTATTCCTGCAATCCTGAGGATGTCTTCTGCGAAATCACAACCGCCCATGACCAGAAGTGGTTCTATGGCGATGTTCTGTGCAGAGGCTACTACCCTGCTTACAAGGTCAAGCAGCTTGAAAGAGACGGCATCGTCATCAAGAAGGAACCGGGCGATGATGAACTGTTAAAGAAAGGCGTTGTCGACTTCTACTCCTTCTCCTACTACAGCTCAGCCACATACGCGGCTCATCCGGAATCCATCAAGCAGGTCGAAGGCAACCAGGTCAGAGGTCTGCAGAATCCTTATCTGACCGCTTCTGAATGGGGCTGGACAATCGACCCGTTAGGACTGAGAATCAACCTCAACCAGATCTACGACAGATATCAGCTGCCGATGATGATCGTTGAAAACGGTCTGGGCGCGATTGACGTCAGAGAAGAAGACGGCTCCGTCCATGATTCCTATAGAATCGACTACATGAGAAAGCACATCCAGGTCATGAAGGACGCGATCGAAATCGACGGTGTTGATCTTCGCGGCTACATGCCGTGGGGCCACATAGATCTGGTTTCCGCAGGAACCGGTGAAATGAGAAAGCGCTATGGCTTCATCTATGTCGACAGAGACGACGACGGCAACGGCGACTTCGCAAGATCAAAGAAGGATTCCTTCTTCTACATGCAGAAGGTTTACGGCAGCAACGGCGAGGATCTCGACTGATCAACTGAACTTAATAAAGACCTCAGGTTTTCAGGCCTGAGGTCTTTTCTTATTGTCCGGTATATTGTTTCAGCTGATCATACAGCTGTTCTGTTGTTTCTGAGTCCCTTGTGCCGAAGAACCAGTACTTTCCGTCTTTTGTCTGAATGAAAATATACGGTTCAACTGTCGGATCAACAAGCACGGTCACATTGCCGGTTTCCTTTGATGTGAAGTGGCCTTTGAGAGTGTGCTCCATGCCGGTGCCGCTTCTTCTTGAAAGGTTTGTGAGCAGGTCTTCGCGCAGTTCAAGGGAATCAATCTCGGCAATACTGACTTTGTAGTCGGAAAGCCCGGACCTGATTTCAACTGTTTCTTCGCTGACTGTCATGTCGATCGGTTTTGTGTCGATGGAGTCAAAGAAGATGCCAAGAAACGGCAGCGCCGCCAGAACCAGCGCGGTCAGGCCGATGAAGATTTTGCCGGCAGGTCTTGCGATGTTGATGGTGGTGTTGAGACCGACACGGTTATTGATGATGACGCGGGAGTCATCGGGATTGTAATACAGCAGGCCATAGAGCCATCTGTCGTCTTCATCCACATACCAGTCCGCGCCGGAGTTCTTTGTGAGTTTTTCCTGGACTGCCCTTGTTTTCATTTCAATCCGGATCGCATAGACGGTTAAGAAGACTGTCAGAACCAGGGCTGTGACCATCCCCCAGGGCGACCATCTGAAATCGATGCCTGCGCACAGAGCCATCATCGCCATGAGCCAGCTGCACACCAGCCACATCTTCGACCAGTTGTAACGGCGCATGCGGCTCAGGGTGTTTGTGACGTCTGTGTTTTCATCGACCATTTCCGGCTTGTTTCTGTAAAGCCAGCGGCAGGAAAGCCAGAAGAGAACGCACAGTACCGCGAAGAGAACATACAGGAACCACGTCTGATGATCCCAGACAAGCGGTATCAGTGAGATCAGAACCGGCGGGAAGAACAGCCAGGAGTTCAGCGGCTCAGGCTGCCTCTGGGCGGCGGTGTCCGTATAGACGGTTCTTTTCTGTGCTCCCCACCCTTTTTCCTCCTTGTATTCCTTTAAACGGATGTTTGTCAGGATGTATGGAATATAGGGAGCCACGATGCACATGAGTATCCAGATCGTGAAGACTGTCATCGAAAACTTCTTCACAAAGATCATGCACAGCACGCCCAGCGCCATGAGGATGACGCAGATCAGGATTTCCTGTTTTTTGAAAGTATCGAGAATGGAGAGGACTTTTTCATCCTCACGCGCTTCTTTGGGAAGAGTCACGCCGATGACAATGTTCTTTTTGAACTTTGCCTCGTTGATGAGCATATATGCGATTAATACCGGAATCCAGATCATGGATCCGAACAGAATCATATTCATCATTTCACTTCACCTTCTTCATAGATTTTGTCACAGAGATCAATGATCTCCTGCTTGTTCAGACCGGCTGCCCGCAGTTCGGAGAACGAAATGCGCAGCGCTTTGAGGGTGGTATCGGATACGCGGGCGGTGTTTTCTCTTTTCTTCACAATCGCGCCGCTGCGTCTGTCGGTCACAATGAAGCCTTCCTGCTTCAGCATCTGATAAGCCTTGGAAACAGTCATCATGTTGATGCCGGATTCCTCCGCCAGGGCCCTGATCGTCGGCAGTTTTTCTCCCGGTTTGAGTTTTCCTTCGCCGATGCCGACCACGATCTGGTTGCGGATCTGCATGTACAGAGGCTCATTGCTTTCAAAATCAAATTTCAGAATCATTTTTATCACCTCTTTGCATTATCTACTATAATGCAATTAATGCACCGTTTCAATATGCATTGCGGTAAATCATGCAAAGCTCATTGACTGTGCGGAAACTGAAAAACCGGAAGACCTCTGTCCTCCGGATGTATAAAGTGTATCTCTGGTCAGATGTTCATTCTTCCGCCAGCGGCATGACGATTTCCATGTAGCGGTGCGTTTCGTGATTGCCGGTGACTCTGACCAGCTGGCGCATGATGATGGTTCCGGCTGTATGAATTCCGTTTTCTTCCGCATATGTCTTCAGACTGTCTGCCCAGGAGGAGCTGATCTTCATGTCACTGCCGATATCCACCGTGCATGCTAATGACCTGCCTGATGGAATGACCTTTCCGTTTTCCGGATCAGCCTGTGCGCAGCGGATCCACCTGCCGAAGCCCCACTCGCAGTGTTCGCTGTTTTCATCGGGGAAGTACCCCATGATGAAACTGTCGGAAAGATCGGCGCGGATCATCCGGTTGGCTTCGATGTTTTCCGGGGTCAGGGTCAGTGCGGTCCCTTCCCTTTCCTTCACAAACAGGATGGCTTCCTCCTCTGTGACGCATGGCGTGTTGATGGTGGCAGGGATCCGCTTTAAACGCGTGATATAGTCGGCGTTGAACGCGGCAAGACGGATGTAATAGTCCCTTTTTTTTTCGAATTCCTTCTGCTTTTCCTCCATGCGGGCTGTGTAGGTTTCCAGGGTATCCTCTTTGAGCATTTCCCTGATTTCGGCCAGGGAGAATTCATTGGCCTGGTATCTTTTGCATTCAGAGATCAGATACACGGTATCGATGTCATACATGCGGTACTGGTTGACGGGATCGATCTCAGGAACGATCAGGCCTTCTTTTTCATAATGGCGCAGCGTCTCTCTTTTGATGTTGAGAAGACGGCAGACATCCTTCTGCGTGTATTTCATAAGAATTTCCTTTTTTGTCCTTGACCTGGTGGTTACCACCGGCTTCATTCTTATTTTAGAGGATAATCATCACCGGAAAAAGAAAGATGATTGATCTGATACGGTTATGACCGTGGAAAAGGCATACAGGCCGGAAAGAGGAAAGTGAATGCTGCATATTATGGTTACCTGCGGAGGCGGTTTCTCCTCCAGCGCTCTTGTCACACATCTCAATGCGGAAGTAAAGGAAAAAGGTCTTGAAGACAGAGCGGATTTTGTATTCAAGCCGTTTGACTTCGGCGGCATCGGCGACATGGTCGGAAATGTCGATATTGTCATGCTGTGCCCGCATCTTGCCCATAACGCTAAACAGCTCGCCGACAAATATCCCGACACCCCCTTCTATGTCATTCCGACAAGACTGTACGGACTCATGGCAGCCGAAGAATTCATCGAAGACGCCGAGGACGCGATTGAAGGCTGGAAGGAAACCGGCATGAATCAGTTCCACTTTGAGGGTGAACAGACAGCGATCCGCGTCATGCGCACTGTCTCCCACCGCAAGTGGCTGGCTAAACAGAAATAATCAGGATCAGGAACAGGCGCAGGCCTGTTTTTCTTTTCCGGTGATGAGATTCACCTTTAAGAGAAAAGGGATGTACCCTTTCAGGCACATCCCCATGAATTATTTTTTCCTGCCGCTATACAGGATGATCAGCGTTAAAACCGCAGTGAAAAGCACGACAGCCGCCACCGCGAGAATCTGCTGTGTATTGAGATCCATGATTTCCCCCTTTCTCTTTATGTAAGAGAAAGGAATCTTGGGACAAGCTTTCTGTCATATGTGCCGCCCGAAAGAAACAGGGCGCTGAAGAGATCTGAATTGTATGAGAGCTGATCTGTCTGGTGCAGACACAAGAGCAGGATTATAACCTGACTCAGTTCATGCAGATAAACGGAAACGGAGTCTGTTTTCTTCCACCTGCGCAGTGATACACTGCCATTGAATGGTTTAAATGATTCCTCGCCTTTAGAACCTGTATTCAGGCCGTAAGGCAGGACTGTCCCTTCGCTGAGCGCTTCAAAGGAGCAGGCTGAGGAGCTGCCCTCTTGCTCAAGAAGAGGATTCTGCCGTGAGATAAACGGCAGGATTGCCGCCAGGAAAATCAGCAGGTATGTGCGCAGGATACGGTTCATGGATTCATCATAGCACTTTGCCGGCAAAGAGATTATCCCAACTGAAAAGGAGGCACAGTTTTCTGTGTCTCCTCTTTGCTTTCTGTAATTAAGCTCTGAGTGCTCTGAGGTTTCCGGCGATGGCTTTGATGAAGTCTTCGGAATTGAGCTTTGTGACATTCTCAAGGCTTGTGATCAGAGCGAGGTCGCCGGTCATCTTTCCGCTTTCAATGGTATCGATGGTCGCTTTTTCAAGCTGGTCGGCGAATTCAATCAGTTCAGGCAGCTCATCCATCTCTCCCCTCTTTCTGAGGGCGCCGCTCCAGGCGAAGATGGTGGCGACGGAATTGGTGGATGTTTCTTCTCCCCTGAGATATTTGTAGTAATGTCTCTGGACTGTGCCGTGGGCTGCTTCGTATTCATAGACGCCGTCGGGTGAAACAAGAACGGAAGTCATCATGGCAAGGGAGCCGAAAGCGGTGGCCATCATGTCGCTCATGACGTCGCCGTCGTAGTTCTTTAACGCCCACAGCATGCCGCCTTCGGAGCGGATGACTCTGGCAACGGCGTCATCGATCAGTGTATAGAAGTATTCGATGCCGGCGGCTTCGAATTTTTCTTTGTATTCCTCTTCATACATCTTTTCAAAGACAGCTTTGAATTCACCGTCATAGACCTTGGAGATGGTGTCCTTGGTGGAGAACCAGAGGTCCATCTTCTGATCCAGGGCGTATTCGAAGCAGGAGCGGGCAAAGCTGGTGATGGAGGCGTCTGTGTTGTACATGCCTTCCAGAATGCCGGGAGCTTTGAAGGTGAAGATGTCCTGTCTTGTCTCATTGCCCTCCGCGTCAGTGACGGCCAGTTCAGCCTTGATCGGGAAGGTTCCCTCAATCTTCATTTCAGAATCTTTGTAAACATCGCCATGGGCGTGTCTTGCCAGAACGATCGGCTTCTTCCATGTTCTGACATAGGGCTCGATTCCTTTGACCAGGATCGGCGCTCTGAAGACTGTTCCGTCAAGAGCCGCGCGGATGGTGCCGTTGGGGCTCTTGTAGAGCTTCTTCAGGTTATATTCCTTCAGTCTTGCCTGGTTGGGCGTGATGGTGGCGCACTTGACGGCGACGCCGTATTTCTTTGTGGCAAGAGCGGAATCCATCGTGACTTTGTCATTGGTTTCATCGCGGTGCTCAAGGCCGAGGTCATAGTATTCTGTCTTCAGGTCCACAAACGGAATGATCAGTTCATCCTTGATCATCCGCCAGAGAATCCTTGTCATCTCATCGCCATCCATTTCAACGAGCGGTGTCTTCATCTGAATCTTGTCCATAGAGGGTTTCTCCTTCTGTTTTTTATAGCGCTTATCATATCACCGTGATGAGGATTGAGGAAGTCTTTTCAGGCCGCCTCAAGCTCGGTGATCTGGGGTTTGAACTGGGTGTTGTAAAGTTCGGTATAAACGCCGCCGGCGCTGACGAGGTCTTTGTGGGTGCCTCTTTCAACGATGGTGCCGTCCTTGACAACCAGGATTTCATCCGCCGCCAGGATTGTGGATAAGCGGTGGGCGATCAGGATGGAGGTTCTTGAATCGATGAGCGGATCGATCGCATCCTGGATTGCCTTTTCACTGATCGAGTCAAGCGAAGCGGTGGCTTCGTCGAAGATCATGACCGCCGGATTTTTGAGCAGCACACGGGCGATGGAGATTCTCTGCTTTTCACCGCCGGAGAGCTTTAAGCCCCGGTTGCCCACAGGCGTGTCATAGCCCTTTTCCAGCTTCATGATGTAATCATGGATGTTGGCTTTTTTGCATGCCTCCTCCATTTCCTCGATGCTGGCATGGACATTGGCGTACATCAGGTTTTCACGGATGGTGCCGTTGAAAAGATAGGTGTCCTGGGTGACGATGCCGACGTTCTTCCTTAAGAACTCAAGGTCGAGTTTTCTGACGTCGACGCCGTCGAATTCCACGCTTCCCTCAGTGACGTCATAGAGTCGCGGAATGAGGTTGATCATCGTTGATTTGCCGGAGCCCGAAGGTCCCACAATCGCGATGGAGTGACCGCTTTCGAGTTTGAAGCTGACATCCTTGAGAATCATCCGCTCAGGATTGTACTGAAAGTAAACATTCTTGAACTCAATGTTGCCATGGGCTTCGGAAGGCGTGATCGCGTCAGGCGCGCTTTCGATTTCGACCGGCATATCATAATAGCCGAAGATTCTTGTGAACATCGCCATGGAACGGATCCATTCCACCTGGATATTCAACAAGGAATTGACCGGGCCGTACATCCTGCCGAGCAGTGTGACAAGAACGGTGATGTCGCCGACGGTCAGATCAGCGTTGTATTTCATCATCAGGATACCGCCGACAAGATACAGTAACATCGGTCCGACGGAGGAAACGGTGCTGATCACAACCCGGAACCATCTGCCTGCCATTGACTCGCGGATGTTAAGCTTGATCATCTTTTCGTTGGCCCGTCTGTATTTGCGGTATTCGAACTTTTCCATGCCGAAGACTTTGACTAAAAGCTGGCCGGAAACGGAAAGCGTCTCATTGAGAATGCCGTTGATCTGATCGTTGACCGCCTGTGATTCCTGGGTCAGTGTCCATCTTGTTTTGCCGGCTTTGCGGGTCGGCAGAGTGAAGAGAGGCACGATGATGATGCCGGTGACAGCAAGCACCCAGTTTTTCTGGAACATCGCGACAAGGGCGACGATCAGGGTGATCGTATTTGAGAGGATCGACGTGAAGGTGTTGGTGATGATCTGCTGGACGCCGGAAATGTCCGAAGTCATGCGGGTGATGATATCGCCCTGGTTGTTGGAGGTGAAGAAGGACTGGCTCATCTTCTGCAGGTGCGCATACATCTGGTTGCGCATGTCATAGGTGATATGCTGGGCGATCCAGGTGTTCATGTAGCTTTCCAGCACGCCGATCAGGTTGGAGCCAAGGGTCACCGCCAGTGAAAGGACGATCAGGAAAATCAGGCGGTTGAGGTCTCTGCCAAGCAGGCCTTCATCGATGATTTTTCCGGTCAGCACCGAAGGCAGGATCGAAAGGACCGAGGAAGCGATGATGGCGATCAGGACGATGGCCATCTGTTTCCAGTAAGGCGCCAGATAGGAAAAGATTCTGGCCAGAAGTTCTTTGGTGACTTTGGGGGCGTTCTTTTTTTCCTCCTCAGTGAGGAACTGATTTCGGCCGCCCGGACCGCGCATGCTCATAAATTCCCTCCCCTGTTCATTTATGCCATTACTTCAAAAGCTCTTCATCGACCGCCATCGCCATGGCTTTATAGCCAAGGGCGGACGGATGCAGGTGATCGCCGGAATCAAACGGCGGCAGGAAGGAATACGGATGATTCGGATCTCTGACCGCCTTGTCGAAATCAACACAGCCGTCAAGCAGGTCAGTGGTTCTGAGCCAGTCGTTGAATTCGTTCTTGAGCACTTCGCGGAAATCCTCATAGGTCCGCCAGCCTTCAATCGGAATCAGGGTTCCGCCCCAGACCTTCAGGCCGAGTTCCCTTGCCTTTTCAATGTAGAACTTTGTATAGCCTTCCGCCATTTCTTCAGCTGTGGGCAGATCGCTCATCGGCCGCCAGGGATTCACTTCCAGACCGACGGGATGGATGATGTCGTTGATGCCATGCTGGATCAGGACGGTATCGGCGCCGGCGGTGTTCATTTCCCTTTCAAATCTCTTTTCGCCTTTGATGCCGTAGGCGGCGTAGGTTTTGCAGGAATATTCACGCAGGATTCTGGTGCCGCTGATCGCTCTTCTGATGATGGAGACATCGCGGTATCCCTGTTCCCATGCCCGGATGATCAGGTAATCGGGCCAGTCCTGGGCGGTGATGGAATCGCCGAAGCAGATTAAGGCATGGTTCTTTTCCTCGGTCAGAACATCAACGGTGTTCAGGAAGAAGAACCAGTTTGTCTTTCTTGTTTCATCGAGAGGAAGCGTTTCCTCTTCCTCAAAGTTTCCATAGGAATAGTATCCATGGGATTTAGGACCTGTGATCAGCACCGCCGAATTCATCTGGGTGGCTTCATTCACATGAATGGAAACGGAAATATAGCTGTCCGCTTTCACGTCGAAGTCAAATTCATCGGATGTGACTTCCTCTCCCGGTTCAATGGTGAATGTTTCACTGCCGTTCAGCGTCATGCGCACCAGGGTATCTTTTTCAAGAACGCCGTTTTCATCGCTCTTCGCGCAGGAGGCGGTGAAGGACACCGGCTCCGTTCCGGCGATATTGGAAAAGCGCACACGCAGCTTTGAGCCGTCAAAACACATCCATAACGGATAGCGGTAGGTCATGTTTTTGGCGTACGTGCATTCGGTCTGGTTGATGATGGAGGTTGCGTTGCCCCAGCAGGCACACCATTTTGTGTATTTATCAGTCATAGTTTTTTCTTTTTCCCTGCGGTATCGCAGCATTTATTTTACTACCTTATGCCGAGAAAATCATTGTACCGCTCATGGATCCACCGGATCAGCTGACATCTGTCTTCCTTTTCGTCTTCATTGAGATCATTCATCTTCCATAAAAGATCCCACGCCTGCTCAGGTCTGCGGTATACACGCATCATGTTGTTCGCGTCGGCAAGAGCGTTGAGGTATTCATCCCATCTGCCTTCGCGCTTTTCTTTTCCTATCAGGATCAGAGCTCCCGGATCCGGATGCATTCCCGCCTGGGCGAAGCTGACGGCGGTATAGTCGATAAAGGGATTGACGAAGATGTAGCCGCTGGGGATGATGCCGCCCTGGATGATATGCAAAGCGGCGATCAGGGAAAGATAGGCGCCGGCTTCGATTCCCATCATCAGGAAACGGTTTTTGTCAAAGCTGTACTCAGCGCAGTGTTCTCTGAACCAGCGGACGCTTTCGACGATTTCCGTCTGGGGATAGGTTGAGACATGGACGCCGATCTTTGTGTAGCTGACGGAAAACATGACGCAATGGAATTCGTTTGCGAACCATTCGCAGAAATCGTCCCATTCATCGGCGTCGCCGTCAGTGAAATCGGAGCCATGGGCGAAAAAGACTGCCGGCAGGATTTCATCCGTGTCAGGCTTATAGACATTGACCCTTGTATCCCTTCCTCTGTGCGGCACCCAGACACGTGTTCCTTTGATCGCGGTTTCTTCTTTCATATTCTTTGTCATCGCTTTTGCGGACATATACTGGATAATCCAGTCCTGAAAGCGCATGTTGTAGCCGAGAAGGCTGTACGATACCCCGAAAAAGACCAGAAGCACCGTAGCGATAATTCCGATATATAAATAAATCATAAGAAGATGCTATCACAAAGACGGCGGATCATGGCAATATACACTCCCATATGTACAAAAGCACAGCCTGCATAGAGACTGTGCAATATGTAAGATCAGGGTCTTCCCTGGCCGTTTTGAGGCCGCATGCCGCCGTTCATAGGATTGCCGCCCATCTGTGCGCCGTTGAAATTAATGTTTGTGACTGTGTTTTCCAGGGTCACTTCTTCAAGCAGTTCACCGTCTTCATAAACGGAATATGTCTCCCCTTTCTTAAGATCGTCACTCGAGAAGATCAGATGGGAATACGACTTATCTGAACTGTAGGTTCCGATGACATTGCCCGAAGCGTCTTTGATTTCAATTTTTCCGGAAGATGTGCCGATGGAAAGGATCATTGATTCAGAACTGTCTTCAGGCAGTTCAACCATGCCGGCAGCCCCGCCGGCAAGAACAGTTCCGCCGTTAATGACAAAGGAGCCGTTATGATCCAGCGCGCTCTCGGCGCCCATGACAGGCCCATAGACGGTCACTGTGCCGCCGGAAATCACGCCGCTGCCGTTTGTGTCGATGCCGTCGCCTGAAGTGTTCAGGGTGATTTCACCGCCGGAAATCACAAGCGATGAACTGTCTGCCTGCATGGATGTTGATGTGGCGTTTGGATCGGAAGCGTTGATGCCGTCATCACTTGCGGTCAGGTCTATTTTCCCGTCTTCAATGATGAGTTCAAAAGCTTCAAGACCTTCTTTGCATTGCGCGATGTTAATGGTGCCGCCCTGAATCAGAAGCTTATAGTCCGCATGGAGAGCGTCGTCGCCTGTTTTTATGTCCAGAGTGCCGTCTGTCACAGTCAGGTTCCCGTTGGCGTTGAAGGCGTCGTCGGCACTGTCGACTGTGACTGTGCCGCCGAGAATATAGATATCCTGATCCGCTTTGAGGCCCTTTGCGTTATTCTCTTCGGAAGTATCGGAAGACTGTGTATTCTCCTGCGGCGTCATCTGATCCGGCGTGAAACCTTCGGGCATTTCCGGCATCTCACCATCGAAATCTTCGGGCAACTGTCCGTCAAACCCGTTTTCCGGCATTTCAGGTCTTTCACCATTGAAGCCGCCTTCAGGCATCTCAGGCATTTCGCCGTTCATGCCATCCTGCGGTCTGAAGCCGCCCTGCATGCCATCGGGTCTCTGACCATCGAATCCTTCCTGAGGCATTTCTCCATTGAAATCCTCCGGCATCCGACCGTCAAATCCGCCTTCAGGCATCTCAGGCATTTCACCATTGAAGTCATCGGGCATTTCAGGTCTTTCTCC
This sequence comes from uncultured Erysipelotrichaceae bacterium, assembly GCA_902775735.1. Classification (GTDB taxonomy): domain Bacteria; phylum Bacillota_I; class Bacilli_A; order Erysipelotrichales; family Erysipelotrichaceae; genus Bulleidia. The sequence continues at coordinate 50,655 of CACYNH010000014.1, forward strand.
ATTGAAGGGATCCTGTCCCTGCATATTGCCGCCGAAGGGATCGAAGCCGCCCATCGGATTGATTGCTTCGCCTGCCCCGCCGCCGGCCGTGACATTGATTTCTCCGCCTGTCACTGCCAGGTAAGTGATTGCCTGGATTCCGTCATCGGCTGATGTGACGGTGATCTTACCGGAATCGATAAGGATGTTTCCAGATTCGGGATCGCTGTCATTGGAGGCGCATAAGCCGTCTCCTTCGGCATTTACAGTGATTTCTGAGCCGGATAAGTACAGAACGTCCTTGCCTTTAATGGAGTCATTGACGCTTGTGACATTGAGGTTTGTGTTGAGAATGTAAAGATCATCCTTGGAATGGACGCCGTTTTTGTAATTGCCGTTTACGGTAAGCTTTCCGCTGCCGTTGAGGATGAGATCATCTTTGGAATAGATGGCGGCGGAGGCATCATCCTCTTCACTGTAGGTTTCTGAGTCGTTGACTGTGTTTTCTGTACCGGCGTAAGCGGTGATGATTGTTTTGTCCGCCTCTTCGACATGGATGGCGGCACCGTTTGATGAGGTGATCTCTGCGTTATTCAGGATGAGATGGACAGTTCCTTTTGATTCGCTGTTTACATGCAGGCTGCCGTGCAGTGTGCCGCTTAAAACATATGTGCCCGGCATTGAGACTGTGAGGGTGCCGTCAGTGAAGGAAGCTCCGTTTCCTTTGATCTCTGCCTGATCCTCGCTGAAGCTGATCATGACGGCGGAAGCTTCATTGTATGTTTCATCGAAATCTTCCTGATCCGGAGTAACGTCAAACGGCAGCCGGACTGCGGCTGCTGTCTGTTCTGTGACTGTTTTATCTGAAGTCTGTGCCTGCGCACCGGCGCAGCCGGTGAGAACGGCTGCGCACAGTGTGAGGACTGCGTGTTTTCTGTATTTCATATGTATGATCCTTTTTACAGTTCAGCTGCGACTGTTGCCGCTCTTGAAGAGATGACGGGCAGGTTGCCGTTGCGCACACGGATTGCGTCAAGCAGTTCTTTTTCTTTGGACTGGTCTTTGAGACGGATGTCATATGTCACCTGGTACATTGTACCAAGATTGATGGTTCTGACGGCCTGTTCTTCGGCCTTTACTGTATAGGTTGAGAAGATGTCATCGAAGACTTCAATGTAGTCAAGATCTTCGGGAACTGTGATTCTGAGGCTGCGGTAGGAAGCGTCGCTGTTAAGAACCGGCGTCATGGAGAGCACGGCGTAGAGGATGGCGATGACAGCGGAGGCAGCCACTGCCAGGACGGCATAGCCCATGCCTGTCGCTAAGCCTAAGCACATGGAGGCGAAGACAATCAGGATATCGCTGGCCTTGCCGGGAAGCGATCTGAACTTGACCAGGGAGAAGGAACCGGCGACCGCGACGCCGACGCCAAGGTTGCCGTTGACCATGAGGATGATCAGCTGGACGATGAGGGGCATTAATGCGATGGTGAGCAGGAAGCTCTTGGTCGCGTGCTCGCATTTGCGGTAAGTCAGGGAAAGAATCATTCCGCTGACAAGGGAGGCAGCCACGCAGATGGCGACGGCTGTAACTGATAATCCGGAAGCTGTTCCGGTTAATACTGAACTGAACATACTCGATTCTCCTTTTCATTCATATATCTGTCCATCACAGGCGTGCCTGTGACTGTCATGTCTTTATAGTTCTGTCTGTAGATCATTCCGTACTTTGAGAAGGAATGTTTGTAGAGTTTTCTTCTGGAAAGAATCTGCACCAGCCACATGGGATAGCGGTTCATGGCTTTGATTTCCATGACGACGTCATCTCCGATGAGCTGTGTTTCATCGCCTCTTTCGGTGAGGCTGATGTCATCGTTGCGGTAGCGGATGTTGTAGTCGAATGTGACTCTGACGTCTGCCTCATTGATGGATGAGAAGCAGGTTCTGTCATAGAGGATCAGTGTTTTGGGCTGGCAGCTGTAGTAGTTAAGAAGATAATCTATTTCATCTGCAGTGTTGTTGTTCACATGGTGCATGACGCCTTCATTGAGGTAGGCCATGGCTTCTTTGTGGTTCAGGGCGATTCTCTTTTTATATACGATATTGCTGAATTTCTTTTTTGTCTCAAGGAAGCACAGTGTGTCATCGCCCGGCTGTTCATAGCAGCGTAAGCGGAGCTTTTCTTTGAAACGGGGTGAATTCAGTGATTCGATGATCATTCTTGAATCCGGTGAATCGTAATAGATGTTATGGACTGTGTACCGGAAGTACTCGTCCTTTTTGATATATCCTTTCATTTCCTCCAGGACTTCCATCGCCTCTTTGCGGCTCATCCTGTACTTGTCTTCGACTCTCTGGAATACATCGATGTGCTTTGTCTCACTCATCCTGTGTTCCTCCTTTTCTTTACGGTTTCTAGATTACAGGCGGAGTCTGTGCGGGAAATGAATAAAATCTGAACATATTGTGAAGAGTTGAAAAAATTCATCATCACACAATAAAAACCTCCGGCATGTTGCCGGAGGACTGGCCTTGAACAGTATTATCTGCCTGGCTGAGCAGGTTGAGCCGTAAGGGTCAGACCAAGCCTGCGGAAGATCTTTAAAAGTGTGCTGAGATTCGGCGTGCTTTTTCCCGATTCAATTCTTGCGACTGAAGAATGGGGAATCCCGCAAATTTCAGCGAGTTCTCTTTGTGAAAGATCAAGATCATGACGGCGTGCAATCATAGTGCCGACGATCTGTGAAACCGCCTCAGCCTCATCAATGTCCTTGCCGATTTCGGGATTCGTTTCCCTGACATGGTTCTTGTAATCTGTCCAGGTTGACATACCGTTTCACTCCTTTCCGGGTCCTCACTCATCGCATCCGGCTATGTTTTTTTCCTCAGTGTCCATAGAGCCCGGCACATCATCGACCAATGCCGGATTGTCTTCCTGTTCTGCGGTGACTGTTCTGTCTTTAACACATTCATCCATTTCCAGTAATTCTTTTACCTGAGACTCATCATACTTGATTTCACAAACTGCCGCATGGGTATTTTCACTCTGAAATCAAGTTGTATAACTCACCTGGAGAATGCTTTACAGAAGACAGAAGGTCAAAAATCCATCAGCGCAAGCAGGCTTTTAGTGTCACATCATAAAAGAGCGTTCCCGCTCCTTTACTGAAATCCGAATGATTTGATTAATGTGTCTGTTCCTGCATGATGAGAATTTTTCTGATTTCCTCAGGGGATTTGCCGAATTTCTCACTGATCAGGGAAATTGCGGTTTCTTCCTCAGTGCCCATAGATTTAAGCACATCGATAAATGCTGAGAGATCTTCTTTCTCTTTTTCTTCGATGCCTTCTTTGCGGCCTTCTTCGCGGCCTTCTTCTCTTGCGATGTCAGTTCTGTCGCTGACGTAGTCTTGCAGTTTCATAAACTTTTTCTTCTCAGACTCATCATACTTGATTTCACAAACTGCCGCATCAATATTTTCGATAAGATTTCCAAACGCTTCTTCTCCCCGGAGGTAATTGACGAACTCAAGCTGTTCATCCGTGATCTCTCCCCGGTATCCCTTACAGTTCAGAAAGATAATTCGCTGTCCGTTCTGGGCAAGTGCTTCTCCGGTATATCTGTCACGCATTTCATAATCATAGAGATATCTGCCTGCACCGACAGGATCGAAAAGGCAGACGACGATCTGAATGACATTGGGAAGTGAGCCATAGGAACCGCCGTGCTCAAGATGGCTGAAATCCGCTTCGCTGCGGTAATAGCGCATTCTTTTAATAAAGTCTTCCACACTTAAAACCTGCATTTCAATCATTACCCTGGTGTCATCCGGGAGTTCCACTTCAACATCCAGATAGGTTGTTTTTGAATCGTGATATGCGTCCTGCCGTTTTTCGCGATGGATGGATCTGATTTTTTTGATGTGCAGATCGGGGACGAAAAGTTTGATGAAGTCTCTGGTGATCTGTTCATTGTGTTTGAGAACGGTGGAGAAAATAAAGTGATCGGTGAAGTTTGCGTAATTCCATCTGTCATCAGCCGAAAGTTTTTTTCCTCTTGGAGCCTTTATCATCCTGACGCCTTTGACCGAGGAAACTGATTCCTTTTTGTTTTTGTACATGGGAATTCTCCTTTCAACCGGTATATAGGCGGTTAAATCAGGAATTCCCACAAAAAAACTGCTGTCTTCCTGTCTGAAGCGGAAGTACAGCAGTCTCTCAGTTCATGTCAGATGCCCAGATGAATCTGGTGTCGTAATACTGTTCATCAAAGGCGACGGCATCCATGACGTCTTCTTTATTGTAAGTTTCGCCGATCCGTCCGACGATGAAGCGGGACGGTCCGTCTTTGTGGTAAATAATGCCGATGACACTGCCCCGGAAAGTTTCGGCGGGTTCATATAAACCATAGATCCATGCGTCGACGAATTCGCCGTCATCGCTGATCAGTTCATCCACATAGCCGAAGTTCAGGGAATAAAGAACATCGGGATTGTGGGGATGGAAGGAGCCATAGGGCCTGTCGACAGTCACGGTGACAGTCCGGCCTAAATACTCTCTGCCAAGAAGGTATTCCATCGGCAGGATGGAGAACTCCCCTGCTTTGACGGGATCGCCTGCCTGTTCGAAGCCATAGGCGTCAAAGAAGCCTTTGACGGAAGATGGGACATTCGTGCTTAACCGGCTGAGATGGTGCTTTGTGCCCTTCTGTCTCAGGGTGTCGCATAAGGCGGTGCCGATGCCTGTGTGTCTGTACTTTTCGTTTACGGCAATAAAGACAATCCGCAGGCTTTCGGGTTCATATGCGATAAAGCCGGTAAGTGCTTCTTCATTGAAAGCGCCGAGCATGTCAAAGCGGGCGGTATGTTCTTCAAGGAACTTTTCAATCGCAGTGACAGGTGTGCCGCTTAAGGAAACCACGGCTTCATGAGCCAGTTCAAGCGCCTGTTTTCTCTGATCCTGATTCAGTGTTTCAATTCTCATTACAGTTCCAGTACCCGGTCATAGAGAGCGACGGTGTCCTTGATGACATTCTTCATGAGGTTTTCGGTCATGAAGACGCATTCCACCGGCACATCCTTGGCAAGCGGAGTGGCTGCTTCAATGATGCCGTCGAGGATCGCCTGGTCATTGGTGTCGGCTTCAACAGCCAGCCAGAAGGAAACCATGTTTCCGGCCATCTTCTGCTTGAAGAAGACACGGTCGATTTCCGGAACACTGGCGCAATGGTCATAGACCGCGTTGATCATTCTTGTCGGATAGATGGAAGGTTCAACGTAGCGGACATTGAGGACGGCGTTAGGTAAGGGAGCCTGGTTCTGGTCAGGCATTGCCTGTTTGGGAACAGCGGGCATTTCCTTTGTGCCGGCAGCGACCGAGATCAGGTTTTTGGGGATGATGATGTTGTCGGAACCCGGGTTGATGACAACGCCGAGTGCTTTGTTGGCGGGATCGGAGAAGATCTGATCGAAGTCCTTGATGGTTCTTACGACATTCTGGGGCTGGGGATCTTTCTCTCCTGTGACCTTGAATTTCTTCGTCTCTTCAATGTCGGTAAAGGCCGGGAAGTAGGTTCTTCCGTCCTTTGTGTTGATCAGAATGAATCTGACCTGGCTGGGCTTGATGGAAACCCTGCCGTTTGCGTCTTTATTCATTTCACCGTCAAAGATCACAGGTGAAAGCAGCTTGCATTCCTTGAGCGCTTCGGTCAGAGCAGCCTGGGTGGCGACGGAGTTTTCCGCCTTGAGTCCGTCGATCGCGGTTCTTAATTCAGGATTGACGATCGGGGTGCCCTGTATTGCTTTGACTTTCTTCTTTTTCTTCTTTTTATCCTTGGCCATAAGACCTCCTTGTTTCACCATCCAAGTATATCGTTTTCACGGGTAAATCACAAATGTTGTATATTTAAGGATGCGGAGGTAAATCAATGAACAAAATCAGATTCAATTCCCCTGTGGTTCTTGGCTTCGCTTTCATCAGCGCATGCGCTCTTGCGGCGGGCTATCTGACCCATGGACAGTCGAATATTCTTCTCTTCAGTGTTTATAAAGGCTCTTTCAAAGACCCTCTGTTCTATGTAAGGCTCTTCACCCATGTCTTCGGACACGCAAACATATCCCATTATTCCAACAACATGATCCTCTTACTGCTTGTGGGTCCTTTGCTGGAGGAAAAGTACGGCTCCGGAAGGCTTGCGGGCATCATGGCGGCAGTCGCTCTGATCACCGGGATCGTCCACATTCTTTTACCGGGCAATTCCGCGCTTCTGGGCGCTTCGGGCATTGTCTTTGCCTTTATCCTTTTATCTTCTGTCACCGGCAGCGGCAAAGGGATTCCTCTGACCACGGTCATTGTGGCGGTGATCTACATCACCCAGCAGGTTTATGACGGTGTGACTGCGGCCGATAACATTTCTCAGTTAACCCATATCATCGGCGGTACAATCGGTGCTGTCTACGGTCTGACCATGAAGAGAAAATGAGCCACTCCTGATAGTGCTCAATCATCCGTATAGTGTGAAAACAGAAGTGATCCTTCTGCTTTTTTTGAAACAAATCCGGATGCGGAAGGTAACACTTCCGCATTTTCAATGCCTGTCAGTTTGAACTTTCAGTTCAATGACTTTGTGAACTGAGAATGCTATAGTGGCGATGAAAAAAGATAATTCCAAAGTAAGGAGACGGAGAAGATAATACGTTTAAAACTGTACAGTGCCGCAAAACAGCGGGAACTCGACCAGAGAGACTGGAAAAAAGTCGGGAAAGCTGAAGGAATCATTGAAGTACTCCCCATGTCAAGGACATTAATTTAGGGATTGACCCATATTCTGGACACAAGTAAATAGCTCACCCAGTAATATGGACATTCCTCAATT
>CACYNH010000015.1 GCA_902775735.1 uncultured Erysipelotrichaceae bacterium
TAAGCACTTCAGCGGCTGACATAGCCTCACGGTGAAGTATGCACGCTGCCAGGTTATTTAAAAGGAAGAGAGTCATTCTCTTCCTTTTCTTTTTCCCCCCCCGGCCCCCTTCAGCATGTTTATTCCCGCACAGGCCGCCGTTTTAACCAGCTCAGGAAGAGTGTTATCTCTTTCTTTTTTTTTTATGTGCTGCTCTCTTACGTCGCAGGCAGGCCACGGACTGAAAAAGCGGCACGTCAGCGCCGCGTTCCATAGCGTTCATAATAATCATGTTTCATCATCTGCCAGAAGATCATCAGGAACCAGTTATATTTCTCGTCGTCTTTTGTCTGGGGCAGACGGATTGTGAGCGCGTCTCTGAATGAAGACGTGTCAGTACTTTCGGCAGTGATAATTGACATGTTTCTGAACTGCTTCAATGCGTTTTCACGCATCGGGTTCAGTCTGTACAGGGAACCGGATACAGTAGCCAGAATGACATAATCATCTTCATTGATTCCATCAAGATCGTTCAGGATCGAAGGGATCACCGGCTGGATCAGAACCGGTTTGTTCAGCAGGAACATATCTTCCTGGTAATTGACTGCCAGCGCTCCCGGATAGGCCGCGCCAAGAATATAAACACTGGGTGATGAGTGAATCCTGTCATTCATCTCAATCATGCTTTCCCTCAGCATATCAGCGTCCATATCAGGATAAATCGTCAATGCTTTCTGAATCAGATCATTGAGGTCTGTATTTTCGAATCTTTCCGCCATCTGTTTTTCACGGATCCCGAGACTGTTTTCAATCTGGAAAAGGAAACCGGAATAATTGGAATGGCCGAGCATCCGGATAAAACGTTTGACCGTTGCCGGCGAAGTCAGACACGCGGAAGCTATGGCACTCATAGAAAGCGAACGCATTTCATGGATGTGTTCCAGAATGAACAGGGCGATTCTGTAATCCGTGTCTTTTTCAAATGAACCGTTAATGATAATACAAAGGATTGCGATCACTGAATTCATTGCGTACTCCACATCCTTTCCAAAATACATTGAGAAATCTGTTTCAGATAAAGAGACCTGTCTGCTGACTGCGGGACATCAATCACGGCGAATCCGTCACTTTCCGCAGATTTTCTGCCGATGAATACTTTTGTGCCGGCAAAAGATGACAGCTCACTGTACTGAATCACTTCTTCAAAAAGAGCCATCCTGATTTCCAGCATCTGCAGACTGTATCCTGTCTCAATAAAGAACAGAATATCGTCCGGCTCTGCGCCGCAAAGCTTCTTTCTGATCTGGCTGATCGGCCAGTCATCCAGAATTAGCGGCTGAATTCCAAGATGAATACAGGCGTGCATGAAATCTGAGAACATCATGATTTCAGCAGCGGGTCCGTAAAAGAATATTTTCTTCGCCTTCATAACCGCAGCTGCAGTATTCCTGATTGACGCACGGGCAGAGCTGCTTAATACGGTTAATGATGAAGTAGCATTGGTCTCCTTCTTCAGGGAAATGGTGTCTTCCTCATATTCTTTGCGCAGAGAGGCACAGAAACTTTTGAGTGTGGAAGCGCCGCAGGCACGCACAAACCGGTTGGTACTCGACTTGGAAATGAAGGTCTTCTTCTCAATTTCCGCAAGCGTCACCTTTTCATTAATAAAGGTGCTTCTGTCCAGAAAACAGGAAGCCAGAATATAGTCGGACGAATCCGGATCGGATTTGCTGAGAAGGTCGATCAGCCGGTCAATGATATACATGTGTTACTCCTTCTTTATTGTATTATTTTTGCCGTATTTTGGCAAAAAAACACTTCTTTTTTCCTTTTGCCATTATTGAGTGAAAAGCAATGAACCGTTCATTGAATGCGCTTTCATCCGAATTTACTGTTAAATCAGGAGGATGAATAATATGAAACTGTTCAGAAGAGTATCGCTCAGTATTCTGTCCGCTGCTATGGCTGCTTCCCTCGGAATGACAGCAGTCAGAGCTGAAGAAAACGCGGTTACCGTCACCGGTGAAGAAGCAATGGAACTTGCGGAAGTTCCTGCTGCTGTCAAAGACATCATCAAGGTTGAAGACACAACAGTCACAATCGATGGTGCAGACGCGTGGACAGATCTCAACGTCGGAACACCCGGCAATCTTGAACTGGCCGACAATAATTACGTTACCGGCTGGTCCTATTACTACATGATGGAACTCACTTCATGGGTCAAGCAGCTTGAAAAGGCTCTTGAAGGCACAGAAGTCACATCCATCCATTACAACGGCACAGACACAGTCATCGACAAGGCATATCTCGATGATCTCAATGAACTGCTCGACAAGCTCAACAGCTTCGACAGATCCCTGAAGATCAGATATGACTTCGAAAAGACCACCAGCAATTACATCGCAGAAAACGGCAGCGCACAGCTGAAGTTCCATGTACAGACAAATGGCTACTGGGGCTATGACCTGGCAGGCGACTCCATCATTGACAAAGTCACCGGCGAACCCGGCGGCTACATGGAAAACCAGCAGCTCAACAACAAATACGCCAACTTCTTCGTTGTCGACATGACTGAGAAGTTTGAGAACATGTATGTTCTCAACGACACTGACCTGCAGAACCCTGTTCTCTATATGAACGACAAGGAAGCGTTCCTGGTCGATGTTGACTTCCGCGGCGGCGAAACCCTGCATAAGCTTGTTATGGACATGGTCGGTGACAGAGATCTCTATATCTACATCACCCATGCCCATGGCGATCATTACAACAACCTCGAATTCTTTGAAGCTGAAGACATGAAGGGCCTCTACTTCGGCAAGAACGAAGCTCTGCCGAGAGCTGAATGGTTTGCAAAGTTCAATGACCTTGTCATTCCGTTTGAAGACGGCATGAAGATTGAACGCGCCGGCAAGGAATTCGAAGTCATCGAAATGAACAACCACACAAGCGGCGGCTCCCAGCTGCTAGATATCACTGACAGAATCCTGCTGTCCGGCGATACCATCGGTGCCCAGACCTTCAAGGGCGGCACAACTGTAGGCCTTTCCGCTGTGGACAACTGGATTGCCCAGTTTGATCATTCCATCGAAGTTCTGAAGCTCGGCACGGATGAAAGAAGATGCGATTACATCATCGGCGGCCACACCGCTTATCTCAATACATGGGAATTTGAGATGTGGGTCTATCAGGCACTGCTCGAAGCACAGGAAAAGGGACCTTCCGCCACAACACTCAACCCGATCGGCCAGAACACCATCGTTGTCAGAGACGGCAAAGTGCTCAGCGCTGAAGAAAACCTTGCCTGCTTCCTGAACGGCACCCCGGTACCGGCCATCTCCGATGAGGAAGTCATGCATACAGCTTCCATCAACGTCCGCAATGACTCCATCGTCACAAAGGATGAGAAGTATCCGAATGTCTATCACTACACAACAAAGAGAGTGACAGACGAATACTCCGAAAACTTCTACAACGCAGCATATATCATCTACGCTGACGGCGCTCTCACTGAAGCCAAAGCTTCCAAGCTGCTCAAGGATCTCGGCGCTGACGCCAATATGGAAAAGTACGGCTGGAATGCCCTTGTTGTCGCACCGCTTGGTGAAGAATACACAGAAGACGATCTCAAACTATACACGGACGCCCTCATTGACATGAGCGGTTCCATGTTCGGTCTCAAGATTGTCGGTGTCGGCAAAGGTGCGGACTTCGTCAACGAATACATCACACAGAAAGATTTCGCTGTCTCCGGCTATCTGACCATTGACGCAGAGAATGAAGGCGAATACGGCGATATTCCTGCCTATGTCACAGCAACAGAGAAAGAAACCCTGGCTGAAGCGTTCGCGAACGGCTGGAAGGAAGCTCTCTCCAAAACCATGAAGCTCGGCAATATCGGCGCCACATTCTACACACAGCCCGCTTCAAAAGAAAGACCTTACGAATTCGTTCCGTGGACCGAAAGCGAAGTCCTCGGCTTTACAAGAAATGTCGTCAAGGAAGACCTCGACGGCGACGGCGCTGACAGCCTGTGGTATGAATACATCCCTGCAACTGCATCCAAAGAAGAAGGCAGCGCTCCGATGGTTCTCTTACTCCATGGCAACACCAATGATCCGAGAACTCAGTTCGAAACCAGCGGCTGGGCTCAGCTCGCGGCTGAAGAAGGCATTATCCTGATTGAACCGGAATGGCAGGGCACAAGCTGGGGCGCTGATCCGATGACAGAGAACGACTCCACCACAAGGGAAAACGACATCATCACAATGCTTGAGAAGGTCTTCGAAAAGTATCCTCAGATTGATCAGAGCAGAGTCTATGTCGAAGGTCTCTCCAGAGGCTCCCTCAATACAATGGATCTGCTTCTGACTCATCCTGAAATCTTCGCCTGCGGCGGTTCCCACTCCGGTGCTGTCATCGGCGACCTGATGAGCGCGGATGATTTCAAGGACATCATCGCGGAAGAAAAAGACCAGTATGACATGCCGTGGTTCTTTATCGCCGGCACAAAGGACAACTTCGTGCCTGTCTCCGAGAGAGGCGCTGAAAACAGCGGTATCCTGCAGGCGCTCAACCTCTTCGAGGAACTCAATGAAATGGGCCATACCGAATACGCTGACCTCGATGAAAGCAAGGTTGAATGGTTCGGCTTCACCCAGATGGAAGACTTCGGCGAAGTTCCCAACTCCGGTTCCCTCACAGTCAGGGGCGGCACCATCAAGAATGACGCCGGCATCCCGATGTTATCCTTCAACGCTGTTGAAAACTGGGGCCACTGGAACTATCCGGCATCCGCAGAGCTGATGTGGAGCTTCTTCAGACAGTTCTCCAGAGATACAGAAACAGGCGAGCTGATCTATGCCAGCGCTGTCGATGAACTGAACGCGAAACTCGCTGAACTTCCCGACACACTTCTCTATTCAGAAGATATCGCAGCTGATTATCATGCGCTTCTTGACCTCAAGGCTGAATACGATGCCCTGAGCGAAGCGGAAAAAGCAAAAGTCGACTTCACAAAGGCTGAAGAACTGCTGAACCCCAACAGCACAACCCTCGATCCGTCCAACCTTGAAAAAGGCGATTCCCTTGAAGGATTGGTCATTGGCTACCTTGGCTCTTCCATCACTCAGGGCTTCCGTTCCAACGGCATCGCATTCCCTGAATATATCGCCCAGATCAGCGGCAGCACGGCAATCAAGCAGGCAATCCCGGGCGGCACACTGGCGCTCAAGGAAGGCTACAGAGAAGAAGTCTGCTACATCAACCAGCTCCTCAACGGCGCTCTCAAGGATGTTGAACATCTCGACGCCCTGGTTGTCCAGCTGTCCACCAATGACGTTGGCGCAGGCATCCCGATCGGCGAACTGTCCGAATCCTTCGCTTCCGCTGACCAGGACTACAGGACAATTATCGGCGCGATGGAATTCATCAACGCATATGCGCGTGAAAAGTGGAACTGCCCGGTCATGTACTACATCAACGCGTATCTCTCCGACGAATACATCGAAGACTTCGCAAAGGGCGATGAAGGAACAGAAAAGGTCCTGCACGAGCAGTATCAGGATATGTATGAACAGATGATCGACGCCCTCTACAAGGTCGCTGACAAGTGGGATCTCGGTGTTGCCGATCTCTGGAACGATGAGTATGTCAGAAGCACTGATCTCGATCTGAGATACTTCTTCATGGATGACCCGATCCATCCGCACAAGGCAGGCTACTGGTTCTGGTATGTTCAGCCGATTATGGACAAGCTCGCTGAAATCACTTCTGAGCAGGCGCTGACACTCAATAAGACAGAAGCAGAGATGCCGACCAGAACAACCCTGCAGCTGTCCGCTTCCGAACCTGTCACATGGACAAGCTCCGATGAAAAGATCGCGACAGTTGATGAAAACGGTCTTGTCACAGCGCTGAGATACGGCAAAGTCACCATCACAGCCACAGCTGAAGACGGCGAAACAGTCACATGCGAAATCCAGACAAGATACTACGATGTCAATGACGACAGCAAGTATTACTACAAACCCGTCTACTGGGCAGCTGACAAAGCAATCACAAAGGGCTATGACAATGTTTACTTCGGCCCGCAGAACAACTGCACCAGAGAAGCAGTCGTAACCTTCCTGTGGAGACTTGCAGGCAAGCCTGAGCCCAAGAGCACAAAGAACCCGTTCAAGGATGTTCAGAGCGGCAAGTATTACTACAAAGCAGTCTTATGGGCAGCTGAACAGGGCATCACAAAGGGCTACAGCGATGGCACATTCAGACCGGATGACACCTGCTTAAGAGAACATGTCGTGACATTCCTCTACAGATATGCAGGTTCCCCGAGTGTCAAACCTGTATCCAACCCGTTCAACGATGTTAAGTTATCCGACTACTACTACAGAGCTGCTGTCTGGGCAAACCAGAACGGCATCGCCAAGGGATATTCCGAAGGTGAGCATGCCGGCGGCTTCGGACCCAAGCTTGACTGCTTAAGAGAGCACGTCGTCACATTCCTTTACAGATACGCAAACTGAATCATCAGGACTGAAGACTGACTTCAGATCATGAATTCAAAGGCAGTGCCTCCGCATGCGGGGCACTGCTTTTTACGGCCCAAAAGGGATCCAGATATTTATTTTCTGTTGAAAATGATTTAGAATTTTCTTACAGGTAAAGGAGACAATAATATGAATATTTCACCTCTTCAGAAAGAAAGACTTCAGTATGAGCCGAAGCTCCCCGGAATGCTGAGACATGGCATTTCCGCAATCTGCGTTAAGGAAGGCGCTGAAACACAGTCTGTCGCCAACCAGGATCAGATCAAGGCTCTTTTCCCGAACACATACGGTAAGAAAGAAATCACATTTGAAAAGGGCGAGAACACATCCGCTGCCAAGAAGCAGGTAGTCGGTGTCATCCTCTCCGGCGGCCAGGCACCTGGCGGACACAACGTTGTCACAGGTCTCTATGACGCCCTGAAGGCCACAAACCCGGACAATGTTCTGTATGGTTTCAAGAACGGCCCGAGCGGACTTCTCGATGACGACTATATTGAATTCACAGATGAATATATCGACCAGTTCAGAAACACCGGCGGTTTCGACATCATCGGCTCCGGCAGAACAAAGCTCGAGACAGAAGAACAGTTCGCAGTAGCAGCTGAAGTTGCCAAGAAGCACGGCATCACAGCCATCGTTATTATCGGCGGCGACGACTCCAACACAAACGCTGCGGTTCTGGCTGAATATTTCGCTGCTCATGAGACAGGCGTCCAGGTCATCGGCTGCCCGAAGACCATCGACGGCGACCTCAAGAACGAGGACATTGAATGCTCATTCGGCTTCGACACAGCCACAAAGACATACAGCGAAGTCATCGGCAATATCGAAAGAGATGCCAACTCCGCAAAGAAGTACTGGCACTTCGTCAAGGTCATGGGCCGCTCCGCTTCCCATGTCGCTCTTGAGTGCGCGCTTGAGACACAGCCGAACATCTGCCTGATTTCCGAGGAAGTCGAAGCCAAGAAGATGTCCCTGTCCGCAATCGCTGACTATATCGCTGACTCCGTCGCCAAGAGAGCTGCCAACGGCATGAACTTCGGCGTCGCGATCATCCCTGAAGGCGTTGTTGAATTCGTCCCCGAATTCAAGGCCCTGATCCAGGAAATCAATGAACTGCTCGCCGGCAAGAAGGCTGAAGAATTCAATGCCCTGCCGACATGGAAGGACAAGTATGCCTTCATCGAAAACGGTCTGTCCGCTGAGGCAATGGCAGTCTTCGCAATCCTGCCTGAAACAATCCAGCAGCAGCTGTTCCTCGAAAGAGACCCGCACGGCAACGTTCAGGTTTCACTGATTGAATCCGAAAAGCTCTTCTCCGCTCTTGTCAAGGCAAAGCTGGATGAAAGAAAAGCAGCAGGCACATACAACGGCAAGTTCAATGCTCTGCACCACTTCTTCGGTTATGAAGGAAGATGCGCATTCCCGTCCAACTTCGACGCTGACTACTGCTATTCCCTCGGCTACAACGCATTCATGCTGATTCAGTACGGCTACAACGGATATCTGTCCAAGATCTCCAACCTGTCCAAGCCTGCTGACGAATGGGTTGCCGGCGGTATGCCGATCACAAAGATGATGAACATGGAAAGAAGACACGGCGAAGACAAGCCTGTTATCAGAAAGGCTCTCGTCGAGCTCGACGGCAAGCCGTTCAAGTACTTCGAAGCACACAGAGACGCATGGGCAGTTGAAACTGCTTATACATATCCTGGCGCAATCCAGTACTACGGACCGTCCTCTGTCTGTGACATCACAACCAGAACACTCGCTCTGGAAAAAGGCGAATAATCTGATTTCGCAAGCCGCGCAGCCCGCGCGGCTTTTCTTTTTCGCTTCAACTGTTGGAAATCACATCTTTTGTCAGCACTGTTTCCCGGTTTTATGGCATAATAAAAGAGGAAAGAAATGCGTTTGTCCGCATTCTCATCAAGGAGTAACACATCATGCCCGAAAACAAAGACAAATTATTTATGGGCGGCATCCTGGTCGCCGCTGTCGTTCTCGGCGCCATCGCCGGCGTCAACGGCAAGGGCTTCAAAGGACAGGGCGGATCTGACACAGCCGATACCGGCAAGCAGACCGAACCCGAAACCCAGCCGGAAACCGATACCCAGGCCGAAACAAAAGAGACAGCTGCCATCGTCGCGGAAAGAGGCACCGGCATCACTGTCACAAAAGCCGATGACTGGAGCACACAGTTCCCGAATCAGTATGAGACATACATGCTGAACAATGAAAATGACGAGGTTCATGAATATACCGAACTGCATCCGTATATCCAGAGAATCTACGCCGGCTATGGCTTTGCCAAGTCCTATGGTTCCGCAAGAGGCCATACCTATGTCATTACCGATCTGACTTCCACAGGCAGACCACACAAGCTGGCCAACTGCTTCACCTGCAAGACGTCCGACTTTACAGCCAAAGCGCTCAATGAAGGCGATTCCGCATACGCGACAGCCTTTGAGGATTTCGTCGATCAGGTGACCGACCCGTTCGGCTGCTTCCACTGCCATACCAATGAACCGGGAACCATGTATGTCACCCACACATATCTTGCCAACGCGCTTGGCGATGATATCACAAAGGTTGACGCGGCCACACTCTCCTGCGGCCAGTGCCATTCCGAATACTACTTCGATCCTGCCACCAAGGCGACAACCTTCGGCTACACCAGCATGGCCGGTATGAATCCGGATGATATGCTGGCATATGAAAACAGCATTGTCGACGGCGAAGGCAACATGTTCGCCGACTGGGTGGATGAAGAAAACGGAATCAGAAAGCTCAAGGTCCAGCATCCTGAATTCGAAACCATTCTCGGTGAAGGTTCCCCGCACGGTTCCGCAAACGCTGCGTTCAAGCTGTCATGCGCCGACTGCCACATGGGCAAGACAAAGGCCGCAGACGGCACAGTGTTTACAGATCATGAATGGACAAGCCCGCTCGACAATCCTGAACTTCTGGAAAGCACCTGCGCGCAGTGCCACAAGGATCTGGCTTCCGAAGTTGAAAAGATCCAGACTGCCTACTGGGAAAGAGTTGACACTGAAGCTGAACAGCTCAAGGCGCTCAACGATGATCTGACCGCGGCGATCAACGCCGGCACAATCGAAGGCGACGCTCTTGAAGAATGCCGCATGGCGCTCAGAAGCGCCCAGTGGTACTGGGACTTCGTCTTCGTCGAAAACTCCAACGGTGTCCATAACCCGACACTCACACAGCACTGCCTCGATCAGGCCCAGGTCTTCATGGACCAGGCGTCAGGTCTGATGCAGTAATCTCTGATCTTCAGCGGTAAACAAAGATGCCGTCTTCGCAAAAAGACGGCTCTTTTTTTGGAAAGCAGGTATATATGCAGAAATTCTTCAGATTCCTGAAGTCGATGACATTCGGACTGATTCTTCTGGGAATCATTGTCATTTTCTCCGTCATCGGCAGTGTGGTTCCCCAGTCGCAGAACGCCATGACCTATGTCAGGCAGTTTCCTTCCTTTTATAAGATCATTCTCACCTGCGGCTTCGACCATATTTTCACCACCTGGTATTTCATCGCCGTGACGGCCATGCTGTGCATGAACCTGATTCTGTGCTCCATCATCCGTTTCCGCTCGGTGGTGAATCAGAAGATTCAGACCGAAAGGGCAGCGGCTGTTCCCACAGCTGTTGAAACAGACGAAAAGCAGCGGGACGCGGTGATCCGGGCTCTGGAAAGGGAGCACTGTCACAGGGAAACATTCGCTGAGGGCACTGAGGTTTATTCCAAAAACAGCTTCGGGCGCTTCGGAACATTCTTCACACATCTCGGCATCCTGCTGACCGTGGTTTTCTGGGCGATGGCCATGTACCTGCCGAAAATCCTGGATGAGACATGCTATCCGGGAGAATCGATCAGGCTTGAGGACGGCACGGAAATCCAGGTTGATTCCTTCTCGATCGAAACTGACGCGAAGCTGGATTACAAGAGCGTGATCAATATAAAACTGCCTGACGGCCGTGAGAGCGGATTAAAGGAAGTCAGCGTCAACCATCCGGTCAAGATGGGACAGTACAAGGTCTACCAGCAGACTTACGGCACAATCGGACATGTGACGGTCACCAATGAGGCAGGGGCTTCGGATTCCTTCTATCTGGAAACCAACGACCTGCTATCGGCGGATGGCAAGAACGGCATTCTCTACGACAACCTGTACCCTGACTTCACTGAGGAAAACGGGCAGATGCAGGTCATCAGCAGCACCAGCGGTTCCTATAAGAATCCGGTGTATGTCTACACGGTGGTCGAGGACGGGCAGCAGACGGAAGTGATGCTGGCGTTCCCCGGCGACGTGCAGGAAATCGGCACATTCTCAATACATTTCGATGATCCGGTCGAGTATCCCGGCCTGCGCATCAAGCGTTCACCGTCCTGGGTGAACATCTGCCTGCTGCTGTCCTTCATGGTCATGACGGCAGGGCTCTTTATGACCTTTATGATGCAACCGGTTCTTGTGACGGTAAAAAAAGACGGATATACTGTCCTGGGCAGACAGGAAAGAATGAGGATCATTCTGAACGACGCAGTTCACAGCACAGAAGGGGAGGAACACCACAATGCTTGATATTCTGTTTTTCGCGGGACTTGTCCTGTACTTCATCGCGATGACGGGACTCTTTGTCTCGATGGTTTTCCATCAGGAAGGGCTCCGGAAAATTTCATGGTATATCTTCATGGCGGGCGCTCTTGCGGCGCTGGTCTACCTGATCATCCGCGGCGTCAAGGCAGGCAGACTGCCGATGTCCAACCAGTTCGAATTCGCATGTTCCTTCTCCTGGGGCATTGCCGCAATCCTGATTTTCATGCACTATAAGCTGAAGATTGAATGGGCCGATTCACTCGGCGCTGCCATGACATTCCTGATTCTTTCCTACGCCGCGCTGCAGCCCAGGGAAATCACTGAACTGATGCCGGCGCTGCGTTCCGCATGGTTCGGCTTCCACATCGGTTCCGCCGCTTTCTCCTACGCCTGCTTCCTGCTGGCCGGAGCGGCCGGCATCCGCTATCTGCTCAGCCATAAAAAGAACCCGCAGGATCCCCAGCTTGAGAAGATGGATTATATGATCTACCGTCTGATCGCGGTCGGTCTGCTGCTGCTGACAATCACAATCCTGTCCGGCGCCATCTGGGCGGAAGAGGCGTGGTCCTCTTTCTGGACATGGGATCCCAAGGAAGTCTGGGCGCTGATCACATGGATTCTCTACGCGATTTTCCTGCATCTGCGTCTGGGCCGCAAAAAGAAGGGCGTCTTCGCCGCCTGGTATGCCATTATCGCGGTTCCGGTTGTGCTCTTCACCTTTGTCGGCGTCAATACGCTCCTGCCCGGTCTGCACTCCTACGGAAGCGTGATTTTTCCTTATATTCTCTAAACAATTCATTCATGTCCGGTCTGTCCGGACTTTTTTCTTCTTTTGAAATGAAAGAAAAATGAAACAATTCAGATGATAATCCCAACTTTTTGCAAATTCTTACAGTGCAATCGTTGTAAAAGATTTCACTCACTCTTATAATAGGTCATGTTATCCGTAATGACGGATAAGCGAATTGGAAAGAGTTGCATTATGACAAAATACTTGATTAAACGGGTACTGCTGGCTCTGCTCAGCATCTTCCTGATCTGCATGATTACCTTCTTCCTGATGAACGCTGTCCCGGGCGGACCCTTCAGCAGTGAAAAGGCGGTAAGCCCGCAGGTTATGGCGGCGCTGGAAGCCAGGTTCAATCTTGATAAACCGCTCTGGCAGCAGTTTGTCATGTACATGGGCAATATCCTGCACGGAGACTTCGGCATCTCCATGAAAACCGGCAGAGAGATCGCGGTGACCCTGAAGTCCTGCTTCTCGATTTCGGCGAAGCTGGGCGGAAGCGCCCTGATCGTGGCGCTGTTTTTCGGCGTGATCTTCGGATGTGTCGCTGCCCTTTACAGAAACCGTGTCCCGGACAGAATCATTGTTTTCATGACAACCCTGTTCACCGCCATGCCGTCTTTCGTTCTGGCGACACTCCTGCTGCTTGTCTTCTGCATCCAGCTGAAGTGGTTCCCGGTCTGGGACGCCTCCAACAAGAGCTATCTTCTGCCGGTCATCGCCTTAGCGGCGTATCCGACAGCTTATATCACCCGTCTGACCAAGACGGCGATGCTCGATGCTCTGAGCCAGGATTACATCAGAACAGCCCGCGCCAAGGGCGTTCCGATGGTATGGGTCATCTTCAAACACGCCCTCAGAAACGCTTTGATTCCGGTCATTACATATCTCGGACCGGAACTGGCGTACATTCTGACCGGCTCGCTGGTCATTGAAAACATCTTCACGATCGGCGGCCTTGGCCAGCAGTTTGTGCAGTCCATCAACAACCGCGACTATTCGATGATCATGGGAACCACGATCTTCCTCGCGATCATCATGGTCTTCTGCAATCTTCTCAGTGACATTCTCTACAAGGTCGTTGACCCGAGAATCAAGCTGGAGTCATAGGAAAGGGGATTTATATGTCTGAAATCAATATGCCCAAAAAGAATCTCCTGTCCATGCAGATAGATCCGGCGAAATTCGAGCCCGCAAGCGAGGATGAAAAGCGTCAGGCGGACGTCATGAGCGAATCCACATCGTTCTTCAGGGACGGTATGCGCAAGCTGATGAAAAACCCGCTGGCAGTCGGCTCCATCATCGCCCTGGTCCTGATTATCCTGCTGATCCTGATCGCCCCGAAGATTGTTCCTTACGGCTATGAGGAAATCATCAAGGTCGCCGGCTCCAAGGACAAGACCATCACCAACCTGGCGCCTTTTGCCTGGAGTGAAAAGGAACAGGCCCTGATCGCATCCGGAACAAAGCTGTTCCCGCATATCATGGGCACCGACTCCCTTGGCCGTGACTACTTCATCAGAGTCATTTACGGAACCAGGGTTTCCCTGACAGTCGGCCTTTTCGCAAGTATCCTCGTATTGATCATCGGCGTCCTTTACGGTTCCATCTCCGGCTACCGCGGCGGCAGAACCGATATGATCATGATGAGAATCGTCGATATTATCTATTCCCTGCCGGATGTGCTGATCATCATCCTGCTGTCGGTCGTCCTCAACCAGACGCTGAATAAATCCAACCCTATCGTCAAGCTGCTCGGCACAAACATGGTCGCGATCTTTATCGTCTTCGGCTTACTTTACTGGGTCGGTATGGCAAGACTGGTCAGAGGCGAAGTGCTCAAAATCAAAAATAATGAGTACTTCCTGGCCGCCAAGGCAACCGGCGCTTCCAGCTGGCATATCATCAAAACCCATGTCATTCCCAACTGCATCAGCGTCATCATCATCACGACTGCGCTGCAGATTCCTTCATCGATCTTTACCGAGTCATTCCTTTCCTTCATGGGAATGGGCGTGCAGGCACCGATGCCTTCACTCGGCTCCCTGGCAAACAACGCCAGAGCCGGTCTGCAGAGCTATCCCTGGCAGCTGATCTTCCCGGCGATGATGATCGTTATTATCGTTCTGGCATTCAATCTGCTCGGCGACGGTCTGCGTGACGCGTTTGATCCGAAACTCAGGAGGTAACAGATGGCTGTACTTGAACAGATCCTTGAAGACGGTCAGGAACCTCTTCTCAAGGTCATTGACCTTCATACAAGCTTTACAACCGACAACGGTGAAGTCCAGGCGGTCAACGGCCTGAGCTTCAACCTCAATCCCGGCACAACACTCGGCATTGTCGGCGAGTCCGGTTCCGGCAAATCAGTCACTGCCTATTCCATTATGAGAATTCTGGAAGCCAACGGCCATGTGACTGCCGGCAAAATCCTTTTCCAGGGAGAGGACATCTCCTCCTACAGCGAAAAGCAGATGGCGGATTTCCGCGGCAATAAAATCTCGATTATTTTCCAGGACCCGATGACTTCGCTCAATCCGGTCTACACCATCGGCAACCAGATCGTCGAAGCGATCACACTGCACCAGGAAGTCACCAAAGAGCAGGCGAAGCTGGAAGCCATTGAAATGCTGAAGCAGGTCGGCATCAACGACGCCGAAAGACGCTTTAAGCAGTATCCCCATGAGCTTTCCGGCGGTATGCGCCAGCGCGTCATGATCGCCATGGCGCTTGTCTCCAAGCCTTCAATCCTGATCGCCGATGAGCCGACCACAGCCCTCGACGTCACCATCCAGGCGCAGATCCTTGAACTGATGCAGGAACTGCAGAAGAAATACCACATGGCGATCATCATCGTCACCCACGATCTTGGCGTCATCGCCCAGATGGCCGATGAAATTGTTGTCATGTACGGCGGACGCATCTGCGAAAGAGGCACCGCGGAAGATATCTTCTACAATCCGTGCCACGAATATACAAAAGGCCTTCTGAAGTCCATTCCGAATGTGGACAACATGAAAGAGAAGCTGGTCCCGATCGAAGGATCGCCGATCAACCTGCTCAACCTTCCCAAAGGCTGCGCTTTCTGCGCCAGATGCGCCAAAGCGATGAAGATCTGCCTTGAGGAAGTTCCGCCGGAGCTCAGAATGCCGGACGGCCATCTGGCTTCCTGTTGGATGAATGTGAAAAACAATAACTACATCACTGAAGAGGAGGCAGGCGCATGAGTACAGAAAACAAAAGCGAATACCTCGTTGAGGTGAGACACCTTAAGGAATACTTCCCGGTC
This sequence comes from uncultured Erysipelotrichaceae bacterium, assembly GCA_902775735.1. Lineage (GTDB taxonomy): Bacteria > Bacillota_I > Bacilli_A > Erysipelotrichales > Erysipelotrichaceae > Bulleidia. The sequence goes on from CACYNH010000015.1 coordinate 15,222, forward strand.
AGAACCGGTTTCCTGAAAACCATCCCGCTCAAAGCGGTGGATGACGTCAGCTTCGCGATCAGACCCGGTGAAACGCTCGGTCTTGTCGGCGAATCCGGCTGCGGCAAAACAACCGTGGGCAGAACGCTCATGCACCTGTACAAGCCGACCGGCGGCGAAATCTACTTCGAAGGAAAACAGGTCACCGAAAAGAATATCGGCGAATTCAGAAAAGACATGCAGATGGTGTTCCAGGATCCGTATTCCTCACTGGATCCGAGAATGACCGTTGAAGACATCATCGGCGAACCGCTCGATGTGCACAAGCTGTACAGCTCAAAGGAGGAACGCCGTGAAAAAGTCATGGAACTGATGAGCCTGGTCGGCCTCAACGCCGAACACGCGACAAGATATGTCCATGAGTTCTCCGGCGGCCAGAGACAGAGAATCGGCATCGCGAGAGCGCTTGCGGTCAATCCGAAATTCATTGTCTGCGACGAGCCTGTTTCCGCTCTGGACGTTTCCATCCAGGCACAGGTCATCAACATGTTTGAGGAACTTCAGGAAAAGCTGGGCGTTGCCTATCTGTTCATCGCCCACGACCTTCTTGTTGTCCATCATATTTCCGACAGAATCGCGGTCATGTATCTGGGCCGCATGGTTGAGATGGCGGACGCTGACGAACTGAATGAGAATCCGATCCATCCGTATACACTTTCCCTGCTGTCCGCGGTGCCGGTCCCTGACCCCCGCACTGCCAAGGCTTCGCAGAGAATCATCCTCGAGGGCGATGTACCAAGCCCGCTGAACATGCCTTCAGGCTGCGCGTTCCGCACCCGCTGCCGCTATGCGACGGAAAAGTGCGCCCAGGAATGCCCGGCTTTGACGGACAGAGGCAACGGCCATATGGTTGCCTGCTGGAACAGATAAGGTTTCAAACTCATAAGGAGGGAAAAAAATGAGTATGAAAAAGTTAATGGCTTCTATGCTCGCTGTCGCGATGCTGGCAGGCTGCTCCTCAAGCACACCTGCAGGCGACGACTCCGCAGCCACAGATGACCAGGGTGCTGAAGCATTCGAATCAACACTCTACCCGACACCGGAAGGCGTCACTTACACTGCATCTTCCACAAACGCAGCCGCTCCTGACTGGGCAAAGTACGATGAACTCGTTGACCAGATCAGAACAACACTTGACATGGACGAACGTGTCAAGCTCCTCCACCAGGCTGAAGATATCCTGATGGGCACAGCAGCAGTCATCCCGCTGTATTACTACAACGACACATTCATGCAGAAGACAGACGTCGACGGCATCTACTCCAACGTTTTCGGCAACAAGTTCTTCATGTTCGCCACAACACCGCGCGATGTCCTGAAAGTCAACCTGGCTTCCGAACCGGACAAGATTGACCCGGCTCTGAACACATCCGTTGACGGCGCATGCCTTGACGTCAACCTCTTCTCCGGTCTCTACACATATAACAAGGACGGCCAGCTCACACCTGATCTGGTTGACCATGAGAACCCCTATGACGTTTCCGACGACGGTCTGGAATACACATTCCACCTCCAGGAAGGTCTGAAGTGGTCCGATGGCGATCCGCTGACAATGAACGACTTCGTTTATGCATGGAACCGTGCGGTTGATCCTGCAACAGCGGCTGACTATGAATACATGTACGCTCCGATTGCCGGCTATGACGCAGGCGCTCTTGAAATTGAAGCGACAGACGATTACACACTGACAGTCAAGCTCAGCGCTCCGACTGCTTACTTCCTCGACCTCATGGCTTTCCCGGCATTCTTCCCGGTCAAGCAGAGTGAAGTTGAAGGCGCAGAAGGCTTCGCAGAGAACCCCGGCGCATGGGCAACTGAAGCAGGCTTCGTTTCCAACGGCGCTTACACACTTGAATCCTGGAAACATGATGAGTCCATGGTCTTCAAGAAGAACCCGAACTACTACAGAGCTGATGAAGTGACTGTCGAAGAGATCAACTTCATGCTGTCAGCTGACGACACAGCAATCTTTGCCGCATTCCAGTCCGGCGACCTCGACTTCGCCGACTCCGTTCCGACAAACGAAATCGCTTCCGTCAAGGGCACTCCTGAATTCCATGTCATCGACAACCTCGGCACATACTATGCATGCTTCAACGTCAACAGCCCCGTCTTCGAAGGCAAGACAGTTGAACAGGCAATCGCTATGAGAAAAGCATTCTCCCTGCTGATTGACCGTCAGTACATCGTCGACACAGTCGGCCAGACAGGCCAGATCGCCGCTACTTCCTACCTGCCCGCAGGTATGGCAGACGGCAACGGCGGCGTCTTCAAGACAGCCAGCGGCTGGAACTATCCGAACGGCTCCGACGGCTACTATGACGCTGAAGTCAGTGAAGCTGCAGTTGAAGAAGCACGCAAGCTCCTCGAATCCGCAGGCTACACATTCGATGACAGCGGCAAGCTCTCCGCTGACACACCGATCAACATCACATACCTGACAAACGAGTCCTCCGGACACGTCGCTGCAGCTGAATCCATGCAGCAGGACTTCGCCGAAATCGGCATCAACATGGAAATCAAGACAGAAGACTGGAACGTCTTCCTGACCGACCGTAAGAACGGCAACTATGACTTCGCCCGTGAAGGCTGGCTCGCCGACTTCAACGACCCGATCAACATGATTGAAATGTTTGCGTCCTACTCCGGCAACAACGACCCGCAGTTCGGCAAATAAGATTCAAAGTGAAAGGCTCTGGCGGAATATGGCCCGTCAGAGCCTTTTTCTATGGCCGCGCGGGCAGGGAATTGTTTTGCGATCAGCCAAATCCGTACTATAATAGCGTGGCGTGAGGTGCATATGGAAAAATGGACAGCTTATACGGACAGTATTGAGGAGACACACGCGCTGGGTGAAAAGATCGGCGCGGAGGCCGGTGAGAACATGGTCGTGCTGCTTTCGGGCGACCTCGGGGCCGGCAAGACAACGCTGACCCAGGGCATCGCCAAAGGCCTGGGCGTGCGCCGCAATGTCACCAGTCCGACCTTTACGATTCTGAAAATCTACAGAGGAAGAATGCCCCTGTATCATATTGACGCTTACCGTCTTGAGGGCGTCACGCAGGACCTCGGCTTTGAGGAACTCATGGAGGATGACGGTCTGACCGTGATTGAATGGTCGCAGTTCATTCCGGAAATCATTCCCGATGAATACCTTTCCGTCTCGATTCACCTGCTTGATGAAGACGCCCGCCGCTTTGACTTTGAGGCAAAGGGGAAGCGGTATGAAGAATTTCTGGAGGAAATCGCATGATAACACTTTGCATGGACACAAGCCATGTTTTCCTGGTTCTTGCGCTGATTAAAGACGATCAGCTCATCGCATCCGTCCAGGAGGAATGCTGGAAGAAACAGTCCGAGCAGATCTTCCCGAAGCTGATCGCCATGTGTGAATCAGCAGACGTGAAGCCGGATGACATTTCACAGGTCGTGATCTCAAAAGGCCCGGGCAGCTATACCGGCGTCAGGATCGCGATGACAGTGGCCAAGGTATTCTGCGCGATGAAAAACATCCCGCTTTATACCATCGGCACCCTGCAGCTGTACGCCGGAAATGAAACCTGCCGGGTCATGACCGACGCCCGCGGCAAGCGCGCCTATACCAATGTCTATGAGGAGGGAAAAGCCCTCGGTGAGGACGCCGTGCTTGAAAACGAAGCGATCAAAGAGGTGTACCATGGCGAAACAATCATCGGCGACGGCCATCTGATCGGTGCCGAAGACTGCTGGCCGGATATCGCATCGAATTTCTTAAAGACAAAGGCACTGTGGCAGAAAGCGGACAACGTCCATCTCGTCGTGCCTGAATATCTCAAATCCGCCGAATCATATCTGGTTAAGAAATGATCAGGCCGATGACAAAAGAGGACCTGCCCGCAATCGCCGCAATGGAAATGGAACTGTTTCCCGGCAGTCCGTGGCCGCAGGCGGAATTCCTCTATGAAATGGAAGAGAATCCTTTCGCCCATCTTGACGTCTATGAAGAAAACGGGGAGATCCTTGGCTACATGGACTGGTGGGTGACCTATGAACAGGCCCAGCTGGCAAATATCGCAGTTGCCCGGAAGGCCTGGGGGAGGGGCATCGGTTCAGCGATGATGGACCATTGCGTGTCCGGGGCTGAAAAAGCCGGCTGCGAAATGCTTTCACTTGAAGTGCGCGTTTCCAATGAGCGCGCCATTGCCTTATATGAAAAATACGGTTTTATCAAAGCTGCCGTCCGCCGTCACTACTATGAAAACGGCGAGGACGCGCACCTGATGATCAAACCGCTGGGAGGTCTTACTGATGACTCTGATATTAGCGATTGAATCCAGCTGTGACGAAACAGCGTGCGCCATCGTGCGCGATGGAAAGGAAATCCTTTCCAATATCGTATCCAGCCAGATCAATGTTCATACCCGCTATGGCGGGGTGGTGCCGGAAGTCGCCAGCCGCATCCATGTCGAAAATATTTCGACCGTCATCACCGAAGCGCTGGAAACAGCGAAGGTGACAATGGATGACATCGACGCTGTCGCTTTCACACAGGGACCGGGCCTGATCGGCTCGCTCCATGTCGGCGTGCAGGCGGCCAAGACCATCGCCTGGGCGTATAACAAGCCGCTGGTTCCGATCAACCACATGACCGGCCACATCTATGCCAACCGCTTTGTCAGCGAACTGGAATTTCCGATGCTGGCGCTGGTTATCTCGGGCGGCCACACCCAGCTGATCTGGATGAAGGATGACTGGACATTTGAGGAGATCGGCACAACCGGCGACGACGCCATCGGCGAAGCCTATGACAAGGTTGCACGTGTGCTGGGCCTTGGCTATCCGGGCGGTCCGAAAATCGATAAGATCGCCAAAGAGGGCGGCCCTCATTACACACTGCCCACCCCCAAAACAGCCAACCCCTATGACTTCTCCTTCTCGGGTCTTAAGACAGCGGTGCTGCAGATGATCCAGAGGGAAGAAAAGAAGGGAAATGAAGTCAGCGTTGCCGATACCGCCTGGTGCTTCCAGGAAACCGCTCTGCAGTCGATGGTGAAAAAGACCGTCGCGGCAGTGAAGGAATATCAGCCGAAAATGCTGGTGCTTGCGGGAGGCGTCGCGGCCAACTCAAGGCTGCGGGTGCTGATGGAGGAAGAGATGGCAAAGGTGCCGCAGACAAAACTGGTGATTCCGCCGCTGTACTGCTGCACCGACAACGCCGCCATGATCGGCGCCGCCGGCTATGTCGCTTTCACGCATGGTCTCTTCGGGGATTTTGACGCGGCAGCTGACCCGGGAATGTTAATGCCGGGTGAAAAATACTGATTCCGCCATAGTTTGTTAATTTTTGAATATTTTCACAAAGTGTTTTTAGGTGTAAGATTGTCTTGGTGAGTGATATGACAGAAAGAAAAGTACCCAAGGCAACTTTACAGAGATATCCCGTCTATCTGAAGGCGTTGCGGAAACTGCGTTCCAACGGCGTCAGACGCATCATGTCGCGTGAACTCGCGGAATATGTGTCGATTGAGTCGACGACCATCCGCAGGGATTTCAGCTTCCTCGGCAACCTCGGAAAGCAGGGATACGGCTACAACGTCGATGATCTGATTGACATTTTCTCAGATCACCTTGGCGTCAATTTCGACGAAAAAATCATATTGATCGGCGCCGGCAACCTCGGCAAGGCGCTCATGAACTACAACAACTGGAACCATGTCGTCGGCGAGATCGTCTGTGCCTTCGACCTGGCGCCGGAAAAGGTGACCGGCGCGCCGGTACCGGTATATCCGCTCAGCGAACTGAGCGAAAAAATGCCTCCGGGATGCAGAATCGCCATTCTCTGTATTTCCCAGGACGTGCAGGAAACTGTCAACCTGCTGATCGAGAACGGCATCCGCGGCTTTGTCAGCTTCGCGATGGAACACTTCTCGGTTCCCCAGGACGTGTATGTTAAGAGTGTGGATGTTGTATCGAGCATCCAGGAACTTGTCTTCGAGACAAACGCAATCAGGAAGTAATAAAAGGAGATCAGAATTATGCCAACAGAAATGAGTGTCCGTGAACTGTATGCACTGACAAAAGATGCGACCGAATTCGAAAGGGACCAGATTGATTACGTCCAGCTTCAGGGCTGGGTGCGCACCAACCGCGCCGGAAAAAATGTTTCCTTCATCGCGCTGAACGACGGAACTTATTTCCAGAATGTTCAGATTGTCTATTCAGCCGACACACTGGCTGATTATGACAAAGTCAGCAAATACCTCACCGGCACTGCCATTTCCGTCGTCGGCAAATACGTGCCCACACCCGAGGCAAAGCAGCCGTTTGAAATCCAGGCATCCGAAATCAACCTTGAAGGCGCCTGTGACGGCACTTATCCGATGCAGAAGAAGAGACATTCCTTTGAATACCTCAGAGAAGTCGGCCATCTTCGTCCGAGAACCAACACATTCTCCGCTGTCTTCAGAGTCAGATCATGCTTAGCGATGGCGATCCACCAGTTCTTCCAGGAACAGGGTTTCGTCTATGTCAACACACCGATCATCACCGGCAACGACGCCGAGGGCGCCGGCCAGACATTCACTGTCACAACCCGTGATGACGCCAACTATGAAGAAGACTTCTTCGGCAAGCACGCTTCCCTGACTGTTTCCGGTCAGCTGCAGGCGGAGGCTTTCGCCCTTGCTTTCCGTGACGTTTATACATTCGGCCCGACTTTCCGCGCTGAAAACTCCAACACAACAACCCACGCCTCTGAATTCTGGATGATCGAGCCGGAAATGGCTTTCGCCGATCTGGACTATGACATGGATGTCATTGAGGATATGGTCAAGTACTGCATCGACTACATTCTTGAGACATGCCCGGAGGAAATGAAGTTCTTCAACGAAAGAATCGACACAACCCTGCTGGACAGACTGAACCATGTCAGAAACAGCGAATTCCGCAGAATGCCTTACACCGAGGCAATCGAAATTCTCAAGCAGGCGGATGTGAAGTTTGAAAACTCCAACATCTACTGGGGCATGGACCTCAACACCGAGCATGAGCGCTACATCACCGAAAAGGTTGTCAAGGGCCCGACATTCCTGATCAACTATCCGGAAGAAATCAAGGCCTTCTACATGAGACAGAACGACGACGGCAAGACAGTCGCGGCATGCGACCTGCTGGTGCCGGGGGTTGGCGAACTCGTCGGCGGCAGCCAGAGAGAAGAGCGTCTCGATGTTCTGGAAGCCAAGATGGAAAAGCTCGGAATGCACAAGGAAACACTCGACTGGTATCTCGACCTGAGAAGATACGGCGGCTGCCAGCATGCCGGCTTCGGCCTTGGCTTTGAACGCCTTGTCATGTATATCACAGGCATGGAGAATATCAGGGACGTGATTCCTTTCGCCCGCACACCGCGCAACCTCTTATTCTGATTCAACCATTTAAAGAAACATTGCAAAGGGGAATGGAATTCTCACAAAGACTCCATTCCCGTTTTTTGAAGGAGACTTATGCTGTATCAGGTCAGTAAAGCAGCCAAATACTATGGCGCCGAGACCGTGTTTGAAGACTGCAGTTTTGAAATACGGGGCACAGAAAAAATAGCGATCGTCGGCCGTAACGGCTGCGGCAAAACAACATTCCTGCGCTGCATGTGCGGCGAGGAGAATTTTGACCGTGGGGCTGTCTCAAGGCAGAACGGCATCACCATCGGCTATCTTGCCCAGAAGGTTCTTGAACATGACGAGAGAACCGTGGAGGATGAGCTGATGCGGATCTACGCCGGCGTGTTCGATCTGCAGAAGCGCATGAACGATCTTGAGGAACAGATGGCTCAGGGCGCCGATGAAAAGATTCTCAACCAGTACGCCCGCCTCCAGGAGGAATTCGAGGCGGCCGGCGGCTACAGCTGGGAATCGGAAATGAAGACCGTCTTCACAAGGTTCGGATTCGATCTTTCCGATCTGAAGAAGAAGATCGGCGAATTCTCCGGCGGCCAGAAGACAAGGATCGCCTTTGTCAGGCTCCTGCTCTCCAAACCGGATATCCTGCTTCTTGACGAGCCCACCAACCACCTCGACCTTGCGGCCATTGAATGGCTGGAAGGCTATGTCAAAAACTATCCCAAGGCCGTCGTTGTCGTTTCCCATGACCGGATGTTCCTGGACAGGGTTGTCGACTGCGTCGTCGATATGGAATACGGAAAGATGAAACGCTATTCCGGAAGCTATTCCTCATTCACCATCCAGAAGGAAAACGACCTGGAGCGCCTGCAGCAGGCCTATGAGCGCCAGCAGAAGGATATCCAGAGACTGCAGGCTCTGATTGAAAAATTCCGCTACAAGAAAAACAAGGCGGCCTTCGCCCAGTCCAAGATCAAATACCTCGACCGGATGGAAAAGATCGAAGTGGAAAAGGCCGACACCAAAACCTTCCACGCGAAGTTTACCCCGGCCGTCAAAGGCGGCGAGCGCGTCCTTGATGTCGATCATCTGAAGATCGGCTACGACGTGCCGCTCTGCGAGGTGTCGCTGGAAATGCACAGGGGAAACCGGATCGGCGTTATCGGCGCCAACGGCACCGGCAAATCGACTTTTGTCAAAACCCTCATGGGTCTTGTGGCGCCTTTATCCGGCACCTTCCTCTATGGCCACCAGATCGAGTGCGGCTACTTTGACCAGCAGCTCGCCCAGTTCTCCAGCGGCAAAACCGTTCTTGAGGAACTGTGGGATGAAAACCCGGAACTCGACAGAACCGCCGTGCGCAGCGTGCTGGGCCAGTTCCTGTTTTCGGCCGATGATGTGTTCAAAACCGTCGATGTGCTCTCCGGCGGCGAAAAGGTCAGATTATCCCTGGCCAAGCTGCTTTTAAAGCATTCCAATCTGCTGATTCTGGACGAACCGACCAACCATCTCGATATTCCCGGCAAGGAAGCGCTTGAAGAATCCCTCAGGGACTTCACCGGTTCCATCCTGTTTGTTTCCCATGACCGTTATTTCATCAACCAGCTGGCCGACCGGCTGCTGATCCTGGATGATGAGGGCGCGGAGTTCTTTGAAGGAAACTATCAGGAATATTCAGACCTGAAAAAAGCGCAGGAAACTGTTCTGAAAGCTGAGCAGCCCGCCAAAGCCGGCGTGAAGAATGAAAAGAAAACACTCTCGCCGGAAGGCAGAAGAAGACAGCTGGCGGCGACGGAAAAGAAGATCACCGAAAAAGAAAACCGGCTTGAAGAGTGCCGCGCGCTGCGGTTTGAGCCGGAGTATTACGAGGATTTTGAAAAGATGAACGCCCTTGAAGAGGAAATCACAGGCCTTGAAGAGGAAATCGCCGCTCTTATGGATGAATGGGAAGCGCTCAGCGAGGGCTGATCTGCTATAATTTCATTAAGTTATAGAGGTGAACAGAAATGCCTAATTGTATCGTTGCCCAGTCCGGCGGACCGAGTTCCGTTGTTAATGCGACACTGGCCGGAATCATCAAGGCCAATCAGCTCTGCCCCATTTACGATCATGTCTACGGAGGAATCAACGGAATCGAGGGAATCCTCCAGGAACGGTTTGTGGATCTGACAAAGATGAGCGATCATGAAAACCTTGTCCTGCGCCAGACCCCGGCAAGCGCCCTTGGCTCCTGCCGCTACAAGCTGAAGAGAAACAATGTTGAAGATCTTGAAAAGGTCATGTCCATCATGGAACGCTACGACGCCGAAACGCTTTTCTACATCGGCGGCAATGACTCGATGGACACCGTCGCTTCCCTGAGCGAATTTGCCAATTCCAAAGGCATAAAAAACCGCCGCTTTGTCGGCTGTCCCAAATCCATCGACAATGACCTGATTGTCATTGACCATGCCCCGGGTTTCGGCTCGGCGGCCAAATTCATCGCCACCACGGCGCTGCAGTGCTGGCAGGATATCAATGTCTATCCCGCTTCCCGCAAAGAAGTGTTCATTCTGGAAACCATGGGCCGCGACGCCGGCTGGCTGGCTGCTTCGGCCTGCCTTTCCAACATTGTCGACCTGCTGATCGTGCCGGAAGTCAACTTCGACAGAGAAGCCGTTCTTGATGAAATCGCGAAAATTGTCGAAGCCAAATCCAAGTGCTTCGTCGTCATTTCCGAAGGCGCCCATTATGCCGACGGCACCTATATCGCTTCCGCCGAGGCAAGAAACGACCTCTTCGGCACCGCGGTTTTAGGCGGCGCGGCAAGAGCGCTTGAGCAGATGATCCTGGAAGAAGGCGTCTGCGGCCGCTGCAAGATCCAGGAACTCTCGACTGCCCAGCGTTCCCACGCCTCCGAACAGTCGCTGGTTGACGTCAATGAATCCTACCGCATCGGCATGAGCGCCCACATGAGAAGCGCTGATCCGGCTTTCACCGGCAAGCTGGTCGGAATCAGAAGGCGGAAGGACATTAAAGAATACGACGTTGAATACTACACCATCGACGCCGACAGGGTGGCCAACTTCGTCAGAAACTTCCCGGAAAAGTGGCTGCTGGAAGACTACCATGGCATCACTGATGAAGCGATCCAGTATATGAGACCGCTGATCCAGGGCACTCCCCAGCTGATCATGAACGACGGCCTGCCTGAGCAGACACTGCCATACTATCTCTGTGATATTGAAATCGATAAAAAGCCTTAATAACACAAGGTGCACGAAAAAACCTCAGCGGCCTATCAATTGACCGCTAAGGTTTTAATCTGCTTTGTATTCTTCATCAAAAGGAAGTTTCAGTTCATTGACAGTCACCGAGAAGTATTCTCCTTCCTGTTCATTGGGAAACTGAAAGCCTTCCTCAAATTCAATTATGAGCTGTTCATGATCGGAAACCTGATCGGTTTCCGCGTTTACAATATGCCCGCAGACCGTATATCCGCTCATGATATAGAGCACGCCGTCCCCAAGAGAAACAGGGGCGGTTTCATCAGGTCTGCTCACATCAATGCCGAACTGCGCCAGGTATTCTGTCAGAGCAGGGTATCTTTCTCTGATCCGTCTTTGGAACAGGCGGCAGTCTTCACAATCGCAGAGTGTGTTGGAGCGGTAATACCGTTCTGTCTTTTCTCTGCCCACGGCAAACACCCTGCCGTTCACTCTGATTTCTTCCATGATCAGACTCAGATCAGTCCGAGATGGATGAATGCGTTCTTCAGACCGTCTTCATCGGTGCCGGTTGTGATATAGTCCGCCGCGTCTTTGGCGCTCTGGTTTCCCGATCCCATGGCAATGGAATATCCGCACAGCTCAAACATCGGAACATCGACAGCCTCATCGCCGAACGCGATTGTGTCTTCTTTATCCGCCTTCAGATAATCCAGAAGGAAATGGATGGCGTTGGCCTTGTTCACGCCTTTGGGCGAGACATCGCCATGCGAGCAGTTGGGCGCGTCGCCGCCCCAGCAGCCCACATGCAGGGAAGTGAACTTTTCTTTCGCCGCCAGATAATCCTCCCAGCTGTTGAGCCGGAAGCTGATCTTGTTCACGTCATCCCGATAGGGGGAGGCGCCATAGATCATCCTCTCAAAGAATTCTCCGTACTGCGGCTCTTTGCCGAACTTCTTCCGGTAGGCTTCAAAGGATCTTTCCTTATACTTTTCAGAAGGGTAGAGACCGCTGTTGCATTCAAGATAGAACTCCATATCACGCTCTCTGCACCAGTCAACGACGTCACGGCATTCTTCAGCTGTAAGCTTCTGGTGCATGATGGTCTTCCCGTGATCCTCCACATAGCAGCCGTTGCCGCCGATCATGCCGTCCAGACCGATCGCCCAGATGTCCTCATAGATTTCCGCTTTTGACCTGCCGGTGCAGATATAGGCGAGATGTCCGTTTTCTCTGGCTTTGCGGATCGCCTCCACTGCCGAAACGGGCGGTTTGTTATAAAGGGGAGAACAGAGTGTTCCGTCAACATCAATAAACAGAATCTTTCTCATAGGCATACCTCAACGCTGTCACTATACAGGAACAGTTATTCTGATTCAAAGAAAAAGCATCCTTTCGGGACGCTTTTGAATCTATGGCGGAGAATGAGGGATTTGAACCCCCGCACGCTTTCACGTCTAGCGGTTTTCGAAACCGCCCCCTTCAGCCTCTTGGGTAATTCTCCAATGCATAAAGAGTATACCACAAATCGTTCTTTCTGCATCCATGATTTCAAAACCCCATTCCTGTCATGTTAATATATTGGGAAGAAATACCGGAGAAGCGTATGAACGAAAAAGACACTAAAAAGAAGAAAAAGAACAAAAGAGCGTACCTGAACGATTTCGAGCTTCAGGACAACGGTGAATATACATATAAAGGAACAGTCTATAAATATGAAGGGGACTGGAAGGACTGCCGGAAAAAACTGTGGACCCTGTGCGCGCTTCTGGCGGTATTGACTGTCGGGGCAGGTCTGGTGCCCTACGGCGGCATGATGAACGCCTTCTATGTCATCCTGCCGTACATCGTCGAAGTGTGTCTTGGCGCTTATCTTATTTATAATGTGCTGAGACTGACGAAAGGGGAGGGTGAAGTCAGGGAGTATGTCTTCACAAAAACCTTTGAACAGTTCAGCGGCTGGTTCATGATCCTTTTCGTCAGCGCCGTCATGTGCCTGCTCGGGGAAATCCTGCACCTGATTCTTTCCCATAGCCTGGAGGGCGTCTGGCTGAGCCTGCTCTTCATCGCTCTTCAGTCGATGGTCTTCGGAACTGTGTCCGGCTTCAGCCGCCAGTGCCAGTCGATGACGTTTAAAAAAATGAAAACAAAGTGAAAATCTTTGCAAAAATTAAACTTGATTTGCGCATGAAAACGCAATTCAAAATGTTCAATTATTGACTACCTTGTGCAATAAAGATAAAATTCTTTACATAAGTACTTTCGGCAGGACACCTGTGCGTACTGGAAAAATTCAACAGTTGCCGGTACAAGCCATCACTTCTGTTCTGCTGGCGTATTTATTTTTTCGGAGGGAAAAGAAAAATGATTTTGGAAAAAAAGAATGTATCCAAATTCCTTGCCGGTGTTCTCTCAGTAGCAATGCTCGCTGGCTGCTCCAATGCTCAGCCTTCAGGCGGCGAACAGACAGACGGCGGCGAAACAGCTGCTAACGACACACCGCTCGTAGTCGGATACTCACCGTTCAACCAGAAGTTCTCACCTTTCTTCTCAGAGACAGCTTATGACCAGGATGTCTATGCTATGACACAGATCGGTCTGTTCAACAGCGACCGTGTCGGCGCTCCTGTCCTGAATGGTATCAAGGGTGAGACAAGAAACTACAATGGCACAGATTATACTTACTACGGACCTGCTGACATCGAAATCAAAGAAAACAGCGACGGTACTGTAGACTACAACATTACACTTCGTGAAGATATCAAGTTCTCTGATGGCGAGGCTATGACAATCGACGATGTAATCTTCTCCATGTATGTACTCTGCGACCCGTCCTATGACGGAAGCTCCTCTCTGTTCTCCGCACCGATCGAAGGTATGGATGCATACCGTTCCGATATGGCTTCCCTGATCAGCCTGCTGTTCGACGCTGGCCGCGACAACACAAACTTTGATTTCTGGGATGAAGCGACACAGACAGATTTCTGGACAAAGTATGACGCAGCCACAAAGGGCCTCGCTGAAGACATCGTTGCTTACTGCGTAGACAACGGTTACAACGAAGACGGCGATATCCAGGGCGCTGCAGGCAACTGGGGCTTCGAAATCGAAGACAACACAATCGAAGCATTCCAGGCAGCTCTCGAAGCAGCTTACGGCAGCGATGTCGCAGGCATGATCGGCACAGAAGCAGCCAGCAAGACTGTTGAAGATCTGTTCCCGGGCCTCGAGGACTACACACTCAACATGATCACAGTCAGTGACCCTGTCACAAGCATCTCCGGTATCAAGAAGACCGGCGACTACTCCATGACAGTTCACACAACAAAGGTTGACGCTACAGCTATTTACCAGCTCGGTGTCTCCATCGCTCCTCTGCACTACTATGGTGAGACAGCGAAGTATGACTATGACAACAACAAGTTCGGTTTCGACAAGGGCGACCTCTCCCATGTACGTTCTGTTACAACACAGCCGATGGGTGCCGGACCTTACAAGTTCATCAAGTTCGAAAACAAGATCGTAAACTTCGAAGCTAATGACACTTACTACCTCGGCGCTCCGAAGACAAAGTTCATCAACTTCCAGGAAGTTAACGATGCTGATAAGCTGAACGGTGTCGTCACAGGCACAATCGATATCACAGACCCGTCCTTCTCCACAGATGCTGCAAACGCAATCAAGGAAGCTAACGGCAACGACGATATCGTTGGTGATGTCATCACAACAAACACAGTTGACAACCTCGGTTACGGTTACCTCGGCATCGATGCTGACATCGTCAACATCAATGGTGAAAAGGGCTCCGAAGCTTCCAAGAATCTCCGTAAGGGTCTTGCGACAGTCTTCGCTCTGTACCGTGAACTCACAGTCGCTTCCTACTATGGACTCGACAGAGCTTCCGTTATCAACTACCCGATTTCCAACACATCATGGGCAGCTCCTCAGCCTACAGACGCTGACTACAAGGTTGCCTTCTCCACAGACGTAGACGGTAACGACATCTACACATCCGACATGGATGACGCTGCCAAGGAAGAAGCTGCTCTGAAGGCTGCTCTGGGCTACTTCGAAGCTGCAGGCTTCACAGTAACAGACGGCAAGCTGACTGCTGCTCCGGATGGATTCAAGGGCACAGGCGCCAACAGCGTGATCGAATATGAAGCATGGATCCCTGCAGACGGTTCCGGCGACCATCCTTCCTTCATGCTGCTGACAGAAGCTTCCAAGTCCTTCGCAAAGATCGGCGTTAACCTCATCGTTAAGGACCTCTCCAATTCCTCCGAACTCTGGACAGCTCTCGAAGCAAACCAGGTTCCTGTATGGTGTGCAGCCTGGGGCGCAACAGTTGACCCTGACATGTACCAGATCTACTTCTCCGGCGACGCTACAAACGCACCCGGCGGATCCAACTACATGTATGGTATCGACGATGCTGAACTCAACAGTCTGATTCTTGATGCACGTGCATCCATCGACCAGGCTTACAGAAAGACAGCTTACAAGGCTTGCCTCGACATCATCGTTGACTGGGCTACAGAAATTCCTGTATATCAGAGACAGAACGCAATTATCTTCAGTACACAGCGTGTTAACATGGACACTGTTACACCGGATATCACTACATTCTATGGCTGGATGAGTGAAATCGAGAAGATCGAACTGAACTAATTTGCACTGAACGTCAAACAGTAACAGGCGGGAGGGCGAAAGCTCTTCCGCTTTGTTTACTGTTATTTCTCAAATGGTTTCATCTTGCATAAACTTGCATATATAATGAATGAAACCAAGAAATTCAGTTTGAAATCAACTGGATTATAAAAGACAGAATGGAGGGATAATAGTGAGAAAATTTATAATCAAGAGATTACTCCTGTCTTTGGTAATTTTATTCTTTGTAGCGTTCATTATCTATGCATTGATGCGCTGCCTGCCGACTTCCTACATCGAGACAATCGCACGTCAGAAATCCATGCAGCCGGGTTCCAAGAGCTTTGATGAGTGGATGGCTCAGCTGTCCGCGACCTATGGTATGGACAAGGGCATTATTGCCGGTTTCATCGCATGGCTCGGCAGAGCTCTGACCGGTGACTTCGGCGACAGCTGGTTCTATGTTGTTCCCGTTGTTGACAAGTTCAACAGCGTCGTATGGCTGTCCTTCATCATGGGTCTCATCGCGTTCATTCTCGAACTGATCATCGCCATCCCGCTTGGTATTGTCGCTGCCACAAAGCAATATTCAAAAGCGGACTACGCGATCTCGGTCTTCGCGCTCGCCGGTATTTCGCTGCCGACCTTCTTCTTCGCCTCACTGCTGAAGCTGGTCTTCTGCGTCAAGCTCGGCTGGTTCGACCTGTTCGGTCTGATCGGAAGAAACTATGAACAGTTAAGCCCGACCGGCAAGTTCCTGGACAAGGCGCATCATCTTGTGCTGCCGATCGTGACACTGGTTGTCATCTCCGTCGGTTCCCTGATGCGTTACACAAGAACCAACATGCTTGAAGTCCTTAACGCGGACTACATCCGTACCGCAAGAGCCAAGGGTCTTGATGAGAGAAAGGTTATCTACCACCACGCGTTCCGCAATACACTGATTCCGCTTGTCACCATGATCGGCGGCTCTTTACCGGGTCTTTTCTCCGGCGCCCTGATCACCGAGACACTCTACAGTATTCCGGGTATCGGCTTTACATCCTATAACGCGATGGTTGCCGGTGACATTCCGTTCTCCATGTTCTATCTGGTGTTCATGGCAATTCTCACACTGCTCGGCAACCTGATTTCCGATATCCTGTACGCGGTCGTTGACCCGCGTGTCAGAATCGCATAAGAAAGGAGTTCATCATGTCTGAAGATAAAGAAAAGAAAGTCAATGACGCTGAGAACTCCCAGGAATATGACCTGAATGATGACCGCCGTGTCAAAGTTCTCTCACCCGGCGCGCTTGTTGCCAAGCGTTTCTTCCGCAACCGCATGGCGGTTGTCGGTCTGATTATTCTGGTCGCGATGTTCGTCTTCTCGTTTGTCGGCGGTATGATCTCTCCGTATTCACAGGATCAGCTCTTCTACCGTACCGACATGCAGGGCAAGGAATACGCGGTCGTCAAGGAAAACACGGAATTCCGCTATCTGGCCGCTGAAGGTCAGGAGTTCAACTCCATTCTGCAGGCGCAGTCCTTCCTCGCAATCCAGAAAAAAGCTGAAGAATTCACATACAGAAATGTCACTTACACACTGACCCAGGAAGGCGAAGACTTCTACAGTGTCGGCCTCAACGGCACAACACTCGGCATTGCCTTCAAGGACATCATCAGTGAAGCTGAAAAGGGCATCAAAGTCACATATACCGACCAGTTCGGTATTCTCAAGGCTTACACAAACGGCGAAACAGAAATCGAATATGAAGGCGCGAAGTATACCATCGACGAAGACGGCGGCGTCTTCAAGGACGGCAAGGAATTCGCTTACGTTTCCCCGTATATCGTCAACGCTTCCATGAGCGACGTCTTCCTTTCAAGAGAGTTCAAGGAAAGCCTGATCGAAACTGTCAGCGAAGGCGGCGAAGAATTCATCTTCACCGGCGATGACGGCGTTGAATACAGCTACAACCTGAAATTCTCACCGGCCAACAACATGTGGTCAGTCATGCAGCAGAAAGAAACCAGAGTCTACGACACATATTCCTCACCGAGCAAAACTCACTGGCTCGGTACAGACCGCAACGGTATGGACATGCTCACACGTCTGATGTACGGCGGCCGTGTCTCCCTGACAATCGGTTTCATCGTTGAAGCGATCTCCACTGTTCTCGGTGTCATCATGGGCGGTATCTCCGGTTACTTCGGCAAATGGGTCGATAACCTGATCATGCGTATCGTCGATATCTTCTACTGCATTCCTTCCATGCCGCTGATCATTATCCTTGGCGCGGCGATGGACGCCATGAGAGTAGACCCGACAGTCAGAATGATTTACCTGATGCTGATCCTGGGCTTCCTCGGCTGGCCGGGCATTGCCCGTATGGTCAGAGGCCAGATCCTCTCCCTGCGTGAGCAGGAATTCATGACTGCTGCTGAAGCGACAGGTCTTTCCGTCAGCAGAAGAATCTTCAAGCACCTTGTTCCGAACGTCATCCCGCAGCTGATCGTCAGCGTCACCATGGGTCTTGGCGGAACAATCATCACTGAAGCAACCCTTTCATTCCTCGGTCTTGGTGTCAAGTTCCCGTTCGCATCCTGGGGCAACATCATCAACGACGTCAATGATACATACGTTCTGACCAATTATTGGTTCATCTGGATTCCGGCCGGTGTCTGCCTGCTGGTAACTGTTCTTGCGTTCAACCTCGTCGGCGACGGTCTGCGTGACGCGTTCGACCCGAGAATGAAGCGCTAAGGAGAGAGGAGACTGAATATGGCTAAGAAAAAAGATGTCGGTTATCTTTCCGCGAAAGAATCAAGAAGAATCTCCAGAGAAAACAGAAAGATCACAAACGAATACGAAAAGAGACACAAGAGAAAGAATGTGCCTGAGTCAGAATATCTGACAACCATGCACAATCCGGAAAACGCGGTTGAATTTGACAACCTGCACACATACTTCTTCACCGATGCCGGTACCGTCAAGTCCGTTGACGGCGTCACATTCGACGTTCCCCAGGGCAAGACAGTCGGTATCGTCGGTGAGTCCGGATGCGGCAAGTCCGTAACCAGCCTTTCCTTCATGAGACTTCTGCAGAGACCCCAGGGCCAGACAGTCCAGGGCGAAATCAGACTGAATCTCGGTGACAAGGCATATGATGTCACAAAGGCGCCGGATGAGGTCATGCAGAAACTCAGAGGCAACTTTGTCTCGATGATTTTCCAGGAACCGATGACAGCTCTGAACCCGGTCTTCAGAATCGGCGAACAGATCAACGAAGTCATCGAGCTCCATGACGGTGAAGGCAAGACTCCGGAAGAAGTCAAAGCCCGCACCATTGAAATGCTCGAACTCGTCGGTATCGCCAACAGCGAAGGCGTATACAACATGTATCCGCATGAACTCTCAGGCGGTATGAGACAGCGTGTCATGATCGCGATGGCGCTTGCCTGCAACCCGAAGGTTATCATCGCTGATGAGCCGACAACAGCTCTCGACGTTACCATCCAGGCGCAGATCCTTGACCTGCTCAGAAACCTGAAGGACAAGATCAACTCCTCCATTATGTTCATCACCCATGACCTGGGCGTTATCGCCGAAATGGCTGACTATGTCGTCGTCATGTACTCCGGCCGTATCATCGAAAAGGGCACAGCGTCAGACATCTTCCATCATCCGGCGCATCCTTACACCATCGGTCTGATGAACTCCAAGCCGGTCGTAGGCAAGAAGGTTGACAAGCTCTATTCCATTCCGGGCAAGGTTCCGAACCCCATCAACATGCCTGACTACTGCTACTTCAAGGACCGCTGCGACAGATGCATCGAGAAGTGCAATGGCGAATATCCGCACATGGTCTCCCTGAGCGATACCCACAAGGTCGTCTGCTACAGATACTATGAAGAAGGCGAAGTTGATTACAATGACAGAAATGACGGAGGTGACAAGTAATGTCTGAAAAAAATCATGTCGAAACAATCGATACCTCCTATGAACCCGTAGAATATGACCCGCAGTACATTCTGATGGTCAACAACCTGAAGAAATACTTCCCGATCAAGGGCGGTCTGCTTCAGAAGACTGTCGGCTATGTCAAAGCGGTCGACGGCATCACGTTCAACCTCAAGCGCGGCACCACAATGGGTCTGGTCGGCGAATCCGGCTGCGGCAAAACGACAACAGGCCGTACGATTCTCCGTCTTGCCGGCGAGAAGACAGCCGGTCAGGTTCTCTTCAACGGCAAGGAAGTCTATGACTTCACTGACAAGGAGATGAAGGAAAAGCGTACTGAGATGCAGATCATCTTCCAGGACCCGTTCTCCTCACTCCAGCCCCGTATGCCGGTCGGCGAAATCATCGGCGAAGCTGTCCGTGAGCACGGCATTGTCCCCAAGGATCAGTTCGATGACTACATCGACGAGATCATGGATGAGTGCGGTCTGCAGTCATTCCAGAAAGATCGTTATCCGCATGAATTCTCCGGCGGCCAGAGACAGCGTATCTGCATTGCCAGAGCGCTTGCCCTCAACCCTGAGTTCGTCGTCTGCGACGAGCCGGTCTCCGCTCTTGACGTTTCCATCCAGGCGCAGATTATCAACCTTCTGAAGGAACTTCAGGAGAAGCATAACCTGACATACCTGTTCATCTCCCATGACCTTTCCGTCGTTGAGCATATCTCCGATACAGTCGGCGTCATGTACCTGGGCAACCTGGTTGAATACGGCCCGACAGACAGAATCTTCGAGAATCCGCTCCACCCGTACACAAAGGCTCTGCTTTCCGCGGTACCGGTACCGGATCCCGACGCGAAGATGAACAGAATCGTTCTTGAAGGCTCCATTCCTTCCCCGGCGAATCCTCCGAAGGGCTGCAAGTTCCACACAAGATGCGCCAGCTGCATGGAATGCTGCAAGACAGATCCGCCCAAGATGGTCGAAATCGAACCGGATCACTTCGTTGTCTGCCATCTTTACAGTGACGAGGCGAACAAGTGAGAAAAGAATACGATGAGTCTGATGACGGCCGTGTAGTCGCGGATATGACCGGCGTTGAACGCCGCCGCGTCATGATGCCGAAGCGTCCCACCGGCACCAGAGGAGAACTTCAGAATCCTGTTCCTGAGAAGGAAAGTCCCTCTTACTATTACGAAGAGGAAGTGTCTTCGGAGCAGAGAAGATGGTATATCCTCGGCACGCTCAAGGCGGCGCTCATGATCGGCGCGGTTTACGCTGTCGGATTCGGGCTTGCAATTCTGATTCTGCTTCTGATCTGGAACCATTAGGAAATCAGCAGATTGTGCGATGCACAGTCTGCTTTTTTTCGGCATGACAGACATTTTCCCTTATAATGCAGGTAGCAGGAAAGGAGATCCTGATATATGGATACAATCGAAAGAATCAAAGCTCTCTCCGACGCCTTCGGCCCCTCCGGTTTTGAGGACGATGTGGCCGTTCTGGTGCGGGAGGAACTTGACGGCTACGAAACCTTTACAGACCACATGACAAATGTCCGCTGCGAAAAGGAACCCGGTTCCGACAAGCCCAATGTCATGCTGGATGCCCATATGGATGAGGTCGGCGCCATCATCCAGGCGATCAAACCCAACGGCACGCTCCGCTTTCTGCCGCTCGGCGGCTGGAGCGCGGTCTCTTTCCC
Organism: uncultured Erysipelotrichaceae bacterium; assembly: GCA_902775735.1. Taxonomy (GTDB): domain Bacteria; phylum Bacillota_I; class Bacilli_A; order Erysipelotrichales; family Erysipelotrichaceae; genus Bulleidia. Next base: position 36,136 of record CACYNH010000015.1, read on the forward strand.
TTCCAGCGCCTTTAAAATCCGTTCCAGAGAGGGGAAGGATATTCCGGCGGTTGTGGCGATCAAGCCGCCCCACTTCATGAAGAAAGAAGAGAGGAACACGCTTCCTCCCGTTTCCGATATGGTCATGGATATCGGCGTCACTTCCGCTGAAGAGGCCAGGGAACTCGGCATCGGCATCGGTTCGCCGGCGGTACCGGACATCACATGCCGGTATGATGAGGAAAGGGGACTTTTCTTCGGCAAGGCGTTCGATGACAGAATCGGCGTTGCCTGCGCCATTGAAGCATTAAAGCGTCTTCAGGAAGAGGAACTGCCGTGCAACCTGCAGGCAAGCTTCTCGGTCCAGGAGGAAGTCGGCGAGCGCGGTGTGCGCTCCAACGCTGAAGCTCTCAAACCGGCGGTCATGATCTGCTTTGAAGGCTGCCCGGCAGACGACACATTCAGTGAGGATTACATGATCCAGGCCGGCATCGGCAGAGGTCCGATGTTAAGACATATGGACGTGTCGATGATCACCAACTGGCGCTTCCAGAAACTCGCTCTTGATGTGGCGAGGGAAAAGGGAATCCCGGTGCAGGAATCGGTCAGGTCGGGCGGCGGCACAAACGGCGCGATGGTCAACCAGAACTATGGGGTTCCCGCGATCGTCATCGGCGTTCCGGTCAGGTACATCCATTCCTCCAACTGCTTCTGCCGTCTGGATGATTATGAAAACGCGGTGAAGCTCGCGGTGGAACTGTGCCGTGTTCTTGACGCGCAGACGGTTTCAAAACTGTAAGTTCAAAGATTCATGAAATGATGCCGGTGAAATGCCGGCATTTCATTTGTCAGCGGAGAATTCAGTATAAGAACTTTTCCGGAGTCTCCATTCAGAAATAAAGTTTTTCCCGGTGAAGGAAGGCATGCGTGAAAGCGACAGAATCACCTATACCTACAGACTGACAAAGCCGGAAGTGAAAGTCCTTGCCGCAAAGCCTGCCGCAATCAGCGAAAACGGAAACATTGAATGCGTCTATTCCGAAAAGACTGTCGTGCACTATAACAAAGAAACAGGCGAACCGGAAGAGACGGAAACAGTCCCGGATCAGTACTATGGCGATGACTCATGCACAGTACTGCTCAGTTATCAGGATGGTGTGCTGATTCCGGTGTTTGCGAAAACCTCCCATCCGGTATCTGAAGAAGACAGCGTTGCCGGATGCGCTGAAGAGGGCAGTGAGACTGTCTGGAGCGGCCTGGATATGGTCGGTTTCCAGCCGGTCGGCGATGACGGAACGCAGGCACGTGTCATCGGCGTGATGGATTCCAGAATTCCGGAAGCGGCGGCGGATTACGGCTTCCTCTTCGGATCATCCTCTGAAGAGCTGACTTATGATTCTGCCGAATACCGCTTCAGCCTCAAAGATACAGACAATACACTTAACAGCGGAAGCGATTATGAATATGTGAGTGCCAGGGTTGGCAGCAGTTTCCTGATTCCGGGAACCGCCGCAAGACTTTATGTGAAACTGACGAATGCGCAGACAGTGAATATGAAGCTGCAGAGCAGCGGGGAGTTCATTTATTCCGGTACGGTTACGGTCGGCGACCTGATCACTCACACTGAAGAGACAGACAGCGCTACATCATTACAGCCAGTGATCCTGTGTGGAATGGCGATATCGAAACTCCTGAAATGCCGTAATGTCAAGCATTAAAATTGAAAAACTTTACCAGCGGTTTCAGCCGATGATATAATGTTTTCGTTATGGAGGTCATTATATGGCATTTGCAGATAAACTGAAGAATTTCATCGCTCCCGTTGACGAGGATGATGATGAAGAATACGAAGAAGAGGAAGTCACACCCGCAGCGCCTGTTCAGCCGCAGACAGTCACAAAGCCTGTGAGCACATACGAATCCCAGAAAACAACAGTCAACCGCATCCCGACCGACGCCCAGATGGTTCTCTTTGAACCGAGAAGCTTCGAGGAAGCGGAAGAAATCGCCCGCCATCTCAAGCAGAGAAGAGCGTGTGTTGTCAACCTGCACCGTCTGCAGCGTGAATATGCTCAGCGCACAATCGATTTCCTGACCGGCGTTGTTTTCGCGCTCGATGGAACAATTCAGAAGATCGGCCACAATGTCATCCTCTGCACACCGAAGAGTGTCAGCGTTGACGGCGTGATCTCTCTGGACAGCGACGATGAGTGATAAAGCCGACTATACACAGCTGGCAGCCCATCTTGAAGATCTCAGAAACAGAAGCGAAAAGTGGCACCGTTCCGTTTCGTCGTTTTTTCTGACGGAAGAGGAACAGGCAGCCATGATGAAAATCTTTCCGCCTTCGGACTATGTCCGCTATGACGGGGGATATGAAGGAGCACGCAGAAAGAAAGTCATTTTCCTTTACGATGAGGAAGATGACTTTTCTGATATTGCCTGTATCTCCTCCGCTGCCGACCAGCGCTTCCGCAAAATCGGCCACCGGGATATCCTCGGCGCTGCGATGGCGCTTCAGATCGAGAGGCACAGTCTTGGCGACATGTTCATCCAGGATGACCATATCTATATCTATACCGGCGAAACGATGGCGCGCTTCCTGTGCGATAACCTGCTTTCCGTCGGCCAGCTTTCGGTCTCCTTTGAGATCACGGATGAAAGGCCTGTCCAGCAGTTCAAAACAAAGCGGATCACGGTTGTGGCAGCCAGCGAAAGGGCGGACGCGGTCGTTGCCGCATTAGCGCACTGCAGCCGTTCACAGGCCAAGGAAATGATCCGTCAGGGGCTCGTTCAGCTCAACCATGTGACGCTTGAAGAGCCTGATGAATTGTGCAATAATAACGTTACGATTTCGATCCGCGGAATCGGACGGTTTACTTATGCCGGCGCATCCCGGCAGACCAGAAGCGGCAGAATCGCAGCTGAATTTTTACAGGATATGTGAGAGGTGAGACCGTGAGTACGACAAGACCGGCATTTCGGGTTATGAAAAACGGATATGACCGGTTCGCGGTCGATGATGCGATCGAGAATTACGCTGTCCAGATCGAACAGCTCGAACGCAGGGTGGAGCTCTACCAGGAAAAACTCACCGACACAATCGCTGAACTGGAAAACACCAAGGCTGCCGTTCAGCAGCTGCAGGCCACCGACACCGCAAGGCGTCAGGCGGCGGAAGATATTGCCCGTCTCTCATTAAGGGAAGCGAACGATATTATAAACACCGCGCATAAAAACGCGGACATCATCATCCGGGAGGCACTGGCCAGCGCCAGGGGAATCCTGGAGGATCTTTCCACCCTGTACGATGAGGCAGGGTCAGTCAAGGCGGAGACGAGCGTGCAGCTGGAAAAGCTGCTCAAAGATCTCGAAGGCTTCCGGCTTCCGGATATGCCTGATCTGTCATGGCTGAAAGAAGCAGAAAACAAACTGCGCTGATCAGGACGCGCTGCTGTATGAGGATTTGAAGAGAGTCTGTGTTTGGTGAAAGCAGACATGAGGCATACAGACAGACATCACCTGTGAGCAGACGTGAATCCCGCGTTAAGGGATGACAAAGGGCATGGCAGCCATCACTGCCATGAACTAAGGTGGTACCGCGCATTGACGTCCTTAGATATAAGGGCGTTTTATTTTGTGAGAGGAGAGAAAACGATATGGATTACAAATCTACACTCCGGATGCCTAAAACCGATTTCGAAATGAGAGGCAATCTGGCAAAGAAGGAACCCGGTATTCTGGAAAACTGGGAAAAGAATGACCATTACAATGAAATCATTTCCCGTCACAAGGGACAGAAAGCGTTCATTCTTCATGACGGCCCGCCGTATGCCAACGGCAACCTGCATGCCGGCACAGCGATGAACCGCGTCATCAAGGATTTCATTGTCCGTTCGCATGCCATGAGCGGCTATTACACACCGTTTTTCCCGGGCTGGGACACACATGGTCTGCCGATTGAAAACGCAATCCAGAAACTGGGCGTCGACCGCAAATCCATGTCTCCGGCAGAATTCAGAAAGAAGTGCGCTGAATATGCCCATAACCAGATCGCGACCCAGATGTCCACAGAAAAGAGACTCGGCCAGATCGCCGATTATGAACATCCTTACATCACCCTGAAGAAGGAATTCGAAGCCAGACAGATCAGAGCGTTCGAAAAGATGGCTCTTGACGGTCTGATCTTCCAGGGCCTCAAGCCGATTTACTGGTCCCCTTACAACGAGACAGCTGTCGCTGACTCCGAAATCATCTATAAAGACGTTAAGGACGCCACCATTTACCTGGCTTTCCAGGTCGCCGACGGCAAGGGCATCCTCGACAGCGATGATTACTTTGTCATCTGGACCACAACACCGTGGACCATCCCGGCCAACGAAGCCGTTTCCCTCAATCCGGATCTTACCTATGCCGAGGTTCAGACAGAAAAGGGCAAGCTGATCTTCCTGGAGTCCATGACTGAAAAGCTGCTGGCTGAATTCAAGCTTGAAAACCAGGGCGTCCTGCGCACCTTCAAGGGCAAGGAACTCGAATTCATCACATATCACCATGTCGTTCTCGATAAGGAATGCCCGGTCATCGTCGGCGACCATGTCACCGATGAAGACGGTACCGGCTGCGTCCACACCGCCGGCGGCCACGGTCTTGACGACTACTATGTCTGCGCAAAATACGGCATTGCGCCGATCTGCACAGTCGACGAACGCGGCTACATGAACGAGGAAGCCGGACCCGAATGCCAGGGCCTGACATTTGAGGACTGCTCCAAGAAGATCATCACCATGATGAACGAGAAGGGATGCCTGCTCGCGATCAACACCATCGTCCACTCCTATCCGCATGACGACAGACTGAAGAAGAAGGTCATCTTCCGCGCCGCCAAGCAGTGGTTCTGCTCCATCGAAAAGGTCAGAGAGGCTGTTCTCGACCAGATCCAGAACCATGTCACATGGCACAACGAATGGGGCCAGATCAGAATGTACAACATGATCAAGGACAGAGGCGACTGGTGCATTTCCAGACAGCGTCTGTGGGGCGTTCCGATCCCCATCTTCTACTGTGAAGACGGTTCCCCGATCATGGAGAAGGAAGTCTTTGACCATGTCGCTGACCTGTTCGGCGAATTCGGCTCCAACGTCTGGTTCGAAAGAGAAGCGAAGGACCTCCTGCCGGAAGGCTACACAAACGAAAAGTCGCCCAACGGCGTCTTCACCAAGGAAACAGACATCATGGACGTCTGGTTTGACTCCGGTTCCTCATGGACAGAGCTTGAAGCGCGCGGCGGCGATTACCCCTGCGATCTCTACTTCGAAGGCTCCGACCAGTACAGAGGCTGGTTCAACTCTTCCATGATCGTCGGCACAGCGGTCAAGGGCGGCGCTCCTTACAGAGAAGTTCTCTCCCATGGCTATGTCTGCGACTCCAACGGTGAAAAGATGTCCAAGTCTGTCGGCAACGTTGTCAACCCGATGGATATCATCAACACAAACGGCGCCGATGTCTTCAGACTCTGGGCAATGAACGCCGACTACAAGCAGGACCTCAAGCTCGGTCCGGCCAACATCAAGCAGGTTTCCGACCAGTACAGAAAGATCAGAAACACATTCAGATTCCTGCTCGGCAATATCAATGCCGAAGACTTCAATCCTGAAAAGGATATGGTCAGCTATGAGAATCTGGAAAAGACTGACAAGTATATCATGGTCAGACTCAGCGACGTCATCGCTGAATACAGAAAGGCAGTCCTCGACTATGACTACCTGAGCGCCAACAAGGTCCTCATGAACTTCATGGTCAACGAACTCTCCTCCTACTACTGCGACTTCACCAAGGACATCCTCTACTGCGATGATCCTGAAGGACTCAGAAGAAGACAGGTCCAGAGTGTTTACTGGCAGTGCGCTGACGCGCTGGTCAAGATGTGGGCGCCGTTCCTGGTTTACACAGCCGAGGAAGTCTGGACACACTTCTCCAGCAATGAAGAGCCTTCCGTTCACTACACAAGCTATCCGGAAGCTCAGGAATATCCTGACGCCGCTGAGCTCAGAGAAGAGTTCGCCGCTCTGCTCAAAGTCAGAGACGCCGTGAACAAGTCCATCGAAAACGCGAGAAACGACAAGCTCGTCAACTCCGCCCAGGAAGCGGCAGTCACAATTCCCTGCAGCGCAGAGGAAAAAGCGCTTCTTGAAGGCACCCTCAGCAATGTTCCGCAGTGGTTCATTGTTTCAAGAGTTGACTTCGCGGAAGGCGAGGGCGAACCGTCCGTCGCAAAGGCACCCGGCACCAAGTGCCCGAGATGCTGGAACTACAGCGAAACACCGGACGAAAACGACCTCTGCCCGAGATGCCATGACGTCATGGCAAAGCTCATCAGCCGTTAATCATCACAAAACAAAGAAGGGAAACCGCACCGGTTTCCCTTTTTCTGTACTCGCATAAAGAAAAAAAGCCGTTCAGGCTTTTTTCAGAGTTCGATCTTTTTGAACTGTTCCCAGGGCATCGATTTCTTGCCGAAGTGGCCGTAGTTGACGGTGCTCCTGTAGATCGGCCGTCTCAGGTTCAGCTCATTGATGATGTCCGCCACAGAGAAGCTGAAGTTTTTCAGGACGATCTTCTGCAGTTCATCGTCGGTATATTCGGATGTGCCGAAGGACTGGACATAAACGGATAGGGGCTCCGCCTTGCCGATGGCGTAGGCAAGCTCGAGCTGGCACTTGTGGGCCAGGCCGTTGGCGACGATGTTGCGGCAGACATAGCGGGCGTAGTAGGCAGCCGAGCGGTCAACCTTGGTCGGATCCTTTGAGGAGAAGCAGCCGCCGCCGATCGGGGCGTAGCCGCCATAGGTGTCAACGACGATCTTCCTACCGGTTGTGCCGGAATCGCCGAAGGAACCGCCGAGGATAAAGGAGCCGGACGGGTTGATCAGATACTTTGTGTTTTCGTTGATATACTTCGGATCGACAACCGGAGTGATGACCTTTTCAATCATGAGGTCGCGCAGTTCCTCCTGGGTGATCGCTTCGGTATGCTGGGTGGAAATGACGATGGTATCGACATCGGTCAGTTTCCCGTCGACGTAGCGGGCGGTCACCTGTGTTTTGCCATCAGGTCTTAAGCGGGGATCGGTTCTTCTGACTTCCTCAAGTCTTCTGGCCAGCTTGTGGGCGGTGATGATGGCGAAGGGCATGAGCTCTTCGGTTTCATCATCGGCGTAGCCGAACATGATTCCCTGGTCGCCGGCGCTGATTTCATCGTGGGCAACGGCGCTGTTGATTTCCGGTGACTGGCGGTTGACCTTGATGATGACGTGGTACTCCTCGTCATAGCCTATTTCCTTCAGCACGCCAAGGGCAATCTTCTCATAGTCGATGTCGGCCTTTGTGCCGGCTTCGCCGAAGACAAGGATCAGGTCATCCTTGATGGAGGCTTCAACAGCCATATGGCTTTCGGGATCCTGGCGCAGCGCCTCGTCGAGAATGGAGTCGGCGATCAGATCGCAGATTTTATCGGGGTGTCCGCTGGTGACGGATTCGGATGTAAATAAGAATTCAGACATAATAAAAACCCTTCCTTTCACGTCTTTTCAAGAGCTTCAGAAAGAGCCTTGTTTTTTCTCTTTCTTTATCGATGTCAGCATTACCACCTTACCGGTTTTTTTGACAGGCAGGTTGGTATGAGGTCACTGAGCTGACTCTCTACCTCATTCTTGATAAAAGACGCTATTATTCAACCACAGTGTCCGGTATGTGTCAACTGACATTATCGCGTTTTTGTCTGTCTCTTTAAGACAGCTTAATCAGCTCTTAAAACGGAGCCGTCCCAAGCTTAATGTCCGCCCGGTTGGCGGTATGCTATAATTTCTGAAAAGAGGACATTTATGGACTTCAAACATCTCAGTGATGAAACAAAAGAGAAAATATTCATATTTACCGCATCGGGCGTTCTGATCGTGCTTTTTGCGGTGCTGATCAATCATATCGCGGCCATCGGAAATATACTGTCCATGGTGATCCGGGCAATTTCACCGTTCATATACGGTCTCCTGTTCACGTTCATTATGTTACCGCTGAGGAAGCTGGTGGAAAATGATATTCTGAAAAACACGAAGCTTGAGAACAAGACAAAGCGGATCATTGCCGTGATCGCGGCCATGGTGGTCTTCCTGCTGGTATTGGCAACATTCTTCGTTGTCCTGATCCCGCAGCTGTTTGACTCCATCAAGACCTTCGTCGATTCCATCGGCGGCTATGTGCGCACCATTCAGGGCATGATCGCAAGGCTGGACGCCTATGACGAAAAACTGGCCGGTTTCCTGGGGGATATGGTCACAAACGGCGGCAAGGCCCTGTCCGACTGGCTGACCGGCGCCCAGGGCGGCATGTCGCAGATCCTCAATTATTCCCTCAATGTGGCAAGGGGAATCCTGAATGTTCTGATCGGCATGATCATTTCCATGTATCTGCTGTTTGATGAGGAAAAATTCAAGAAACAGATCAAGATGGTCATGTTCGGCTATCTCAATGAGAAGACAGCCGCCGATCTTCTGCATCTGATGCGGCTGACCAAAAACACATTCAACCGCTTCATCTTCGGCAAGTTCATCGATTCCCTGATCATCGGCTTCATTTGCTATTTCAGCTGCCTGATCCTGCAGATCCCGTATCCGCTGCTGATTGCCTTCGTGGTCGGCATCACCAACATGATTCCGGTCTTCGGTCCGTTCATCGGCGCGGTTCCGCTGATCTTTATCCTGTTAATCATCAACCCGCTCAAGTCACTGGAATTCGCGGTCTTCATCCTTGTTCTGCAGCAGATTGACGGCAATATCATCGGTCCCAAGATCCTTGGCGGGGCGGTCGGTCTGCCGACTCTGTGGGTCATGTTCGCGATCATCGCCGGCGGGGCGCTATTTGGAATCGTCGGAATGTTTATCGGCGTGCCGGTCTTCTCGGTCATCTATGAACTGACGGAAGAAAGGGTGCACAACAACCTGAAGGCGAAGGAAATCGACGTCAGCACAAAATAACGGTTTTACGGCAGAGAGGCATGTTCCTCTCTGTTTTTTTATGAAAAAAAGCTGCCGTAAGGCAGCCTGTGAATCAAAGACTGAACAGCATGTCCTCATAAAGAGGCAGCTTGTAGAATTCTCTGGAGGCGATCACTTCATACGAATCGATGCACTCTCTGAGATCCTGCATGAGCGGGCAGACTTTATAATAGATGTCTTTGCCGGTGCGGAAGAAGTCGGGACCCGCAGCCGCTTTTTCCCATCCTTTGCCAAGGGCGTCAAGCGCATTGTATGTTTTGTCAATCAGGGCGGAAAGCTGAGCGGTGCGCTCTTTGATATAGGCAGGGGCGTTTTTGCCGCAGGCGTTCAGGGCAGTGGCGTAGAAGTTCAGCTCCGCCGTCATTGCCGGAAGCACATCCTTGCGGGTCATCTCCTGCATCGTTCTGATCTCGATGCCCATGACCTTGTAGTAGCGCTCTTCAAGGATATTGCGGTTGGCGTTGAGCTCGGCTCTTGAATAGATATCCAGGGAAGTGAAGAGGTTGACCACTTCCGGGGCGGAGAGGACTTCAACGGATTCAATGAAGGATCTGACATTGGGCAGGCCTCTGCGGGCCGCTTCCTTGACCCACTCCTCGCTGTAGCCGTCGCCGGAGAACAGGATTCTCTTGTGGCTGTGGATGATGTTGCGGCAGATGTCCAGCGCCTTTTCACGGACGTCCTGGAGGTACTTGATGCCTTCCAGCTCGCCTGCGATTTCGTTGAGGGATTCGGCCATGATCGCGTTGAGGACTGTGTTGGGGAAGGAGGCGCTCATCGAGGCGCCGACCATGCGGAATTCGAACTTGTTGCCGGTGAAGGCGACCGGACTGGTGCGGTTGCGGTCGGCGTTGTCATGGGGAATGTAGGAAAGGCCGGAAACCGGATTGAAGTCCGCTTTCTTTTCGCTCTTTCCCTCATTCTGGGAGGCGTGTCCTTTATAGAGGCTGTAGAGGATATCCTCGATATAGCTTCCCAGATAAATGGAAATGATTGCCGGCGGCGCTTCGTTTGCGCCGAGACGATGGTCGTTGCCGGTGCAGGAGGCGCTCATTCTCAGCAATACCGGGTAAGTGTCGACGGCTTTGATGAAGGCGCACACGAATACCAGGAAACGGATGTTTTCGGCCGGCTTTTCACCGGGTGAGAAAAGGTTCTGCCCGTCGTCGGTCACGATTGAATAGTTGTCATGCTTGCCGGAGCCGTTGATACCTTCAAAAGGCTTTTCATGAAGCAGGCATGCAAGGCCGTGTTTCTGGGCTGTCTTGCGCAGAATGTCCATGGTGACCTGGTTCTGGTCAACGGCAACGTTGCCGGTGGAATAGACAGGAGCGAGTTCGAACTGGCCGGGCGCCACTTCATTGTGTTCTGTTTTGGCGTAGATGCCGAGTTTCCAGAGCTCTTCATTGACTTCCTTCATGAACAGGGCGACCCTTGCCGGAATGGAGCCGAAGTAATGGTCGTCGAGTTCCTGCGCCTTGGGGGCGGGGGAGCCGAAGAGGGTGCGGCCGGTCATTTTCAGATCGGTTCTGGCGTCGTAGAGTTTCCGGTCGATCAGGAAATATTCCTGTTCAAGGCCGACGGAGATATTGCAGGATTTCACATCCTTGTCGCCAAGCAGATTGACCACTCTTGTGGCGGCTGAGCTTAAAGCGGAAATGGATTTGAGAAGGGGTTCCTTGCGGTCGAGGGCTTCGCCGTTGTAGGAGACAAAGACGGTTGGAATGCAGAGGACATGTTCGCGGATGAAGACCGGGCTGGTCACATCCCAGTATGTATAGCCTCTTGCCTCAAAGGTGGCGCGCAGACCGCCGGAGGGGAAACTGGAAGCATCCGGTTCGCCCTTGATCAGCATCTTGCCGGAGAAGCGGGCTATCGGTTCGCCTTCCGCGGTGGGCTCAATGAAGGAGTCGTGCTTTTCGGCGGTGCCGCCGGTCATCGGCTGGAACCAGTGGGTGAAATGCGTGACGCCTTTTTCCATGGCCCATCTTTTCATGGCGTGGGCGATGGCGTCGGCGGTCGGCCTGTCCAGGGTGCCTTCGTTGGCGACGGTTTTCTTCCATGACTGGTAGATCGGCTTGGGCAGCCGGTCCATCATTTCTCTTTCACTGAACACCAGTGAACCGAATTCTTCAAAAGGTCTTTCCATAATTCAGTCTCCTTTATGGGGAAAATTTAATCCCATGCGGCCGATTGGTCAATAAAAAACAGAAAATCATTCATAAAAAAACAGAAAAAAGCAGAAAACCAGGAAAATTATTCCGGATTTGCCGGAAAAATTCCGGATTCTTCCCGAAAAACAAAAAAAGCGCGTTTCCGCGCCCTGCTTTTGCTCAGAAGTATCCGAAAGGACTCGCCTGCAGCATCCGCACACTCTTGACCTCGGGAATTTCATCCATGAGCAGAGCCTGGATGCCCTCGTTCAGTGTTGTGTCGATTGCCATACAGCCGGCGCATGCCCCCAGCATGGAGACGGTGACGACGCCGTCCTCATAGTCGATCAGCTGAACATCGCCGCCGTCCGCCTGGATGTAGGGTCTGATCTTGTTGATGGTATGCTCAATACGGTCAAGCAGGTCATTCCGGATGGCCCGCTCCTCAGCGGTGAGTTCCTTCACTTCATTTGTGTTTTCTTTTTCTGACATTTTCCAAACGCCTCTTTCCTATAATACCCTGTACAGGATCAGCGCGACAGCGATGCCGAGAAGGATTCCTCCGATCACTTCCCGCCATTTGTGGCCGAGCACCTGTTTCAGTTTTGTTTCGTATACCGGATCGGTAAACAGATCGGGATATTTCTCTTTGAGATCCCTGATCAATTGTTGCGTAACTTTCGCGTTTTGTCCACTGTAGTACCTTACATTCGCGGCGTCATAGATGACAATGACCGCCAGTGTGAGAGTGACCGCGAAGATGGACGAGCGGAACTGCTCCTGCATGCCGACGGACACCGCCAGGGCGGAAACCATCGCCGAGTGCGAACTCGGAAAGCCGCCGGAAGCGCCCATCAGTTTCCAGTGCCATTCTTTATGACGCAGCCACCAGAACAGGGGCTTGAGCGCCTGCGCCAGCACTGCCGCGCTCATCGCCGACATAAACGGCCGCATGGAGCGCAGAATCATGAAATACTCCCATCGTGTCATTCCCGAATTATAGCACACCGCAATTTTACTGTGGTATACTTTCTGCGTGTTAAATGGGAGAAACAAATGACTTACAAAGCAGGACAGATCGTTGAAGGAAAAGTGACAGGAATCCAGCCCTACGGTGTTTTCGTGGCGCTCGACTACAGCACCAACGGACTGATTCATATTTCAGAAATCAGTGACGGATTTGTCAAGGATATCAGCCGGTATGCCGCGGTGGGGGATACCATCCGCGTCAAGATCATCGACTTTGATCCGGAAACCAACCACGCCAAGCTTTCCTTAAAAGCCATGGCGAGAACCCACTCCCGCAACCGCCGCAAGCCGGTCATGGCCAAGGCGTCGCTGCCGCCGATGAAAATCGGCTTCCAGTCCATCGCTTCAAACATGAACCAGTGGATCAGGGAAGCGGAGAAGGATCTTCTGAAGAAATAGTCATCTTCCCGGAATCTGAAAAAATCAGATTCCTTTTTTTGTGCGAAAACAGCACAGCGGCACCGGTAACTGATATAATTTCTTCTGCAGGTTTTTATGAGCGGTAGAACAATTGTCATGACCGATGTTCACGGCTGCAGCCGTGAATTCGTACAGCTGCTGGAAATGGTCTCTGTGGATTACACAGACGACACTTTTGTGTTTCTCGGCGACGCGATCGACCGCGGTCCCGATGACTGGGGCGTGATGGAACAATTGACCCAGCTGCGGTGGCTGATGGAGGAAAGGTTTATCTGGATCATGGGCAACCATGAGCAGAGGCTTCTTGACCGCCATCCCAAGAAAAAGAAAATGCCGCCCTATGACCGCCATGACATTCTGTATTTCCTGCCGTTATTAAGGGAGCTGCCTTATTACGCGGAAACCGAGAACTGCATTTTTGTCCACGCCGGCTACAGCATGAATCCGAAAAAGAACACGAAGCAGTTCATGCTGGAGGACCGCTCCATTTTAAAAGGACAGCGCAGGTACAGCGGCAAGCTCTATATCGCCGGCCACTCGCCGATCCCCAATGTTTCCTATGTGGATCCCTATGGCAATATCACAAGAGTGGAAAGCGGCATGGAACTGCCCGAGCACGGGGCGATATTCCTCGATACCGGCTGCTGCGCAGGGGGAAAGCTTTCAGCCCTGGTGATTGAGGATCATATCATTAAGCTGTACCAGGTGCTTTCAAAGCAGTTCACAAAACTGTAAGCATGTTACAATGAAAACACAATGAAGTGTCCATCATACATACAATTTGAAAGGAGAGAATATGGCACATTTTCCTGAAGGTTTCTTATGGGGAGGCGCAGTCGCAGCGAATCAGTGGGAAGGCGGCTGGAACCTTGACGGCCGCGGCCCGGCAATGACCGACGTCACAACCGGCGGCACAGTCAATACACCCAGACTCATCACCTACATCGCCGCAGACGGCAGCCACGGAACCCTGACAAGAGGGCAGAAGCTCCCCGAAGGCGCGAAGTACGCGGTTCTTGACGAATATCATTATCCCAACCACAACGCCGTAGACGGCTACCATCATTACAAGGAAGACATCGCCCTGTTCGCTGAAATGGGATTCAAGCAGTTCCGCATGTCCATTTCCTGGAGCAGACTGTATCCGACAGGCCTGGAGAAAGAACCGCTCAAAGCAGGCGTTGAATTCTACCGCGGCATGTTCAAGGAGATGCAGAAATACGGCATCGAACCGCTGGTCACCATCTGGCATTTCGACACTCCGCTGTATCTGGAGGAACACTGCGGCGGCTGGCTCAACAGAGAAACAATTGAACACTATGTCCGCTTCGCGACAACATGCTTCACAGAGTTCAAGGGCCTTGTCCACCACTGGCTGACTTTCAATGAAATCAACAACACCATCCAGTTCCTGGATATGGGCGGCAATCTTCCCGATTCCGCATATCAGGACGCTTACCAGCACCTGCATTACCAGTTTGTCGCTTCCGCAAAGGCTGTCCAGATCGGCCACGCCATCGATCCGTCCAACATGATCGGCTGTATGATCTGCGGCATCACATGGTATCCGGGCACATGCGATCCGAAAGACATTCTTGCCAACAGACACGCATGGGAAAAGAACATCTTCTACTGCGGCGATGTACAGTGTCTTGGTGAATACGGCACATACGCGACAAGACTCTGGAACGAGCATAACGTCAAACTCGACATCACCGATGAAGACCTCGATGACCTGGCAAGAGGCACTGTCGACATGTACACATTCTCTTACTACATGTCCCAGCTTGTCACAACTCATGAGATTAAGGACAAAGTCGGCGGCAATTTCTCAGCCGGCGCAAGAAACGAATATCTCAAGTATTCTGACTGGGGCTGGGCAACCGACGCCGACGGTCTTGAATATTATCTCGAGATGATCTATGACAGATATCATCTGCCTGTCATGGTCGTTGAAAACGGCCTTGGCGCTTATGACACTGTTGAGGAAGACGGCTCCATCCATGACCCGTTCAGAATCGAATACTACCGTCTGCACATCGAGGCGATGGACAAGGCGATCGAAAACGGCGTTGACCTGATCGGCTATACCACATGGGGCTGCATCGACGTCGTCTCCGCCGGCACCGGTGAAATGAGAAAGAGATACGGCTTCATCTATGTCGACATGGATGATGAAGGCAAGGGAACCATGGCCCGCTCCAGAAAGGATTCCTTCTTCTGGTACAAGAAGGTCATCGCTTCCAACGGCGGCGATCTTTCCGATCTTTAATCAGCTTTCATAAAGAGCGCGCGCATGCGTGTTCTTTTCTTTTTGTTTCATAGAAAAAGGATTCCGCCTGGTGACGGAATCCTTTGATGAAGCGTGAATTACTGCTCAGCCGGTTCGAAGTCGTCTCTGCCGTGTTTGCAGATGGGGCACTGATAGTCAGCGGGCAGCTGGTCGCCGTCGAACGGTTCGAAGTAGCCGCAGATCTTGCAGATAAAGCCCTTCTTCTTTGTGACAGTCACAGCCGGGACATATTCAAAGGCGTCCTTGCCGTGCTTGCATAACGGACAGACATAGTCATCCGGCAGGTCATGGCCTTCCACGAAGTAGCCGCAGATCGTGCATCTCCAGCCTTCTTTCTGCTCTGTGGCGGCCGGCTGCTTCTTCGGCTTGATGTGGGCGTGGTAGTAAGCGTATGTGGCGCTCGGGGCGTTGGAGAGAACCCTTGCCTCGGTGACATTGGCGATGAAGAGGGTGGAGACGCCAAGGTCGATCGACTGGATGACCTCGCATCCGAAGACCGCGTTGGTGAATTCGGGAATATAGCGGATGCCGTTGGCAAGTCTGTCTTTATAGGCGACATCAGCGAACTTGTCGGTATCTCTGCCCGACTGGAAGCCGAAGTGTTTGAAGAGATCGAACGGCGCGTCCTCGGTCAGGACTGAGACATTGAACTTACCGGCCTTCTTGATGATGTCGGCGGTGTTGTTCTTGTTAATGACGGAGACAGCGACTTTCTTGAGATCGCCTTCGGAAACCTGGGCGGCGCTGTTGATGACGCAGCCGTAGTCTTTGCCGTCAAGCTGTGATGTCAGGATTTCAAGACCGTAGGAGAATTTGAAGAAAGCGGTCGGATCGACGCTGACTTCCGCCTTGACGACTTCCGCCGGAGCGGCAGCGGCAGCCGGAGCTGCTTCCTTCTTTTCGCCATAGTGCGGGTTGATGTCCTTCGCGATCGCGTCGGCCAGGGCTTCAAGTTCCGCCAGTGTGCCTTCTTTGACGGAAGACTTGATTGTGACGGGTTCCTGGATGAATTCAGTTCCCGGCAGCTTCGAGAGCAGTTCCTTCATGAGTTTGCCGCTCATCGGGCCCCATGTGCCGTTTTCAAGCAGGGCAACCTTACGGTTTTTGAGGGAGTGGGCAACGATGTCGTTGAGCAGGTTCTCCATGGTGACAAAGATGCCGGCGTTGTATGTTGTGGCCGCGAAGACCAGGTGTGAGTTGCGGAAGGCGCTGGCGACGATGTAGCTGGCCGGGATGACGGATGTGTCGAACATCTCAACCGGTACACCTCTGTCACTCAGCATGCCGGCAAGAATGTTGGCCATGTTTTCCGTATGGCCGTAGACGCTCGCGTAGGCGAGGCAGACGCCTTTGACTTCCGGCGTGTAGGTGCTCCACTGGTTGTACTTTTCAAGGAAGTCGCCGAAATGCTTTCTCCACACAAAGCCGTGCAGCGGGCAGACATAATTAATCTCGAGGGCAGCGGCTTTCTTCAGAACCATCTGCACCTGGGGACCGTACTTGCCGACGATATTTGTGTAATATCTTCTGGCTTCATCCAGCCAGTCGTGCATGAAGTCCACTTCATCCGCGAAGATGCGGCCGTTGAGAGCGCCGAAGGTGCCGAAGGCGTCGGCGGTGAAGAGGATCTTGTCGGTCTTGTCATAGCTCATCATGACTTCAGGCCAGTGAACCATCGGGGCGTTGACGAATGTCAGCTCATGCCTGCCGGTGTTCAGGACATCGCCTTCCTTCACCAGCATGATCTTTTCACTCATGTCATAGTCGAAATACTGGGCGAGCATCTGCTTGATTTTGGCGTTGCAGACGATGGTCGTATCGGGATATCTGTAGATCAGATCCTCGATGGTTGCCGCATGGTCGGGCTCCATGTGGTGGATGACCAGGTAGTCAAGCTTTCTGCCGCCGAGGCCATAGGCGACATTGTCGAAGAATGTGTGGGCGACCGCTTTGTCGACAGTGTCGAAAAGAACAGTCTTTTCATCCAGAAGCAGATACGAGTTGTAGGAGACGCCGTTGGGCACGCCATAGACGCCTTCAAAACAGGTCAGTCTTCTGTCATCAGCGCCGGTCCAGAGAAGGTCGCTGAGAATCTGTTTGGTGCAATGCATGATATAAACCTCCGTAATATCCTTATGACTGAATTGTACCGTATTTCCGGTTTATTGATAATAGCCACGGTGACATTCCTGTGCGGATGTCATTTTTCTTCTGTTATGATTGTTGCGATGAAATATGCGGAAAACGTTTATCTTGAAAAATCAGTGAAGCTTCTGGAACGCTGGCTTCCTGCAAGCGCCCGGGAAATGCTGGAAACATATATGGCACAGTCAGATGAAGAAGCGGACTGGAATATTGAAGAGGACACGGAAGGCTTTGTCTATTGTGTTTTCAGCTGGCCGGAAACAGACAGCGAAAGGGCGGTTCTGCTTGTTTATGACGATGAGATGAGAATCATCGCCGACTGTTCGGCCGTCCACTGCAGTGTGAGCCATCTGCTTTCAAGCGTGAGGCTGTTTGATGAGCTGTGTGAGGAGAGCGACTGGATGTATCTTTCCCACTACACTCTCTGCGCCGACCTGTTTCCTGAAATCCCCTGGCCGCCCGAAGGAAAAAAAGTGAACAGGGAAGGGGAAGCGCTGCTGTACTCCAACGCCTATGTCACAAAAGCGTACAGAAGAAAGCATATCTTCACAGTCATGACCGAAATCATGCGTGAATTCGCCCTGCGCTTTCAAAGCGGCAATGCGCTTCTTTACACATCCTTTTCACTCGATCCCGACATTGCCGTCTACGGTCCCGACGCGGTGAAAGAACCTTATCACTACAGTTTTGAAAAGGATGAGCCTGACCGCATGCGCAATAAAATGATTCTGGAAAAGCTCGGCTTTGAAGTGATCCGCCTGCAGGAAACCGAAGAAGACCCGGAAGCGGACGGCACCAAGCTGTGGTTTGCGGTGAAGAAGGAAAACGATGTCATCATCGATATTGAAAAGGAGAGCGTCTCCTAAGACGGACCGGTGCGGTCCGTTTTGTGTTTTTGAAGGCAATCTTCAGCATTTTTCATCGTTTGCACATGTTAATTGACAGCATGTCATGTAAAATAGAAATAACAACAGGAGGAAAAATAATCTATGAGTTTCCCTAAGGGCTTTTTATGGGGCGGCGCGGTAGCTGCCAACCAGTGCGAAGGCGCGTATCTTGAAGACGGAAAAGGACTTTCCGTTCCTGATATGCTGCTGGGCGGAAATGCGAAAACACCCAGAACCTTCCTTCCGGTGACAGATCCCAACGCGTTCTATCCGTCACATGAAGCAATCGATTTCTATCATCATTACAAGGAAGACATCGCCCTCTTCGCTGAAATGGGCTGGAATGTTTTCCGTCTTTCCATCAACTGGGGCAGAATCTATCCCAACGGCGATGACGCAGAACCCAATGAAGCAGGTCTTGCATTCTATGACGCTGTTTTCGATGAGTGCAAAAAGTACAATATCGAACCGCTGGTCACAATCTGCCACTATGAGATTCCGTGGGCAATCGTCACCAAGTACCATGGCTTCTATTCCCGTGAGACCATCGATCTGTTCGTGAAGTATTGCGAGACAATCTTCAGACGCTACAAGGACAAGGTCAAATACTGGCTGACATTCAACGAAATCAACACACCGCTCATGTCTCTCTCCGGCGGCATGTCCAACATGTACTCCCTCGGTCTGATGGAGGATGAGGACATCAACGCCAAGGACCCGATCAAGCTGGTTGACATCAAGTCCGACACCCAGAAGAAGTGGACAGCTCTGCACAATGAGTTCGTCGCTTCCGCCAAGGCTGTCATCAAAGGCCATGAAATCAACCCTGACTTCATGATCGGCTGCATGATCTGCCACATCACTCTTTATCCGTTAACCTGCAACCCTGCGGATATGCTGCAGGCACAGTATGAGGACAACCTCAAGAACAACCTCTGCGGCGACGTTCATGTCAGAGGCGAATATCCGGCATACGCGAAGACCCTCTGGAAGGATCAGGGCGTCACACCTGACTTCATCAAGGAAGGCGACCTTGAAATCATCAAGGAAGGCAAAGTCGACATGTACACATTCTCCTACTACATGTCCAACTGCGTCACCGTCAATCCTGACGCTGAACAGACAGCAGGCAATATGTCCCTGGGCGCCAAGAACCCTTACCTCAAGGCTTCCGACTGGGGCTGGCAGATCGATCCGATCGGCCTGAGATGGACTCTCAACAAGCTGGCTGAGCGCTATCCGCACACACCGTTAATGGTTGTTGAAAACGGCTTCGGCGCTTATGACAAGGTTGAGGAAGACGGTTCCGTCCATGATCCGTACAGAATCGACTACTTCCGTGAGCACATCAAAGCGATGGGCGCGGCAGTCGACGACGGCGCACCGTTAATCGGCTACACAACATGGGGACCGATCGACCTGGTATCCGCATCCACCGGCGAATACGCCAAGAGATACGGCTTCATCTATGTCAACAGACATGACGACGGCACCGGCGACTTCTCAAGATCCAGGAAGGATTCCTTCTTCTGGTACAAGAAGGTCTGCGAAAGCAACGGTGAAGTCATCGAATAAAATTTCTTCTTAAGGCAGGGACTCTTCAGGGGTTCCTGCTTTTTATTTGACCGGCAAAAAGACCCCGTCCATAGTTTTAAAACTTGGGCGGGGATGAATTGGTGTGCGCGGTGAGCGCACGATCTAACGGGTGAAAGTCCCGAACCTGCCCGGCAGT
>CACYNH010000016.1 GCA_902775735.1 uncultured Erysipelotrichaceae bacterium
TAACGCTCACATCAGTTCGCTGCAGGCTTTCTAAGGCGCAATTCATCCCCGCCCAAGTTTTAAAACTATGGACGGGGTCTTCTTGCCGGTCAAATAAACCCGGTCACAGCACTGACATGTTCAGTGCTTTTTAAATTCAAAAAGACGGACTGTCTGGGACAGCCCGTCAGAGAATGGGTATTCAGTTTAATCGGCAGTTTCCGCCGGAACAGTCATGTCATTGCCTTCTTTGAGGATGGACATGAACTCTTCGCCTGTGATGGTTTCCTTTTCATAAAGATAGCGGGAAATCCGGTCAAGGTCGTCACGGTGGTCTTCAAGCAGCTGCCTTGCCTTGGCGTGCTGCTGGCGGACCAGACGGATCACTCTGGCGTCGATCGCGGCCGACGTCTTGTCGGAACATGCAAGGGTGGCATCGCCGCCGAGGTAGCGGCTGTTGACGGTGGCCATCGCGACCATGTCGAAGTCATCCGACATACCGTACATGGCAATCATTGACCTTGCGATCTTGGTGGCCTGCTCAATGTCATTGGAGGCGCCGGTGGAGATTGTGCCGAACTTGACTTCTTCCGCGGCTCTGCCGCCGGTCAGTGTGGCAATTCTGTTTTCCAGCTCTTCCTTTGTATAGAGGTAGTGGTTTCCTTCCTCAATCTGCATCGTATAGCCAAGAGCACCGGAAGTTCTTGGGATAATCGTGATCTTCTGGACCGGAGCGCTGTCTGTCTGCAGGGCTGCGACCAGGGCGTGACCGATCTCATGGTAGGAGACTCTGAGTTTTTCTTCATCGGTGAGGATCGCGTTTTTCTTCTGGTAGCCGGCAAAGACGACTTCAATGCTTTCCTCCAGATCCTTCTGGCTGACGACATTGCGGTTTTCACGGACAGCCCTTAAGGCTGCTTCATTGACGATGTTGGCCAGTTCCGCGCCGGAAGCGCCGGAGGCCATTCTCGCGATGACGTTGTAGTCGATATTCTTTTCTGTTTTGACTTTCTTCGCGTGGACACGCAGGATTTCCTCACGTCCCTGTAAGTCAGGCAGTTCAACCGGAACACGTCTGTCGAAGCGGCCCGGTCTTAACAGCGCCGGATCAAGCGATTCAGGACGGTTGGTGGCAGCCAGAATGACAACGCCGCTGTTTCCTTCAAAGCCGTCCATTTCCGTTAACAGCTGGTTGAGCGTCTGCTCACGCTCATCATTGGCGCCGGAAAGCGCGCCGGTATTTCTCTTGCCGCCGATGGCGTCAATTTCATCAATGAAGACGATGCACGGTGCTTTTTCTTTGGCGTTTTTGAACAGGTCACGGACTTTCGAAGCGCCCATACCCACAAACATTTCAACAAACTCAGAACCCGAGATGGAGAAGAAGGGGACGTTGGACTCGCCGGCCACTGCCTTCGCCAGCATGGTTTTGCCGGTTCCGGGAGGACCTACCAGCAGGATGCCCTTGGGCATTGTCGCACCGATGTGCTTGTATTTGGAAGGGTCATGAAGGTAGGTGACAATCTCCTGGAGATTTTCCTTGGCCTCATCTTCACCCGCCACATCCTTGAAGCGGATTTCCTGTTCGGAGCCTTTATAGACTCTCGCGTTTGACTTGCCGAGATTGAACGGCGAACCGCCGGAGCCCATCGAGCCGCGGCTCATTAACGCCCTCAGCAGGAATGTCGCTAAGAGAATCGGGAACAGCCAGCTGACCAGCAGGCTGATCCAGGGAGAAGTCTGTTCAACAATTTCAGAGCTGAACTTGACCTTGTGCTCCAGCAGTCTTTCCGTTAAGCCGGGATCGTTCATGATACCGGTGCGGTAGACTGTTTCATCGCCTGTCTTTTTGAAAAGGATCTGGTTGGACTGGACTTCGACCTCCGCGATCTTGTCTTCATCGATTTCAGTGATGAAGGTGTCATAGGTTGTCTTCACAATCTGAGCCTGGCGCATCTGCGGCAGCATGAACAGATTGAGCAGACACAGTATCAGCATGACTACAGCGTAGTAGTAGATAATCGGTTTTTTCGGTTTGTTGTTTTCATCCATTTAATCAAACCTCCTTATGATATGCACCATTTTAGCACTAAAACATCAAGAGTGCTAAAACTATGATGTGAAATTATGTGAATCGGCATGAAAATTAAAGAAAACCCGCATTTTTGCATGCAGGTTCAGCTCGCCAGGTTCAGACGGATGACGCGCGATGGCGTTACCGCGTCAACGGTGCCGTCTTCCGAAACAACAATGCCGCAGAAGTTCTGATTCAGCTGTGCCCTGCGGGTGACGTAGTTCACCGTTGAATTGTAGCGCGCACCCCGGGCAGTGGAGCCGGCCGTTACCGCGTCGCCATCCAGGATTGCCCCGATGCAGCAGCACTCGCATTTCTCATTGAGGAACATGGCACCGTCAATGGAAGTCAGATAGTTCAGAAGAGAGACCTTTTCATACAGGCTTGTTTTCTGGATGCCGGTCGCGTTTCTCGCCGCGCAGAGCCTCTCGCTTTCCGCCGTCACATCCTCATCGCTGCCGAAGATCAGAATTGTGCCATGGCGCTGTCTGCTGGCTTCACGGATGACAGTTTCAATTCTGTCTGTGTTATCCGGACTCAGTTTGCTGATGAGTCTGCGTAAGACATCGCCGTCACCGCCCTGGTCGGTATGCATGTGATAGCGGCCGTCATAATAGGAGATCTTGCCGCCTTCATAAGTAATGGTCCATGTCAGGTGCCCCCATAAGCGGACAATGCATTCACTCGGCCGGCGCTCATCGCTTGTCAGACCGCAGATATTGCCTTTGCGGTTAATCACCAGTGCAATCTTTTTATCCGACATTTCAAGCAGCTTGCGCACCTGCCTCAGGTTTTCCACCAGGAAGGGAACCTGGTTGGAGAAGACAATATCAAGACCTGAGTTTCTTGCCCTCTTTTCCCCCTCCACATCATAGCGGGGCACAAAGAGGGTCGCATTGACAAAGGAACGCTCATACGTCAGAGCGGTCAGGGTTGTGACAAGGTTGATGTCCAGCCGGTAGAAGCTGTAGAAGAATTCCATGACGCCGGTGGCGATCAGCGGCTCATACATATAGGAAATTCTGAGATGCCGTACCCCGAAGGCTTCCATCTGCTGATAAAGCTCACGCCAGAATGCCCTGGTGATAAAGAGCAGAAGGGAAGTGCTCTTCGCCCTGTAATCAAAGACGATAAAAATATCATCCTGGTACCATGTATAGGAATTCTCAAAGTTCTCTATTTCCGATAAATCACGGATACAGGATTCACTGACCTGGGAAGACCGCCTTGAAACAGTGGCCACCGGATAGCCTGAAGCCTGTCCTTCCTCCACGGTGACCTGCTTGCGGGCAAAATGAATCCTGAAGTCCGGGATATATCTTGGATCGTTGTACATGTGCTTCAGACATGCGTTATAAAGATCCCGGATTTTCAGAAACAGATCATCCGGTTCATAATCTTTGTCACCGCTCAGAAGCTTCCAGTAATTGTCCATAAATCAGTCCTTTACTGATTCAAGTATACCAATTCAGACATTCTGATTCATTCTTTTTCTGAGCTGTTCCAATATATGCACCGCAGGAATGATTGAGGTTGCCGGGGACGTTTCATTGCGCAGTGCCCTGCCGTCGATCATGTTGCAGGGAAGACGGAGAGGCTGCCCGCCGCAGTAGATCACAATCAGCGGGATTTTTCCGACCGGCAGTGTATGGCGCAGTGACTCCGTTTCCTCCTTTGTGCTGCTGCCTAAGATAAACACGCCGCATGTGCCGCGTCTGCGTTCTTTGATCTGACAGTCCATATCCATATATAATGCTTTGTTTTTTTCACTCTCAAACAGCCGTATTCCTGTATCCAGGGCATACCTGCCATAGCTGTCGCCGCCGAAGAGCACTTCATGATTTCTTGACAGTAAAGCAGCCGCTCTGTCGATGGACTTTTCGAAGGACGCCGAACAGGAAGTGACCCGAAAATAGGAACTCAGGTTCTGCCTGCTTTCATCCTGATTGAAGATTTCAGAAACGTCATCTGTTTTCCTGACGCATTTCTGAAATTCGCTGTAGCCATCGTAGCCGAACTTTTTTACAAACCGCAGGATTGTGGAGGTTGAAGTATAAACTTTTTTTGCGAGTTCACGGATGGTCATTAATCTGACTTCCTCATAATTCTCCAGAATATAGTGGTAAATGCTGTATTCAGCAGTAGTCAGAGGTGGGAGCTGTTCCGTTGGTTTTTCTGTGTTTTTCATGGTCTCATCATAAAAAAATACCTTTTTTCTGAACACGGAGAGATTTTGAAATCTGTCGAAAACTGACATATTTTGAAATCTCTCCATAAAATTTGAAGTTTTTCCTGTTCGAATGGTTAGCTTTTTGTGGGAAATATGCAAGTAAATAAGCGAAACGACAAGATTTGAACCTGCGACATCTTCGTCCCTGACAAAATCTTCAAAAACATCATGGCAGCGGGATTGCTAAAGGTTAGCGTTGCCAATAGCGCATGTCGAAGTTTAAGAATCTGAATTAATCTGAGTTTGTCAATTGACTTCGGATCTGAAATCAGTAAAAATGGAAACACGGATGCGGTGGATATCCTGAGGGACCCACACGCACAAAGGCCCTCTATCTGAGATAGAGGGTCTTTGCGTTATATGGAGAACGACAAATGAAACCATTCAAGCCAGTTGCTGATCAAATCGCCATTTTAAAACAAAGGGGTATTAATATTCCGTCTGAACCCGAAGCAGAAAAGTTTCTGATCACCAGAAACTATTACAGCATGATTAATGGTTATGGCAAGTATTTCACCAATTCAACAGATGTTTACAAGCCAGGAGCCACACTGCATGAAATTGAAAGAGTATTTATTTTCGATAAAGCAATTAAGGAAATATTCTTTTTGCATTTACTGGAAATAGAGAAATATCTGAAAGCCATACTGTCATATTACTTTTGCTTAGAGAACCCGGGGCAATATGACTATTTAAATATTAAGAATTACCGATGCTCATCACCTCAAGAAAGACTGCGTTCTGTTGATGTTATTAATCGAATTGCAAAAGTAATCGCTGATTACTCACAGAAGAAGACTCCAAACGCGATTAAACATTACATTAAAGTTCATGATGGTGTCCCTTTATGGGTTGCAATACAATTCATGTATTTTGGAGACATTATTAAACTGTTCGATTGCTGTAATGACACTATCCAAAGCAATGTCGCAAAAGAATTCTCATTATTCTTAAAAGACAACACATCCAATCAATCGGCATTCATTCACCCCAAAGAATTGTCACAGACTCTTAAGCAAATGAGAGATATCAGAAATGTCGTTGCACATAATAATCAAATTCTTCACTTTACCGGAAGTAACTCTATCCCATATATCCCTTCTATCCATGCACATTTAGGGATACAACCATCGGCTTCAAGAACGAGTGCATACCAAACAATCATTGCAATGCAATGCCTGATTTCCAAGTCAGAATATTCACACCTAATTAATTCAATAAAAAAGCGAATAAAAAGTCTTAAGCATGACATAAAAACAATCGATTACAATGCAATCACAACTGATTTAGGATTTCCTGTTAACTGGATCGACACAATTTAATAATCTTCACCAGCTGTTCTCCAGCGAAGACCGGTATATTTAACGCAACCGGAAGAATCGTCATAAAGGCGATTTTTTGGCGGACACTTCAGCGCATATCAGATCGGGGAGCCCTGGAGTTAAACATTTCCATAAACCCATGTTTTCAGGCTGTTGCTTAATGGTCTGCAAAAATCAGAAAGTGTGACTGTAATCAATCTCTTGTATTTCCGCCGTTTCAAAAAGTGCTGCTTCAGCATTATGGAGACCTTCCCAGCTCTCTCAATAAGTAACATGGAGAATCAGATGAAACTGTCAGCAAAAACCAAAAAAATCGGCTGAGGTGTGATAAAAGTGTGACATTTTCGCCAAAATCAGAAAAATCATGCATTCATGAAACGTGAAAAAAAGCCTTTATTTAAAAGGCTTTTCGATGGTCGGAATGACAGGATTTGAACCTGCGACCCCTTCGTCCCTAACGAAGTGCGCTACCAAACTGCGCTACATTCCGATTTGTATATATGGCGTCCTCGGGCGGATTCGAACCGCCGACCTTCCGCTTAGGAGGCGGACGCTCTATCCAGCTGAGCTACGAGGACAACTGTGCGGAAATAATTATAGCAGAGTATTTCTGAATTTCCAGCAAAAGTGAAGAAATTCCTCTTTAATGGCTGATTCAAAAGCATATAATGTTTTTATCCTTGGGAGAAAGTTTATGAAAAAGTATCTTTTAGTTATCGTGCTTCTTGTTTCAGCCGGCATCGTTGTTCCCTTCATGCCGATTCATATTATCAATAAGATCCTCGCTGAGGTTGTGGTCCTCGGCGCGCTCTTCATTATTTATAGCGCGGTTCAGAAGGAAAATCAGGATAAGTAGCCGTTCTGGATGTAACTATTTTCAAAGGACAATTCTGTAAAATTTCATTGACATTGAAACTGTTTACCGTTATGATCACCAATATAAATTCGGTGAACAGAAGAGTACCTGTATCAGTCCACCAGCGAGCCGGAACAGAGTGGAAGTCCGGCGGCACCTCATACAGGGAAGCGCATCTGGGAGAAGTTCTCCTGAACATCCAGTAGGGAGAAACGTATATCCGCGTTAAGGATTGAGAGGCTGTTATTAACCCAACAGCAACCAGGTGTGGTACCGCGGTCCATTCAGGCCGTCTCTGGACAGAGGCGGCTTTTTTGTTTCAGCGGACTCAGAACCGGATTTAACGGAGGAAAAGAACATGAAAAAAGGCAGTATGACAAAAGCGGCGCTCGCGGCAATGATGGCCATTGCCATGGCAGGCTGCTCTTCATCCGGCTCCGCAGCTGATGGCAGCGCGGAAAAGGCACAGAATATCATCATCGCGATTTCTCCCGACTACCCGCCTTTTGACGATCTTACAACAGACGGCAAACTGACCGGCTTCGACGTTGAAATGGGCGACTGGCTCTTTGACTGGCTCAACGAAAACGGCTATTCCTTCACTCATGAATGGAAGCAGCTTTCCTTTGACACTATCATTTCCGCAATCCAGGCTGACCAGGTTGACCTCGGCCTTTCCGGCTTTACATATGACCCGGACAGAAAGGTTCTCTTCTCTGATCCGTACTACGGTTCCGCTGAAGTCGCAATGGTTCTCGCAAATTCCGATATCAAGACACTCGATGATCTGGCCGGCAAGGCGATCGGCGCCCAGGCAGGCACAACCGGTGAAGAGTGCGCAAACGAAATCGAAGACGCAAAGGTCACAGCGATGCAGGATATGGGCATCCTGGTTGAAACACTGAGAAGCGGCGGCATTGACGCCCTGATTCTTGATGAACCGGTTGCCAAAAACTACGCAGCTTCCGGCACATTCACAGTTCTTGACGGCGCTCTTCTTGATGAAGAAACCCACATCATCGCCGCTGAAGGCAACACAGAACTGATGGACGCCGTAAACAAAGCCCTCAAGGCATTCCTTGAAAGCGATGACTGTGCTGCCCTCAAGGAGAAATACGGTCTCTGATGGCTGACATCTTTACGGCAGACAATCTGCTGTTCATGTTGAAAGGAGCCGGGTTCAGCCTTCTCTTAGCACTTGGAGCAGTCGCGATCGGCTGTGTGCTTGGAATCATATTCGCCGTTTTCAAGCTTTCCAAAAATAAAATCCTGAACTGGCTCGGCAATATTTACGTTGAGATCTTCCGCGGCACCCCGATGCTGTTACAGATCCTGTTCTTCTATCTCGGTGTTCCTGTCATCTACCAGAGAATCACCGGCACAAGAATGAACGCCAATCCCTACATCGTCGGCTTGATCGCCTTGAGCTTCAACTCGGGCGCCTATCAGACAGAACTGATCCGTTCCGGTATCCAGGGCGTGGACAAAGGACAGTGGGAAGCATGCGAAACACTGGGCATTGACTATAAGACAATGATGAAGGAAATCATCCTTCCCCAGGCTTTCAAGCAGATCATCCCGCCGCTTGTCTCCGAGTTCATCATGTTAATAAAGGACAGTTCACTGATTTCCAACATCGGTGCTCTTGAGCTTCTCTATTCCGCCCAGGTGCTGGGCAAAAAGTATTACGACTATCTGGATCCGTTAATCATCGCGGCAGTGATGTATCTGACCATGACCGTGCTGATCTCATGGCTTTCCAAAAAGCTGGAAAGGAGGCTGGCAGTCAGTGATTAAGGTTGAACATCTCCATAAGAGCTTCGGAGAATTCAAAGCTCTCAAAGACATCAGTCTTGAAATCAGGGACGGTGAAATCGTTTCCCTGATCGGTCCCTCGGGTTCAGGCAAAAGCACACTCCTGCGCTGCATCCATGGCCTTGAACAGGCCGACAGCGGCACCATTTACCTGGATGGGGAAGTCATGGATCCATCCAATAAAGAAAAGTACAGAGAACAGAGAAAGAAGATGGGATTTGTCTTCCAGCACTTCAATCTCTTCAACAACAAGACGGTTCTTGAAAACTGCATGCTGGCGCAGATCACAAGCGCCGGCAGGAGTGAACAGGAAGCCTATGACATTTCCATGGAATATCTGACCCGTGTCGGCATGGCCGACAAGGCGGACAGCTATCCCTCCAGATTATCCGGCGGCCAGAAACAGAGAGCCGCCATCGCCAGAGCCTTATGCATGAATCCTGAAATGATGCTGTTTGATGAACCGACCAGCGCCCTTGACCCGGAAATGATCAAGGAAGTTCTCGATGTCATGAAGGATCTGGGCAGACAGGGCATGACGATGATCGTCGTCACCCATGAAATGGGCTTTGCCCGCAAGGTGGGTTCCCGCGTTGTCTTCCTTGAAGCAGGGGAAATCATTGAAGAAAATGAATCCGAAGCATTCTTCTCCAATCCCGCCTCCGAGCGCGCAAGGGACTTCCTGTCCAAAGTCTTCTACGATTAAACAAAAAAGGTGAGCCATGAAACTTCCGGATTTTAAAGTTGAGCAGTGGATGAACGATTACGAAAACGAAGCGGTATACAACCTGACCGACACCTGTGTCAAACCGCTTGTTTTCAGTGAGCTCATGGCAATGGCGGACGAAAATGCCTTGATGGACCTCCGTCTTGACTATGGAACAATCACCGGTGATTCACAGCTCAAAAAAGAAATCCTCTCCCTTTATAAAACCGGAAGCGAAGAGAACATCACTCTCATGCAGGGATGCCTGCAGGCCAATGAGTCGCTCATGTACACACTGCTTGAAGCCGGCGATACAGTCATTGCCTATGAACCGGGCTACCAGCAGTTCACCGATCTGCCGAAGAGTTTCGGCTGCCATGTCATCATTTTAAAGCTTTATGAAGAAAACGGCTGGCAGCCTGATCTCAATGAACTGGAAGAGGCGATGAAGAATGATATTAAAATGATCATCATCAACCAGCCTTCCAACCCCACCGGCGTTTTCTTCAGTGAAGAATACATTGAAAAAATGATCGAACTGGCAAGAAAGCAGAGCACATGGATTCTTTCCGATGAAGTGTACAGGGGCTTATATGACGAGCCTTCCATCAGCGACATCTATGAAAAAGGCATCTCCACATCTTCCCTTTCCAAAGTCTTTTCCCTGGCAGGCTTAAGGCTCGGCTGGATCAAAGGACCGGAAGAAGTGATTCACCTGATCAACGTCAGAAGGGACTATTCCATCATCTCCACCGGACCGCTTGCCGATATGCTGGCATGCGCCGCACTACAGAACAAGGAACAGATTCTTTCAAGAAGCAGGAAGATCATCGAAGCCAACCGTTCGATTGTTTCGCAGTTTGTCAAAGACCATCCGCAGTTCCATATTGTCATGCCGCAATACGGAACCGTCGGATTCCTTGGCTATGAGGCGGACATTGATGATACAATGCTTGCGCGGCAGCTGCTGGCGGACGAAGGCGTCTTCTTCGTCCCGGGCTCATGTTTCGGCTCAGAGAAACATATGCGGATCGGGTTTACCTGCGAAACGGAAACCATGATCAAAGGCCTTACAAAGCTTGCGGCGTATCTGGAAAGAAAATGAGATTATGAAAAAACTAAGCGCACCGGCCATGCCGGAAGAACTCACTGAAGAAACATTCAATCAGGAATTCACGGAAGGAGCCGCGGCGCTTTTCTTCTGCGATGAAACCGGGGACCGGGAACTGACCGGCTCCCGTTTTGATGAATGTTCCTTCCGCAATATCACATTCCACTATGAAATGAGCAGGACACTGTTCGCCGACTGCATCTTCGACCACTGCGATTTCTCCAACTGTGATTTCAATGAAAGCGTCTTCCGCAGATGCGTTTTCCGCTCCTGCCGCATGACCGGAACAGATTTCAGCTGGAGCAGATTCAATGACGCTGAACTCACCGGATGCGAAGCGTCCTATGCCAATTTCTCCTGCTCGAAATTCAAAGTCTGCAGTTTCTCTGAAGTCCGCTGCAATGAAAGCTCCTTCCTTTCATGCACATTCGACAATATGCAGATTGAACAATGCGGCTTTGTTTCAGCGGAGTTCAACGACACAAAGCTCAAAGGCCTGGACTTCTCCGATTCCGATATCAGTGACATCACAGTCGGCCTCAATGAACTCAAAGGCGTGACTCTCAATGAGGAACAGGCACTGGCCTGCGCAAGGCTTCTGGGGATTATTGTGAAGCGTTAAAGCCTTCGGAGGGATGAATTTTCACAAATCTTTCACAAATCTTCCATTATTCTCACACACCTGCCCTTTATTATAAAAAGCGTAGAAGAACATGTTATTTCTTTCCCTCCCGAATAAAGAAAGAAAAGAGACCCTGTGCCAGCGGGGTCTTTTTTCCGCCTTTAGACAAACACACGGATATGTATACTTCTTTTCCTTTTCAAATCCATTAAGATAAACAGATACCGAAGGAGCTGAAACGATGATCAATACGTTATTTATATTTTCCGGGCTTTTGCTTGACAGCTTTGTAGTCATGATGGAAAAGGGAGCGACCCTGCGCAGGCAGCCGGTGAAAAACCTGCTGCTGTACAGCCTTGTCTACGCGGCCGTGACCGCTGTGATGTTCATGATTGGCTGCCTGCTGTCATTCGCGCTGTCTTCCTTCCTGCCGGACGGGAAAACAGAAACACTTACCGCGGCGGCTTTGATCAACATTGCCGGTGTTTCGGTTGTCGTCAAAACACTGCTTTCACAAAAGTATGAAGAAAGGCTGGACCGCCATTTCGGTCTGAAGTCTCTGGTGCGTCTTGCGGCGCTTTCCGGAATCCATATTCTGATTGCCGGAATGAGTTTTTCACTGTTCGGCTTAAAAGTCCTGCCCGCTCTTCTGCTGGCGTGCGGTCTGTTTTTCGCGGCAGTCTTTGCCGGTCTTGAAGTAGGCGAGGAACTTGGCGCCGGATACAGGCGGACCATCAGCCTGAGCGGCGGTGTGCTGATGATTCTGTTCAGCCTGATTGTCTTCGTCAGGTACGGGCTTGGATAAGCGTATGGAAAACCGCAGAGGCCACATGAAAAATGAGCTGGCGGAAAGCCTCCGTCAGCTGATGCTGAGAAGCCTGTTTGAGAAAATCACAATCAGGCAGATCTGTGAAAGGGCAGGGGTGATCCGCGCCACTTTTTACAATTATTTTGACGACAAGTATGACTGCCTCGACTGGATAGTCTACCATGACATGGTGGAAAAGAATGAGGACAGGATCAACATGAACGGGATGGACAGTCCGGTTTATGATGTGCTGGAAACCATCGCCGAAAACCGGGCTTTCTACCGCGCCGCCTATAACGTCATCGGCCAGAACAGTTTCGAGGACATGATCCGCGGCAACCTGGCAAAACTTCTCAAGCTGTTCTTCGACAGGTACAGGAAACCGTCTTATCTTCCTTCTTATGACAATGAGCTGCTGGCGGCATATTACGCCAACGGGCTTGCCTTCTGCGTCCGCCAGTTCGTTTTTGAAAAAG
Organism: uncultured Erysipelotrichaceae bacterium; assembly: GCA_902775735.1. Lineage (GTDB taxonomy): Bacteria > Bacillota_I > Bacilli_A > Erysipelotrichales > Erysipelotrichaceae > Bulleidia. The sequence goes on from CACYNH010000016.1 coordinate 12,000, forward strand.
AAGGATGCACAAGTGTGGAAAGCACCAGACGTATGATCAGCAGCCTGATGAAGAATTCCTTTTATGATTATCTGCAGCAGTGAAGGCCTGCTGCATTTTTCTTTCCCGTATAAAGCCTTTTAAACAGCGAAGTTCAGCGCTCATGGCTTATGCAAAAGGATGTATAATGAAAGGTAATCAGGGAGGATTAGCTCATGAAAACAGTCAAAGTAAGTGTTGAACAGGGAATTCTTGAAGGAGAACTGAAAGGCGGCTGTATGATTTTCCGCGGTGTGCCTTATGCCAAGGCACCGGTCGGAGACCTGCGCTTCAAAGCACCGCAGAAACCGGACAGCTGGACAGACGTCCGTCCGGCACTTGAGTATGGCGCCATCTGCCCGCAGTTTGAACTGACGGAAGGCTTCTATGGGAAAGAGTTCTACACCGATCCCAAATATCCGACACCGGCTATGAGCGAAGACTGCCTCTTCCTGAATATCTGGGCACCGGAAAACAAAAAAGGCGACGGATACCCGGTCGCGTTATGGATCCATGGCGGCGCGTTTGACCATGGCTTCTCCAGTGAAATGGAATTCGACGGCATGCAGTATGCGCTGCGCGATACGATTCTTGTTTCGATCAATTACCGTGTCGGCGTGTTCGGTTTCATGGCCCTGGAAGATCTGAGAAGGGAAGATCCCAACAAGAGTGTGGGAAACTATGGCATCCTTGATCAGATCATGGCTTTAAGATGGGTCAGAAAGAATATTGAACAGTTCGGCGGCGATCCCGACAGAATCACCGTCTTCGGCCAGAGCGCAGGCGCCATGAGCGTTCAGACCCTGATCAGTTCCCCGCTGACCAGAGGCATGATCCATTCCGCCATCATGCAGAGCGGCGGCGGGTACGCCAATCCGTTAATGAAGGATGTCACGCCTGAAGAAGCCTACAAGGTCGGCAAGAAGGTCATGGACAGCCTCAATGTCCGCTATGTCCGTGAGCTGCGCAATGTGCCGGCGGAGAAACTTGTCTCGATCCTGCCGGAACTCTATAAAGAATTCCAGGGACTCTGCTTCTCACCGGTCAAGGACGGCTGGGTTCTTACCGAAGGCTATCAGGAATGCATCGACAATGACCACATTCATGACATTCCCTACATGATCGGCTGCACAAGAAATGACATCACCATTGAAGAAGGCGAAGACGGCAGAAAGAGCGCCCTGTTCAAAGGCTGCGTTGATTTCGCGGAACAGAGAATCTTCAATTCCGATGAACCTGTCTATGTCTACTACTTTGCAAGAAAGCTTCCGGGCGACGAGGCCGGCTCCTTCCATTCCTCCGAACTGTGGTATATGTTCGGTACCCTGGACAGATGCTGGAGACCGATGGAACGCCATGATTATACCCTCTCCATGAACATGCTTGACATGTGGACAGATTTCATGAAGAAGGCGGATCCGGGCAAGGGCTGGAAAGCCTATACTGAAAAGGATCACTTCATCAGACAGCTGATGTAATCCATAAAATGAAAAGATATTCCCAAAGCATTTCGCAGAGGGAATATCTTTTTTGTTTCTGTGATCAGCTGAATGTGACGTATTCTTCAGCCGGCTTTTCATAGCGGGCGATCCTGTCGGCATAAAGCACAACCGTTTCGCCGCCGCCTTCCATCGGAATCACCTTGAGCTTGCCCTGCACCTCAACCCAGTCGCCGATCTTCATTTCCCAGATCTTGACGTTGGTGACAGTCAGACCGCAGAGGCTTGTGTCCTGCGCGCAGCATACCATCGCTCTTCTGCCGAGGATGAAAGTCTGGTTATAGCCGGGGATATTCTCCGCATACATACCGCGGATGATGATTTCCTTGCCGTCATACTTCCTCGGATCCTCGACTGCGTCCATATACCATAGACCGTAATCATCATCGGAGATATCGATGACATCGGCGTTGAGATCAAACGGCAGAAGGCCGTTTTTCAGATTGACCGGTTCACCGAAGGCGCCTTCGTAATAAATCTGGGCACGCTTGTTGATGGCTTTGATATTGCCTCTGAGCATGGAGCCGGACATGTCTTCCGTGCATCTGTTGACGATGATCGTGTCGGACCATCTGAGCTGCTCAAACAGCATGGAACGCATGGCATTGATGTAGATTTCAAATGTCGTCGCGTCGACTGTTGTAAGAATCTGCACCAGCGGCCAGAAGGACGGCATGCCGTTTAAGAGTGTTTCCGAAACGGATTCGGTGCCGTTGTATTCAATGAATACCTGGTCGGGATGGTAGATCGTATCCAGCTCATGCATCTTTTCCTCCGTCAGTTCAGTGGAGGCGTCAAGGAATTCAATGAACGTGTTGTGTTCATCGAGGAACTTTTCGTCATAGCTGACTTCTCCCTGTTCCAGGCAGATGATCAGTGTTCTGTCAGTTCCCTCCATGAAGCCGGGATCATTGAGCGTGTCCTTGATCAGTGTGGTTTTGCCGCTGTCCAGAAATCCTGTAAAAAGATATACCGGAGCCATTTACTTCACCCTGAACAGTTCCTTGATCTGATTCAGATCAACCTTTTCGCCGATGATGGTGATCAGACCTGTATAGGCCGCGGAGCCGGTTCTGATGTCAATGTCACCCGGGACATAATCGAAGAACAGCCAGCTGCCGTCTGTGGAAGGAACGATACCCTTGGCTCTGACGATGTTTTCGCCAAGACCCGCAAGAGCGTTACGGATTTCTTCTTCCGTGTATTTATTGATGGTTTCGATACCGATGGAATCAAAGATTTCATCCGCGTCATGACCATGGTGGTGATGATGGTGGTGATCATCCTCGCCAAGGTGGATCCGGTTGCCTTCAGAGAGGCCTTCATTCGGATCTTCGCCATGGTGATGGTGATGATGATGTTCGTGTTCATCCTCATCGTCGTCGTCATCGTCATGATGGTGGTGATGATGCTCGTGTTCATCCTCATCGTCGTCGTCATCGTCATGATGGTGGTGATGATGCTCATGTTCCTCTTCATCGTCGTCATCGTCATGATGATGGTGATGATGTTCATGCTCATCTTCGTCTTCATCATGGTGATGATGGTGTTCGTGTTCCTCTTCTTCGTCCTCGTCTTCCAGCTCGCCAAGGCCTTCAGGGAAACCGTCGGAAGAGCCTTCCATTGCCTCGTATACCGCTTCGCCGCTCAGCTCATCCCAGGGAGTGGTGATGATGCGGGCTTCCGGATTCAGTTCACGGATAATATCGACGTCCGCCTGGAGCGTCTTTTCATCTGTCATCTGTGTTCTGGAGAGAATGACGCAGGCAGCTGTCGCGATCTGATCATCGAAGAACTCACGGAAGTTCTTGTGGTAGATCTGGCATCTCTTGGCGTCCACAACAGCACTGTAACTGTTGAGTTCAAGACCTTCAACGGACTTGATGATTTTCAGGATGTCGGACAGTTTGCCGACACCGGAGGGCTCAATCACGATGTGGTCGGGGTTGTATGTCTCGACAACCTTTTTCAGGGCTTCCTGGAAGTCGCCCTGGAGTGTGCAGCAGATACAGCCGGAGTTGATTTCTGTGATTTCGATGCCGGCTTCCTGCAGGAAACCGCCGTCAATGCCGATTTCACCGAATTCATTTTCTACAAGTACGACCTTTTGGCCTGCGAACACGTCTTTGATCAGCTTCTGGATCAGTGTGGTTTTGCCGGCTCCCAGGAAGCCGGAGATAACATCAATCTTTGTCATAAGATTTCACCTTCTTTCGCGCCACCTTATTATATAACAGACGTCAATATCTTCTTCCCGTTTGCTCAGGAATCTTTCGGTTATGAGTTGACACCGCTGTTTTAGAGAACTATGATGTAACTGTAATTGGAAACGTTTACGGAAACGATCACAATAATACTGGAAAGGGGGCAGTTATGGCGACAATCAAGGATATTGCGCGTTTATCCGGCTATTCGATCGGAACTGTCTCCCGGGTGATCAACTCTCATCCGGATGTCTCCGAAGCGGCGAAGCGCAAAATTGAAGAGGTGATCCGCAAAACCGGATTCCAGCCCAATTCCAACGCCAAGCTGCTGAAGCAGGCGTCAACCTCAGCCATCACAATTCTTGTCAAAGGCACCAAGAACATTTTTCTTGAAACCATTCTCGAGGAGATTCAGGAACTCTTACGCGTCCATGGTGAAGCAGTCAGTGTTGTCTTCCTGGATGAACTGGCGGATGAAGTGGAAACGGCAGTTCAGCTTTGCGCAGAAAGAAAACCGAAAGGATTCATCTTCCTTGGTGCCAATCCGGACTACCTGAAGAAATCATTCGGGGTGATCACAGTCCCGGCGGTTCTGGTCAGCGGTGACGCCGACGGACTCGGTTTTGAAAACCTGTCGAGCTTCTGCACCGATGACTTCGCGGCCGCAAAGGAAGCGGTCGGCTGTCTGCTTTCAAAAGGGCATACAAAAATCGGAATTGTCGGCGGAATGGGCGAGCGCGAACATGGCAATGTCGGCGCTGACCGTTTATACGGCGCAATGGAAAAGCTTAAGGAAAGCGGCATCTGCTTCGAAAGAGAGCGCTGCTATGAACCGGCGAAGTTCTCAGCCGAAGCAGGATATGGCTCCGCCCGCAGACTTCTGGAAAGGGCTCCGGAAATCACAGCTGTTTTCGCTTTGAGCGACACCGTTGCGATCGGGGCGATGCGGGCGGCGAAAGACCTCGGCCTCAGCATTCCCGATGACCTGTCCGTGATCGGCTTTGACGGAATTGAATATTCCCGCTATTCCGTTCCCCGCCTGACGACAGTTGAACAGAGTTCCTCACTTCTGGCGCAGAGAAGCGTCGAAGATCTGCTTCTGCGGCTCAATTATCCGCGGCCGGCAGTGCATGAAAAGATACCATTCAGGATCGTCGAAGGCGAAAGCGTAAAAAAACCAAAAAAATAAGAAATTGAGTATTGCAAAATGTAAACGCTTCAATTATCATGAAATTGTCAATTGGAAACGTTTCCAGTAACGTTTCCAATAAATAATTCACTTTCAGGAGGAAAAAAGACATGGAAATCAAGAAAGTTCTTACTACAGGCCTGGCAGCCCTGATGAGCGTTTCAATGCTCGGCTGCTCCAGCTCCGAAAAACCTGCAGACAGCGGTGAAAAAGAAGAAACACCTGCTGAAACAGTCACAGCTACAGTCACAGTATGGGGACCTCAGGAAGACCAGTCCAAGGACAACGGCGAATGGCTCCAGACAATGTGCAATGAGTTCAATGAAGCACATCCTGAATGGGATCTGACATTCAACTACGGCGTCTGCTCCGAAGGCGACGCGAAGACAAATGTCGGCACAGACCCCAGCGCAGCAGCTGATGTCTACATGTTCGCTAACGACCAGATCCCTGATCTGATCAAGGCCGGCGGTATCGCTGAACTGGGCGGCAATAACGTTGAAACAATGAAGTCCAACAACTCCGAGACAACAGTCAACACAGTCTCCTATAACGGTTCCGTTTACGGCTTCCCGTTCACAGCCAACACATGGTTCATGTACTATGACAAGAGCGTCTTCTCTGAAGACGACATCAAGTCCCTCGACACAATGCTCGAAAAGGGCAAGGTTGCTTTCCCGCTCGAGAACTCCTGGTACATCGCAGCATTCTATGTAGCTAACGGCTGCACACTGTTCGGCGCAGACGGCGGTAACGCAGATGCAGGCATCGACTTCTCCGGTGACAAGGCTGTCGCAGTGACTGACTACCTCGTTGACCTGGTTGCCAACAAGAACTTCGCAAACGGCGATGTAGGTTCCGTATCCGACGCAAAGGCATTCTTCTCCGGCACATGGGACTACTCCAAGGCTACAGACGCATATGGCGACAACACAGGTATCGCAGCTCTGCCGACAATCACAATCAACGGTGAGGCAAAGCAGATGAAGTCCTTCGCAGGCTCCAAGGCAATCGGCGTCAACCCGGCAACAGCTCTCTATGCTGAACATCCTGAAATCGCGGTCGCTCTTGCGGCATGGCTCGGCGGCTCAGAAGCTCAGCAGAAGCACTATGACCTGAGAAACATCATCCCGACAGACAAGAACATCAACGTCGGCGATGACGCTCTGGCAAAGGCACAGATGGACACAATGAGCTACTCCTCCATCGTTCAGCCGCTGCAGGACGCTATGGGCCAGTACTGGGGACCGGCAGAATCCATGGGTAAGGAAATCAACGCCGGCACAGTTACTCACAGCAACGCTGCTGAAAAGACAGAAGCTATGAACGAATCCATGAACACAGCAGTTGTTCAGTAATCGTAAAAAAAAACAGAATCATCAAATAGAAAAGGCGGCAGAAGTACTGACATTAGTCGACTTCTGCCGTTTCTTCTTATACACCTGATTCATAAGGAGAAAAGGTTATGGCCACGAAAGTAAATGAAAAAATCACTGTAGCCAACGCTATTGCCAAAGGGGATTTATGGACCAGGCTGTCCGCCGCCATTATGGGCGCCGGCATGTTCGGCCACCAACAGATCGTCAAGGGAATCATGGTACTTGCATGCGAAGTCGCATTCATCTTCTACATGATTGCCAGCGGTATCTCAAATCTGGCGCTGCTTCCGAGCCTGGGAACCCAGGAACAGCAGAAAGTATGGAACGAAGCCAAACAGATTTATGAATACACAGCCGGAGACAACTCCCAGCAGATCCTGCTTTATGGCGTTGTAACTCTGTTTGTCATCGCTGCCATCATTCTGCTCTGGATTCTGCAGATGAAGCATTCCTACAAACTGCAGCGCAAAATGGAAGAGGGAGAACACATTCCGTCATTCAAAGAGGATATTATCTCCCTGTTCAACGGCAACCTCCACATCACCCTCATGTCACTGCCGTGCCTGGGCATTCTGGTCTTCAACATCGTCCCGCTGGTCTACATGATCTCAATGGCGTTTACCAGCTATTCCAAGGAAGATGAGAAGCTCATGCTGTTTGACTGGAACGGCTTGACACAGTTCCAGAGAGTTCTCAACCTCAACGGCAACATCGGCAAACAGTTCTGGCATGTTCTTGGATGGACGGTTGTCTGGGCAATCTTCGCCACATTCCTGAACTATATCCTGGGTATGATCCTGGCAATGGTCATCAACAGAAAAGACACAAAGGCAAAGGGCTTCTGGAGATTCTGCTTCGTTCTTTCCATCGCGGTTCCCCAGTTCGTTTCCCTCATGATCATGAACATCATGCTGCAGCCCAACGGAGCCGTGAACGTTCTGCTAAGAAACCTCGGCTGGATCGGGGCGTCCGATTCACTGCCGTTCTGGACCAATGTCACGTGGGCAAGAATCACGATCATCGTGATCAACCTGTGGGTCGGTATTCCTTATACACTGCTGCAAATCACAGGTATCCTGCAGAATATCCCCAACGAATTATATGAGGCGGCGAGAATGGACGGCGCCGGTCCGGTAACGATCTTCTTCAAGATCACACTGCCGTACATGCTGTTTGTCACAACCCCGTACCTCATCACATCCTTCGTCGGAAACATCAACAACTTCAATGTCATCTATCTGCTTTCAGGCGGCGGACCCACATACGTCGGCGACACCGCCGGTCAGACCGATCTGCTTGTCACCTGGCTGTACAAGCTGACCATCGACCAGCAGTACTACAACCTCGGCGCGGTCATCGGTATCATCACCTTTGTCATTCTGACAATCATCACTCTGGTGACATACCGCAATTCCGCATCCTATAAGAATGAGGAGGCATTCATGTAATGACTGTTATGGAGAGTAAGAGAAATAAAAGAAACTCACGCACAGTGGCTGTCAATGTACTCGTTCATGTCATTCTTGCCATTCTTGCCGTGATCTGGGTCATGCCGATCTTCTGGATCGTGCTGACAAGCTTCCGGGCGGAGCCGGGCGCTTATACAAGCACCTTCCTGCCCCAGGGATACACACTCAACAACTACGTCAAACTGTTCACCGACAGAAATGTCCTGAACTTCCCGAAGATGTTCACAAACACACTGATCATCGCGATCGTGACATGCATCATCTCCACATTCTTCGTTCTCTCGGTTGCCTACAGCTTATCGAGAATGCGCTTTAAATTCCGTAAGCCGTATATGAACATCGCCATGATCCTGGGCCTGTTCCCCGGCTTCATGACAATGGTCGCCCAGTACTTCATCCTGAAGTCCATGGGTCTTACAGAGGGCAGCGCGATCCGTTTCGGTCTGATCATCGTCTACTCCGCCTGCACAGGTCTGGGCTTCCAGATCGCCAAAGGCTATTTCGATACCATCCCCCGGTCCATCGATGAGGCGGCGGTGATCGACGGCGCCACCCAGTGGCAGGTCTTCACTCAGATCACAATGCCTCTGGCAAAGCCTATTGTCATCTACACAATCCTGACTTCTTTCATTGCGCCATGGGTTGACTTCATCTTCGCCAAGGTTCTCTGTCGTGCCAACGCGGATCAGTATACCGTCGCGATCGGTCTGTGGAACATGCTGCAGAAGGAATACATCTACCAGTGGTACACATGCTTCGCGGCCGGCGCCGTCGTTATCTCCATCCCGATCGCCTGCCTGTTCCTCTATCTGCAGAGGTTCTACGTCGAAGGCATGTCAGGTGCCGTCAAGGGATAATGTCCCGCTCATTCAAAACAATTCAGTTCTGTGCAGTCCTGTCACTGCTTGCTGTGACAGGATGCACACCAACAGATTCCACAGCAGCAGGCGGCCAGTCTGCTGCTTCTTCGGTTCAGATGATGGAGCTGAACAAAGACCTCGGACATGCTGAAGTGAATGACGCGTACAGAACAACCTACGAAATCTTTGTTTATTCCTTCGCCGACAGCGACAATGACGGCACCGGCGACCTGCAGGGTGTGATCTCAAAACTTGATTACATTGAGGACATGGGCTTCAATCAGATCTGGCTGATGCCCGTTTCCCCCTCAGGCACTTATCACAAATACGATGTCGATGACTACATGGCCATCGATCCCGCCTATGGCACGATGGATGATTTTGATGAACTGATTTCAAAATGCAGAGAAAAGAACATCAATGTCATCATTGACCTTGTTCTCAACCACACTTCCGTAAACCATCCATGGTTCAAAGCGGCGTGGGATTATCTGAAGGAACTTCCTTCCGACTGGGGACCTTCTTCCGACTACTGTCCTTACTTTGATTACTACAACTTCTCCAGGGACGCCCAGGACGGCTATGCGCCGCTGGAGGGAACCAACTGGTATTACGAAGCACGCTTCTGGAGCGGCATGCCTGATCTCAACCTCGGTTCTGAAAGAGTCAGGAAAGAGATTTCAGACATCATGAAATTCTGGATTGACCATGGCGTGGCGGGGTTCCGGCTTGACGCGGTGACTTCCTACTACACCGGCAATAACGAAATGAGCACAGACTTCCTGAAATGGCTTGTGAGTGAAGGCAAGAGCTTGAAAAATGACTGCTATTTCGTCGGGGAAGGCTGGACTGACCGCAATACATTTGCCGGCTATTACGCTTCGGGAATTGATTCGATGTTTGACTTCTCCTTTGCCAATAACGAAGGCGTGATCGCTTCTGTTCTCAAAGGAGCGGACGCCAAAGCATATGGCCAGGCGCAGGTGAATGAACAGGAACTGTTCTCCTCAATTAACAAAAATTACATCAACGCACCGTTCTATACCAACCACGATATGGCAAGAAGCGCGGGCTATTATGTCAATGACGGCGGCCGCAAGGTCAAGATGGCAGGCGCCATGAACCTGCTCATGAGCGGCAATGCCTTTGTCTATTACGGTGAAGAACTCGGCATGAAGGGTTCCGGCAAAGATGAAAACAAGAGAGCCCCGATGTACTGGAGCTCTGATCCTGAAGCTGAAGGGATGTGCGACGGTCCGGCCGACATGGATGAAGTGAAAATGGTATGGCCTTCTTACGAAGAACAGAAAGACGACGATACCAGCATCCTGAACTACTACCGCCAGGCAATTAAAACCCGCAATGCCTTCAGATCAATTTCCCATGGCACTGTCACAATGGCGGATGACCTCTCCAGTGCGTCCATCTGTGCCTACACAAAGGAATACGAAGGGGAGAAGGTTCTTCTTGTCCTCAACACAACAGAGAATGAGGAAGACGTGAACCTTTCCGCTTACTCTGAGTTCAATACACTCAAAGCAGTGCTCAACACCGGCGAAGAAGAAATCACATTCAAAGACGGCACACTGCACATGCCTGCCTTCTCCATCGCTGTTCTTACAGGAGAATAAGGCATGACAGAAAGCTATATCTTCGATCTTTATGGAACCTTAATTGATATCCATACAGATCAGACCATGCCTTCCTTATGGGAGCGCATGGCCATCCACTTCAGCATCTATGGCGCCGACTGGAAGCCGGCCGAGCTGAAAAAGGCGTATTACCGGATCTGTGAGGAAGAAGCGGAAAGACTTATCACTTCAAAGATCAGATATCCTGAACCGGACATCGTCAGGGTCTTTAAGCGCCTTTACAAAGAGGCGCCTGCCTTCCATATGACTGAACGGAAAGCGGTCATTGATGAAGACTGGGTTTACATGACAGCTTCCATGTTCAGAACAATTTCAAGGAAAAAACTGAAGCTGTATCCGGATACTGTTCCTGTTCTGAATGAACTGAAGAAAAGGGGAAAGAAGATTTACCTGCTTTCCAACGCCCAGACCATCTTCACCATTCCGGAAATGGAGATGACGGGAATCTATGATTATTTTGATGATATCTACATTTCTTCAGATTACGGAATGAAGAAACCCCAGAAGGAATTCATGGAACAATTGCTGGAAGAGTATCACATCAATCCTGATGGGGCGCTCATGATTGGCAATGAAATACAGAGCGACTGCGCACCTGCGGCAGCCTGCGGGGTTCCTTCTGTTTTCCTGAATACAGGTCATTATCCAGATGAAATCATCAGAAAGCAGATCAAAGATAATCTTCCGGCAGGCTATACGCCTGTGATCATACAGGACGGCAGATTATCACACCTGATTGACAATACAGGAGGACATCACAATGCCTGAATGGCTCAAAGACACCGTATTCTATGAAATCTACCCGCAGTCATTCAAAGACTCGAACGATGACGGCACCGGAGATCTCAACGGCATCATAGAAAAACTGGATTACATCAAAGACCTCGGCGCAAACGCGTTATGGATCAACCCTTGTTTTGATTCGCCTTTCAAAGACGCCGGCTACGATGTGCGCGACTATAAAAAAGTGGCGCCCCGCTATGGCACCAATGAGGATCTTGTCCGTTTGTTTGAGACTGCGCATGAAAAGGGCATCAAAGTCCTTCTTGATCTGGTTCCCGGCCACACAAGCGATACCCATGAATGGTTCATTGAATCACAGAAATACGAACCCAATGAGTATTCCGGAAGATATGTCTGGACAACCAATGCCTTTGAAGGCATCGGCGGCCATCCGTACATTTCCGGCATGACCGAACGCTATGGCGCGTACATGCTTAACTTCTTCGCTTCCCAGCCAGCCTTAAACTACGGCTGGCTCAACAGAACCGAAAAGTGGATGTCGGCAGTCGATTCTCCCGAAGCTCTTGCGACAAGGGAAGCGCTTAAGGACATCATGCGTTTCTGGCTGGATCAGGGATGCGACGGTTTCCGTGTGGATATGGCGGATTCACTTGTCAAAAATGACGATGATCATAAATCCGCCACCGCGGCCATCTGGCGTGATATCCGCAATATGCTGGACAAAGACTATCCGGAAGCGGCACTGGTTTCCGAATGGTCCAATCCTCAGCAGGCCATCAACGGCGGCGGCTTCCATATGGACTTTTATCTCGACCATTGGCATAACGGCTACAATACCCTCTTACGTGATTATGAGGCAAATGAAGAAGACAACAGCTTCTTCAGAGCCAAAGGCAAAGGCGATATCATGCGTTTCCTTGATGACTATCTGCCCAAATACAGAGCCACAAAGGACAATGGATATATCTCTATGTTCACCTGCAATCACGACACGCCGAGACCCGCCAGGACATTGAGCGAAAGAGAGCTTAAAATCGCCTACGCGTTCCTGCTGACGATGCCGGGAGTTCCGTTTATCTACTATGGAGACGAAATCGGCATGCGTTTCCTCGACGTCAGAACAAAAGAGGGCGGCTACCACAGAACCGGCTCCAGAACCCCGATGCAGTGGGATGAAACGGAAAACGCAGGCTTCTCCAAAGCACCTTCAGATCAGCTGTATCTGCCGGTGGATCAAAACGAAGACGCTCCGTGCGTTTCAAAGCAGGCAGCCGATCCGGATTCTCTTTACAATGTCACAAAACAGCTGGTGAAGCTGCGTCATGACAATCCTGACCTGCAGGCTGACAGTTTCTTTAAACCTGTTTACGCCGTCAAAGAAGAAATGCCGTTTGTCTATGCAAGGGGAAACCTGCTTTGCGCGGTGAATCCTTCGATGGGCGGCATCAAGATCAGACTGAAAGAGATGAAAGGCAGGGAACCTCTCTATGTCATCGGAAGGGCTGTTGCTGAAAATGATGCGCTGATCATCGGACCGCAGTCCTTCGCAGTATTCCGCTAAAACTGAATCACATACATGAAAAGGGGCGTAACTGACTGTTACGCCCCTTCATTCATCTTCAATTGTCTCCGAACAGGTGTCCGAAGTAGTCCGTATTGTTGTATCCGGTGCAGTACTGGATTTTATTGCGGATGATTTTTCTGATTCTTTCCTCATAGCCATCCGGCACCGTGACGCCTTCATTCGGTGTGAAGACATTGGTGACGGAGTTGTATGTGCCAAGGTTTGTCTTCCAGTCATAGTAGAGCTCAAAGACAAGCGGCTCGGCGTCGGAGAATACATCCCGGCCGGGGAAGAGTCTTGAATCAAACTCAGTTCCAAACAGGTTGGAAAGAGTGGGGAGAATATCCAGGGAAGAAGTCGGCGTATCGACAATGATCGGTTCCTCATCCTCAAGACATCCCGACCAGATGATCAGACGGTTGTGGTCACGGTCAAGATAATCGGTGACGTTATGACCGTACAGTTCGGAAAGATAAGGCATCGCGCCCAGACCCGCGTCATAGTCCAGACCGTAAGGGAAGTGGTCAGCGGAAATCACAATCACTGTATCGTCCGCTTTGCCCAGTTCCTCAAGACGGTTCACCATGTATGTCAGAGCCTTTTCAAGCTCAAGGTTGCAGGCGATATAGCCTTTGACGCTGTCGGAAGCGTCCATATCCTCCACCAGGTCCCAGTTCTCTTTGGTCATGGCGTTGCTGCCGGGGCTGTAGCTGTTGTGACCGCTGACAGTCATGTAATAGACATTGAAGAGATCTTCATTTTCATATAAAGGCATGGTGCCTTCAAACATTTCCAGATCGCTCTGCGGCCATCTCCATCTGACATACTCTTCCATGCCGTTGCCATAGGCCATAAAGCCATGGTTATAGCCAAGATTGACATGAGTCAGGTGGCGGTCATAGAAGGTGTAGGTGTTGTTGTGGAAGGCCCAGCCTTCATAGCCAAGACGGCCAAGCTGGGAACCCATGGTCATATAGTTTGTATAATTTGCGGTGTTTTTGAAGGAGCTTCCCCCGTTAGTCGGCAACATCCCGAACACGATTTCATATTCGCCGCCGGTTGTGCCCGCACTTGCCGGCTGGTAATAATCGGTGAAGTTGATTCCCTTTGTGGCAAGTCTGTAAAGCGTCGGTGTGCGCTCTTCATCAATGACTTCGGCGGTGAATGCCTCAGCTGTGATCATGATGAGATTCTTGCCTTCAAACAGGCCGGTATAATCATTTTTCCGGCTGGCTGTCTGGGAAGCGACATAGGCGTCAAGCGAAGCCTGTGTTTTATCTGCCGTTTCCGCAAGAGCGCTCCAGTCGAAGTCCAGTTCATTGCGGTTCCATTCCAGCAATTGCTGGTTGCCTTCTTCCGTTGTGTGGATCAGCTTTGTCAGCGTCGGCTCAAAGCCCAGATCCGGCAGGATCAGTTTCTTCGCGTCAAGAGCGAAGGCGGATAAAAGCCCGAAGGAGCCGATCGCGTTCTGGAAGTTGTATTCACTGGTGAATGTTCCCCAGGCAGGGGAGATATAGGTACTGCCCACTGATCCCACCAGCATCGCTGCACATGTTAACAGCGATACCAGCTTTTTCTTCGGAACCGCCGGGTCTTTTTCTGACTTCCTGCCCACAAAGGCGTAGAGGGCCACCGGCAGGGCGTAAAGGAAGATTTTGAACATTCCGTCAGCGCTGAAGATCATCGCCATGACATTGGCCTGGAACTGTCCCAGAGCGTCGCCGGCGCCGGCTGTCATGGTCGAAAGATCATAGAAGACCTTGAACTGTTTGTGGACAAAGAAGCAGACCAGGAACAGTAAGGAGATCAGCGCCGTCAGGATCAGCCTGACCCAATACCTCGGCTTTTGAGCCGGGATCAGTTTTGTGAGAACATCAAGCAATGCGGCCCAGAATCCCGAGAAGAGCACAACCGCAAGAAGCGGCCATGCGGTAAACGGGAAACCGGCGGTCTTATGCAGAATCAGCTCATCATAGATCAGGATGCCCGTCATTAAGACAAACCATGGCACTGAGGAAAGCTTATCCTGAATCTTAAGCAGGAAAGACTTCAGTGCATCTGCGGTTTCTGTCTTTTGTGCGGGTTTTTCAGGAGAGGAAATCTTTTCGGGCTCTTCCCTGTTCTCACGGACCGCAGTTTCTGTTTCCGCTTCAGTACGCTGCTCTTCAGCAGGTTCTTTCCGCATGAATGGAGGGATCACAAACGCCGCGGTGTTATTCACATCCTGGGCGTGGATGATCTCTGAGGCAATCTCCGAATCCACGAAGGCGTCATGCACTGCTGAATCCACTTCCTCAAGAACATCATCAGAAACCGTGTCCGCTTCTTTGGAGGCGGCTTTTGGAATGACGACAAGTCCGGTGTTGTTCAGATCCTGGGCATGAATGATTTCCGAGGCAATTTCAGAATCCATGCTGGCGTCATCGACAGCAGTATCGAGTTCCGCGAGAACTTCATCCGTAAGAACTCTTTCCTTTTCGATCAGAGGCAGCGTGTCCTTTCTGGCGTGCCTGTAGCGCGGTGCGTGTTTCGGGATACCGTTCTCGTAGTGGCCTTTATTCCTTACCGGTTTGTGGTTGCGCCGGTATGTTTTCATCTTTTTCTCTGACATCCCCATTATTATTGAGTGTTTCACACCAAAAAACAAATGAATTTTTGACATGCAGGACAATTGGAATGAGATAATACCGGCAAAGGAATAAATGTATGCAGGAATTTGACAGGAAAGAACAGGAACGGATCAGTTCCTTACCGCAGATTGACCGCTATCTGGTCGATGCTGAATATCATGTTTTGCGCAGCTTTGACGGCCGTCCGGTCATGCAGGAAAAAACAGTCCCGGTGATCATGATCCTTATGATCATCGGCTGTATCGCAAGCATTGCCATCGGCATTTTAAGAGAGGGCACACAGAGGATTCTCATGCTCGCGGCTGCTGCTTTCTTCGCTTTTTACGCGCTCCGCTATTATCAGTACATGCAGGCGTTGAAAGGAAAATAAAATGAACAGATATCTGGTTTTTGACTGGGGCGGCACCGCCCTGAAATACGCCTTAATGAATGAAGAGGCTGAAATCATTGAAAAGGGAAGCGTTCCTTCACCGGCAAGAGACGCCACAAAGGACATTTTCTTTGAGATTATTGATCCGGTTGTAAACAAGTACAGAGAAGAGATCGAAGGAATTGCCATTTCCTCGGCAGGTATTATCGATTCTGTGCAGGGAATCATCCAGGTTGTCGGTGTCTTCCCGTTTTTGAACGGATGCGCAATAACAAAAGAAATGGAAGAGCGCTATGGCGTGAAAGTCACCATTGAAAATGACGGCAAGAGCGCTGCCCTTGCGGAATACTGGCGAGGCTCTCTCAAGGACTGCGATTCCGGAGCGGTCGTGGTCATCGGCACCGGCATCGGCGGCGGATTGATCCTGGATGGAAAACTCAGAAGGGGAAAGGATTTCCTTGCCGGTGAATTTTCTTCCATGATCATCGATGTCAACCATAAAGATGAACCGGAAGGCTATTGGGCATCTCTCGGCTACCGGGGTTTATTGAAAAGGTATACGGATCTCAGCGGTGAAGAGCCCGGATCGCTTGGCGGCAAGGAGTTCTTCAGCCGTCTTGAAGGCGGGGATGAAAACGCGAAGGAAGCGCTGAGAAGCTATACGGACGCACTGGCTGCGGTTCTTTTCGGTCTGAATATGCTGCTGAATCTGGAGTGCATCAGTATCGGCGGCGGGATCTCGGAACAGCCGGCTCTGATGGAATCACTGCAGGCGTCCATTGACGCAATTCCAACATGGAATCCTGACATGCGCGCAGGCACAAACCTGCCGCTTCCGGCGGTAAAAGTTTGTGTTTTCCACAATGATGCCAACCTGATCGGTGCCCTTTTCCACCATCTCTCTGACAAATTGGAAATGCAACAAAACAAGCATAAAGTTTTGTGATGTCAAGGATTGGATTTCAATTTCTTAAGTATTAGTATAGGACGCGTTGAAGGAAGGGAACTGAGAATGGAAGAGGCTATGGAAGAAAGCATTGTCTTCTCCTGGTCCGATCGTTTTGAGTCAGACGAACACACAGAACCTCTCTCACTCGACGAGATCACGGAAGTCATTGCGGAACTCAGATTCTAAACAACATCGCAAAACGGGAAGGCGGCACTTCCCCTATGCAAAAAGAAAAACAGTCTTGTTAACCGGACTGTTTCTTTTTTTGCCTAGGCAATAATGGAACCGGGGGAGCTGATCTGCAGTTCTCCTTTTTTCTTTTTGATCATTCCCTTTTCATCCAGTTCAAAGATCTCGATGAGATTCTGATCAAGCAGACTGACAAACAGGAATGTCCCTTCTTGATTGAGATTGAACCCGCGGGGATCGTTTCCTTCCAGAGGATAAACCTGTTTCAGCACAAGTGTGCCGTCTTCATTAACGTCAAGAACCGAAAGACTTCCGGTTTCCGCAAAGCACCGGTTGGAGACATAGAGATGCTTTCCGTTGGATAAGATGTGGATATCGCTGCACATGACAGCGCCCCTGTCGCCGAAGCCGGAGGTGTTCTTTTCTTCAGAATCCGCATGCCGCTTTGTGAAAGAAGGCAGTGGTCTTTCTTTGTAATAATCCTCTTCCATGACTTCCACTGTCTGCACAAAGCTGAGAAGACCTGTTTCCTCATTGATTTCAAAGACGGAGACACAGGGGTAATTCTCATTAACGACATAAAGATAGTTTTTCTCAGGATGGAATACCGCATGGCGCGGAGCCAGGCCCGGCGCTGTTTCAAATCTTTCCAGAACAGTGAGCTTTCCGGTTTCTTCGTCCAGCCTCATGACTTCAAGACAGTCGCAGCCGCGGTTGCAGGCGACGACAAGATCATTGCGGATTTTCACACAGTGCAGATGGCTTGTTGACTGGCCGCCGCCATGGCACCAGTAGCCGCTGCCTCTGAAGATTTTCAGATCAGTCAGTTCACCGACCGATCCGTCCTGCCTTAACGCAAAGACCGCTACTGAAGAATCATCAAATCCTCTTTGAAGAACCCACTTCCCGCTTTCATCCTGCACGTAATGGCAGGTGACAGTGGAATGGGAACCGTGGTTGGAGGCCAGAAGATACTTTCCGCTTTCGCTGACGCTGACATAGGATGTCCTGGCGCCGTAGGAGATGGAATCATTGAGGAAGGACAGGGTTCCGTCCTCTTCAATCTTATAGGCGCTCACACCGCCGCCTGAACCGTTGAGACCTGTAAAGTCCTTCACTTCATTTGCCGCGTAGACATACTTCCCGTTCCATTCAGTGATGATGCCGCTGTTTTCACTTGGAACACAGGCAATCTTTTTCAGACGGCATTCTGAATCAATTTCCAGTGTATAGATACCATCGCCGTTTCCGGTGACACTGGCGGATGGTTTTCCTTTGCCGGCGCTGATTGAACCGGCATAAAGAATGGATTTATTATCTGCCATGACCATTTCCTTTCTATGGAATTTAATATCGTGTGATTTCCTTGCTTTTATCATACAGGGTTGAAAAAAACATGTGCTATAATACTTTCGTATTTTGAGGGAAGGAGTGATTGAATGGCAAGAAAGGACGCAATTCAGATTGACGGTGTCGTTACGGACATCATGCCGAACGCTTTTAAAGTTGAATTGGAAAACGGTATGGAAATCCGCGCCGTACTTGCGGGCAAACTGAGAATGCATCATATCAAGGTTCTTCAGGGAGACAAAGTATCCGTCGAACTGTCACCGTATGATCTGACAAACGGACGCATTACATACCGATACAGATAAGTCCTGAGACGCCGGGTTGGGAAATCCGGTTTTTCTTTTCTTTAAGCAGAAAGAACTCACACATTTTGGCGGAATATAGCATGTAAAACAGCTATAAATCGCCAAAAGTGAATGAATTAAACTGTTTTGGCGGTTTATGGCAATCATCTGTCCGGAATACATTACGATGAGCCTTCAGGAAGAGTACAGATTCTTTCTTGCACATTCAGCAGAAAATGTTAGACTCTTTTGTGTTCATGGGGAGGAATACAGGATGACCAATTCACCGAAGGAAATACTGAACATCTGGATCAGCAACGGAAAAAACAAAGCTGCACTGCCCGTTTATAAAATGATTCTTCTCGGCATTCTTGCCGGTATGTTTATCGGCTTCGGCTGCCATGTGTTTGTACTTGCGACCGCATCTGAAGTCACGACAGTTTCCAAGCTCATCGGAGCTGCTTTGTTTCCGGTAGGTCTGATGATGGTGATCTTCTGCGGAGCGGAACTCTTCACCGGCAATAACCTGATGACCCTGGCTCTTATGAAAAAGGAAATCACAGTGCAGGGACTGCTGAAGAACTGGTGCTTTGTCTACCTGGGCAATCTCATCGGTTCAGTCCTGCTTGCCTTCTTTCTTGCCAAAAGCGGCCTTTATACAGGCGACGCGATGAACCGGGCAATGGCAGTGGCTGCCTCCAAGGCAAACATGCCGTTTATGGACGCCGTGATCCGCGGCATCCTGTGCAATATCCTGGTTGTGCTTGCCTGCTGGTTCCAGGCCGGCTCCAAAGAAATGTCCGGAAAGATCTTCGCGGTCTGGTTTCCGATCATGATGTTTGTCTTTGCCGGTTTTGAGCATTCCGTTGCCAACATGACCTACGTTCCTCTGGGAATGTTTCTGGGAGCGGATGTGACGCTCGGCGGATTCCTGCTTGGCAATCTGATCCCGGTCACCATCGGCAACCTCATCGGCGGGGCGCTCTTCATTCCCGTCTTCTACACACTGATTTATAAGGATTGAAAAAATCTGTGCCGTTCATTCAATGAATGTTCAGCACAGATTCTTTTTTTCAGTTCTTTTTCTTTCTGTTGATTTTGAGATAGGATCCGATTCCCCACATGATCAGGAAGGTGATCAGGAAACCGAAGGTGACGTCGGTAAGGAAGTGGGCGCCGGAGACGATTCTTGCGATGGCGGTCAGAACAATCCAGACAAAGCCGGCGATTGTAAGAGCTCTTTCCTGTCCCTTAAGCATCGGGATGACGTTCTTGAGTGTGATCAGTGTCAGGATATAGGTGGCGCTTGCAGTATGGCCGGACGGGAATGACTTGAACTCATCATGATCCAGGACGCCTTCGAACATGTCTCTTGCGGACTTGCCGATGACATACCAAGGCTGGTATTTCAGATCGTTTATGGCGACAATCGAACGGTAGCGGGGTCTGCCCCATGGGATTTTGACAAGGACAACCACAGCCGTGGTGACCAGAACCGTGAACAGGATGAACAGCGCTGTTCTTCTCAAGCGGCGGGGACTGGATGTATCGCAGTATTGATAGACAAACCAGAACATGGCTGCGCCGATCAGAAGTTCAATCAGGATAAAGACAATCTTCATAAAGCCCGAGGCATTTTCCAGGACTTCCTTGACGCCGATCAGCCCGCCCAGAATTCCGCCTGCGGAAAGCACCTGGAATATAATCTTTTCCGTTCCTTCTTCCGGCAGCGATTTCCACAGCATGGCCGATGCGGCGAACCCGCACAGCATAACCGGGAACTGGCCGAACAGCAGGAAGAATTTACCGTAGAGGCTGTCCTGATTAACGACAAGCGACGATATCTGGAAGTCGAGGAATGTTCCGATGAGGATCAGAACAAACGCCGCGGCCAGAGTGATCAGTATATTTTTTTTCTGAAGCAGTTTCATAAAGCTCTCCTTCGTTTCCCAACAAGTATACCGCAAAACAGAAAAAGCGGACGAAGGGCAGGGCAGTTTTCACAAAGAATCCACTTACACGCAGAAGAGTTCCCGAAGATGTCCGTTTCCGTGTGTTGAACATGAAATGAACTTGTATATAATAGACCGGAACAACTGTCTGAAAGGAAACTGATCAAAAATGACTGAAAAAGAAAAAATGCTGGCGGGAATGCTGTATGACGCATCCGATCCCGAACTTGTTGAACTGCTCATCAAAGCGAGAAAGCTGGCGAGAAGATACAATCTCACTGATGAAGACGACGTGGAGAAGAAAGAAGCCATTCTCAAAGAACTGCTTCCCAACACAGAATATCTTCCGGCCCTGCAGGCTCCGGTTTACTTTGACTACGGCTGCAACACCACCTTCGGAAAGTTCTGCAGCACCAATTTCAACTTCACATGCCTGGACGTCTGTCCGGTTCATATCGGCAATAATGTCCTGATCGGCCCCAACGTGACCCTTGCCACCCCGATGCATCCGCTGGTGGCTGAAGAAAGAAATGTCAGACAGAGAGAAGACGGCACGTATTACACACTTGAATACGCAAAGCCGATCACCATCGAAGACAGCTGCTGGCTGGCAGCCAATGTCACTGTCTGCGGCGGTGTAACGATCGGAGAGGGCAGTGTCATCGGTGCCAGCAGTATCGTGACCAGGGACATTCCGCCCCACAGTCTTGCGGTGGGCAATCCCTGCCGTGTCATCCGGACAATCACGGATGAAGACAGAATTGAAAAATAAATCATGAATGATCCACAGAGGAGTTTCTGCAGTTCAGGCTCCTCTTTTTTCATCGCGTTTTTGATGGAAAGTTGAATACTCCCATTGACACAAGTGGTTTAACGCATTAGACTTTAATTGAAGGTTGAATGCATTAGACCCTTGGAGGATAATATGGAAACACCTAAGATTTTCGAAAGCGAATATCACTTCTGCGAAATTCTCTGGGAGAATGAGCCGGTCAACAGCACAGAGCTTGTCCGTTTGTGTAAAGAGAAACTCGGCTGGTCCAAGGCGACAACTTATACCGTGATCCGCAGGCTGGCCGACCGGGGCGCGGTGAAAAACGAGAACGCAGTGGTGACATCATTGGTCAGCAGGGAAGAGGTTCAGGCGTCTGAAATCGAGGAACTGGTTCAGAAGAGATTCAGAGGCTCGCTTCCCGCCTTTATCAGCGCATTTGCAAGACATGAAAAACTCAGTGAGTCGGATATCGATGAACTGGAAAAAATGATATCTGACTACCGGAAAGGAAAATAATTATGGAAGAGCTGTTTCTGACATGTCTTAACCTTTCGATCCGCGCGTCTTATATGATTCTTGCCGTACTGTTCATAAGACTGCTGTTTTCAAAGGCAGGCAGGAAATATATCGTCTGGCTCTGGATTGCGGTCGGCATCCGTCTGATCTGTCCTTTCTCCATTCCTTCGCTGCCGTCACTGCTTCCCCACACGGAAGTTATTCCCACCGACATCGCGGTCAGTGCCTCACCGCAGATCGCAAGCGGATTCCATGCGGTTGATCAGACAGTGAATCATGTTCTGCAGGAAAATTTCACACCTGCGCCCGCTGATTCAGTCAATCCCCTGCAGGTCATTAACGGAATCGCCGCGTACATATGGATTGCCGGCATTGTGCTCATGCTTGCCTACATGATCATATCTTCTGTGCTGCTGAAAATCAGAATCATGCGCAGCTGCACTCCGGTTGACGGAATCGCAGAGAGCAGTCAGTTTGAAGCTCCGTTTGTCTTCGGAATGTTCCGGCCTGTGATCTGCCTGCCGCCGCGTCTGGAAGAAAAAAAGAAGGAGATGATCCTTCTTCATGAGCGGACGCACATTGAAAGAAAAGACTATATCCTGAAACCTTTGGGATTCATCATTCTTTCCGTTTACTGGTTCCATCCTCTGGTATGGCTTGCCTACCGTCTTCTGTGCAGGGACATTGAAATGGCGTGTGACGAAGCTGTGATCCAGAAAATGAAACGGAAACAGAGAAGCAATTATGCTGAGACCCTGCTGGAATGCGCTTCTTCAGGCCATGTGGCAGTGGCTCCGGTTGCTTTCGGAGAAACTGACGTGAAAAAGAGAATCAAAAATATATTGAAATACCGCAAACCCTCCGCAGCGTTCGCGATTGGTCTGCTGGTCTGCGCATCAGTGATCTGCGCCGGCTGCTTTGCGGACAGTAAAACGGAACCGCAGGGAAGCGAAACGCCGGATACAGAGCCGGTCAAAACAGTATTGACCGTGGAAGAGCTGCTTCAGGACCCGGCTCCTTATATCGACAGACAGATCTATGTGCAGGGCACTCTCCCCCAGAGCTCTGCCGGAACGGATGAGGATGGCAAACCGATCCTGTACCTCAGCGGTGCCGGTGATCTGAACAAACATATCCGGATTGTGGACTATACGCCGACGGACGGAAGCTGTCCGGTTGAAGCGTATGGCACTGTGGTGACTCTGGATAACGGCGACCTTGCGCTGTCCATGGAAGGATACACAGTCCTTGAGCAGCAGAAGGAACCGGAAGAAAAGACATTAACTGTCGAAGAATTGATTCAGAATCCGGAACCTTATCTCAACACTGAAGTGCATATCCTGGGCAATCTTCCGCAGTCGCCTGCCGGCAAAGATGAAAACGGTGAGTGGATCCTCGGGCTCTGCGGCGTCAACGATACGAACCAGCACATCCGGATTGTGGATTATACGCCAACGGACGGATCGTGTCTTGTCGAAGCCTGGGGCAAAGTGATCACCATGAAAAACGGGGATCTGGCATTATCCATGGAAGGCTATACGGTAAAACAGGAACAGCCGGTAAACGGTGAACAGGTACCTGAACCGCAGCCGGACGGAACAGTGCTGACCGTGGAAGAACTGATTCAGAACCCGTCACCTTATCTCAACACCTACGTGCATGTGCAGGGCAATCTGCCACAGAGCACAGCCGGCAAAGATGAAAACGGCGACTGGATTCTGTACCTCAGCGGTGTCAATGATCTTGATCAGCATATCCGTATCGTCAACTTCACTCCTTCCGACGGCTCCTGCCTGGTTGAAGCCTATGGCACTGTCATGAAACTGGCAAACGGCGACCTTGCCATCTCCATGGAAGGATATACAATCCTTCAGGAACAGCAGCCGGTGGGCACGATTCTGAAAGTGGAAGACGTGATTGAGAATCCGACCGCTTATGTGAATACCTATGTGTATGTACAGGGCACTCTTCCCCAGGGCCCGGCGGGCAAAGATGAAAACGGAGACTGGATTCTCTGGCTCAGCGGCGCTGATGATCTCAGTCAGCACATCCGGATTGTGGATTATACGCCGACAGACGGAAGCTGTCCGGTTGAAGCGTATGGCACACTGGTCCGGTTAAGCAGCGGCGACCTGGCGCTGTCCATGGAAGGATATATCAAACTGAATTAACAAAGATGAACTGAGCTGCAGCTTTCAGACTATGAGCGCTGCAGCTCTTTTTGTATCTGGAAGGTGAATATGGCGGAAAAACAAAAAATCCGCTTTCGCGGATCTTTCATGGTGCACCAGACAAGACTTGAACTTGCACGGGTCACCCCATACGCCCCTCAAGCGTACGTGTCTGCCGATTCCACCACTGGTGCGTGCTTAAGTATTATAGCATGCGATTTGAATACGTCAATCAATTTTGAAACGAAACTGCAGGGATTTCGTTGTAATTTTTTTTCTATCCCTATATAATAGGCACGTTTCACGAGTAAAAAAGAAGGTGATTGCGATGGATTATCAGAAGATTATCAATATAGCAGTGATTGCCCACGTCGATGCCGGCAAGTCCACACTGGTCAACGCGTTCCTGAAACAGAGCCATGTCTTCAAGGATAACGAGAAGGTCATTGACTGCATCATGGACTCCAACGACCTGGAAAGAGAAAGAGGCATCACGATCTATTCCAAGAACTGCTCCGTCACTTATAAGGATTATAAGATCAATATTGTCGATACCCCGGGCCACGCCGACTTTTCTTCTGAAGTCGAGCGTATCATCCGTACCGTCGACACTGTCATCCTGCTGGTTGACTCCGCTGAAGGCCCGATGCCCCAGACCAGATTCGTTCTTCAGAAATCACTGGAATGCGGCTTAAGACCGATCCTTGTCATCAACAAGATGGATAAAAACGACGCCAGAGCCAATGAAGTCATCGATGAAGTCTATGACCTGTTCCTTGAACTCAACGCCACCGACGACCAGCTGGATTTCCCGATCCTCTACGGTATCGCAAGAGAAGGCATTGTCCGCTATGAGCAGGAAGATACAAACACCGACATCGTGCCGCTGTTTGAAACCATCATCCACCACACCCAGGCATATCCTGATCTGATGGATGAACCGGTGCAGATGCAGATCTGCGCTCTTGCCTATGACGATTACATCGGCAGACTCGGCATCGGCCGTGTCTACAAGGGAACACTCAAGGCGGCTTCACAGTATGAAGTGTGCAATGCCAACGGCGATTCCCATAACGGAAAAACAAACCAGATCTTTGTATACAAGGGACTTTCCAGAATCGCGGTTGATGAAGCGCAGTGCGGTGAGATCTGCATGATCTCGGGCATCCCCGACATCAACATCGGCGACACCCTCTGCCCCGTCGGCCAGGGCGATCCGATGCCCATGATCAAGATCGAGGAACCGACACTTTCCATGAACTTCATGGTCAACGATTCCCCGTTTGCCGGTCAGGTCGGCAAATTCGTCACTTCCAGAAACATCCGCGAAAGACTGGAAAAGGAACTGGAAGTCAACGTCGGTCTCAAGGTTGAGGAAACCGACTCCACCGATACCTTCAAGGTTTCCGGCAGAGGCGAACTCCACCTCACCATCCTTCTGGAACAGATGAGAAGAGAAGGCTACGAAGTGGCAGTCTCCAGACCAGAAGTCATCCTGAGAAAAGTCGACGGCGTCACATGCGAACCGGTTGAAGAAGTTGTCATTGACGTTCCGAATGAATACAGCGGCTCCTGCATCTCCGCCCTGAACATGAGAAAGGGCATGCTGCAGAACATGGAGGATGTGGGCTCTTACACAAGAATCACCTACACCGTTCCGACCAGAGGTCTCATCGGCTTTCGCTCCGACTTCATCAACATGACCCACGGCGAAGGCACAATGGTCCAGAGACTTTCCGATTACGAACCCTGGAAGGGCGATATCCCCCAGCGCGAAAACGGTGCCCTGATCTCCACCGAAACCGGCGGCGCCATGACTTACGCGTTATGGAATATCCAGGAAAGAGGCCAGCTGTTCATCGGTGCCCAGACTCCTGTCTATGAGGGCATGATCATCGGCGTTTCCGCGAAAAACATGGACATGGGCGTCAACCCGATCAAAAACAAGAAGATGACCGCTGTCCGTTCCACCGGCAACGATGAAGCCATGAAGCTTGTCCCGCCGCGGATCCTTACCCTGGAAGGCGCGATCGAATTCATCAATGATGATGAACTTGTCGAAATCACACCGACCGACATCCGCATCCGCAAGAAGTATCTCACTGCCCTCGACCGCAGAAGGCATGCAAGAGAACTCGGCAAGATCGAAAACGAAGCCGCAGATTAACGAAAGAACGCAGACTCTTAAAAGGGCCTGCGTTTTCATATCTTATTCATAATTAAAAGGGTTCTCTGCAAAACCCCTAACAAAATTAATATAGCAGAAAAAAATTTTGAAAAAAAGACTGTTTTCGCTGCTTTAGATGATTATATTAAAAGTACAAAGAAAAAAGAGACAGATAATAAGGAGAAAAGAGAAACGCCGGGAAGACGGATTTCATTTTCAGTCTAAATTTGATGAAGTCTGCAGTCCGAGCAGAAACAGAGGCCTGAAGAAACACTATTCGAAAAAACCAGAAAACTGAAGAATATTTCCATACACCGAACCTATAAGGGGAAGTTAAAAAGATCGCGGAAAACAAATAATGAAATGTTTGAAGATGATCCAGATGAACAAGAAGTTCAAAAGAAAATTCTGAAAAGTGAGTAAGGCAAAAATGCCGGGATAATCAGAGGATGAGTAATTGAAACCGGAAATCAAGTATTCAGAGTGAGATACAAAGAAGAACGGGGACAACAGAAAAGAATCTGATCAAAAATCTCAACAAAAAAGAAAAGTAAAAAAGTGAGAAAATCTGAAGATCAGTAAAAAAGAAAATGCGCGCAGCTGATCGAGAATAGGCCAAAGAATCCGCGGAAAGACAGCAGACAAATAACAAAAGGGAACCTTGATGAGGTTCCCTTTTTCATCATGCTCAGCGATAATATAGATACGGAGAAAAATCGTATGTTACATCTCATGCAATATCTGCGTCTTCCTCTGCCTGAAGACATCGCCAAGGCTAAGGACGCCGGTGACTTTGACAGAGCGTTAAAGCTCACGGACATCCGTCTCTGCGATCCTGCCCAAAGCGAAGCGATGAAGAAACGGCTTCTTCTTGAAAAGGAGATCCTTTCCCGTCTTCCCGGAGAATATCCATATTCAGAAGAAGAGGCACTTGCGCTGATTCAGAAAGAGATCCCGGACTTCACACAGGAAGAGCTGGATGCATGGATGGACAGAGGCGATGCCGACTGGTTCATGGTGAATGGGAAAAGACATCTTCAGGACCGTTTCTTCGATTCCATGAAAAAGGTTTATCCCTCTCTTGCAAAAAGAGCGGGGGAAGAACCCGCTTCCTCTGACCTTCTGGATGAAAACATCAGTTCCATGAAGGAAAACGGAAGCGCCGCATGGAAAATCCATCTTCGCCATACACTGCGCATCAAAGACGAAGCTTTCGAAAAAGGAAAGGTGCTTGTCCATCTTCCAATCCCGGCGGAATGTCAGAACATGAGTGACATCCATATTCTGAAAACTGAACCGCAGGACGTCTATATTGCACCTTCGAACAGCGAATCAAGAACCGTCAGCTGGTCGGTGAACCTCACAGAAAACAGTCCGTTTGCGGTTGAGTATGAATATCTCAGCACAGTGAATTACAGCAATCCCGATCCTTCAGAGGCAGTGATCCGGACTTACGAAATTGAAGAGGCAGTGCCGGAGCTGGTCATCACCCCGCTCATCAGAGCTCTCGCCGAAGAACTGGCCGGTGAAGAAACCAACCCGCTTTTAAAGGCGAGGCGTTTCTATGATTTTGTCACGGAAAGAGTGACCTATTCCTTCATGCGTGAATATATCACCCTCGGCCACATCGGCGACTATTGCGCTTCAAGGTTAAGAGGCGACTGCGGTGTGCAGGCGTTATTGTTCATAGAACTGTGCAGGTGCGCCGGAATTCCGGCAAAATGGCAGAGCGGCAAATATGTCACGCCTGAATATACCTGCAATCACGACTGGGCAATGTTTTATATTGAGCCATGGGGATGGCTGTTTGCGGACTGCTCGTTCGGCGGCAGCGCTTACCGGGCAGGCGCAAAAGAAAGACATGATTTCTATTTCGGCAATCTTGATCCTTTCCGCATGGCTGCAAACAACGCCCTGATGAAAGAGTTCACACCGCCCAAACAGCACTGGCGCATTGACCCTTATGACAATCAGTCCGGCGAAGCCGAATATGAACACCGGGGGCTCAGACATGATGAGCTGATCAGTGAGTGTGAAGTCATTGAAATGAAGAAAGTGCGTTAATAAAAGAAAAGTTGTAAATGCTATACTAAACAAGGAGGAAACACCGATGAAATGTGCTATTTTCCTGGCTGACGGATTTGAAACATGTGAAGGCCTGATTACGGTGGACATGCTCAGAAGAGCGTCCATGACAATTGACATGATCTCAATGAACGATACCCTGGAGGTCACCACATCCCAGGGCGTCCGGCTTTTCGCTGAAAAGCTCTTTTCTGAGATTGATCCGGCTGACTATGACGTATTGATCATGCCGGGAGGAAAACTCGGAACCGCCAACCTGGAAGCCAGCGAACCGCTTAAGGCAGCTTTCAGGGCCCACTATGAAAAGGGCGCTCTGACCTGCGCAATCTGTGCCGCTCCCTCGATCCTGGGCCACATGGGAATTCTCAAAGAAAAGAAGTACACATGTTTCCCTTCCTTTAATGAAGAAGGTTTCGGCGGAGAATACCAGATGGAACTGGCCGTCACCGACGGCAACCTGATCACCGGCCGCGGTATGGGCGCCACGATTGAGTTCGCCAGACACATTATTATGAAAACCTGCGATGAGACAGCCCTTGCGAAAGTGGAAGCCGGCATGCAGTATGAACACAGCTTCAGAAATGCCCAGTAACCGTGACTGAGCCGATTTCTTTCAATACCCCTGCAGCAGGGGAATATTGAAAAGAACATACATACAGAAACAGGAATCATTATCCATGATCAAAAGAATCGACCCCAGGCAGCTCACATGGATCTGCCAGCCAAAACTGTATATTCTTGCCTCGGACAAGATCATGATCGAAACCGAACCGTATACGGATCTGCGTCCCGACGGCAGAAGCGCGGAAGCGGTGGAACTCTCACTTGTCCCCAAAGGAAGCTTCTGCTTTTCGATGCGGGTTGATTTCGATTACCGTGAACAGTTTGACCAGTGCGGCCTCATTCTTTATGAAGAAGGCAAACGCAAAATGATCCTGGGCACGGAAGGCTATGATGATGTTTCCTGCCGTCTTAACTGCATCGTCTACCATGGCGGCAGAGGCGACCGCTCCTGCCGTGATATCGGCACCGCGATCTCAAGAATCCACTACCGGATCTGGTACCGCGGCGGCGCCGTCAGAATTCAGTACAGCTTTGCCGGTACACGCTGGTCGGATTTCAGGGAGTTTCAGCTGAAAGATCCCGGAAACCGTCTTAAAATCGGTATATACGCATGTTCCCCGGGAAATTCCTATTTTGACTGCACATTCTCGGGTATGACTCTGGAGGAGGATTGAAAAATTCTATGAGCGCAGAAGAAAGACTGATCCGTTATTGTCAGATCGACACCCAGTCGGACCCGGCAAATGAAGAGGAAACACCTTCCTCAAAAAAACAGTTTGACCTTGCAAGGGTGCTTGAGGCGGAGTTAAAGGAACTCGGCCTTGAAGACGTCACCCTTGATGAGCATTGCTATGTATACGCCAAGCTGCCTTCCAATATTGAGCGTGAAGTGAAGACCGTCGGTTTTGTCGCCCACATGGACACCGCTCCCGATTTTTCCGGAACCAATGTGAAGCCGAGAATCATCGAAAACTTCGACGGCAATGACATTGCCCTCAATGAGGAAGTGACACTGAAGATGGATGACTTCCCCTGGATGAGAGATCTCAAGGGAAAACGTTTAATGGTCACCGACGGCAGCACATTGCTTGGCGCCGATGACAAGGCAGGCATCACCTGCATTATGGAGGCTCTTGTTTATCTCAAAGAACATCCGGAAATCAAACACGGTCCCATCTCCATCGGTTTTACTCCGGATGAGGAAATCGGCAACGGCACAAAGTACTTCGATGTTAAAAAGTTCGGTGCTGACTTTGCCTACACAATGGATGGCGGCGTGGTTTATGAACTGTCCGATGAAACCTTCAACGCGGCCAGCGCGGAAGTGATCTTCAAAGGATTCTCCATCCATCCGGGCGAAGCGAAAAACAGAATGATCAACGCCGCAAGAGTGGCGGTGGAATACGCGGATCTCTTACCGTCCCATATGACCCCGGAACATACCGAAGGCAGGGAGGGCTTCATTCATCTTCATGAAATGAAGGGCGATTGCGAAAGCGCGGTTCTCGGCTATATCATCCGCGACCATGACCATAAGCTGCTGGAAGCGAAAAAAGAACTCATGCGCAAAGCGGCGGATTATATCAATGAAGAATACGGAGAAAACACCGTGACCGTAAACTTCCGGGATTCCTACAGAAACATGAAGGAAGTCCTGGACAAATATCCCGAGGTTGTCGAAATCGCTGAAAAAGCGATCCATGCCCTTGGCTATGAAGTGAAAAACGAGCCGGTCAGAGGCGGTACAGACGGGGCAAATCTTTCCTTCAACGGACTGCCCTGTCCGAACCTGGGCGCCGGCGGCGGCAATTTCCATGGCCGCTATGAATACTGCGTACTCAATGAACTGGAAGAAGCGCGGACACTGATTCTGAACATCATCAGTCTGGTCTGCGGGGAGGAATAAAGATGATTTTTACCTGTACACTGAATCCTTCACTTGATTACTACATGGAATTTGAAGGTCCGCTGAAGGCGGGATCGAGAATGAACCGTTCCAACCTTGAATACTACGAGGCCGGCGGCAAAGGAATCAACGTTTCCATCGTTCTCAACAACCTCGGAATTCCCTCAAGGGCACTCGGCTTCATCGGCGGCTTCACAAAAGATTTCTACATTTCACTCCTGGCCAAATATGACCATATCATTCCCAACTTCACCTACATCAACGGCCATACCAGAATCAATGTAAAGTGCCACGCCGAAGAGCATACAAACATGAACGCGGCCGGTCCGTATATCACCGACGGCGATATGAAGAACCTGTACTCCAAGGCCGAAAGACTGGCCGAAGGCGACTACTTCGTTCTGGCCGGCATCACTCCGGAATATCTTGAGGATGAAGTTCTCGATATGCTGAAGATGCTGATAGGGAACGGCGTCAGAGTGGTTCTCGACACCAATCCGACCCTGATGAAAAAAGCGCTGCCCCTGATCCCGTTCATGATCAAGACAACCCATGGCGAATATGCCGAAATGATGGGCGAGGAAATCCATTCCATCGATGAAGCTGCCGCAGCCGCCAAAAAGCTCCATGAGCTTGGCTGTATGAACGCGGTCATCTTCTTTGAAAACAAGGAAGCGGCTTTCTCATGCGACAAAGGCACATTCAAAGCGGAAATTCTGCACCATGACAAGGCGGTCAACACCGTCGGCACCGGCGATTCCATGATTGCCGGCTTCATGATGGACTACCTGCGCACAAGAGACGCGGTGGACAGCTTCCGCTTCGGCGCGTCCTGCGGTTCCGCAACAGCCTACTCAAAGGGCTTAGCGACCCGTGAAAAGATCGACGCCATGTACGAAAGCACAGAACTGATCCAATTAGACTGATTTCCATTGCGGTGGTATACTTGAGGGCATTGAATCAGGAGGATTGCCAATGAAAACATGCAGAGCCCTGCTTCTGACAGCTCTCTTAACCCTCAGCGCCTGCGCGCCGAAGGGCAGTGATACCATCACGATTACAAACCCGATCGAAATGAATTCCGTTCCCGCGATCATGACTGTCTATGAATGGATCGGGGAGGAAATCGCGGACTTTCAGGAGATCACATTCAAAGAATCCATCCGCCTCTTTTCTGAAAAGGGCAGCGGGATCCTTTACTTCGGCTATGACAACTGTCCCTGGTGCGAAAGAGCTGTTCCTCTGCTCAACGAGGCCGCTCTGGAAACCGGCGTCACGGTTTACTATGTCGATGTCTACGGCCCCTTCCAGCCGACCAAAGAACAGTTCGATGAACTGCTTGATTACATCGAGGAAACACTTATTGAGGATGACAAAGGCGAAAAGGCATTCTTCGTTCCGGCTGTGATCGGCATCAAAAACGGTGAGATTACCGGCAGTCACGTTTCCCTTCTTTCCGACTTCACGATTGAGGATGAAGAATCCCAGCTCAGTGACGAACAGAAGAAAAAACTTAAAGAGATTTACCTGGATATTATCCGCAAAACAGCAGATTAGTTCTGCTGTTTTTTCTCTTCGTTCTATAATGGATGAAGATGAGGTGCACAGATGATTTTTGCCAGGCTTCTGCATAAATCCGATCTTGAAGGCGATGTGCTGGACCTCCGTCTTGAGCATATCCGCTCACCCGGTCCGTCCAATCTTTATGTCGGCTCCGAGATCTACGGCATTTACCTGCATAAGCAGCACAACAAAATCGGCGAATGCGATATCCGCCTCGGCATGAATGAGGAGCTTTACTATGCCGGCAATATCGGCTACCGCATTTATGAGAAGTACCGCGGGCACGGCTACGCCTACTTCGCGGCGGAAATGTTAATGGACTACGCCAGGGACCGCCACAGCATGAAAGAGCTGATCCTGACATGTTCTCCCGACAACATTCCCTCAAAGAAAACCCTCGAGAAGCTGGGCGGAGAGCTGATCGAAACCGTGGATGTGCCCCACTGGCACTGGCTTTACAGTCGCGGGGAGACAGTGAAAAACATCTATCGCTGGCAATTGTGATGATGAGGTTTGGTATAATACCCTTATGCGCAGATTATTGAAGATTCTCACCGGAAGACTGGTCATTGCCGTGCCGCTCGCGTTTCTGCAGCTGGGTCTTTTCATCGCGATGATCTGGCGGACCGCGATCGCCTGGGAAATCATGCCGGCGATCAACTTCCTCTCCATCGTCCTGACCCTGCACTGCATCAACCGTCAGGCGGATCAGTCTTTTAAAATTGCCTGGTGCATTATCCTTCTGGCGATGCCGGTGGTCGGAGCGCCGCTCTATCTTCTGGCGGCCAACCGCAGAATGCCGCGCAAACTGCGCAGCGGCACCACCCGGGCCAACAGTGAAATGATGGGCCTGCTCACCACTGATGAAGGCGTCATCCGCCAGGCGGCGGACATGGACCCCGACCTTGTCAACGTGGTCAGCTACGGCGCCCTCAAATGCGGCTATCCCGTCTATACCAATACCAGCAGCAGATACTTCGCTTCAGGTGAAGAATGGCTGCCGGTTTATATTGAAGAATTAAAAAAGGCAAAGCATTTCATCTTCATTGAATTCTTCATCATCGATGAAGGTTCCGTTCTGGATGAAATCATCGAAGTGCTGAAAGAAAAAGTGAAGGAAGGGGTGGAAGTCAAAGTTATTTATGACGACTTCGGCTCCATCACCATGCCATGGCATTTCGACAGAACACTGCAGTCCTACGGCATTGAAGCCTACCGCTTCAACCATGTCAGACCCGCCTTCATCGTCCAGATGAACAACCGCACCCACCGCAAGATCACCGTCATCGACAATAATGTCGCTTTCACCGGCGGCGTCAACCTGGCGGATGAATATGTCAACCGGATCAGGCGGTTTGGCTACTGGAGAGATTCAGCGGTTATGATCACAGGCGAAGCCGTCTGGTCCATGACGGTCATGTTTCTCGGCATGCTCAGCTATGAGCGCGGCAGAAACAAAGTGGACTACAGCCGCTACAGCCTGCCCTGCCGGATGACCTCCGACGGAGGCTGGTACCAGCCGTTCAGCGACTCACCCAACGACGATGAGCCTGTATCCATGAACATGCACCTGTCCATGATCACCCATGCCAGGGATTATATTTACATCAACACGCCGTATCTGATCCCCAACGACACGATCAAGAACGCTCTGATCTTAGCGGCCAAGAGCGGCGTCGATGTCAGGATCATCACGCCTGCCATTCCCGACAAGATCCTGGTCAACCAGATCACCAAGGCAAACTACGCCCCGTTAATCAGCGCCGGCGTGAAGATCTATGAATTCACACCCGGCTTCAATCATTCCAAGACATTCATTTCCGATGACCGTCTGGCCATCGCCGGAACTGTGAACATGGATTACCGCAGCTACTATCTCCACTTTGAAAACGGTATTCTCATGACCCATACTGACCAGATCGGCAGTATGAAAAAAGACTTTGAAGACACATTGAAGGTTTCAAGACTGATCACCGAGGAAGACCTCGACAGAACAAGTCTGGCTGTCCGTCTGGTCCGGGCGGTCATGAACCTCTTTGTGCCTCTTGTATAACGAAGAAAGGACTTATCTCATTATGGAACGAATCGGACTGGTTCTTGAAGGCGGCGGCGTGCGCGGCGCTTATACCGCAGGCTGCCTGTCATGGCTTCACGACAACAACATACATTTCGACTACAGTGCCGGTATCTCTTCAGGCGCGGTTTATCTGAGCTGTTACCTCATGGGCCAGCCGGAAATCGCCAAAAACATGTCCACAATCTATGCCTGCGATCCCAACATGACAGGCTTCGGCGCCCTGCGCCATTGCGGCTACTATGTGGACTATGAAATGATCTTCTCCAAATACCTGCGCGGCCAGGAGCACATGAGCACCCAGCCCCTGATCGACGCCAATCCGGATATGGAAGTCGGCGCCTATGATCTTGCAAAAGGGGAAACTGTCTGGTTCTCCCCGAAGGACATGGATCCCGACCTGCGTCTTCTGCAGGCGACCTGCGCGCTTCCTGTCGCTTCCCCGATCGTGGAATACAACGGCAGAAAGCTTCTCGATGGCGGCATCACCAAAATGATTCCGATCGAAAGAGCTGTGGAAAAGGGGTGCACCAAGGTCATGGTCATCACCACAAAACCGGCCGACTACGTCAGAAAGCCCGCTTCAAAATTCATCCGCTTCCTCATGAAGAGAATCTATAAAGACTATCCCCAGGTCGAACTGGACTATCAGGTCAGACATATCAACTATTACAAGCAGATGTCTCTGATCAAGGACTGGGTGGAAAAAGGAAAGGCCATGCTCATGTATCCGAGCGAAACTGTCAAGGTCTCCCGTTTCAAGGGCGATACCGCCAAATGCGAAAGACTTTACGAAATCGGATATAACGACATGGAAAAACGGAAAGAAGAAATTTTCGCCTTCATGAAGAAGGATGAGGAAAACTGATTTCCAAAACCCTTGACAAATGGACTTCATCAGCAGAATATACTGAAGAAAACAGGAGGAAATATACATGGATAACAGCAACGTACGTCCCGAGACAATGGAAAGAATCACCACCCCTGAACTGGCTCAGAAGTTCATTGATGAGCAGGTCGCGGCAGTCCGCGAACAGGTCAAAGACGGAAAGGTCCTTCTCGCTCTTTCCGGCGGTGTTGACTCTTCAGTCGTCGCAGCACTCTTGATCAAGGCGATCGGCAGAAATCTCGTCTGCGTACATGTCAATCACGGTTTCCTGAGAAAGGGCGAACCGGAACAGGTTATTGAAGTATTCCGCAACCAGATGAACGCCAACCTCATCTATGTCGATGCGGCTGACAGATTCATTGACAAGGTTGCCGGCGTGAGTGATCCGGAAGAAAAGAGACATATCATCGGCGAAGAATTCATCAAGGTCTTTGATGAAGAAGCTGCCAAGCTCACAGGCATTCATTTCCTGGGCCAGGGCACAATCTATCCTGACATTCTGGAAAGCGAAAAGGGCATCAAGGCTCACCACAACGTCGGCGGTCTGCCTGCTGAAATGGAAATGGAACTCGTTGAGCCGGTCAAGCTGCTCTACAAGGATGAAGTCAGAGTCGTCGGCAGAGCCCTCGGCCTTCCCGAAAGCATGGTCGACAGACAGCCGTTCCCGGGTCCGGGTCTGGCAGTCAGAACACCGGGCGCCATCACAAGAGACAGACTCGAAGCAGTCCGTGAATCCGACGCCATTCTCAGAGAAGAATTCGCCAAGAACGGCTTACAGGGCAAAGTATGGCAGTACTTCACAATCGTTCCTGATTTCAAGAGCACCGGAATCAAGGATGGCAAGAGAACATTTGACTGGTTTGTTGTTATCCGTGCAGTCAATACAACCGACGCCATCGAAGCAAGCATCGAGGAAATCCCTTATGACCTGCTGAGACACATCACAAAGAGAATCACAACCGAGGTCAAGGGTGTCAACAGAGTTCTCTACGACCTGACACCGAAACCCTCCGGAACAATCGAGTGGGAATAATCGCTGTTTCCCTGCACCCTCGATTATCCTCTTTGGTGCAAACTAAATTATCCTGTCATGCAGGAATAAAAACTGATAACAAAGCTTGAGACCCCGCACTATGCGAGGTCTCTTTTTTGTTTAATTCCGGTGCTTGTTTTTCGCCCAGAAATTTGACCCCGCTCAAAAAAATCCTGAGAAAAGATCTCAAAAAAGCCTTTATTTAAAGGAAAAATCAAAGATTTCCTTCAAAAGAAACCAAAGCCCTTTTCCAAAAGAAAAAAGAAAAGAAATTCCGAAAGTGGGCGGAGGGTGTGGAGGCCCGCGGAGCGGGCCGGTGAGGATGGTGGGGTCAAATCGCCAGGATAAAACAAAACGTAGGAAAAAGGATAAACGGGAGTGAAAAAGGATATCGCTATCAATCTCCACCCAAAACTATCCAAAAATCTACGCTCAAAATTATCCTTTTTCCCAAAAAGAAAAACGGAAAAAAGAGCCAACAACCTATCTCGTACCACAAGGCCTTGCACATGCAGCAGGGTCTTTTTCTATGTGGCAGTGAATACCGCCTGGGGAAACGGAAGAAAACACGAAAAAGCCTTTAAATACTATATTTTTCGAAGAAATCTTCACTAAAAAATCTTTTTGAAAATTGACTGCGGAACGGGGCTGGCGGGCAGTGTATGCGGCAGTGAACCTTGCGGAAACATGCATTAAAAACAAAAGATAGAAAAGGGTAAACGAAAGCGTGGGAAAAGGATAAACGAGGAGTAGGGGATATACATTTGTGGTATCTCGTTTCTCTTGTACAAATAGTGTTAATAGCTTGCAGGTAATCCTGATGGTTGCCTGCAGTTTAATTTTGGGGAAATAATGTGTATCCATTGAATAGTGCCTATCCGTTGACAACGTATAGACACTATTCTATACTTTAATAAAGTATAGTGTGTTTTGGAGACAATAATATGGATATTTCAGAAAGAATAAAGGAATTGCGAAAGAAAACGGGATTATCGCAAAGTAAGTTTGCCGCAAAATTTGGAATTCCTGTAAGAACTCTTCAGCAGTGGGAGCAGGGAATCAGTGCCCCTCCGGAATACTTGGTCAGAATGATGGCGTATATTATGCTGCTTGAGGAAAAAAGTGAAGATGATGAGCAGGCAAATGAAAGCTAATAAACTGACAGGGGACGAAAAATATGCAGATATTAAATGATAGAGTACAAATATTTGATAATCAGCCGATTAGGGCAGCGTGGATTGAAGACGAAGAAGAATGGTATTTTTCAATTGTGGATGTGGTTGGTGTACTGACTGAACAACCTGATATTGATGGTGCAAGGAATTATTGGAAAGTATTGAAAAACAGGCTTAAAGAAGAGGGAAGTCAGTTGGTTACAAATTGTAACCAACTGAAAATGAGATCGCCGAAGGATGGAAAAAGATACAATACTGACGTGGCAAGCACTGAGCAATTACTTCGTTTGATCCAGTCTATTCCGTCGAAAAAAGCGGAGCCATTTAAGATGTGGCTGGCCCAGGTAGGACGTGAAAGAATAGAGGAAGTGATCGATCCGGAGCTGACAATTGAAAGGGCACTTGAAACCTATGCCAGGAAGGGCTATTCAAGAGAGTGGATTAATCAGCGCCTGCAGGCGATTCAGGTAAGAAAAGAACTCACAGACGAGTGGGATAAGCGTGGCGTAAAAAAAGGTGTAGAATACGCAATCTTGACAGATGAAATCACGAAAGCCTGGTCCGGAATGACAACGCGGCAGTATAAAAATCATAAAGGATTGAAAAAGGAAAACCTCAGGGATAATATGTCCACGTTGGAGCTTGTACTTAATATGCTTG
This sequence comes from uncultured Erysipelotrichaceae bacterium, assembly GCA_902775735.1. Lineage (GTDB taxonomy): Bacteria > Bacillota_I > Bacilli_A > Erysipelotrichales > Erysipelotrichaceae > Bulleidia. The sequence continues at coordinate 49,880 of CACYNH010000016.1, forward strand.
CTGAGGCTTCCACTACAGAGATTTCAAAGCAAAAGAAACCAGAGTCCTTTGAGGAAAATCGAATGGTTGCAATTGAAGGCGGAGAAGCTGCAGGAGAAGCGCGGTTGGCGGTGGAAAAGAGAACAGGAAAACCTGTAATCACAAATAAAAACGCAGTACAATTGCATGATTTAGTTACGGGATTGATAGAATCAGATATGAGGGAAAACAATGAATGAGATTGCTGCGGTTCACCCTACGGAAACGCGCATAAAAAGAAAGAAGTACAAATTGATGTACTGGAACAGATTGATATACCGCAGCATAAAATGTCTGTCTATTGATGAAGGGGTGGCCAAGATGGAAACAGCAAAACTTTTTACAGATGGCGGATCGCAGGCCGTCAGCCTGCCGGAGAACTGCCGTTTTGAGGGTGATGAAGTGTATGTCAACAGGATTGGCAATGCCGTGATCCTGCTGCCGAAGGATGACCCGTGGAGTACTGCCGTCATGGGTCTTTCCATGTTCAGTGAAGATTTCATGGACGATTGCGAAGATCTTCCTGTACAGGAAAGAGCTCCCTTATGAGATACATGCCCGGCATCGGTATCACCGTTAAGGGAAGCCCTCAGCGCTAAAGGCATCCGGTTAATCAGGTCCTGCGGAAAATGACTGCAGGACCTTTCTGTATAACTGTATGGACGAAAATACAATGCGAAATGACATAAAGACACATGATCCGCAAAACGTGTTGAAAAAATCCATGGTATTGTCCTTGGAGTGTTAAGTATAATATTTTAAACGGAAGAGTAAGAAGGAGTAATAATATGATCAGAAATGATGAAGGTGCTGTCGCCCTTAAGCACCGCGTTGTTGAAGGTCTTGCGCGTCTGGAATGGAATGATGCGCTGACTGAAGAAAACAAGGAAGCCCTTGCTTATGAGATTTCTCCCGGTCCCCACGCGACATGGAGATGCTGTGTTTATAAGGAAAGAGAAATCCTCAGATGGAGAATGCGTCTGGCGTCAAACCAGAACGCGTCCGTCACAAAACCGGCAAACAATATTATTCAGGTCATTGAACCAGCCTGCGAGGAATGCCCGCTTTCCTCCTACACGGTTACCGACAACTGCCGTCTGTGCCTTGGCAAGGCTTGTATGAATTCCTGCCGCTTCGGTGCGATTTCAATGACCGACACCAGAGCCAGGATCGATCCGAACAAGTGCCGTGAATGCGGCATGTGCGCAAACGCCTGCCCGTATGGCGCCATTGCCCATCTGATCCGTCCCTGCAAGAGACCGTGCCCGGTTGACGCGATTTCCTATGATGAATACGGCATCTGCATGATCAATGAAGAAAAGTGCATCCGCTGCGGACAGTGCATTCACTCCTGCCCGTTCGGCGCGATTGATTCCAAGGTTCATGTCCTTGATGTCATCCGTGCCATCAAGGCCGGAAAAGAAGTCTATGCCATGTGCGCCCCGGCCATCGAAGGCCAGTACGGCGAGAATATTTCCATGGCTTCCATCCGTGCCGCATTAAAGAAAGTCGGATTCACGGATATGGTTGAAGTCGGTCTTGGCGGCGATATGACAGCTGCCTATGAATCCGCTGAATGGGCGGAAGCTCTTGAAGAAGGCCGCAAGATGACCACATCATGCTGCCCGGCGTTCATTAACCTGCTTATGAAGCATTATCCCGATGTGTTCGAAAAGAACATGTCCAGCATTGTTTCCCCGATGTGCGCGATTTCAAGATTCTTAAAGTCCCAGCATCCCGACTGCGTCACAGTCTTCATCGGACCGTGCATCGCCAAAAAGAGCGAATCCCAGGAAATGGGCATTGAAGGCAACGCCGACTATGTCCTGACATTCGGTGAAATGACCTCTCTGCTCAAATCAAAGGATGTTGAGCTTGAACCGGTTGAGGAAAAATACCAGGAAGCTTCCGTATTCGGCAAAGGCTTCTCCAGCAGCGGCGGCGTCGCGGCGGCTGTTCTTGAATGCATGAAGGAACGCGGCCAGAACACCGATCAGGTCAAGCTGCGCAAGTGCACCGGCGGCAAGGACTGTGTTGTCGGCGTCAAGCTCTTAAGCATGGGCAGACTGCCGGAAGACTTCATCGAGGCGATGATCTGCGAAGGCGGATGCGTCGGCGGACCGAGCCGTCACGCGGCTGAAATGGAAGTCAGAAAAGCACGTACAAAGCTGATCGGCGAAGCGGACAAGCGCGGCATTCTCGAAAACCTCGAAAACTATCCGATGGACGCCTTCTCCATGGTCAGAGGCGAAATGCATCCGAAGTGAAAGTAATCCCGGACAATTGGGTAACCAAACTTCGTGGGGGCTAGTCAAATTTCATGGGGGATTTGATGGGTGACCTCATGGGGGACCAGTAGAAAAATGACCTGGAGAGTAAAAAAA
>CACYNH010000017.1 GCA_902775735.1 uncultured Erysipelotrichaceae bacterium
TAATATACTCTATTTTTAGTATATGTCAAATTGAGTATATGTTTTGTTATCATAGGTGTATGGAAAACAAATACAAAGATATAAAAAAAGTGCCTCGCTTAAAGGCAGCGATTCGTCGTCGCTATTCTGCTGTCTTAGTATCTACCGATACAGTTGGAAAACGGATTAATATGGCACGCACTCATAAAAACATATCGCAAACAGAACTTGCAAAATCTATAGGAACTATTTATCAAAGAATTCATGAATGGGAGTCTGATTGGAAGAATCCATCTTATAAATACTTGGAGAAAATTGCTGCGGTATTAGATGTAAGTGCTGAATGGCTAAGAACCGGCATAAAAACAGAAGAGCCTCGGTTTATTTACGATCAGTCTTATCCGTCGGATATTACTCCAATAAATAACGAACAGTTTGAAAATAGAAAAGATAGTCTTTTGAAATCTGGAGATGCCATTGTATCTGTAAGCGCTGAGACTCTTGAGAGTCTAGCCATCGTACTTGAACGTTTAAAAGGTATTGATTTTATAATTCATGTTCCTTCTGTTATACGAAACCAAGAAATTAGGGATATGTATTTTTCATCTGAAAAAGAAGAGGAATTTCAAAGAGCTTGGTCATATATCAAAGATAAACTTGATAATAAAAAACATGTAAAACTTTCTGAAGACGACAGCGAATAATCTGTCGTTTCTTTCTTTTCACTTTGTTTTATTTCACTTTATTTCTGTTCGTTTTATTTATCGAAATTCTGATTTCGAAGAACGCAAAAAGAAAAAGTCGGTCCCAAAGTCGGTCCCAACGCATTTTTGAGTATACTTGAAAATGTTAAAAAAGCCGATAAATAAAAGCTGAGGGGAGTCGAACCCCTGTCCAAGAGTTGTCCCACATTCCTGCGTCTACAGTTTATCCCACTGGTTGAATAAGACAGCGGACATGTCAGTGGGCTAACCGTCAGCTGAATCTGCCTGTGAATTGTCGGGCTTGCCTTACAGGCTTAAGACCCGCCTTATCCGTTTCAGTTACGCAGCACGTACATAACGGCTAAAGTACGGCCGGGTCGCTGCGACGCGTTATTGCGTTAGATTAAGCAGCGAAAGCGAAACTATTGTTTCTGTTAGCGTTTAAATTTAGGTGGTGATAAGGTCACCGCTCCACTGCAGCCTGAATCAAACATAAACCTGTCGAAATCCATTACAGCCCCATGTTTATGCATCTTTTAGATGCATATTGAATATAGCACTTGCTTGACCGATGGTCAACAATCTAAATCAAGGGATTCCGCAAAGCCGGTGTAAACAACACGGTAGTGCGGATCGTAGGCTTCTTTGTACCTCGGACTGTGATGAAGTGCCGGATAGCCCCTTCCTCTGTACATTTCCTGGAATTCAATGAATTCGTCATATGTGAAATTGACAGGAAGGTTTTCCAGATTGTGCTTCAGCAGTTTCATGTTATGCATAAACTGTCCCATTCTTCCGCGGTGAATATTCGCTGTGCGGACAAAGATGTCATTGATCTCTTCCGGTGTGTATCTGCACTTGGCCTTTTTCAGGTTCAGCCGGCAGAGATTGTTGCCGAGCGGTTCAATGAGCTCTTCACTTTCATCCGCTTCAATGGAATCCCATTCCTTTTTCAAAAGTTCCAGGGATTCTTTTTCATCTCTGACGAGATGGCCCGGCCCCAGTTCATTCTGGTAAATCAGTTTGAAGCAGTCCTGCGGCGTCATCTCAGGATATTTCTCAAGATGCGTCTTCAGTATTTCAAGAATTTCTTCCATGACTTACCTCAGCTTGAGAGCTTTTTCCATCTCTCTCTTTGCGTCTCTGAGCTTCTGTGTTTCTCTCTTGTCCACCAGGTTTTTGCCCTTGGCAAGAGCGACTTCCAGCTTGGCTCTTCCGTTTTTGAGATACATTCTGACAGGAACAAGAGTATAGCCCTTTGTCTTGACCTTCATGTGAAGTTTCTGGATTTCATATTTATGAAGAAGAAGCTTGCGGTCTCTTTCCTCATCAACGTTAAAGATATTGCCGTATTTATACGGGGAAATGTGCATTCCCTTGATCCACGCCTCTCCTTTATAGATGGAGATATAGGAATCCTTGAACTGCACCTTGCCGTCACGGATGGACTTGATTTCAGTGCCGGTCAGAACCAGTCCGCACTCATAGCGGTCTTCCAGGAAATAGTCATGGGAGGCCCTTCTGTTCATCGCGACTGTTTTTTCTCTGCTTTTTTCAGCCATGTTTCCTCCTTGATCCCTGCGGATGTCTGCGGGAACTGTAGGCGGTTGCCTTTTTTCCGGTTTTCTTTCTTGAAGGGATCATACCATTCTTTCCGAAGAGTGTGAATTCGATGGTGCCGTTATGAATGTCAGCCGCCATCACTGCCACCTTCACTTTCAGACCGACACGGTATACGCGTCCTGAGGAGGAACCGCAAAGTTCAAGACGTTCCGGATTGTATTCATAATAATCATCGTCAAGAGAAGCAATTCTGACAAGCCCTTCCACAGTATTCGGCAGCTGGACATAGAAGCCGGAACCGGTGACGCCGGTGATGATGCCTTCGTATTTCCTTCCGAGTTTATCCGACATGTACTGCGCTTTTTTGAGATCATCGCAGGCATATTCCGCGTCTGTGCTGATTCTCTCCCTGACGCTGGAGGATTCCGCCAGTTCCGCACACTTCTTTTCATCCTCATCTCTCTGCTTCATGTCCATGCATGCTTCAAAGCTGTAGCGTCTGAGCATTCTGTGGACAATCAGGTCAGGATAGCGGCGGATCGGAGAAGTGAAGTGGAGATATTCCTCTTCCGCAAGACCAAAGTGACCGGCACAGGAGGAATCATATCTTGCCTTCTGCATGCACCGTAACAGCATCATGCTCAGAACAGGATATTCAGGAATATCCTGAATGGAATCAAGATATCTCTGCAGCTCATTCGGATAGACGCTCTTGCCAACGACAAGCTTATGTCCCATGACTTCCGAAGCGTTCACAAAATCACGGATTCTTCTGAGTGCCGGCTCCTCGTGAATTCTGTAGATAGCCGGGATTTCCTGCCATCTTAAGAAGTTGGCAGTGCAGACATTGGCGGCAATCATGCAGTCTTCAATCATTCTTTCCGCATGTCCTCTTTCCGCCGGCTGCACATCAATTGGCCAGCCTTCTTCATTGACTGTGATCTTTGATTCGTTGGAGGAAAATTCAATTGCGCCTTTGCTTACCCGGTATGAGCGGATCGCATCAGCGCACTCCGCCAATACTTCAAACAGATCTCCGAGATGAGCGTATTTCTCTTTGAGTTCTTCATTTCCAAAGAGGATCTTATTCACATTGCGGTAGGTCATTCTTTCATTGGAATGAATCACGCTGGGGTACAGGCGGTAGTCACTGACACTGCCGTCTTTTGAAACATGCATCTCACAGGTGATGGTCAGTCTGTCCACATCCGGATTCAAAGAGCAGATCCCGTTGCTTAACTCATGCGGCAGCATCGGCACAACCCTGTCCGTCACATAGGTGGAACACGCCCGCTTTGAAGCTTCTTTATCCAGTGCGCTTCCCTCTTTGACATAGTAAGAGACATCGGCGATGGAAACCTTCAGCAGCCAGCCGTTTTCTTCCCTTACACAGGAAACCGCGTCATCGAAATCCTTGGAATCATCGCCGTCGATTGTGACGGTGATGTCATTTCTGAGATCCTCTCTTCCTTTTGTTTCTTCTTCAGAAACAGAAGAAGGAATGTCTTTGAGTTCCTCAATGACTTCTTCAGGGAATTCAGGTTCAATGCCATGGTCCAGAAGAATTGAAAGAATATCAACGCCCGGATCATCCTTATGGCCGATGATCCTGCTGACTCTTAATGTCATAGGGCCGTCATACTTTTCAATGGTGAGCAGGACCTTGGAGCCGTCCACCGGTTTCATGTCAGGGTCAAGCAGGACCCTGCACGGTCTGTTTCTGAGCTTTTCATCATCCAGCACAAGCTTCAGTCCATGCCCGCGGTCATAATAGGTGCCGATCAGCTGGGTCCTCGCCCTCTTTGTGACGGTGATGACTTCGCCATAGATCTGCCACAGCTGGCAATAGACAAGGACTGTATCGCCGTCCATGGCGCCATGCTGGTCAGGTTCCTCGATTGTCGCGGCAGCCCTGTCCTCACGGTTGACATAGCCGATTCCCGAGCGGGCGATAGAAATCTTTCCTTCAAACACGCCGGCTTTCTGCCGGTTCATGTATTCTCCCCTTTTATTCAGGAATACCATGTATTCATTCTGGAGTTCCTGTAAGGCATCACGAAAAACCGGCGCGTCTTCTGAATCGGGACATACAATGCCCTGGATCACGCTGGCTGTGCTGTTCTGGACGGGATGGTTTTCAAGATATCCCAGAATAAGGTCTTTTACTTCATTTGTTTCCATAATAAGAAAAACCGGCATATATACCGGCGTAATGCTTAGATAACTCTGATCAGGATGACGAGCACGAAGAATGCGATGCCCAGACCCAGTGTCATGTTGGAGATAATCTTTTCAGAACCTCTTTCCTTCTGATTTGCGAACAGGTTCAGTCCGCCTGCTCCGGTCAGTGCGCCAGACATTCCGCTGGTCTTTCCGCTCTGCAGCAATGACAGGATAATCAGCATTGCTGAAACGATCATTAATAATGCGTCAAGCATGTAACGCTCCTTTCGCTTTGATATATGCTGGGTTATTATAACATCGTTGCCCATGACATGCAAACCAAAAACTCTTGCCTGACGCATGGTCTGCTGTCTTAAGATTATCTGTTAAAAAAACCTGTTCTGCTCTTTTTGAACAATCCAAAGTACAATGTATTCAAGGAGATTTTTATGGATAAAACCAGAAACCAGATCTATGAAGAATTCTACCGGCTGTGCGCGCAGCTGCAGAAAGATGAGCCGTGGCGTGCCTTCGATGACGGTCAGCTGATCGGCCTGAAGCGGAACTCTGATCAGACCGTCTATGTCAATACGCTGGGCAACGGCGGCGAAACATACGGACTTGTCTTCTACGAAGGAGATGAAGGGCTCAACGATTACAATCTTGTGCGGACCCATCTGGACCTTAACGTGCCCGATATCTACGCCTTGTTCCGTCAGAACTGCTTCTGTATTTACTTCGGCGAAGACGAGGAGATTCCTGATGAGCAGTATGACGCTTACGCTGATGTTCAGCCGGACTTCGAAGATTCCCAGTACGGCATTCCGTACATCCTCTCAATAAAAAAGGGATATTTCCCCTGGACACCGAGAGACGCGGAAATCGCGCAGGTCAACATGTATCTCAGCTGGTACCTGGAAGTCTTTCCTTTCGTGACGAAGCTGTACGATTGGGGTACGGGCATTGAGAGAGGCCACTGCCTTTGTGAATATGATGAAAGAGACATGCGCTGGGACTATTCCTATCCGCCGCTTCCCAGTGAAGACTATCGTCTGGATATCACCGCGCCGGCTGAAGCGGAAGTCAGAGAAGCGGTCCGGAACGCCAGACGCACGAATTCTGTTTACGAAGCGGATTTCTTCTTTCCCAATATCCACATCGATGATCCCCAATTCTACCGTCCCGCGGCTGCTCTCTTCATTGTAATTCTGGATCATGACTCCGGCGTCATTCTTGAACAGGAGCTTCTGAAACCTCAGCAGGATGTCAGTCTCATGATGAATGAAATCCTTTTACGTGCTGTGGACAGATACGGCATTCCTTCCCGGATTCTTGTGCGCTCTGTCCTGTTCGCTGACATGATCGAGCTGAGCGCGAAGATCATGGGCAGCAAAGTGCAGGAATGCGAAACACTTAAAGCTTCAGATGAGGCAGCCGAAATGATGGCGGATATGATGCCGTTGGACAATGACATGTTCAGCTGATCAGACGCTTTGTTATAAGCGGCCCGGAATTTCCGGACCGCTTTTTCAGTTATTCGTGTCTTAACGCTTCAATCGGATCGAGGTTGGCTGCTTTGTGGCTGGGCAGGATTCCGAAGATAATGCCGATGGCCATCGAGAAGAGAACCGCGAAGACCGACGCCGGCACGCTGATCGCCACCGGAGTGCCGTTGAGCTGGGAAATCAGCTCAGCCAGTATAATGCCGGTGATCACCCCGAGCAGACCGCCCGTGGATGTAAGCACGACCGCTTCCGTCAGGAACTGGATCAGAATTGCCCTTTTCGGCGCTCCGATCGCCTTCTTCAGACCGATTTCACTTGTTCTTTCGGTGACGCTGACAAGCATGATATTCATGACGCCGATACCGCCGACCAGCAGGGAAATGGCAGCGATCCACAGCAGCATTGTGTTGGTGCTTTCTGAAAGCTGCTGGATCTGTCTTGCCTGTTCCATCAGGTCCTGTGCCTTGTAGGAGAACTCCTCGCTTGAGAAAGTGTCATTGAGGATGGTTTCCGCAGCCCGGCCGATGGCGGTCATATTTTCCGTTCTGTCCGCCCTGATGATGACCGATTCCGGTTCGTCATACTGGTAGACTGCCGGCCAGACAGTGGAAGGAATATAGATCTTTCCGGATCTGTCGGAAGAATAGGTATAGTAGTCATTGACCGTTTTGATTGTCGGCTCAAAGACTTCCTTATCGGTGACGATGCCGGCGACCGTGAAAGGTTCGCCATGGATTTCAATGGTGCTGCCGATGGGATTTTCACCCTGGAACAGTGACGTTGAGCTGTCATTGTCGAGCAGGCAGACTTTGCGGAATTTCAAAAGATCATCCGCGCTGATTCCCCTGCCCCTGCGCACGGTCAGTCCCGCCGCGTCAAGATACGTGCTGTCGATGCCGAGCACATAGCCGCCCGAGAGCGATGTGGACAGATGGTAGACGCCGTCATAATCCTGGCGGGAGTGGAAAAGCGAAACGCTTTCCGCGTGGTCAATATTGCGGAGCTGCTCTGTCTGTTCTTCTGAAATGACAGGGATGCCGTCGGGAATCCCGGCTGAGAAATCATAAACCCAGTCGCCGCTGTTGAGGGAAACCGTGACGTTGTTCACACCGGAGCCGATCAGGTTTTTCTGGATCTGCTCGTTGGTGCCCTGGATTGTTGAGACGATCGCGATAATCGCCGCGATACCGATGATGATGCCGAGCATTGTCAGAAAGGACCTCAGCTTATGGGAGAGAATACCCCGGAATGATAATCTGATGTTTTCAATCATTGCCAGAATACCTCCGGGCTGTCCGCCATCTCAGCGGCAGCGCCTTCCTGTCCGCCATCCCCGTAAGGGAATGTGATGCTGTCGTCCATGGTCACGCCTTCCTTGATTTCGGTCGCGTAGCCGTAATAGGTTTTGCCGGTTTTGACATACTGCTTTTTCAGTCTGCCGTTTTCCTCCTTCATGACATAGGAGCCGCCGCCGTCCTGGCGGATGAACATGTTCTCAAGAACAATCTTTTCCCCGGTTTCTTCCGGAGTGCCCAGCTGCAGCTGCAGCCAGCTGTACGCCGGCAGGTTCGGGGCGTCTTCCGCGTTGACATAGAAGTCATAGGTGGAAGAGTTGGGATTGCCGCCGCCGTAATTGCCGCTGTTTGAAGGATAGACGTCCACTGACGTCACTTCCCCCTGGAACATGTCGCCGGTTTCATAGCTGGTGATTGTGACCGGCATACCCGGTCTGACCTGATCCAGCATCAGTTCCGAAACACTGGAACGGATCGTCAGGCCGCTGCCGCTGGCAACGCTCAGGAACGGACTGCCGTCATTGGGAGGATTGTCCGGATCGCCGAGTGTTCTGACCACGCCGTCCTTGCGGGCATGGATCGTGCCGTCGGTCATTTCATCCTTCATGATCTTGAGATCCAGACGCGCTTTTCTCACCTGCAGGTCAAGATCGCGGATTGTCTGTTTCTGATCATTGATCATCTTTGCCAGTTCTTCTTTTGTATACATGCCGTCATAGTTATCCGGCTCACTGGAAGCTGACTGGTCAGAAGGAGTTCCCGGTACCGCAGACTGGCCCGGAACGTAGCCGCCGCCCGGACTGTAAGAGGGCTCGATCACAACAGCGCTTGCGCCGTTGACCGGTTTGTGGCTGAGAATATACCAGCCGTCAGTATCTTTATACTCGGCTGTGATATAGCGGGAGTTGAAGACCCATGCCGAGATCAGAGCGCCGTCATGGGTGTTTCCTTCACGGACTTCCACAACTGCCTGAGTCGGCGGATCGCATTCTTTGAGTTCATTGAGCAGTGTGCCGCAGAGAATTCCCTCCTGGGTCAGCAGGAAATGATACGGCGTATCGGGATATTCAATGCACGCGCCATCGAGATTCTGATCGATGTGCTTGAGAACCGTCCATGCTTCCCCGTCCAGTTCGCCATCGGGAATCGAAGGATCCGGAGTGGGTTCAGGCGTCGGAGCCGGCTCAGATGTGGGAACCGGGGTGGGTTCAGGCGTCGGCTCGGGAATGGGCTCAGGATCGGGTTCAGGTTCAGGAATTGGTGCCGGTTCAACATAAGGCTTCGCGTTCTGAAGAAGAACCAGTTCCCTTCTTGCCTTGGCCAGATCGTTCTCCAGGGACTGTACTTCAAGTTCCTTGATCTGAAGAGTCAGATCAGCGGAAGTTGTGTCAAAGGAAATCAGAGGATCGCCCTTGGCGACCTGCTGGCCTTCCGTGACATGGATCTGCGAAATGATGGAAGTCGGCTGCAGATAGATATTCTGGGTATCGGAATCATAGATGTTTCCATACATGGACATTCCTTCATCCCAGTACATTCCGTTCAGCACACTGACCGGAACGACTTTCGCTTTTTTGTTAGCGTTGTTATAGGCCTTGAGTCCGAAGAAGCCGCCGGTCATAACCGCGATGGCTGCCAGAATGGCAATGATCCGTTTTTTAATCATCACTCCCACCTGTCCCTTCTTCACTCAGCTCACCGTCGACGATCTTCATGACCCGTTTCGCGTTTTTCGCTACATTGGCGTCATGGGTGATCATGATGACGGTTGTGCCTTCCTCATTCAGCTGACGGAACAGATCCATGACCTGCCTGCCGCTGGCCTGGTCAAGAGCGCCGGTCGGTTCATCCGCAAGAAGAATCCTGGGATTGTTGATCATGGCTCTGGCAATGGCGACACGCTGTTTCTGTCCGCCTGAAAGCTGATTGGGATAAAAGTTCATACGCTCGCCAAGGCCGACTCTTTCCAGCGCTTCCGCCGCGCGTTTTGCGCGCTCCGGTTTTTTGACGCCGGCGTAAATCAGCGGCAGAGCCACATTGTCCAGCGCCGTTTCACCTGCCATCAGCTGGAACGTCTGAAATACAAAACCGATTTTATTGAGACGGACATCAGAGAGCTGATTCTCATCCATGGAGGAAATATCGATGCCATCCAGGATATATGTCCCCGCGTCCGCCCTGTCAAGGCAGCCGAGAATATTCATGAGGGTTGTTTTGCCGGAGCCGGAAGGGCCCATGATGGCTATATACTCCCCTTCTTCAGCCTGCAGGCAGACATTCTTCAAAGCCGGCACAACGACCTGGCCGCTGCCGTAGTTCCTGCAGATCTGACTGAGTTCCAGCAGCATCCTACTCGCCCTCCACTGATACGGCCTTCATGCCTTCATGCCATGTTTCATCCGGCCAGCCGATCAGATCATCTTCGCTGAGACCTTCCAGGATTTCCATCTGTCCTGTTTCACCATCCATCTCGCCGAGGGTAACCTTTGCCTTTTTGAGTTTTCCGGATGTGCCGCACCAGACATAAGGGGTGCCGTCATCCTCATAGCTGATGAAACTCATATCCAGCCAGAGGCCTTCCTTCGCTTCACCCTGTCCAAGATCGGGCTCGATGTAGACATGCTGGCCCAGCATGAGTCCATCCGTGGATTCAAGTGTGATATAGAACGGATATTTGGAGGAAGATTCCCCGCCGCCACCGTAATAGTAATTGTTTTCATTCGATTCCGGCTCGTTGGAAACAGAGGAGATTTCCCCGCGCCAGACCTGGTTTTCATTAACTCTTGAGCGTACGAAAACACCCATGCCCTCATAGAACATGCCGACGGACTGCTCGGAAACTTTTCCCTTGACTCTGAACTCGCCGATTTCCGCAACCGTAACAACCGGCGCTTCCATGCCTTCGGCGTTCAGTCCTGTTTCGTTGACAGTCTTGACGACACCGTCGATCGCGGATTTGACGTCCGCGTTTTCGATTTCCTTCTGGTATCCGGCGATTTCCTGCTCCTGCACCTTGATCTGATACTGCAGCTGGCGGATCTGAAGCTGGATATCCGTGCTGTTTCCGCTGGCGGAAAGAACAGAAATCTGGTTATTGTAATTCTCGATTTCTAGATTGGCGGAAGCCACCTTGTTCTGGGCGTCGGTCACACTGTACCGGAACAGCGGCGTGCCCGTTTCGACAGTCTGGCCCGGCTTGACGAAAACCGTCTCGATGGTCCGGCCGCTGTCCATTTTATAATCAGCTGTCTGCTGTGATTCCACGACACCGGCATAGCGGTCGAGCATAACACCGCCCCCGTTCAGTGTACTGATTCTCTGCACATAGGCGGTTTCCCCGCCGCCCGAATTGCCTCTGCGTAAAAACCACCAGCCGGCAAGACCTGCGATCAATACCGCGGCCGCCGCTATGATCAGCCATTTTTTTCTGTTCATACTTTTGTTCCCCTGTCTGATTCTTAAGAATAACAGCCACCGCCTGAGCGGCGGAAAAGTGGAAGTTATCCGTTACTACAAAATTATACTACTGCCCGTATATCCTTACCACAAAGGCCATCGAATCTTAACGATTCTTTAAAAACCGCCTGCTGTTACGCAGACGGTTATTCTGTTGAGATCAGTCACCGACTTTACAGCCGGTATCGCATCCCTGTGAATTGTTCTGTGCCTGAAGCGCGGCGACGCGCTGAATGTTTTCGCTGAGTTTCTCTTTCAAAGCCGCTTTTTTTGCGGTTGTCCAGTACTTGCGCGGCGTGAGCGTGCCGTCCTCCATGCATGTTTCGTTGTCAAAGGCGGTGATTCTTCCTTTTTCCACAAAGAGAACCAGCGGCATGTAGATCCGAGGCAGGCCGTCATTGTCATACTGGATGATCTCTTCCCCGCTGTCGTTCTGGCTGATCAGCAGATCCGCGATGGAATCGTAATACTCCCGGTCGTTTTCTTTATCCCAGTAAATGTTGTAATAAGTGCACATCGCCTCATTTTCGCTGAGCGCTTCCTCCAGCATCGGGATATATGCCTGGCACCAGGGGCACTCCGGGAAACCCAGGAATACAATCGCTGTGCCATGGGTGAGAATCGAGGTCAGTGTTTCCTGATCGGTCACCTCGAAGTGATTCTCTTTGGGAAGTTCATCATAATACCTTGAGATATTTTCACTGACAGCAGGCGTTTCCTGCGGTTCATCCTCTTTTTCAGTTTCTCCGGAAGAGGCGGGAGAACAGCCGGCCGCAATCAATGCCGCCAGCAGAATGGCAATGGTTTTTTTCAGTTTCATACAACACCTCCCTTTGCCTTACGAAAAGATTTAAGCACACTTCACAAAGCGGCGCAAGAAACACGGGATGAGTACAGCGCGGATCTTAATCTTTGAACACAAAGACGATCCGCACGAAAAAAAAGCGGAATGCTGTGATAAGCACTCCGCTTGGATTCAGCCTAACGAATGAGTTAAGTCTGTAAAGCAATATTTATGGAATTGATTCTGAAGATGATTGTCTTAATCAGAATTATTCAGAGAGAGCCTTGACGTTGTAGAAAGCTTTCTTTCCACGGTATTCAGCTACATCGCCGAGTTCTTCTTCGATTCTCATCAGCTGGTTGTACTTAGCGATACGATCTGTACGGCTCATGGAACCTGTCTTGATCTGGCCGGCATTGACACCAACAACGAGGTCGGAGATTGTGCAGTCTTCGGATTCACCGGAACGGTGGGAAACGACTGCTGTGTACTTGGCTTCCTTAGCCATTTCGATGGAGTCGAGTGTTTCTGTGAGAGTACCAATCTGGTTAACCTTGATCAGAACTGCGTTTGCAGCGCCGAGTTCGATACCCTTCTTGATGTATGTTGTGTTTGTAACGAACAGGTCGTCACCAACGAGCTGGATCTTATCGCCGAGACGCTTTGTGAGTTCTACCCAGCCGTCCCAGTCGTTTTCTGCAAGACCGTCTTCCAGAGAGATCAGCGGATACTTTTCAACCCAGTGCTCATAGAGCTGGATCATTTCTTCAGAAGACTTTTCGCCTTCACCGGATCTAGCCAGTACATAGCAGCCCTTTTCCTCATCATAGAATTCGGAGGAAGCTGCGTCCATAGCGAAGCATACGTCTTCACCAGGCTTGTATCCTGCTTTTTCAACTGCTTCGAGCATGAGAGCCAGAGGGCCTTCGTTGCCGAGAGTTTCCAGGGGTCCTGTTCCGCCGGGGAGTGAGGACGGAGCATAGCCGCCTTCGTCACCGACTGCTGTGTTGTAGCCGTAGCCCTTGAGGACTTTCTTCAGAGCGTGGAAGATTTCAGCGCCCATACGGATTGCTGCATGGAAATCTTTTGCGCCTACAGGCATGATCATGTATTCCTGAACGTCGGAAGCAGAGTCAGCGTGCTTGCCGCCGTTGAGGACGTTCATCATCGGAACAGGGAGAACCTTTCCGTTTGCGCCGCCGATGTACTTGTAGAGCGGCAGACCGCAGGAGTCAGCAGCTGCGCGTGCAGCAGCGAGGGAAACAGCCAGAGTAGCGTTAGCACCGAGGTTGCTCTTGAAAGGTGTGCCGTCGAGGTCGAGCATTGTCTTATCGATTAACGGCTGATCGAATACGTTCAGACCGATGACCTTCGGAGCGATCTTGTCATTAACGTTAGCAACAGCTGTCAGTGTGCCCTGGCCATTGAAACGGTTCGGATCCTTGTCACGGAGTTCGAGAGCTTCTCTTTCACCTGTGGAAGCGCCTGACGGAACGATTGCGCGTCCCCAAGCACCGGACTCTGTTGTAACTTCTGCTTCAACTGTAGGGTTGCCGCGGGAGTCGATAACTTCACGAGCGTGAACATCAGCAATAAGATCTACAAAATTAGGCATCTTGATTATTATCCTCCTATTGATTACCTATATTCCTCAGTGAATATACTGTTGGAACCTTTATTTGGTTGCGTCGATGATTTCCTTGAAGGAATCAACTTTGAGGGATGCACCGCCGATCAGCGCGCCGTCGATATCCGGGCATGCCATGTATTCAGCGATATTTGTCGGCTTGACGGATCCGCCATACTGGATGCGGACAGCTTCAGCTGTTGCTTCGTCATAGAGAGCCTTGACATTGTCACGGACGCACTTGCAGCAGTCTTCAGCGATTTCCTTGGTAGCGGACTTGCCTGTTCCGATTGCCCAGATCGGCTCGTAAGCGATGACGATCTTTGCAACTTCTTCAGCAGTCAGACCGGCCAGGGAACCAGTGAGCTGGTTCTTGATGACGTCAGCTGTTTCGCCGGCATCATACTGTGCTTCTGTCTCACCGATGCAGAGAATCGGGATGATTCCGTCAGCGAGCAGTCTCTTTGCCTTGGCAGCGCATGCAGCGTCTGTTTCAGCATAGTATGTTCTTCTCTCGGAATGGCCGATAATGCAGTATGTGATACCGACTTCCTTGAGCATCGGAACGGAAACTTCGCCTGTGTAGGCGCCGCTGTCCTTTTCGTTGCAGTTTTCAGCAGCGATGAGGAGGTTCTTCGCATTCTTGACGCAGACATCGAGGTCTACATACGGAGCGCCGATACCATAGTCAGCAGCTTCTGTTCCTGTCAGAACTTCTTCGATCCCCTTCATGAATTCGAGAGCTTCTGAAGGAGTCTTGTTCATTTTCCAGTTGCCAAAAATTACGGGTTTTCTAGCCATTTTGATTATTCCTTCTCCGGGATGATTGAGATACCCGGCAGATCCTTTCCTTCCATGTATTCGAGGGAAGCGCCGCCGCCTGTGGAGATGTGGCTGAACTTCTCTGCGAAGCCGAGGTTCTTGGCTGCGGAAGCACTGTCGCCGCCGCCGATGATTGTTGTAGCGCCTTCGAGGTTAGCCAGTGTTTCGCAGACAGCGATTGTGCCCTTTGCGAATCTTTCGTCTTCGAATACGCCCATCGGACCATTCCAGAAGACTGTCTTTGCGCCGGCCAGTTCCTTCTGATACAGAGCGACTGTTTCCGGACCGATATCGAGACCCATGAAGCCGTCAGGGATTTCGCCTGCCTTGACTGTGATGATCTCTGTCGGGTTGGAGAAGTCATTTGCCGCGACTGTGTCAACAGGGAGGATCAGCTTGTCGCCGCCTTCTTCCATGAACTTCTTGGCGAGTTCCATTCTGTCAGCTTCGAGCAGGGATGTACCGATCTTGCCGCCCTGTGCTGCGGAGAATGTGTAGGACATACCGCCGCCGATCATAACCTTGTCAGCGATCTTGAGGAGGTTTTCAATAACAGCGATCTTGTCGGAAACCTTGGCACCGCCCAGGATTGCGACGAGAGGTCTTTCAGGATCGTTCAGAGCCTTGCCGAGAACGTTGACTTCCTTTTCAACCAGGAAACCGAGAGCGGAAGGCAGATGTGTTGCGATACCGACTGTGGAAGCGTGTGCTCTGTGTACGGAGCCGAATGCGTCTTCAACAAACAGATCGCCCAGGCTTGCCCAATAAGCGCCCAGTTCAGGATCGTTCTTGGATTCGCCCTTTTCATAACGTGTGTTCTGCATCAGAACGATGGAGCCGTCTTCCTGAGCCTTGACAGCAGCTTCGAGTTCTTCGCCGCGTGTAGCCGGAACGAATGTTACAGGAGCGGACTGGACTTCTGCCAGACGCTTTGCAACGATTGCCATGTTGTTCTTGGCCTTGTCTTCTTCAGTCTTAACCTTGCCCATGTGGGAGAGCAGGAGAACCTTGGCACCATTTTCTGTGAGGTAGTTGATTGTCGGAAGAGCAGCACGGATACGGTTGTCGTCTGTGATGACCTCTCCCTTGTGCGGAACGTTGAAGTCTACACGGACGATTACGTGCTTGCCTCTGACGTCCAGATCTTTAACAGTTACTTTAGACATTTGAATGATATCCTCCTTCTAATTTTCGCTGTTCTCATTATACCACCCGCTGTGTTTCAAAGAAACGAACAGAGGTCGTATTTGTGTTTATTGTCACAAATCTTTCAGCTAATTTTCACATCAGCCTCTCAGTAAAAGCAGCCCCGTTGGACGAGGCCGCTTTTTCTTAATTCTTACTGATCCGGCCAGTTGCAGATTGTATAGTACAGTTCTTCGTAAACGTTGGCACTCTGATCCCAGCTGACATCGGTTGTCATGGCGCTCTTTACGAGGCCTTTCCAGCCCGGCTTGTTGTTGTAGTACTGATCAACAGCCCAGCGGAGTGTGTAAACCATGTCATCTGCGTTGGCAGCCCAGAATGAGAAGCCGTTTCCTTCACCGGTGTACTGGTTGTAAGGATGAACGGTATCCTTGAGGCCGCCTGTTTCGCGTACCAGCGGCAGTGCACCGTAGTGCATCGCGATCAGCTGACCGATTCCGCACGGCTCATACAGGGAAGGCATCAGGAACAGGTCAGCGCCGGCATAGATTCTGTGCGCGAGCTCTTCGTTGTATCCGCAGTAATATACTGCCTTGCCCTTGTATTCGGATTCCATCCACTTGAAGGCATTCTCGGCATTCGCTTCACCTGTGCCCAGAACAGCGAACTGAATATCCATGCCCAGGATTTCGTTGATTCTGTCGGTGATCATGTAAATGCCCTTCTGGTTGGTCAGTCTTGAAACAAGCCCGATCAGAGGTACGTCTTCCCGTACTTCAAGGCCGAGTTCTTCCTGCAGTGCCTTCTTGTTTGCCTTCTTGCCGGAGACATAGGAACGCACATCGTAGTTCTTGGCCAGCAGCTTGTCTGTCTTCGGATTCCATTCAACAGTGTCGATGCCGTTGACGATGCCCCAGAGATCTTCTCTTCTGTAGCGCAGAACGCCATCCATTCTCTCGCCATATGCCTCAGTGAGAATCTCATTGGAATATGTCGGGGAAACGGTTGTGATCTTGTCGGCATAGACGATACCTGCCTTCATGAAGGAGATACCTGTGTCGAACTTGATGGATCCGTTGTCAAAGTAGCTGTAATCCAGGCCCAGGCAGCTCGGCAGCATATCGACGCCGAAGTTGCCCTGGAACGCCATGTTGTGGATTGTGTAGACATGCTTGATCTGCTGATAGCGGTAATCATCCGCGTAGCAAGCATGGGCAATGAGAGGGATCATGCCGGTCTGCCAGTCATTGGAGTGGATGATGTTGGGCCACCAGTTGATGAAATAGATCATGTCGAGAACCGCTCTCTGGAAGAAGGCGAATCTTTCGCCGTCATCCTCGTAGCCGTACAGAGCGTCTCTTTCGAAATAGTGCTGATGTTCAATGAAGTAGTAAACTACTCCGTCGACAGTCGCTGTGTAGTATGTGGCAGGCTGATCGATCCATCCGGAATGCACCTGAATGGTACCGAGTCTTTCCAGCTCATCATAGTATTTTTCGATGATCTTCTTGTACAGAGGCAGAACAACGCGTACATCATGGCCGCGTTTAGCCAGTGCCTTAGGCAGACTGCCGATAACATCCGCAAGACCGCCGGTCTTGATGAACGGCAAGCCCTCGCCTGCGACAAACAGAATGGATCTGGTCATATGTTTTCTCCTTCTTTGATAAAAACCTTAAATACGGTCTTTTCTCTTTACATAAATCGGAGCGTCATCCGTGCCCTTGAGTTCCTTGACATGGTGGATGATGGCATACTTGTCAACGACAACGTGATCAAGCTTGACCTTTTCACCGATGTAAGCGCCCGGCAGGATAATGCTGTTCTTGATGACAGCACCCTTGCGGATGGTGACATTACGGCTGATTACACAGTTCTCGGCTGTGCCTTCGATGACGCAGCCGTTGGCAACGACGGAACCTGTTACCTTGGAGCCGGCTTCATACTTTGTCGGGCTGGAATCGTTTGTATGTGTGTAAATCGGCCATCCCGGCTTGAACAGACCGGAAGCTGTTGTTCTGTCTCTCAGCTGCATGCTGACACGGAAGTATTCGGACAGGCTGTTGATGCAGCCGACGAAGCCCTTGAACTGATAGCCTCTGATGTCGAGATCATTGACGGAATCCTTCAGGATATCCTTGAACCAGTACAGGGAGGAAGTTTCAGCTGCCTTTGTAACCAGGTCAATGAAGAGTTTCTTTGTCATGACATAGCATTCCATGGAAACGTTCTTTCTTGCTGTGTTTCCGCGGTTCTTGTCGATGGCTGTAACCTTCTTTGTCTTGTCCAGTGTCAGGACATCGCATCCCAGATAAGCTGTCTTTGCTTCATTTGTGGATGTGTACAGAACTGTGACATCCGCGCCGGAGGACATGTGCTGATCCAGAACCTTGCTGTAGTCGAGGCTGTATATGAAGTAGGACGGAGCGACGACAACATACGGGTTGTGGTCACGCTCGATGTACTGCATGTTGAGCATGAAGTTCGCAATGTCATGATTGTATACAGGTGACGAGAAGTTCTTTTCACCATAGAGGATCCGGAGCTTTCCGCGCTTAGAGTTGATGTTGTAAACAGAGCCGTTGCCCAGGTGTTCGATCAGGTTGCGGGGTTTTTCCTTGCAGTAAACCTGAACACTGTCGATACCGGAATTCGTCATGTTGGAAAGGACGAAGTCGATTACGCGGTAACGGCCGAGAATGGCGATCGCAGGAACCGGACGGTATTCGCCCAGGCCGTCTACTGTTGCCACATTGTCTTCAAAATTGATAATTCCCAGTGCTTTCATCCTAGCTTCCTCCTACTCCACGAATTTCTTCGCAACGAGCTCGATGCCTTCGCTGTTCGCGGATCCTACCGTAACACCCGGTGCGATTTCCACATCATCAGCGACGATGCAGCGGATAACTTTTGCGCCTTCGCCGATTTTAGCGCCAGGGTTGATAACGGAATCGACAACTTCCGCGCCCTTGCCGACAATGCAGTTTGTGCCGAGGACTGAATTCTTGACTGTTCCGAGAATGACGCTTCCCTGTGTGATATAGGAGTTCTCGATCTTCGCTTCTTCACCGACATACTGCGGCAGAGCGTTGACATCTTCTGTGTAGATCTTCCATGTTTCATCACCGAGGTCGAGCTCATTGTTGTTCTTGAGCAGATCCATATTGGATTCCCAGAGTGAGTCAACTGTTCCTACATCCTTCCAGTAGCCCTTGAATCTCCAGGCAGCGAGCTTTCTGTTGTCATTCAGATAAGCCGGGATGATGTCCTTACCGAAGTCATGGTTGGAATCCGGATTCTTGTCATCAGCCAGAAGATACTTTCTCAGGGTCTTGTAAGTGAAGATGTAGATACCCATTGAAGCCAGTGTGGACTTCGGATGAGCAGGCTTCTCTTCGAACTCATAGATCATGTCATTTTCGTCACAGTTCATGATACCGAAACGTGTCGCTTCCTTGAGGGAAACTTCGAGAACGGCGATTGTCGCGTCAGCCTGCTTCTCCTGATGATATTTCAGCATCTTGTCATAGTTCATCTTGTAGATGTGGTCGCCGGACAGAATCAGAACATATTCAGGATCAACCTGATCAAGGAAATCGATGTTCTGTGTGATTGCGTCCGCTGTGCCTCTGAATACTTCAAAGCCCTTCTGGTCTCTTTCACGCGGTGTCAGAACATAGACGCCGCCGTCCTTGATGTCAAGGCCCCAGAACTGGTCCTTTGCAACATAGGAGTTCAGAAGTACAGATTCGTACTGTGTCAGAACGCCGACAGTTGAAATGCCCGAGTTCGCACAGTTGCTGAGGGGAAAGTCGATAATACGGTACTTGCCGCCGAAGTGGACAGCCGGCTTAGCGACTTTTTTGGTCAGGTCCAAAAGGCGGGTACCTCTTCCGCCTGCAAGGATCATGGCCGCCATTGTGTTAGCTCTCATTATTTTGCCTCCTGCAATACTTAAATGACGTCTTCATTATATTACAGTCTTCCACAATTTAGGTAATGAAAATGAAAGCACTTCCATCAAAACAGAAAAAAACAGCATTCACGCCATCTTCCTCTTCTTTCAGAGTGTGAACAGCGGCTGACATGCCTGTGCACGGGCTGAAATTCATGCATACAGAAAAACGGATGGGCACCGCAGTGTACATCCGCCTGATTCATATCATTTATGTTTTTTTGCACAATCGGCTCAGGCTTCAGATCTTTGCTTCATCCGTAAGCCATGCCCTGACCACCGAAACAAAGTACAGCGAACCGGTAATAAGGGCGGTTCCTTCCCCGCACTCTTCAGCTGCTTTTTTTACCGCTTCCTGCCAGCTGTCCATGATCTCCGCGCCCTCAACCGCCAGCCCGTCCGTGTCATCTGCGCGGGCGTTTTCGAAGTGTGTGATGATGAGCTGATCCGCATGCCCTTTCAGCATTTCAGCCATTTTGCGGCCCGGCTTGTCGCGCAGGGCGCTGAAGACAATGAGCAGCGGTTTGGGCAGACCGTCCAGCGACCTGCATAAAGCCCTGATTCCTTCTTCATTGTGGGCGCCGTCAAGAATGACGCGGGGATGTTCGCTGACTGTTTCAAAACGGCCTTTCCACTGACATACGCGGACCGCTTCCTTCATGTCCGGGGTGTCTGTTTTGATCCCCAGAAAGTGTGCCGCCGCAATTGCCAGGGCAGCGTTTGCTTTCTGGTAGCGGGCGCCGCTGATTTCATAAGTCACGCCCTGAAATACCATTTCCTTCGCCGAGGGTTCACGGTATTTTTCTATGCCATGCGCTGCCGCGTGCATTCTTTGCGCTTTATGCTGAATGATTTTGGCGCATTCAGGCTGCAGATATCCGTAAAGACAATGGCTGTTCTTTTTGATGATGCCGGCTTTTTCAAAAGCGATCTCTGTGATTCTGTCTCCCAGTATCTGCATGTGGTCCATGCCGATTGTGGTGATCAGTTCCAGAACCGGATTCTTCACGATATTCGTGTTGTCCAGCCGGCCGCCGAGACCTGTTTCAATGACCGCATAATCAACCTTCCGGTCATAAAACCATTCAAAGGCGATCAGACAGTCGATTTCAAACATGCCAAGATCCAGCTCTTCTATTGTTTTGAGATGTTTCTGCAGATACTGATTGAACACGTCCTCCTCAATCCAGACGTCATCGATCCGGATCCGGTCGAAGTGGGAAGTCAGGTGCGGCGAAGTGAATGTGCCGGTTTTGTATCCGGCCTCATTGAGGATTGTCCGGAGGTAATTAACCGTGCTGCCTTTGCCGTTGGTTCCGGCCACATGGATGATTTTCAGTTTATCCTGGGGATTGCCGGCTCTGCGGCAGGCTTCTTTAATGGGTTCAAGCCCATGGCTGCGGTTGCGCCTTGACATCACCCAGTACTGATCTTTTTTCTCACTGTCCATAAATGTTTCTGATCTGCCAGTCGATGGGTCCCCTGCCTGTGCGCGCCAGGAACTCATTCGCCTTTGAGAAGTGGCGGCAGCCGAAGAAACCGTTATAGGCGGATAAAGGAGACGGATGCGGTGCTTCCAGCACAAGATGTCTTGAGCGGTCGATCATGGACGCCTTGTTTCTCGCGTCGCGGCCCCAGAGCAGAAAGACAACCGGCTCCTTCTTTTCATTGATCCTCATGATCGCGTGATCAGTGAATGTCTCCCATCCTTTTCCGGCATGGGATCTTGGCTTTGAGTCCTCCACGGTCATGACGGTATTGAGCAGAAATACGCCCTGCTGTGCCCAGGGAAGAAGATATCCGTTATCGGGAATATAGCAGCCCAGATCACTGTTCAGCTCTTTGAAGATATTCTGTAAGCTCGGGGGTGCCTGCACGCCCGGGTTGACGGAAAAGCACATGCCGTGGGCCTGCCCTCTCTGGTGGTAGGGATCCTGGCCCAGAATCACAGCCTTCACATCCGGCAGGTCGCAGTTTTCAAAAGCGGCGAACACCTGCTGCTTGGGCGGATAGACGGTTCTTGTTTCATAAGCTTCATGAATAAACTGCGCCAGCTGCACAAAGTACGGCTGCTGCCATTCATTCTTCAGCCATGGCGTCCATTCATTCTTTCTCATCTGAAAGGATCCCCCTTTCTGGAGCGGCGGATCAGAATGGCGCCGATGATGATCAGGATCACAGCTGCCGCAAAGCCGCCGGCATAAAGCAGCGGATTCATTCTTCTGGAAGGTGCGGGCGTCACGTCCGGAACAACCGGCACCGACTGGGACGGATCAAAAGTTTCAATCCATGCCTGCACATCCTTTTCGACGAGTTCAAACGGTCTGTCGCCATAGGTCAGAAGAACCTCGTTGAACGCCGTCAGGTCAAACTGCGACTGCAGGGCGCTCTTCGCGTCGTCCCTGATTAACATGAACTGCGCAAGGCCTGCGCCATAGGGAATGATGACGCCCGGAGTGTCCATGACAAAGTCATAGAGATCGGGGGCGATTTCTGCGTTCAGGCCGATGCTGTTAAGCCATGTGCCAAGCCTGCTTTCACTCCAGCCAAGACCATTGACCGCAATATCAGCCGCAGCGTTCATCGCATAGCCCATCGAGGTGTTGATCCGGTCAAATTCAGCCGCATACTCGTTCAGGCCGCTGTAGCTCCATGCCTCATCCTCGGCGTACATCGCCCATCCTTCGGTATAGCCGATATTGGAGATGGCCGCCCGCAGGGGGCTGGGATCTGTATTGAGATACCAGGTGATCTGGTAGAGATGGCCGGGGAAGCCTTCATGGGCCAGGGTGCTGTAAAGCTCATTGACGTCAGCGACATTGTCGCCGTTGATTTTTACGATGTTGTCGGTTGTGATTTCATCAATGGGAGGCTCAAGATAATAGGCGATAATTCCGTCGGAAGCGACCGCCGGATCAAGATAGGCGGCCTTGTAGGTCACCTTGGGCCCTTCCGGATAAACGTCCATGTTTTTTTCATGGAACGCGATGATTTCCTCCGGGTCGGAAAGGCTGACGGTTTCATCAAAAATGCTTTCATTGCGCACGGAGTAAAGCAGGTCGATGTAATTGTCGATTTCGTCTTCGATGTATTCCGTGCACAGATCCATGAGTGCCTGCGGATCTTTGTCCGTTGACGCCTTGAAGCGGATGCGGGCGGCGTAGTAATCCTTTCCGCCCGGCAGGTCGGCGATGGTGTCGGTATCGCTGCGGGTGCCGCGCCAGCTTTCAAGTCTTTCTGCCGCCCTGTTATAGGCGGGAATGTAGGAATTCATCAGGATATCGCGGTTTCTTGCCTTGTAGTCAGCGCGCTCTGCTTCGGTGAGTCCGGCGAAAGCGTCCACGTTTTCCTCAAAGATGACAATCAGCGGATTGTCGTCGGTTCTTGTCACGAACTTTTCAATCGCGTCGAGTGTCTGGTCAAGGGCGCTGTCAGTCATGAAAACGCCGTGCTCCACCTGCCGTGCGGTAATACCCAGTGCCCCGTCAATGTAATCGCTGACGCTGGCAAGAACTTCCAGATAATCATCGATATCCTGCTTTTCATAGAAAACATATTCCGTGAAGTTTGTCGCCAGGTTGTCGATGAGACCCTCGCTCGGCATAAACCACCAGTCATAGTCGGGATAGGAATTCAGTTCGGTCAGACATTCTACATAGAATTTGAATGTATCGTAGTCATGCTGGTGTTCGGGATTGAGTTTTGAATAGTCAAATTCAGCCAGGTTGGCAAGTGTTTCCTCACCTTCCCTGACGCCTTCTTCATAATCATCCCAGGAGGCGCTGCCGATGACCAGGTCCGGCTTTTCGATTCCATAGGCGCGGTAATCGCGGACAGTGAAATGCATGGACATGAAGTCGGACTCCATCGCCTCGATAAACTCATCCTGCAGAAACTCTTCAAACGCCTGATCTTCATCCTGCGCGTACACAGGGACGCCCAGGGTCAGCGCCAGGGAAACTCCGGCAACGACGCCGGCTGCTTTTGATATCAGATTCATAAAAAACCCTCCGGTATTTGTCACAAGTATATCATTATTCACTGAAACAGAAACAGGACCGCCATCCGGCAGCCCTGTTCGTAAAATTTAAATTTTAACGGACGCAGACGATCAGGGAAAGACCCGGAACCCGCACTTTGGAAACTTCACCCGGTTCCTCATCGCCGTTTTCATTGAAGGCAATCCGCCATCCCGGCTCGAAGTTATACCAGCGGTCATCGAATCCCGGATTGATGATCACCCGCAGCACCTGGGAATCATTGCCCGGATCGGAGCATGTGATTTCATAGAAGATGCCGCCGCCCTCCGCGACGGAAAGCCGGACATACTTTTCGATCTGTCTGGAGAAATGCAGGCGGAAACCGCGGTATTTGCGGCGCAGAGTGATCGCTTTCTTTGTGTATTCGACCAGTTCCTTTTTATAAACGGCTCTTCTCCAGTCCATCTGGTTGATGTTGTCGCCGGCATTGTAGGAGTTGGAGTTGTCCGCCTTGGTGCCGCCGAACTCAAAGCCGGCATGGATAAACGGAACGCCCTGGGCAACCATGGTGCAGGCAATCATGATCTTCAGACGCTTTGCCCTGATGTTTCTGTCCTCATTTGAACAGCATGCGTGCATTTTGTCCCAGGCGGTGCTGTTGTCATGGGTTTCAATCGCGTTGATCGACTTTTCGGGAGAATCAAAGCGCCGGTAGTAAGGATCGCCGAGGGTATTCCCGCAAAGGGCGCTGAGGGTGCCGAACGACAGGCCCAGATCGCCGGTCGCGTAGCCCTTGACATATTTCTGGTCATCCGATGTTTTTCCCTTGATCATATCGCGGAAGAAATCATTGAAATGGCCGATGCCGGGCATCTTGTCCTGATTGTTGATGGAGGCCTTTCTTGCCCCGTCAAGAATGGTCGGCATATCCCATCCTTCGCCATAGATCATCGCCGAGGGCTTGACGCTCTGCGCTGTCTCTCTGACCTTGTTCATGGTCTCCGTATCAAGAATGCCCATTAAGTCAAAGCGCATGCCGTCAATCGCGTAGATGGACATGATCTTTCTGACCGCGTCCAGGATGAACTTTCTGACCATCGGCTTTTCCGAGGCGAAGTCATTGCCGCAATAGGTGCCGTTGGAAAGGAATCCGGAGGAATTGTAGCGGAAATAGTAGAACGGCAGAACCGCGTGGAAGGAGGACGTTTCAACATTGTAGACATGATTGAAAACAACATCCAGGTTCACCCGGAGTCCCGCTTTATGCATTTTTGTGACGAGTGTGCGCAGTTCGCGTACACGGGCATAGGGATCATCGGGGTCCGATGAATAGCTGCCTTCCGGGGTGATGAACTGCATCGGGTCATAGCCCCAGTTGTAGCCCTGTTCCGTATGAAACTCATCGACGGTGATGAAGTCCATGACCGGCATTAACTGCACATGCGTCACGCCCAGCGAAGCCAGATAGGAAAGACCGGTCGGCATGCCTTCATAGGAGGTCCCCTCCTCGCACAGGGCAAGATAGGTGCCGTGGGTCTTTGTGCCGGTGATGGAGGAGGATGTCATATCGCGCACGCTTGCCTCATAGATGACGGCGTCCGTGCCGGTGATTTCCTCCAGCGGATAATCCGGAATCTTTGTGATTTCATCGAGGTCAATGACCGCGCTTTCGCGGCCGTTGCCGATGGAACTGATTCCGTAAGGATCGATACATTCAACGATTTCGCCGTTTCTTTCGACAATGTACGTGTAGGTGGCGTATTTCAGGTTGGCGATCACACGGCGGCGCCAGACGCCCTTGTCGCCCCTTGTCATCGGATATGTTTCGGTTGTGCCGCGGTTTCTGATCCGCAGAATGACAGAGACGGCAGTCGGCGCCCATAAGGCAAAGTCGGTATGGGTCCAGTGGTAAGTGGCGCCAAGATCATCGCCGTTGTAGAAGAAACGGTCATTGAACTGTTTGGTGTTGACAATCATTCTGTATTCCAGCGGCACCGCTAAGCCATGGGATTCCCTGACCATGTAGGAGGTCCCGAAAACCAGTCCGGCCGGGCAGGTCAGATTGTAGCGGATATAGCTGGAATGATCCTCGACGCCCACGATCAGCAGCTGGGTGCTGTAGCCTCTGTCTCCGGTTATGTAAAAAGAGTCCGAACGGCCGCCGAAAAAATTGCGGCTGACATCCACCGTCACTTTTCCGAAGTCATCCAGATACGCGTTCATACTCGGCATAAAGCACCTCTTTTCTTTTATCTGAAATTTTATCATAAAAGGCGCCGTTTCCGGCGCCTGCCTTATTAAATGTCCAGTTTGTCGATGCCCCAGATCTCGGTTGCGTACTCTTCGATTGTTCTGTCGCTTGAGAAGTAGCCGGATTTGGCGATGTTGACCAGGCACATTCTTGCCCAGCTGTTGCGGTTGAGATAGCGTCTTTCGATCTCATCCTGCGCCTTCAGATAGGAATCAAAGTCAGGGAGCAGGAAGAACTCGTCGTTCTTCATCAGGATTTCATCATAGATGACTCTGAAATCATCGCGGTTGTCGGACCATGTGCCGTCGATCAGGGAATTGAGGACCTTTCTGATTCTCTCATCGCCGTCGAAGTATCCGCGGGCGTTGTAGCCGTATCTCATGTTGTTGATTTCATCGACATTCAGACCGAAGATGACATCGTTGTCACGGCCGACGAGGTTGTCGATTTCGACGTTGGCGCCGTCCATTGTGCCGATTGTCACCGCACCGTTCATCATGAACTTCATGTTTCCGGTACCGGAAGCTTCCTTGCCGGCTGTGGAAATCTGCTCGGAAACGTCTGTGCCCGGCACGAGAATCTCACTCATTGAGACATTGTAGTTGGGCAGGAAGACGACCTTGATCATGTCGTTGACATCCGGATCGGCGTTGATCTTGCGGGCGACGCAGTTGATCAGCTTGATGACCTTCTTTGCGAAGACATAGGAGCTGGCAGCCTTTGCGGCGAACAGATAAGTATGCGGATACATCTTATAGTTCGGATCGCTCTTGATGCGCTGGTAGCGGTAGATGATATTCATGACATTGAGCAGCTGTCTCTTATAGGCATGCAGTCTCTTTGCCTGGGTATCGAAAATGGATTCCGGATTGACTTCAATCCCTGTTCTTTCCTTGATGTAGGCGGTCAGGATTTCTTTTCTCTTTGCCTTGACAGCCAGGAATTCCTGCTGAACCTGGGGATTGTCGGCATACTTAAGCAGCTGTTCAAACTGACGGTAGTCACTTTCATAGCCGCGGCCGATCTTACTGCTGATCAGTTCCCTGAGCTCAGGGTTGGAATACAGCATCCATCTTCTCGGTGTGATGCCGTTTGTCTTGTTGGAGAATCTCTGCGGGTAGACTCTGTAGAAATCACGGAAGAGATCATTCTTCAGAATGTCACTGTGGATTCTCGCGACGCCGTTGACGCTGTGGGAGCCGACGATCGCCAGATTGGCCATGTGGACCTGATCGTCACGGATGATACGGATTCTGTCGACCATTGCCGGATCTTCGGGAACAGTCTGGCGGATATAGGCGCAGGCTCTGCGGTCGATTTCCTCAATGATCATGCTGATACGGGGCAGCAGGATCTGGATGTATTTGAGCGGCCACTTTTCGAGCGCTTCGCTCATGACTGTGTGGTTTGTATAGGCCATGACTTCCTTGGTGATTTCCCAGGCCTTGTCCCACTGGTAGCCGTTGTCATCCATCAGGACTCTCATCAGTTCCGGAATTGCCAGAACAGGATGGGTGTCATTGAGCTGGATCGCGACATACTTGCCCAGGCTGTCCAGGGTGTCATGTTTCTTGAGGTGGTCGGTGATGATGCTGTTGATGCCGGCGCACACAAAGAAGTACTGCTGCTTGAGACGCAGATACTTGCCTTCTTCTGTGGAGTCGTCGGGATAAACGTTCAGACAGATGTCATCGACATCGGAAAGGTATTTGCGGTAGTCAACGCCGCGGGGCGCGACATCGGCCGGCTCGGCACTCCATAAACGGAGTGTGTTGGCCATCTTTGTGCCGGCGCCGATCATGGCCATATCATAAGGGACCGCCAGAATATGAGTGGCATGGACATGCTTGAAGTGCATATCGCCCTTTTCATCATAGGAGACTTCCAGCTGGCCATAGAGCTTGACATCGACGGAATACTTCGGCTTGCGGACTTCCCACGGGTTGCCCAGACGCAGCCACATGTCAGGAACTTCCACCTGTTCGCCGTGCTTGTTGATGATCTGACGGAACAGACCGGCACGGTAGCGGATGCAGTTGCCGTTGACCGGATAATTCAGGGATGCGGAGGAATCCATGAAGCAGGCTGCCAGTCTGCCCAGGCCGCCGTTGCCAAGACCCGGATCAGCTTCCAGGGCGGCGATCTTGCTGTAATCCAGACCAAGTTCACTCAGGCCTTCAACAACGATGTCATAGATGCCGAGATTCTGAATATTGCTGGTCATCATGCGGCCGAGCAGGAATTCCATCGAGAAATAATAAACCTGTTTGGCCTGTGATCTTCTTTCTGCAACTTTTGTATCTTTCCAGTTGACGTTTGCATAGTCGCGGACGATTTCACCAAGAACGAGATACTGTTCCGTAGGATGGGACAGTTCCGGCGCTGTGCCGTATGACTCAACGATTCTCCGTGCGAATTCTTTCTTAAATTCATTTTTGTTTCTGAACATAGCAGCGGTCCTTTCTTACAGTTCTTCGGGAAAGACTATTGAGCTTTTGTCTTTCTTTTTCTTTCAGCGGTTGATGTTGCTTTCTTTTTCGGCTCTGCCGCGCTCTTCTTCACGGCAGCTGTTTTCTTTTCTGAAGGCTTCGCGTCCTTCTTCGTGCTCTTTCTGACTGTCTTCTTTTTCTTTGAGACGAGCAGATAGATCGCGGACCAGGGCGCGATGCGGATATCAATCACATCAGCAAAACGTGCTTTTTCGTCCGGGTTCTTTCTGGAAGCCACCGGTTCATAGTTGCACATGTTGCAGCCGTCATAGATATCTTTTTCCGAATTGAGGATTTCCGTATAAACACCCTCAAACGGAACCGGAACGGTATAGTTTTCGTAGGACTGGGATGTGTTGTTGAGAATGCAGACGATGATCTCATTTTCATCCTCGCGGTAGAAAGAGTAGACGCTCTGCTTCGCGTTGTCGGCGTCAATCCAGTTGAATCCCTTTCCCGTATAGTCGTCCTTGTACATGCATGCGTGCGATGCGTAGATGCGGTTGAGGTCGGTGAAGTACCTCATGAACGCGTCATGACGGGGATAATCCAGCAGGAACCAGTCCAGTTCTTTATTTTCGTCAAATTCGCGGAAAGAAGCAAGTTCATTTCCCATAAAATTCAGTTTCTTTCCGGGATGGGCGAACATATAGGCGTAAAGGTTGCGCACCTGGGAGAATTTCGCGTCATAATCGCCCCACATGCGGTCGATAATCGTCTTTTTGCCATGGACATTTTCATCATGGCTTAACGGCAGCAGGAATCTTTCGCTGTAGAAGTAAGCCATCGAGAATGTGAGCTTGTTATGGTCCCAGATCCTGTAAAGAGGATCAATGCTGTAATACTTAAGGGTGTCGTTCATCCAGCCCAGATCCCATTTGTAGTCAAAGCCGAGCCCGTTATCCAGTGTGGAGGCGGTGACTTTGGGGAAATCGGAGCTGTCTTCGGCAATCAGCATCACCTGCGGATAATTCTGGGAAATATACCAGTTCATCCGTCTCATGAACGCCAGGGAGCCGTCGTTGGTGCCGCGGTCGCGGTTGCCGCCCCAGTAAATCAGGTTGGAGACAGCGTCAATGCGGATGCCGTCGATGTGATATGTGTCGCACCAGAATCCGGCAGCCGACATCAGGAATGACCTGACCTCCTCATTCCAGAGATCGAAGTTCATTGTGCCCCATTGCGATTCGGCGTCACGGGGATCACGGTATTCATACAGCGGTTCGCCGTCGAAGTACCGCAGACCGAACGCGTCTTTGACGAAGTGCACCGGCACCATGTCCATGATGACGCCGATCCCGGCCTCATGGCATGCGTTCACAAAGGAAGCGAATTCCGTCGGATTGCCGTAGCGGCTGGTGACGGAAAAATATCCGCTGGCCTGATAGCCCCAGGATCCGTCGAACGGATATTCATTCAGAGGCATCATTTCAATATGCGTGAAGCCGCGTTCTTTCACATAGGGAATCAGCTGTTCCTTTAACTGCACATAAGTGAACGGGAAACCCTGGTCCCGCATCCAGCCGCCGGCATAAACCTCGTAAATGCTCATCGGTCTGTCGAAATTCTTGGATCTGCTCTTCATCCAGGCCTGATCCGACCAGTGAATATCATTCAGGTCATAGACTTTGGAGGCGTTGTCCGGTCTTGTTTCGCTGTAAAAAGCGAACGGATCGGACTTGTAAAGCGTATTGCCCCTGGCGTCTTCGATCTGATATTTATAGGAATCCCATTCCTTTACACCGCTGACAAAAGCCGACCAGACACCGGTAAATCCCGTTCTCTCCATATCGACGGGACGGTATCCCCAGTCAGTAAAGGAACCGATCACACTGACCCTGCGTGCATGCGGTGCGTATACGGTAAAACGCACGCCTTCGCTGCCTTCATAAGAAAAATGCGCACCAAAAACACGATACGCATTTATGCAATGGCCCTGATGAAAGCTTTCTATAATTTTAGCCTGGTCCATGTGAATCCTCCTGAAGCACCGGCGGAATTCAGTCATAACAAAAACATATGCCGGTGTTAAGCGGACAAAGTATACCCTATAATCGCAATAATCTCAATGACTGAATCCGAAAAAAGCAGGCGGCCATTTTCGTTTTTTCCATATCGGTCAGCGCAGAAAAAAAGATATTGCCGGTGCGGCAATATCTTTCATTGACGATTGAGTGAATCAGACTCAGGAGAGAATCGGCTTGCAGGCTTCCGCAAGAGCGTCCTTTTCAGCCTGTGCTTCAGCGAGATCCTTGCCGAGTGTTGTGAAGTATGTCTTGACCTTCGGTTCTGTTCCGGAAGGACGGACGATGACTTTGGCGCCGTCTTCGAGCTCATAGATCAGAACGTTGGCCTTCGGCAGACCTGTTTCTTCCGGCTTGTTGTAGTCGATGACATTGGCGACTGCCTTGCCTGCGAATTCTTTCGGCGGATTTGTGCGGAGGCCTTCCATGATTCCTGCCATCTTGTCCATACCGGAAAGACCCGGGAATTCGAAGCTGTCAACCTTGTTCAGGTAGCGGCCGTACTGGGCATAGATTTCTTCCAGTCTCTGCTTGATGGAGGAACCGATGCTTCTGTAGTAGGCAGCCATTTCGCAGATCAGCATGGAGCCGATGACCGCGTCCTTGTCACGGACATACGGTCCTGCCAGGTAGCCGTAGCTCTCTTCGAAACCGAAGATGAATCTGTCGACTTCGCCTGCTGCTTCGAGCTGGGCGATCTGGTCGCCGATCCACTTGAAGCCTGTGAGTGTATGACGGAGTTCAACGCCATAGTGCTCAGCAACCTTGTCAGCCAGAGGTGTGGAAACGATGGACATGACAGCGACAGGCTTTTCAGGCATTGTGCCCTTTTCGATTCTGCCGGCGCAGATGTAGTCGAGCAGCAGAACGCCCATTTCGTTGCCGGATACAAGCTCATAGGAGCCGTCCGGACACTTCATGGCGATACCGACACGGTCAGCGTCAGGGTCAGTCGCGAGCATCAGGTCAGCGCCGACTTCCTTGGCGAGTTCGAGACCCTTCTGGAGAGCTTCGAAGATTTCCGGGTTCGGATACGGGCAGGTTGTGAAGTAGCCATTCGGATATTCCTGCTCAGGAACGATGGTGATGTCGGTGATGCCCATGTCATTGAGAACGTGGGTAACCGGAACAAGACCTGTGCCGTTGAGCGGAGAGTAGACGAGCTTGAGGCCGGCTGTCTTGCAGAGACCCGGTCTTACCTGTCTGGCTTCGACTGCTTCATAGAAAGCTTCCTTGCAGTCATCGCCGACGAACTTGATCAGACCCTTTTCAACGCCTTCAGCGAAGGAGATGTATTTAGCACCTGTCAGAACATCTGTCTTCTGGATGGAATCATAAACAACAGCGGCAGCGTCATCAGTCATCTGGCAGCCGTCCGGTCCGTAAGCCTTGAAGCCGTTGTACTTGGCCGGGTTGTGGGACGCTGTGATCATGATACCTGCGTTGCAGTTGTAATAACGTGTGGCGAAACTGAGCGCGGGAACAGGCATCAGTTCGTCATAGATTCTGACGTTGATGCCATTGGCAGCAAGGACACCGGCCGCGTCTCTTGCGAAGTTCCAGCCCTTCAGACGGGAGTCATAGCTGATCGCGACTGTCTGATTGCCGCCCTGTGTGAGGACCCAGTCAGCGACACCCTGTGTTGCCTGTCTGACAACCCAGATGTTCATACGGTTTGTGCCGGCGCCCAGTGTTCCGCGCAGACCGGCTGTACCGAACTTCAGAGCGACAGCGAATCTTTCCTTGATTTCGTTGTCATTGTCTTTAATGCTGAGGAGTTCCGGTTTGAGATCGCAGTCCTGAAGATCTGCTTCGAGCCAGCGTTTGTACTCATCAAGATACATAACTTTTTACCTTATCCTTTCGTATCAATATAAATTATATTTTGTTGGAAAAAAAGGAGACGCCCAGTGCGCCTCCCCTTTTTGTGTCTCTACTTTAATTAAGCGATGACTTTCTGAGCACGAAGAACATCTTCAATTGTCTGGACAGCGACATCTTCGTCTTCACCCTCACAGGATACTGTGATTTCGGACTGTGTCGGGATACCCAAGGACATAACGCCCATGATGGACTTCATGTTGACTGTGCGGCCCTTATAGGAAACCTTTACTTCACTCTTGAACTTGCTGGCAGCATTAACTGCTACTGTAGCGGGACGTGCGTGTAATCCAACAGGGTCAATAACTGTAACTGAAATCTGCTTCATTATTAATTTACCTCCCATTCATTGACTAACTGTATTTTATAACAATGCAAACGGTCTAGCAAGCGGTTACATAAATTTTCACCGCCCCCAAATTTAAGGTGTTTTAAGCCTCTTTTTCAGTGATATTCCAGTTGTATCTGCAGTACAGCAGCATTTTTTCCTTCAGCTTCGCGCTTGTTTTGCTGTCAAAGCATCCCGGCAGCGCCCGCCATGTCCAGGCCGGCTGTTTTCCGGAAGGGTCATTGAAACGGGCCTTGGAATCCAGTTCCAGAAGGTCCTGCATCTGCACGATGGCAAGATCAGACTGGCAGGCGTAAACCGCCCTGAGCATTCCCCAGGTGAAGCCTTCTTCCTTGTTGAGCCCGAGGAATTCCTTCGCTCTTTCGATTCTGGCTTTGTTTTCCTTCGCATTCTTCCAGCCGATCAGGGTGTCGTTGTCGTGGGTGCCGGTATAGACGACCGAGTTCTTTTCATACTGGAACGGCATGTAGTAGGAACCCGGATCATTGGGATCAAAGGCGTACTGCATGATTTTCATGCCCGGCTGGCCGCTTTCTTTGACAAGAGCTTTGAGTTCATCGGTCAGCTGCCCGAGATCCTCAAGGATGAGCTGTTTGCCGCCGAGTTTCTCTTCCATTCTGCGGAACACTTCCAGTCCCGGTCCTCTGCGCCAATGGCCTCTTGAAGCATCGGGATCTTCCGCCGGAACAGCGTAGTAGGAAAGATAGCCCTGGAAATGGTCGATGCGGATGACATCGAAAATGCGGCACATATGGGCGACACGGTCGATCCACCAGCTGTAGCCGGTATTTCTCTGGTATTCCCAGTTGATGAGCGGATTGCCCCACTTCTGCCCTTTGGGATGGGCGCCGTCCGGACCGAAGCCGGAGACATAAAGCATGTTATTGTTATAATCCATCTCAAACGCTTCCGGATGGGACCAGACGTCGATGGAGTCAGCGGCGATATAGAACGGCAGGTCGCCGATAATCTTGATGCCCCGCTTTACCGCGTAGTCCTTGATGGCTGTCATCTGCTTCCAGAAGAAATACTGCACTCTCTGCCAGAAAATGACTTCCTCCGCCAGTTCCTCCGCCTTGCGCGCGGTTTCCCAGCTGTCATGGCGGCGCAGTTCCTGCGGCCACTTCTGCCACGGTTCGCCCTTCATGTCCGCTTTGATCGCCATGAAGACAGCGTAATCGCGCAGCCAGCTCTTTTCGTTTTCAAGGAATGTGAAATAGTCTTTCGGATGCACATACGGCAGCCGGTCGGCCGCCAGCTTCAGGATTTTGTTTCTTTCGTTGTAGAGAATGCCGTAATCCGTTACACCGGGATGTTTTTCCCATTTGACGGCTTTCACTTCCTCTTTCTTTAAAAGACCGTCGGAAATCAGCTCATCAAGATCGATGAGATAGGTGCTTCCGGCATAGCTGGAAAGTGCCTGATACGGCGAATTGCCGTAGCCTGTCGGCCCCAGCGGCAGCATCTGCCAGTAAGTCTGGCCGCCGTCCGCGAGATAGTCGATAAAATCCTTCGCTGCCTGGCCAAGTGTTCCGACTCCGTAAGGAGAAGGAAGCGATGTGACGGGCATCAGGATACCTGCACTGCGAATCATAATGATCAGTCCCCCTTGCAATACTTTCAACATTGTACCAAAAAAGACAGACTGCTGAAAATCTGTCTTTCATTTATGATACGGCTCATTGCGGCGGATCCGGAAACTGCGGTAAATCTGCTCCAGGACAAGAATCCGGCACAGCTGGTGCGGGAATGTCGCGTCGGAAATCTTCCAGCGGAAATCCGCCCTTTTTATGACGCCCGGACTCAGCCCCAGCGATCCGCCGATGACAAAGTCGATCCGGTTTGCGGAATGGCTGTAGAGGCTTTCCATCTTTTCCGCCAGTCCTTCCGAGCTCAGCTGCTTTCCGGCAAGATCCAGAAGGATGACATAATCATCATCCCTGATCTGCTTCAGCAGACGTTCTCCCTCTGTTTTTTTGACCTGTTCATTTTCGGCCGGTGAATTGGATTCCGGCGCTTTTTCATCCGCCACTTCAATGACTTCGATTTTATCATAGGGACGGATGCGGCCGCTGTAATCCTCAATACCCTGCTTCATCCAGCCATTGCGCACTTTGCCGCAGGCGATGATTCTGATCATTGCAGCTCCACGCTCACTTCCACGGTTTCCCCTTCGCGCAATACCTGCAGAACGGCGGTATCGCCGGGTTCATGCAGATAAAGCGACGCCCGGAAGGATTTTTCATCGGCGATTTCCTCGCCGTCTATGCTCATAAGAATATCGCCGGGATAGAGAGCCTCTTCCGCGGCTGTATTCTCACCGACATAGGTGACGAGAACGCCGCTCAGAACATCCAGACGGATATCCCGCTCGCTCTTTTCATACGCCAGCATGTCACCGATCGATCTGACCGTGATGCCCAGGGCGCCGCGCACGGCTTTTCCGTTTTCCATGAATTCATCAAACAGCAGACGCATTTCACTGACCGAAAGCGCGTAGGCCATTCTGTCGCCGGAAGCGGATCTGGAAACGCACATGCCGACCAGCTGGCCGCCGACGTTCATTAACGGACCGCCGAGCATTTCGGCAGTGACCGCCGTGTCAATTTCAATGATATCGGAAAACCAGGGACTGCCGGCAAGCAATCTTCTCTGTCCGGGTTTTGAGATGACGCCGAAGCTGACCGGCGCAGCGTTGGTGATGGGGGAACGGCCGCCCATGGCCGCCGCGTATTCGCCCTGGCGGAGCACTTCGCTTGATGCCTGGCGCATGACGGTCACTTCAAAGGGAGGCGTGACTTTTAACAAAGCCGCCGCCGACTCGCTGTCGCTTGCCACAATCTCTGCTTCCGCGCTGGCGGAGGAATCGAATGTCACCGTCAGGTCAGCGCCTTCAAAAATGATCTGGTCGCTGGTGAACACATAAACCGCTTCCTCATCTTTGGCGTACAGGATGCCGCTGCATGTATGCTTGAGACCGGAAACAGTCGTGCTGACAGTCACGATTGAGCTTCTGACGTCATCCGCCATTTCGGAAAGATCGGTTGAATAGTCGACGACAACGTTCTCGGTCACATCGCCGGAATCGTCCCGGCGCGGTGTTTCGCTGAACAGCTTATAGGTGAGAATGGCATTCCATGCCAATAAAACAGCAAACGCTGCCAGGATCCACTTTTTCATTCCCCAGTCCTTTCCTGATCATTTCATACTGCCCCGCCGCCGAAAGAATGAGTTCATCATTCATTCTGTCCGGACACTGTTCCAGAAGGATCCTGCGGTTTGTCTCAAGGGCAAGCTCACGGGTGTTGGCCTCCTGGGAAATATGGGCCAGAATGATCATTCTTGTCTTATCAGAAACAATCCTGCTCAGGACTTCAGCGCAGTCCTCATTGCATAAATGGCCCTGATCGCTGTAGATCCGCGCCTTGAGAAACTGCGGTCTTCTCGTCCTCATCAGCATCCCCACATCGTGGTTGGATTCCATGATGATATAGTCCGCCCCGGAAAGAAGCGGCAGGTAGTTTTCATTGACATAGCCGGTATCGGTGATGTAGACCAGCTTTTCGATTCCGTCCTCAAACACATAGCCGGTGGTATCCGGCGCGTCATGCGAAAGCGCCAGCGGCGTGATTCTGAGGGTTTCGATAAAAAACGGCGTCATGGGTCTTACCCGGAATGTCTCCACCCCGTCGATTTCCACCGGTGAATAAACCGGCAGATCGGCGAAATGGCGGATCTGGGAAATGTGGTCGCTGTGATCATGGGTGATCAGCAGGGCGTCGATTTCCTCACGGACAATCCCGGTCTCCTCCATGGATTTGAAAAGATGCTTTTTTGTGGAGCCGCAGTCAATCATGATCACCGCGGTGCCGTCCCGCAATACAAAGCAGTTGCCTTTTGAGCCGGAGGCGTAAAGAGCGAATTCCATCATCCTGCCGGTACCGCCTCGCAGCCCAGATACCCGTCACATGCGTCGAGCGGCTGCGTGAAATTGATGTCGCCGTCATTGAGAATCATGAAGTGCACATGCGGACCCGAGGCCAGACCGGTCATGCCAATGTGGCCGATCACATCGCCCTTGCGGACAATGTCATCCACCTTGAGTTCACTCGGTTCATTCATGTGGCCGTAGTATGTCATTAAGCCGTTATTGTGGTTGATGATCACATAATAGCCGTTGATGAAGGTATAGCCGTTGACTTCCACCACACCCGTATCCGCCGCGTAGACATCGCCCCAGCGGTCATACTGGTTGATGAAGTCGGTGCCGTTATGGCCCCAGTAGCAGCCGATGCGGCAGGTGATCGCCGGGTTGTCGACCGGATAGCGCATATTGCCGGTACCGACATTTGGCTGCTGCATCGTGCCGACCGCGATCACTTCGCTCTGCGGCCTGGAGATTTCAACGCTGGATTTTTCAGTACCTGAAACCAGAACGCCGTTGATCCACTTTTCGGCATAAAGAACATTGCGTGAACCGTTGACGCCCTGCTGGCGCACTTCCGATTCACCGATGAGGATGTTTTCATCCTCAACATATGTTGTTTCGTAGTAAATAGGAACCTGGCGCAGCGAATCCTTGGTCACCACAATATCGATCGGCGACTCAAAGTATGTGACGCAAAGCTCATCGCCCTCTTCAAGCGCCTGGTCAACCGAGCTGATCTTGTCGCGGTTGAGGTTCATGATCTGGGTCGCGGAAAGACCGTGGTTCTTCGCGCCGACACCGGCGACGGTGTCGTACTTCTGGACTGTGTAGTATTCCTTTTCCGTTCCGGCGCCGTATTTGAGATATTCCATGATCTCCTCTTTTGTCTGCAGGATATCCTCCGGGGCCGCGTAATCGCGGGCAGTCGTGATCTTCTGGGTGATCGAGATGCCGGTATCCTGGGAGCCGAAGGAAGTCAGAGCGGGAATCGTGTCGCCGTTGCGGAAAGCGTTGAGCGAATGGATGTCTGTGAAGTTCAGGATATATTCGTTCATCGCCTCCTGGTAGAGACTGTCGCTGGTGCAGTAGATTCTTGAATAAACCCCTTCCTCATCGGAAAAGGAAACAGCCGTGGCCTCCAGGGAGTACAGGGAGTTTTCATCAATGTAGTCGATGATCTGCTGATCGGCGTCGGTATAGGTGAAATAGCCGTCCTCGCTGGTCATGTAGAGATCCAGCGACAGGTAACATGCCGAATCCGGGAAATCTTCCTTATAGCGGGTTTTGTAGACATTCCTGAGATGTCTCATCAGCTTTCCCTTGTCCTGGATGATTCCGATCAGCTTTCCTTTCTGATAAACCGGATGGACGGTGACCGGCTGGCTCGTGGCTCTTAACGCCTTCTGGCCGAAAATGCCGACTGCAGTTGTTTCCGCGACGGGTGAAGTCGTCTGGCCGGATGCGAAACCGGGGGCGAAAAGCACGAGCAAAGCAGCACCCGCGAAGCATATAAGCGCTGTCAGGAATTTCTTCATACCTTCCGCTCCTTTCCGTTACTGGTCGTTTGAAATGTTATAGAGTGCGTTTGTGGCGCCTTCGAAGGCCAGATAGACTTTTCTGGTGGCGCCGTTTCTGTGTTTGGCAATATTGATCTCCAGCCGCTCGGTGCCTTCCTTCTGCGCCTGCTCACGCAGCGCTTCATCATAATAGGCTTCCCTGAACAGCATTAAGACGATATCGGCGTCCTGCTCGATGGCGCCTGATTCTCTCAGGTCGCTCAGCATCGGATGCTTGTTGTCGCGCTGTTCAACGGAACGGCTCAGCTGGGAAAGGGCGATGACGGGAACCTTTAATTCTCTTGCCAGACCCTTGAGGCTTCTTGAAATTTCAGAGACCTCCTGCTGTCTGTTTTCGCCGCGGTTATTTGAGCCGGTGATGAGCTGGATGTAGTCGATCAGGATCATGTTCAGACCGTGTTCGGCCTGCAGACGGCGGCACTTGGAGAAGATTTCCGGCACCTTGATGCCGGGCGTGTCGTCGATGTAGATATTGGCGAGCTTCAGCTCACCTGCCGCCTCGTTGAGACGGTTCCAGTCGGCGTCGGAAAGACGGCCGGTTCTGAGCTTGTCGCCTTCCAGATGGCTTTTGGCGCTGAGCAGACGCATCGCCAGCTGTTCCGCGCCCATTTCCAGCGAGAAGATCGCGACCGATCCTTTGGGCTGATACTGGGCGACATTCATGGCCAGATTCAGCGCGACCGCGGTTTTTCCCATCGCCGGACGGGCAGCTAAGACAATCAGGTCTCCCTTCTGAAGACCGTGCAGTGTATGGTCAAAATCCGTAAAGCCGGTTTTCAAGCCGGTAATGTCCGACCTGTTGTCCGACATTTTCTGGATCATGTCCAGGGTGGCAGCCATCAGTTCCGGTGAATTCTTGAACTCGCTGGTACGGCGGTTGCGGGAAACATCAAGCACTGACTTTTCGGCATGATCAAGGAAGTCATTGATGTCGGGCTGACCGCTGAAGCCGTCCTCGACAATTTCCTCCGCCGCCGCGATCATCTTCCGCATGATCGCCTTTTCATGGATCAGTGTGACATAGCTTTTTGTATTGGCGCTGGTGACAGCCGCATCGGAAAGATCGGTCAGGTACTCAAGGCCGCCGCTCTTGTCGAGCAGGTCCATATCCTTGAGCCTGGTCATGACAGTCGTCAGATCGATCGGGGTTCCGGTTCTGTACAGGCTTTCACAGGCCTGGAAAATACGCCGGTTGGCGTCGACGAAAAAATCATCTTCACTGAGGCCCTCCTCCATCGCGGCTCTGGCGGAGGTGGGGTATACCATCATATTGCCGAGAAGCGCCGCTTCCGCTTCCGGAGCCGAAGGCAGGGTCCTTGGCATCTTACTGCTCGCTTCCGATCAGTCTGACCTTGATTGTACCGATCACGTTTTTATGCAGTTCGACTCTCACTTTGGTCACGCCGAGAGACTGTATGGGAGCTGTGTCGAGGATCTTTTTCTTGTCGATGGTGATCCCCTTCTTCAGAAGTTCCTGGGCGATCTGCTTTGTGGAAACAGAACCGAAAACCTTTCCCTCCACGCCGGAGCGGACATGGAAATCAAGCGTCATGGAGTCCAGCTGACCTGCCACTTCACGGGCAGCTTCCTCACGCTTCTTTTCTTCCGCCGCCTCAATCTTCTTTTCTTCCCCCAGCACAGCCAGGCTCTTTTTTGTCTCGGCGACCGCCAGGCCTCTTGCGATCAGGAAATTTCTCGCGTATCCGTCGGAGACGTCGACGATCTCGCCGCGCTTTCCGACTTTTTTGACATCCTGTTTAAGAATCACTTTCATCTGTTGTTTCCTCCTTGAAATACCGGTCAATGCAGGTGAGAAGCTCAGCTCTTACCGCATCGACTGTTGTTTTTGGTTTCTGGACTGCCGCCGCCGTCATATGGCCGCCGCCGCCCATCATTTCCATAATCCGCTGGACGTTGATCCTGCCGGCGCTGCGGGCACTGATGCAGGTGTCGCTGCCGCTGAGGGCAATGACAAACGTCGCCTGGACGCCCTGGATGCCCATCAGACTGTCTGCCACCTGGCTCATCAGGGAACGGGTGATGTTTTTGTCCTTGATCGGGGCGATCACCACGCCGTTATCAAAGCGCTGGGCCGCAGCCATTGCCATCGACTTGAGCGTGAACTCATCAAAGGTGTCGCGCAGCCAGTCGTAGGCAACCTGGGGATCCGCCCCGTATTTGCGCAGCACGGAAGCCGCGTCGTAGGTTCTCGAGCCGGTTCTGACACGCCATTTCTGGGTGTCGATGATCATGCCTGCCAGCATGAATGTGGCGTCGATATCCGAGATGTCGGTCCGCGCCGACATGTAGGGAATCATTTCCGTTAAAAGCTCACAGGTGCTGGAAGCTCCTGCTTCAATATAGATCAGCACCGGCTTGACGCCCATGTCGGTGGATCTTCTGTGGTGGTCGATGACGACGACCTTCTTCGCCGCCTCAAGCACCTTGGCGCCGTTGGACTGTCTGACATTGTGGTGGTCGGTCATGATGACAAGGGAATTGTCCTTGAGCTGGTTGAGCGCTTCGCCTTCGGTGACGAAGTTCACTTCCTTCTTCAGGATTTCCTCATTGGCTTTCATGGCGCCGTCGAGTTTTTCCTCAATCCCGCCGGTGCGGGCAATGATGCATACCTGCTTGTGCAGCGAGGTGCAGATCCGCGACAGGCAGATGGCCGAGCCGATGCAGTCGAAGTCGGCGTTCTTGTGGCCGCAGATAATGACATTGCCGGACTGCTGGATCAGATCGCGCAGGGCGTGCGACATGACGCGCACACGCACGCGGCTTCTTTTTTCGGTCGCTTCCGAGGAGCCGCCGAAGTATTTGACCTCTTCGCCGACTTTCTGAACGGCAACCTGGTCGCCGCCTCTGGTCTGGGCCAGATCCATTAATCTTGAGACCATTTCATCCAGTTCAAAAAGATCGGATGTGCCTCTGGCAAAGGCCAGCGACAGGGTGATCGAAACATCCATCTTCTGGGCCGCTTTTCTGACCTTGGCAAGAATGGAGAAATGATCCGCCGCCAGATCCGCGAATGTTTTTTCATTCAGGACCAGCAGATACTTGTTGTGGTTGTTGAGCCGCTTGGCCAAAACGCCATGGCTGTTGCAGTACTCGACCAGCGGTGTTCTGACCGCTGTCGTGATGGCGCTGGTATCCGCTTCGTCGGCATACTGGACGCTCTCTTCGAAGTTGTCGAAGTTGGCCATGCCGATGACAAGGCTTTCCTCGGTGTATTTTTCACGGTAGGTGCTGAGTTCGGTGATATCGCGGAAGAAGATGATCTGCGAATCCTCCGAACGTCTGATTTCATAAATGCGCTCATCCAGATGGACGGTGGCGGTGTCGCTGCGGCCGGCAATCAGGTCGTCGGCTTCCGGAATCCATGTCAGCAGTTTATGGCCGACCCGGTCGATTCCCCTGGTGGCGAACAGCTCACTCATCCAGGTGATGACATAGTCATCGTCATATATCAGCATCCCGATGCCGCCGGTCAGATAAGCCTGCCGGGCGGTGGAGCCGAGCATCTGCCTGACGCCTGTCGACTGCTCTTCCGCCACATTTTCGAAGTGGTCGAAAATCAGCAGAGTTCCGGCGATCTCACAGACCAGAATCACACAGGCGGCCAGCACATTGTACTTTAAGACAAACCACAGGAATGCCAGAACCGCGGCCTGGACCAGTATCAGGATCAGAATCAGACGTTTTGTTTTGTCAA
Source organism: uncultured Erysipelotrichaceae bacterium (assembly GCA_902775735.1). Lineage (GTDB taxonomy): Bacteria > Bacillota_I > Bacilli_A > Erysipelotrichales > Erysipelotrichaceae > Bulleidia. The sequence goes on from CACYNH010000017.1 coordinate 41,194, forward strand.
GCTTCTGACGCATAGTTTCCTCCTTTGCAGATGCGCTCATGGATGTCAGTGGTGATATACAGGAAGCCGGAAACCGCCAGAACCAGGCTGGCCATGAAAACCAGCAGGATGGAGATCAGGGCGATCCAGCGGGCTGCCCGCGGGAACATCCGCGGCGTCAGAATCAGAATGGAAATGAATCCGTAGACAACCAGGTACATCATGCCGGCAGTCCCCATTGCCTGCAGGGCTGTATTGACAGCTCCGGAGGAAAAGGGTTTTGCCATTGAGTAATAGTAGGCCATCATCATGGCCAGAGCAGCGTAACCGCTCCATTTGGGCGGATAGTACTGATCAAGCGGCGTGGACGGGGGCAGCGGGAAGCGCATCCTCTTCAGCATCAGCCTCGCCATCATGTGGGTGATGAAGCCTTCCAGCACGCCGGTCATGACCGCTGAAATCACAAACAGTGTGCGCAGCGAGTTTTCGCTCAGGAATGTTTCCGGCAGCACTGCGCCGGTATCTTTTGTGATCATGCTGAGGATATTCTGATATTCACCGATTTCAGCGGTGATGTCATAGCCGAAGAAGGAGGCGAAAACCACCATCGCCAGCAGTTCGACAAGCCCCGCCAGAACAAGCGTCCGCAAAAGGATGCGCCTGCTTTCGGTTTTGTTATGGACGCCGGCGCCGTAAATTGTTCCGATCACACTTTCGCAGCCGACAAAAAACATGCTCTGGGGCGTTCCCAGAATAAACACCAGCACCAGCATCGCGGCTAAAACCGCGCCGCTGTTCTTAAGACCGTATTTTGCTGTATAAAAGACCATCGGCAGCGGAAAAAGGAAGAGAGCCATCGATGAAATGGAGCCGGCCAGCTGTCTGTCCGCCAGCAGCACCGCTCCGATGATGGCGATCATCATCGCGCCGTCAGTTATTCTTCTGATATTCTGATTCATATGTTTCTCTGAACCCGGCATGACAAAAAGATGCCCCGGGCATGTGTTGATTATAGCATATCCGTCAAAAGGCAGCGCTAAATCAGCTGAGCTTTAAAAATCTTTACTTCCGTCCGCCGGACTGGTATAACTGAAAACGAAATGAAAGAAAAACAGAAAAACTTTACAGCCGGCGAGGCCTTCCGCCATGGCTTCCGCGACGGCATACCCATTGCGCTGGGGTACTTCGCGGTGTCGTTCTCGCTTGGCATTATTATGAAAAACATCGGCATGAGCCCGGGTCAGGGATTCCTGTTTTCCCTGCTTGATCTGGCTTCAGCAGGTGAATACGCGGTTCTGCAGGTCATCGCTGCCGACGCTCCATATATCGAAATGGTGATCGTTCTGATTGTGACCAACGCCCGCTACCTTTTAATGAGCACGGCCCTGAGTCAGAAGTTCTCACCGGGCACCCCGTTAGTCCACAGGTTCGGCGTCGGCTATGGCGTAACGGATGAACTGTTTGCGCTCGGCGTCAATTATGAAGGATGGCTGTCGCCATGGTATTACTATGGCGCCCTTGGCTTTTCCGCCTTCATGTGGGCACTCGGATCGGCCGGCGGCATCATTGCCGGCAACATCCTTCCCGAGCGTCTGGTCAGAGCGTTAAGCGTTGCCCTGTTCGGCATGTTCATCGCGATCATCATTCCGCCTGCCCGCAAAAACAGAGCGGTCGGCGCGGTTGTCGCCTGCGGATTCCTGCTCAGCTGGCTTTGCGAACTGTTTCCCCTGCTGCACATGAGCTCCGGCACAAAAACCATTGTCCTGACGGTTCTGATCGCCGGGGCCGCCTCTCTGATTCATCCGCACGAAGAAGAGGAGGAACACCATGAAGCATAGCCTGATTCTTTATATCCTGTTATCCGGCCTGGTTTCCTATCTGATCCGTGTTCTTCCCTTAACACTGATCAGAAAGCCGATCCGCTCAAAATTCATCCGTTCCTTCCTTTATTATGTTCCATACGCAACCCTGGCGGTCATGACCTTCCCGGCCATCATCACAAGCACCGCTTCACCGGTTTCGGGCATGCTGGCGCTGATTGCCGGCATCCTGCTGGCATGGAACGGAAAAAGCCTGCCCTTTGTGGCAAGCGTCTGCTGTATCGCGGTTCTGATCAGTGAGCTGATCATGGGATTATGATCCAAATGAAAGATGAGGTTCTCACTTAAACTGAACCTCATCTTTTTCGTTTTCAATATCCTCAAGAATCTCTTTTTCTTCCGTTGTGAGAAGACGGTTTTCAATCAGATCAGGCCTGACTTTCAGAGTCTGCTTCAGGGATTCCTTCATGCGCCATCTTTCGATCGCGCCATGGTTGCCGGAAAGAAGAACTTCCGGAACCTTCATTCCTCTGTACTCTGCCGGTCTTGTATACTGCGGATATTCCAGAAGACCGTTTTCGAAGGATTCCTCTTCAGTTGAAGCGCGCCTGATTGTGCCGATCAGACGGACCAGAGAGTCAATCACCGCCATCGCCGGAATCTCGCCGCCTGAAAGCACATAATCCCCCATAGAAATGAACTCATCGCAATATCCGTTCACCCTGGCATCGATTCCTTCATAATGGCCGCATATCAGAATGATGTGCTCCTTCTTTTCAAACTCATGTACTTTTGCCTGTGTATATGGCGTGCCGGAAGGCGCGAACATGACGGTATGACTGTTTTCATTTCCGATAGTTTCGAGTGCTTCAATCACCGGTGCGCAGCGGATGACCATTCCCGCTCCGCCGCCAAAAGGCGAATCGTCGATATGACGGTAGCTGCCGCCGGCATAATCTTTTATATCAATGATCTCAAGTTCCAGAAGGTCTCTTTCTTCCGCCCTTTCTACCAGGACCGAACGGGCAAAGGAATCAAACATTTCCGGAAACATTGTCAGTACTGAGATTTTCATTATCTAAAAGCCGCCGACCTGAATGGAATCATCCATTTCCGTGATGGTTTCGATATAGCGTCCGTAAACCTCTTCATAGCCGGGATACAGATCATCATTCAGCTGTGAGAACGGATATTCTTCAAAATCCACATGGTTCGGGCGGTCGGAATAAGTCCAGTGCAGATCCGCTTTGACATCGCTGATTTTGATTTCGGAATGATCGCCCTGTTCAGTCTTTGTGATTTTGAGAGCCGCCATCATGCCGATCATGGACTCCTCCCATGGCCACTGGTCAGAGATGAGATTGCCCAGAGCGTAGAAGCAGATGGTTTTGTCATTGATCCACTCCACCGGCTGGATGCAGTGGACATGGTTGCCGATGATGATATCGGCACCGGCGTCGGATAGTTCTCTGGCAAGGGTGAGCTGTTCCTCATTGGGTTCCATGGAATATTCATCGCCCCAGTGCATGGCGACGATGACCACGTCGGCGATCTCTTTTCCTTTTCTGACCTGCTCAAACATCTCATCCTCGTAATCCCTGTAGCAGTTGATGAGATATTCTTCCCCTTCCGGACACTGCAGGCCGTTCATTCCATAGGTCCATGACACAAACACATAGGAAATGCCGTTGACTTCATAGACAGGCAGTTCATTGAACTCTTCCCAGGAGGTATTGGTGCCATCTTCGACAACGCCTTCCTGTGATTTCCAGAAGGCCTTGGATGCTTCTACGCCTGCGCCCCATCTGTCCAGGGCGTGGTTGGTGGCGGTGGAGACGACATTGAATCCCATATTCACCATGTCGCGGCCGAATTCCTGAGGTGAATTGAACATTGGATAATTGGACAGTCCAAGCTCTTCTCCTCCCAGGATTGTTTCCTGATTATAATAGGCAAGATCATACTGTTCTGCGATTTCACCGATCCTGCCGATCTGCTTTGTGAAGTCCCAGCCGCCGTCCGCTGTTCTTGCGTCGTTGTAAACCGTGTCGTGCAGAAGAGCGTCGCCGACCATGAAAAGAGAAGCTTCATGGGTTGTGATCACCGGCGAGTATCCCTGTTCTGTGTTTCTCAGATGAACAGGCGGGGTCTTGCGGACTGCCGGTCTTGCCGGGGAAAACAGGCTTTTTACCAATAATACTGCAAGAGCGACAACTGCTGCCGCTGCCAGGATCACGCCTGCCAGCGCCCACCAGCGGATTCTTCTTTTCTGTTTCTTCGCCATCCGGATACCTCCCCGTTCTGTTTCTGTCTGTGAATTATCTTAACACAGTCTCATCAGTCATGAAAAAACGTATGGTCTGCCCAAACGGGGCGGATCTCAATTTTTCTCATCCTTGAAAATTTCTATGGTTTTTTTCGGATTGATGTGCTAACATAATCTACGCTGAACGTCGGGGTGTGGCTCAGCTTGGTAGAGCGCTTCGTTCGGGACGAAGAGGTCGTGAGTTCGAATCTCGTCACCCCGACCATTGAAAGATCCGTTATATGCGGGTCTTTTCTTTTTTGTCCGTGCTTTGCACGAAGCCTGAATTCATTCCGGTGGTATGATTAACATGTCAGAAAGGAAGACAAACGCATGTTCAAAGAATACCGTTATGATGGCTCCAAAGCCTTTAAAATCAGCAAAGTCTCCACAAAAGAAACAAAACTCTGCGAAGACAAAAAAGAAGCGAAAGAAAAGATGAAGGCAAACGAGGATGAACTCAATGAGCTTCAGCAGAAGCTCTACGCCGAAAAGAAAGAAGGCCTGATCATCGTCTTCCAGGCAATGGACGCTGCCGGCAAGGACGGCACCATCTCCCATGTGCTCCAGTGCCTCTCCCCGCATGGCGTCTATGAAGCAGCCTTCAAGTCCCCCAGTTCCACCGAACTGGCCCATGATTTCCTCTGGAGAATCAGCGCCCATGTGCCGGCCAAGGGAGAAATTGCCATCTTCAACCGTTCCCACTATGAAGATGTGCTGATTGGCAAAGTCAAAAAGCTTTACGCTTCCCAGGCCCAGTCCAGAAGAATCGATCTGGACAAAGTCATCGACAACAGGTATGAGGATATCCGCAATTTCGAAAAATACCTTTACAACAACAATATCCGCATCGTCAAAATCTTCCTGAATGTCTCAAAGGATGAACAGGCAAAGCGCTTCCTTGCCAGAATTGAGGAGCCTGAAAAGAACTGGAAGTTCTCCAGCGGCGATGTCGAGGAAAGGCAGTACTGGGATGATTACCAGGATGCTTTTGAAGACGCGATCAACGCCACCGCAACCAAATACGCGCCATGGTATGTCGTACCTGCCGACAACAAGTGGTACATGCGCTATGTCGTTTCCGAAATCATTCTTGCGGTCCTGAAAGAAATGGATCCCCGCTATCCTGAAGTCACAAAGGAAAGACTGGCTGAATTCCAGGGCTGGGCCGACAAGCTCCACGAAGAGCTGGGAGAATAAACCGGCTATGCCCGCAGTCAGAATGATTCACTGCATGCAGTGCGGCGCGAAGCTTGAGGAAAAATATCTGGCGTCGGAAGGAAAGAACATCCCCTGGTGCCCTGCCTGTCAGGAATACCGTTTTCCTGTCTTCAACGCCGGCGTCTCGATGATCATCACCAACGCACAGAGAGATAAGGTTCTTCTGATCCGCCAGTACGGCGGGGATGAGTATATCCTCTGTGCCGGCTATATCAATAAAGGTGAGGATGCTGAAGATGCTGCCGTCAGGGAAATCAAAGAGGAGCTCGGTCTGGAAGTGCAGTCCCTCTCCTTCAACCGTTCCCATTTCTACGCGCCTTCCAACACCCTCATGTTCAATTTCACCGCGGTCGTTGAAGAAACTGACGCAAAGCCGAATGAGGAAATCGACACCTGGAACTGGATGAGCATTCCCGAAGCAGTCAACCGGATCCGCAGAAACTCTCTGGCCCAGGCGTTTCTGACCGGATATCTGAGCGGAACCTATATCTTCCCCGAAACACCCGCAAAACCATACAAATGAACCGGAAGGCTTAAGTGACGAAGCTTAAGCCTTTTTCATATGCGCGGCATCAAAGACAGGCATCCGGAAGGAATAATTCCGACAGCAGACAGAATGCACATTCGGCCAAGAGACTCCTGAGCAGCAGCACTCAAGAGTCCTCTTCCATTAAATGAACCCGGTCTGTTTAACCTGTCAGAAACATTATTTCCGATTGGATATTTGCTTTTTTTTTACCTTCAGTGCCGACGGCATGCCTGGCTGCCAGGCAGTTTTAAGAGTTGGTATTTTTACAGATCTTTCAGCAGCATGAGCCATGAGTTTCACGTAGATTACCGGCAGTATTTTTTTCATTGTCCTTTTCCTTTCTCTTCTGCATAATGCACAACACAGTCAGCCATATCAGAACGGCCGCGGCAGTGCCCTGATATACTGAGCAGCTATGTACCAGATACAGATACACAGCCATAACAATGAACAGCCGGACCTTTACAATGAATGCATCACGTCTGTATTCTTCCCGGGTGAGCGGATTGTTTTCATGCTCAACCGGGCATGCCAAAAGCAGATACACACAGCAAACCAGAGAAACAGCCATGCATGAAGGATTGCTGAGATGTGGACTGAGAAGGATTCCTGAAATTACAATTGAAATATAGAGACATGCACATCCAATTGCAGTTTTGCTGTGATATCCTCCGCAATAGACACGAAGAAAAGAAAACACCGCAACAAACAATACACCATGCGCAAATCTGCCAATCAGCAGTGCAATCAGCAGGGCAGCAGTTATGTCAAGAATGGATGACAGTTCCACCAAAGTGCCGTATCTGACGATCTGGTAATCTATGTCCATTTCAGCAGCTGTTTCTTTTACAAGAAGAATCCATTTGTTCATAGCTGCACTATATACTTTTGAAAATACAAAAAGAAGGAACCGGTGATAACTGGTGCCAAATGGTGACAAGTGGTTTGATCATCTGCTTTTGTTGCAATATTATTAACGCATGAGAACCGCTTATGTGGACGATGAACCCCTCTATGAAGATCAGCTCAGAAATGCATTAAGAAAAAATCATATTGACGATGATTTTGATTTTTACAGTGATCCCGATTCTTTTCTTAAAAACTCTGCCCGCTATGATGTTGTCATACTCGACATTCAGCTGGCACAGGAAAGCGGTATTAACCTTGCCAGAAAACTTCATCAGGAACAGCCGGCAATAATCGTTGTTTTTCTGACCAACTATCCTGGCACTGTTTTTGATGCATTTGGATTAAATGTCTTTTCATTCATAGACAAAACCCGGCTTGAAGAAAAAATCGGAAACTGCTGGACCATGTTGAAAAAAGAATTATCCATGGCACAGACTGTATCCCTGACGATATATGGCGGCCATACAGTTGCCGTGAACCCTGGATCAATTCTGTTTTTTGAAACATTTCAGAAAAAAATCAAAGTTTACATGGATAACGGTACTGTTTACAGCCTTGCCAGACAGTCAATGAATTCTTTAAAGGAATTGCTGGACAATTCATTTTTCGAATATGCCAGCCGCTCTGTCATCGTAAACATACAGAAGATCAAATCAGTTGAATCCGACTGTATCAAGATTCAGGGATATGGAAAGCCTATTTACACAAGCAGGACGAGACATGCGGAAATCTATTCGAAATTCATGAAATATCACTCAAGATAACAATTGCCGTGCACATATAGTCTGCGATCTGAATCGTAAACCCGCCGTCATGGGCTTCCGCCAGTGCTTTGATCTGCTTCAGCCCGAAGCCATGCGCTTTCTGATCAGGTTTGGTACTGAGAAAAGCATTGTCATTACTGTCAGTTGAATTCTGTACCGACAGAACAATTTCCCCTTCCTGTTCAACTCTGACTGAGATGTACTTGTTTTCAGAGGAGATATTCTCAATTGCATTATCCAAAAGATGTCCAAGAATGAGGGCCAGATCAAATTCCGCCTCATTTTTTATATTTCCCATCTGTATGACAGCCTGTGTCTCAATGCCAAGGCTTCTCGCCTGACTGAGCTTGGATGAAAGAATCATATCAACCGCCGGATGATCGGAAGAGATCAGAACCGGCAGCCGGTTCAGTCCCATAATGGAATCCTGGATGTATTTCTGACTTTTCTCATACTGGCCGCTCTGCAGATAGCCATTAATAATAGTCAGTTCATTCTTCATGTTATGGCGCATTTCCAGAAGCTTCTTTTCCTCTTCTTCATACATCCGCATATTTTCGCGGATCAGCCTCATTTCATCCCGAATTACCATTTGTTCTTCAAAGCGGAAGTGATCATAAGCGGCAAGATTCAGAAGATGATAGGAAAAGAAGCCAATCACACTCAGGACAATATTGATAAAGATATAAATCTGCCATTTTTCATCCATTCCGAATATGAATCCTTCCAGATATGTCATGAGAACATAAATACCCAGAAACAGACATAGATAATAACTCATGTATTTGGGCTCCATGGAACGGTACTTCATTGAGACAGTGTTCAATATACCAAGCAATACAGCCACAAGCGGCCTGCTTAAGAAAAAGACAGCAGAAAGGTACTGTGATGAAGCGATAAAGCTGCTTAAGCTGTCAAAACCAGACAGCCGCATTCCAGCCGGTAAGGCAATCTCAGTACAGACTGAAACAATAATATTCAAAAGAATAATATAAATGAGAATCCTTCCTGCGGAAGGACCTGCGTCTTTTTTCCTGAAGAAATACATCATCAGGAAAAAGAATCCATTATAAATAACCGAAAAGAATCCTTCATAGAAAAGGAACAGATTTGTGATTGTAATGATCGCCGTCTGTCCTGCGATAAAAAGAAAAAAATATGCCGGCAGTTTATTTCTTTCAGGCTTTATATAATCTGCCGTCACGACCGCAAAACATACACTTTCAATCAGATTCAGAAACAATTCATATGGATTCATAGCGCACACCGGTTACGATAAGTATAATACCTTTCCCTGAATTTTGCGGCATATCCACGGCTCATATAAAGCACGCTTCCTTCCTGCATAAAAACCTGACTACCATGAATCTGCTCAACATATCTCATATTCACAATCATATGCCTGCTGATATGAGCAAAGCTGGACTCAAGCTGTTTTTTGTTCGCGGCTTCAAAGCGCTGCAGCGATACTTTTATTTTCGAAGTAAACTCATCAAAATGAATCGTTGTGTAATTGCCATTAACATTGATCAGCCAGATCCGGTCTGTGTCAATAGGGAGTATTTTGCCATTCATCGTGATTTCAATGATATTATTCTGCTCCATACAATAGCGTCCAAGCACGCGGAGCAGATCATTTCGCAGCTGATGTTTGCGGACAAAACCATAAGCCCTGTAGTCAAAAGATTCAAACACGTAATAATCAAAAGCGGATACATACACAACTCTGGTGTCAGAATGTGGCAGTATCCTGCTGATTTCAAAACCCGATAATTCCGGCATTTGTATATCCAGAAAAGCAACATCATAGTGTCTTTCTGCCAGTTCCCCGGTATAACAGTCCGCACTGCAAAGCCGAGGCTGGAAGCCTAAAGATTCAGCTAATTCCCAATATACAGACGTAAAAAGGTCAATAAATCCATAATCATCATCGATGATAAAAGCTGACAATTCATTTTTCATCTTTCTGTTGTTGTTTCTTCAAAAGACCTACCAGCCCCAAAACCACCTCACGATTCCCTGCGTTAAGGTCGGAGATATCAATGATTACCTGTTGATTATTATCATTGTCATTAACTGTAATAATCGGGAAAAGGTATTCGACCGTCACATTGAAATACCTGGCAAGCCGTAATGCTGTTTCCAGTGGCGGATTTTGCTCACCGGTTTCCCAATGCGATATTTGACTTCTTGATATGTTGATATGGTTTGCCAGCTTTTCCTGACTCCATCCCAACCTCTCCCGTTCAAGTCTCAAATTGTTAGGATATGCCTTTTTCATGATTTGAAGGTACATCTATCACGTCTGATTTTATGTAACATTCTTGTGATAATTTATCACACAGGAGTTTGACAGTTGATAATTAAGCCGACATTCAAAATATTCAGTAAACGCGGGACGCGGCACGCTCCTAAAGGCATTAGTTGTATTTTTGGATTTCAATTCGCTGTTATTTTACAGCCGGCACTGATTGTATTTTGAATGGCTACATCCATACGTCCGCATCAATGTGTTCAGGTTGATCGGTTTAATGTCAATACAATGATGTTTTGTTGAAATTCGCGCCGTTTATTGGACAATTCGCGCCATCCTGATTGTTATCTTATTGCTATTTTGCTACTTTTCAATTGTCTTAATCACGTGAAAGACAACTTTGAATTGACGTACCTCAAAGCACTACCACAACTCTGCTAATGAATATACATGCGACATCTGCTGAAATAGCGCAGGAATAATGGGTGGTTTTGAAAATGAGTAAGCTCGAAAACCCACGGTAAATTTAAGCGGATATCTGCAGGCAGATAAGCCTGAGATATAAAAAATGCGGCCAAGGCGCATTGAAAACAACCTAGATGGCGAAGAATGCATTTTTCGCACCATTGCGGATATGCATCTGATGAAGACGATAGTCATTCAATACACGGTTATTGATCCGCTCCGTACTGGTTCTGTTCTTGTAGATCTGTTTCCATTTATCAGATCTGTAAAGAAGAGGTCCGCTGTTGCGGGCATCATCACCATCATTGATATAGACGACTCTTCCGTAAGCGGAAGAACTGCATTGATCCTTGAGATCACAGTGATCAATCTTTCCCATGGCAAGCGGACATCTGAATTTGTGCCTGCAGCGCTGCGCATCATAGCCATAGTTGATCATTTCAAGGCCGGCATCACAGATCGGAATACCATTCTTTGAAAGGTGATTCTTCTCCGGGTCAGCCTTGGAAGAATCACGTCTTGGATTATGATCAATGACTGGGATAATATGATTAAGACGATAGTATTGGTATATGGGCAGACTGTCAGAGGCAGAATCAAGACACATGTATAAGGGTTGCAGGTCAGGGTTCATGTCAAACAATTGAGCGGCGGCTGAAATGGAAGTCAGAGCGTCGTGCCTGGAAGCTTTCTCCAAAGAGATAAAGACGGGCAGGTCGATGTTTCTGAGAGGATTGTGACAGGAGATATTGTAGAAAGTGAAGCCCAGATAGAAGGAATCGAGATCAGAATCCCAGCCGATATCAGCGTCAGGTGCAGAGAAACGGAAAACAGGATCCTCTTCATTACCATCCAACACCTGGTGGCCATACCTGGAAGCGTGGATATGAAGAGCGGAACCATCACCGGAAAGGATGAGACGATCCTTATCGATGAAGCCTGTATCAAGAGACGGAATGACAGCTAAAGCATTGAACAATGACTGAAGTGTGAACATCATCCGCTCACGATCACTCTCGGCACCATTTTTATATTTATCGAAAAGATAGTAAGTGTCAGTGTGAGAATAATTCTTCAGTTTCTCGCCATGTTTAGGTTTCTGTTTTGGAGGTTTCTTATAGTGGTCTTTCGGATAGAGTTCATCCATGTGAGGATCGACACCGGTAAGTCTGATGATGAAATCGTAATGGGAAGACATGGATGGAGGCGAGAAGGTGCCGATAAGATATTGAAGAAGAGAATCACAGTGAAGATCATCGCACCAACGGTTAATGGAAGTGTAGCCGAGGTGCTGCATAAGAACGAAAGAACGGATGAGAAGAGAAGGATCAATGGCAGGTCTTCCTGTATTGGAGTACAGGGAGAAGAGAAGATCAGAAGCCAGTAGCGGGTCCAGCTTCTTAAGTTTGTGCAAAGCAGAATGATATAACTTCGAAGATAAACGTTTCCGCTGAGCACGATCCAGAATGATTTCTTCCGATTTGAGAAAGTCGCGATATTCCCAGATCGAAGAGATACGTTTAAGCATACAGCTTACCCCCTTCACCCTTACCGAAAGCGAGCGAAGCGAGCCGCCGCGAGCAGTATTTGTCAAGGGGTTTGGGCGAAAAAGTTGGGGGTAAATACAAAAAGAGACCAGTAAAAAAGAGCGTTGTTTACTGGCTCTAAGAGTTTTCGACAACGCTC
>CACYNH010000018.1 GCA_902775735.1 uncultured Erysipelotrichaceae bacterium
CAGTCAAAGCTTAAATTGGGAACCGCCGTATACCGAACGGTACGTACGGTGGTGTGGGAGGACGGAAGTTTTACTCAAAACTTCCTCCTACCCGATCAGGGTAAACCTGATTACATGTTGATGAACTGGTTGTCCTGATAGAGATCTTCAAGTTCAATGAAATTATAGACAGCGCCGATCAGGTTGGCGTCCGCCTGGAACTTGCAGACCATGACTTCAGGCTTGGGGATGACCGGGATCCAGGCGCCGTCGAAGACTTCATCGACCGCTTCCCTGACCAGCTCAATGAACATCGGCTCATTGGAGATACCGCCGCCGATCAGGACTCTTTCCGCGTCGAGGATTGCCTGCAGATTATAGATGTGATGGGCAAGATACGCGCAGAATTCCTTGACACCGTTGAGTGCGTCCTCATTGTTTTCTTCCTTGATCATCTTAAATGCTTTGAGGCCGTCGATTTCATCGAGACCGGTCGCCTTTTTGAGGAATGCCTTGAAGCCGGGCACGCCGTTGGTCATCGCAAAGATGTCTCTCTTGTTGGTTCGATCGTCCGCGTGGCCGCGGATGAAGGAGAATTCACCGCTGGAGAAATGGGTGCCGTCAACCAGGTTGCCGTTGACGATGACAGCGCCGCCGATTCCGGTGCCCAGAATAATGCACACACCATTGGTGACATACTGCATGTTGCCGAAGCCGATTTCGGCCAGGGCTGCCGCTTTGGCGTCATTGCAGATGGTGACTTTGGCGCCGAGCTTTTCGGAGAGGATTTCCGCGACCGGAAGCTCTTTGACCCACTGGTAGGCGCCGCCGGTATGGGCGAAGCCTTTCTTGCGGTCGATCACGCCGGGCATCGAGATGCACACGCCCTCCGTGCCTTCACCGTATTTTTCATAAATATTCTTAAGGTCAGCGACGAGATCATCCATGGAGGCGGTGTTGGCGTCGATCTTTCCGTGTTCGCTGAAACTGAGCTCCTCATCCAGAACACCGTACTTGATTGCCGTACCGCCCATATCGATGGCGAGATACTTTTTCATGATTATTGTCCTTTCTGTCTTAGTTGCTGATCTAATCATATCATGACAGAAAAGGGAATTGTCCTGCAATTATGCATGGCTCACTGAACAGAATGAATCCATTCCGCAATGTCAGCGATGACTTCACGGGGAATGTGCTGCTTCACTTTATATTCCTTATTGGCGTCTTTGATCGTGCCATAGACGGATTTCATGAACAGGTGGTTGAGATCCGGATAAAGGCGCCATGTGACATTCTTTCTGTCTTTAAGTATCTCCTGAAAGGCTGCGTAATCCAGATCCGCCCTGACCTGGAAATCCTTTTCCCCCTGCATGATGAGAAGGGGTTTCTCATTGGCGAGAAGATAGTCTCTGACGGGATGCTGTTTGATATCCTTGAAGTAATACAGCGTTGTGCCGCCGCCCATCCTGATCTTCTTTGCGTCCTCGTCGCTCATCGAATCCATTGCCGCAAACTGCTTTGCCAGCTTTTCCTTCTGCTTTGAAATGATTGTTCTGACAATGAAGTTTGAAGTGTCCGCGAGTTCCTGCAGCTGCCGCATGAGAACTTCATCAAGTGAGAAAGGGATGCCGGCCATCATGATCAGGCCCTTGAAGTTTCCGCCTTCCGCGTCAATCCTGCCGCTTAACATGGCACCCATCGAATGGCCGATGATAAAGATCCTGTCATGATCGATTCTCGGATTGTTTCTTAACAGATCCGCCGCAAAGACGGCGTCTTCAATGGTTTCCTCATAAACCGTGATGGGCGTTTTTGATTTGACCATCTGTCTGCCATGGACAAATGAGCGCTTGTCATAGCGCAGTGAAGCGATGCCATGGAGGGCAAGCTCATTGGCGATGTCCGCAAAGGGGCGCAGCTCAAAGATCTTTTCATCCTTGTCGCTGGATCCCGAGCCATGGACCAGCACGCAGGCGGGCACCGGGACGTCTGTATTTTCAGGAAGGGTCAGGATGCCCTCAAGGGGATATTCCCTGCCGATTGTTATATTTTCTGTATTCATATAATGTTCCTCCAATTGCATTATACAATATAATGCAAACAATGCAATTGACGCAATGGCAATTCATCGTGAGGAAATTCTCTTTCACAATCCGCTCACGTTCTGACCTGCGGAATGTGGTATGATAGGGAACTGTTATAAGGAGTGCTGCCGTGGCAAAGAAAGTTAATGAAATCGCATCTGAATTCCAGAATGAAAAAGAACCGGGACTAGGCGAGGCTGTGATTGAATCGGTCCGTTTTTTCAGGGCGGATAACAGGGTTGAGGTCACGCTGCACTGCGGTAAGATTCCTTCCTGCGGCGAATACGCGGTGTTCTGCGAGCTGCTGAAGGAAAAGACAGGCTCGGCCGTCAAAGTCACGATGGAATGTGACGATGACACGATTTCCAGCGTTGAAATCCGCAGGTATCTTGAAAACCTTTACGCAAACCAGCCGGAAACCTCCGTATTATCCCAGTCGGTTGTTCTGGTTGAGCCGGAAGAAAGAACCGTGCGCTGTCTGTTCTCGGATGAGCAGACTTGCGAAATGAGTTCGGCATATCTTTCCCCTGTGGAGGAGATGCTCGCTTCGATCGGCCTGAAAAACTACCATGTGCTTTGTGAAATGCAGAAGGTGGAAGTGCCTGAGATCAAAGACATTCCGCTTCATGTGATTCCTTCCGCTTCTGAAGAAACGCCTGCCCAGGCGAAACCGCAGAAGAAGAATTACTACCGCACAAAGACCGATGATTATACAAAAATCGAACTGCGCGATGTCCATGACCCGATGGGGGACATCCAGTTTGACTGCGATATCTTCAATGAGGAAATCACCGAAATCAAAAAGACCGGCCGCATCATCCAGACCTGGTCTGTCTATGACGGCACCGACGCGATCAGCGTCAAGCGGTTTGAAAACAACCGGACGACAAAAGAGGAACTGACCGAAATCGGCAAGGGCGACCGCGTCCGCATTTTCGGACGGATTGAATACGACACCTATTCCCGTGATCTTGTGTGCATGCCGACAAGAGTGGACAAGCTGGAAAAGGAAAAGATCACCGACACGGCAAAGGAAAAGAGAATCGAATGGCACACCCATACCAACATGTCGGAAATGGACGCTGTCTGCGATATCAAGGAGATCGTCAATTACGCCTTTGATCTTGGACACAAGGGCATCGTCATCACCGACCACGCCGACGTGCAGTCATTCGTCAAAGCGTTCAACGCCGCCCAGGGCTGCAAGAAAAAGGATCCGGAAAGAGGATTCCGGGTCGGGCTTGGCTGCGAGCTCAACATGTGCAATGACGAACTGCTCATTGTCCGCAATCCCACGGATCAGCTGATCGATGAGTGTGAATACATCTCCTTCGACCTTGAAACAACAGGTCTTTCCTGCCACTTTGATCACATGATCGAATTCGGCGGCGTCAGGATTAAAAACCAGACGGTTGTCGAAACAAAGCAGATGTTCATCAAGCCGCCGGTGCCGATTCCCGCTTTCATTTCCGGCAAGACCAACATCACCAATGCCATGGTTGCGGGCGCCCGCTCATTTGAAGAAGCGGCGGATGAGCTGATCGAATGGATCGGCGACGCCGTGCTTGTCGCCCATAACGCCACATTCGATATCAACTTCCTCAACGAGGAGCTGCGCCGCATCGGCAGGGAACCTTTGAAGAACACAGTCATCGACACCCTGGACATGTCGAGGGCGATCTTAAAGGAAAGACGGGCGTTCCGTCTCGGCAATATCGCCAGAAACTATCATGTCTCCTATGATGAGGAAGTCGCCCACAGAGCCGACTATGACGCCGATGTTCTGGGATCGGTTTTCCTGTGTCTGTTAAGGGACGCGAAAAACAAGTTCCACGCTCAGACGATCAATGACCTGCAGACAGTGATCCAGGATGAGCATTCTTTTGTCAAAAGCAGAAGAATGCATGTCTGCGCCGTGGCGAAAAACCACGACGGCGTCCGCGATCTTTATAAACTCGTCACTGAATCTAACACCAAAACACTCGCTGTCATGGGCAAGGCCTCCGGCAAGGAGGGCACCGACGTGGCGGCTGAGGCAAGGGTGCTGCGCTCCAGCCTGCAGCGCTCAAGAACCAACCTGCTTTTAGGCTCCGCCTGCTATAACGGCGAAGTCTTTGAAATGGCCGCCAACGGCGACGACGCAAGACTCAAAGAAGCGATCAGCTTCTATGACTACATTGAAGTGCAGCCCTTAAGCAACTTCTCCGTCTATCTGGCACTGGGCAATGTGCCGGATCTTGCAAGACTGAAACAGGTCATCCGCCGGATCATCGACACCGCGAAAGCCATGGGCAAGCCGGTCATTGCCGACTCGGACGCCCACTACTGCAAAAAGGAAGAGAAGATCTTCCGCGACGTCTATATCATGTCGCAGGGCGTCGGCGGAGCGACCCATCCGCTTTATATCCGCGATGACGCATTGCGCTATCGGACAAAGAATCCCGATCAGCACATCCGTCTGACCGATGAAATGAAAAAAGAATTCGCCTGGCTTGACGATGACGCCCTCATTGAAGAAATCGTTGTCACCAATCCCAATAAACTGTTTGAGCAGATTGAGGAAGTCAGACCTGTTCCCAGCGGCACCTATCCGCCGCATGTGGAAGGGTCGGATGACAAGCTGCGTGAAATCTGCCACAACACCGCGAAGCAGATGTACGAGTTTGAGGGAAAGATCCCGGAAATCGTCACGACAAGACTTGAGGAAGAGCTCGACAACATTATCCGCAACGGTTTTGGCGTGCACTATTACATCGCCCATCTGCTTGTCAAAAAATCAAATGAGGACGGCTACGTCGTCGGCTCAAGAGGTTCCGTCGGCTCCTCCTTTACCGCAACCATGTCCGGCATCACCGAGGTCAACGCGCTCAAGCCGCATTACCTGTGTCCCAAGTGCCATTACAGCGAGTGGATCGAGGATCCGGAAGTCAAGAGCGGCTTCGACCTGCCTGACAAGACATGCCCGCATTGCGGGGCGACAATGAAGGGCAACGGCCAGAACATTCCGTTCCAGACCTTCCTTGGCTTCAACGCCGACAAGACGCCTGATATCGACCTGAACTTCTCCAACGAATACCAGTGGCGGGCACACGCTTTCATCAAGGAAGTCTTCGGTGAAGACCACGCGTTCCGCGCCGGCACAATCGGCACCGTCGCCGAAAAGACAGCCTATGGCTATGTCACCGGCTATTGCGAAAAGATGAATATCACCGATATGCGAAGGACGATGAAGGACTATCTTGCCTCCGGCTGCCAGAATGTCAAGAGAACCACCGGCCAGCATCCCGGCGGCATCATCATCATTCCCGATGAATATATCGCCGAGGACTTCACGCCTGTGCAGTATCCGGCCAACGACCCGACTTCCGACTGGAAGACAACCCATTACGACTTCCATGACATCCATGACAATGTCTTAAAATTCGATATTCTCGGCCACGTCGATCCGACCGCGATGAGAATGCTGCAGAACATCGCCAAAAGAAAACCGATGGACATTCCGATGAACGACCCCGAAACGCTTTCGCTCTTCTACAGTGACGAGGCGCTGAGGGCTGATCCGAGAATCTATAAAAAAGAAACGGGCGCTCTGGGTCTGCCGGAATTCGGCACCAGAACCACCAGAGGCGTTCTTGAGGAGACAAGACCGCACAGCTTCTCGGATCTTGTCATCATCTCAGGCCTTTCGCACGGCACCGACGTCTGGAGCGGCAACGCCCAGGATCTTGTCCGCGCCGGCCACCCGATCGGCGAAGTCATCGGATGCCGTGACGATATCATGACCTATCTTCTCGACAAGAAGCTCGAACCGATCGACGCCTTCAAAATCATGGAGGACGTCCGAAAGGGAAGGGGCTTAAGAGAAGACCAGGAAGAAAAGATGAAGAGCCACAATGTGCCTGACTGGTACATTGAGTCATGCAAAAAGATCAAGTACATGTTCCCGAAGGCCCACGCCGTCGCCTACGTCATGATGGCGATGCGCATCGCCTGGTACAAGGTTCATGAACCGGTCAATTTCTATATCCAGTTCCTCTCGCTGCGCTGCGACGCCTATGAGATCGAAACAATGGCCAAGGGCATTGAGGCCATCAGGCTTCGCATGCAGGACATCCAGTCAAGAATGCAGGACCGCAACGCGGCCGTGCCGGTTTCCAACAAGGAAAAGGCGCTCTTCGACACGCTGGAAGTCTGCGAAGAACTCTACGCCAGAGGCTTTAAGATCGGAAAGGTCGATCTTTACAAATCGCTGGCCACCAGGTTCTGCGAAGACCCTGATGATCCCAAATGCATCATCCCGCCGTTCACCGTCATCGACGGTCTTGGCGGCAACGTCGCAAAAACCGTCGAAGCCGCAAGAAAGGAAGCGGAATTCATTTCCAAAGAGGACATCCTCAAGCGCACCCAGCTTTCCGCGACACTTCTTAAAAAGCTGGAAGTGCTCGGATGTCTGGAAGGACTGCAGGAAACCAACCAGATGAGCTTATTCTGAATTTGTTTGACGAATTCATCCATAAGCGATATAAATAAATGGAAATGTGAAGAAGGGGATACGATCCTGCCGAAAGCCAATAAAGAGAGTCAGCCGGCCGGTGCGAGGCTGATGCGGCGCTTCAGGATTACTGCCCCGGAGCAGCGCCCGAAAGGGAAGGCCGTTTGTTCCGCGTTAAGGAATCAGAGGTGTCCGTAAAGAGTTTACGGGAAATAAGGTGGTACCGCGCATGTTCAGCGTCCTTGTGTTGAAGGACGCTTTTATTATTTCGAGGGAAGAGGAGAAAACATGATTAATTTCAAGGAAGACGAACAGCTTAACACGCTGAACCACAGCTGTGCCCATCTGATGGCGCAGGCTGTCAAGCACCTGTATCCGCAGGCGAAGTTCTGGGTCGGTCCGGTTGTCGAGGAGGGTTTCTATTACGATATCGACCTCGGTGACGATGTCATCCGTGACGATGATCTGCCCAAGATCGAAAAGGAAATGAAGAAGTGCGTCAAGGCCGCCAAGAACATTGTCCGCCATGAAATCACAAGAGAAGAAGCTCTTGAGCAGTTCAAAGACGACGAATACAAGGTTGACCTGATCGAAAGAATGCCCGAAGGCACAAACATTTCCATGTACACACAGGGCGACTTCACCGATCTCTGCCGTGGGCCGCATGTCGAAAACACAAAGCTTTTGAAGAACTTTAAGCTTCTCAAGCATTCCGGCGCCTACTGGAAGGGCGATGAACACAACAAGGTTCTGCAGAGAATCTACGGCGTCTGCCTGCCCACTCCGGAAGCTCTTGAAGCGCATCTTCAGGATCTTGAAGACGCGAAGCAGAGAGACCACAGAAAGCTCGGCAAGGACCTGGCTGTCTTCATGTTCTCCGAAACCGTCGGTTCCGGTCTGCCGATGTGGCTGCCCAACGGCCTGACCATGAGACGTTTGCTGTCCGATTACATCATGGACAAGGAACTGGCCCAGGGCTATGTCCATGTCAAGACCCCGGTTGTCGTTTCCACAAAGCTCTACAAGATTTCCGGCCATCTGGCCCACTACAAGGATGACATGTTCCCGATCATGGAGCGCGACAATGATGAATACTGCCTGCGTCCGATGAACTGCCCGGAACACATGATCATGTACAGAAGCACCCTGCATTCCTACCGCGACCTGCCGGTCAGAATCGCCGAGATCGCCGACGACTTCCGCTTTGAGGCGGCCGGTGCCATCACCGGCATCGAAAGATCCAGAGCCTTCACCCAGAACGACTCTCATATCTTCTGCCGTCCTGACCAGATCGCTTCCGAAATCAAGAATGTCACAAAACTGATTCTCGATGTCTATAAGGACTTCGGCTTTGAAAACTATAGCTTCCGTCTCTCCTTAAGAGATCCGGAAAACGCCGAAAAGTACTTCGGCAACGACGACCTTTGGGCAAGAAGCGAAGCCGAGCTCAGGGAAGTCTTAAAGGAAATGGGCGTTCCGTTCTATGAGGCTCTTGGCGAAGCTGCCTTCTATGGTCCCAAGATCGACGTTCAGGTCAGAAGCGCGTTAGGACATGACGTCACACTTTCCACCATCCAGCTTGACTATCAGCTGCCCGAGCGTTTCGAACTCGAATATGTCGATAACACCGGCGCTAAGGCAAGACCTGTCGTTATCCACAGAGCGATCCTGGGTTCCATCGACCGCTTCATCGCTTTCCTTCTTGAAGAGACAAAGGGCAATCTGCCGCTCTGGCTCACACCGCGCCAGGCCGTCGTCATTCCGGTCGCTCCGGGCACCCATACAGAGTATGCCGAAAAGATCGCAGACATGTTAAAGGCAAAGGGAGTCCGTGTTTCCGTCGACAACAGAAACGAGAAGCTCGGCTACCGCATCCGTGAGGCGCAGACCTCCAAGATTCCGGTTGAGCTCGTTGTCGGCGACAAGGACATTGAAACAAACTCCGTCACTGTCCGCCGCTACGGCCACAAGGAAGCCGTCACAAAGACAGTCGATGAATTCCTGGCGGATATCATGGAAGAAATCGCTTCCAAGAAAAACGCGGAATAATTTCACTGGAAAACCGTATAAAACAGTTGTATAGTCATTATTGTCATCCGACCGTAAAGAGAGATCCGAGCGGAAAGTTGCAGAATGAACTGATTATTCAGCTTGTTGATTCTGTCCCTGTCGGAAGACGGGGACTTTTCATTTCAGGAGGAAATTATGGAAACAAGAATCGCAGTGATTGCCATCGTTGTCGAAGACCGCGAGAGCACATCAAAAATGAACGCCGTTCTGCATGAGTACGCTGAGTATATCATCGGCAGGATGGGAATCCCCTACAGGGAAAAGGGAATCTCACTGGTTTCCGTCGCCATCGACGCGCCCAATGAGATCATCAGCGCTCTGACAGGAAAGCTCGGCAACATTGAGGGCTTAACTGCCAAAGCCGCTTATTCAAAAGCATGAAAGGAAAAAGAAAGAACATGAACTTCAAAAAACTGATGAGCGCTTCACTCGCTCTGATTCTGGCTGCCGGCTGCTCCGCGAAGACCGATAACGGTTCCGCAGACGAACAGCAGAAAGCGGAAGAAACAACCGTCGAGGCGGAAGGTCTCAAGATCCTCTCCCCGACAGGCGCCCCTTCACTTTCACTCTTACCGATTGTCAAGGGCGGTAAAAACACAGTCGAGACTGTTGAAGGCGCTGATCCGCTGCAGGCGGCTCTGGTCAATCCGGATCCCGCTTATGACGTCATCGTCGCTCCGACCAACCTCGGCGTCAAACTCGCTTCCGCGGGCAAGACAGACTACAGACTGCTGGCAGTTGTCACATGGGGCAACCTCTACATCATCGGCTCCGATGAAGCTGATCTGACTGAAGGCCACACAGTGGCAGCCTTCGGCGAACAGGCGGTTCCGGGCCTTGTCTTCAAAAAGGTCTACGGTGATATCGCCGCTGAAGTCTCCTTCGCATATCAGACCGGTCAGGAAACAATGGCCGCTCTGCTTTCCGGAAACGCCGACGCGGCTCTGATCGCTGAGCCGGCCGCTACCGCAGCCATCGCCAATGGCAAGGAAGCAGGCAAAGAGCTCAAGGTCATCTCCGACGTTCAGAAGGAATGGGGCGGAAACGGCTTCCCGATGGCAGGTCTCTTCGTCAATTCCAAAACATATGAAGACAACAAAGCGATGATCACAGACCTGCTGAACCAGATGAAGGACTACGCCGCAAATGTCAATACCGACGATCCTTCCGCTCTGATCGCTGATCTCAATGAGGCCGGCATCGAAACATTCGGCGTTCCGTCTGCTGAAATCATCGGCAAGTGCTGGAGCAGAATGAACATCAACATCCGTGACGCTGCGGAATGCAAGGACGACGTCGCCTCATTCCTCAAGGTCTTCGGTGTTGAAAGCATCGACGGCGCGATTGCGGAATAATCATCATAAACGTGAAGAACAGCCTGATTTTGACGGGCTGTTCTTTTTAAATGGGAAGAACGTTTCATTTAGCTGTGAATAAATGAACAAACCCGTGTATAATAATGAAAGGAATGGGGAGTTTTTTGTCATGAAAAAAGAGCACCTGATCACAACCGCGGCCCTGATTCTGCTGTGGCAGCTGGCTGCCATGTGGGTGCACAATGACATCCTGATTCCTTCGCCCGTGCAGACACTGTCGTGGCTTTGGACAAATCTGCAGAGCGTGAAATTCTACACTGCCATCGGTGCGAGTGTGTTCAGGATCATGAGCGGCTGGTTATTATCGCTGCTCGCGGCCCTGGTTCTGAGCATTGTCTGCTATCTGGTGAGAGGCTTCGCTGATTACTTTGAGCCGCTGCAGATCCTCACCCGCACGATTCCGAATATCAGCTACATCATTATCGCCCTGATCTGGCTTGGTTCAGAAGGGGCGGTCAGGCTTGTCTGCTTTCTGATTCTGTTTCCGATCTTCATGAACGGATTCCTGAACGCACTGAAAAGAGAAAGCAGGGATACCCGTGATGTCGAGGCGGTCTACCCGGAAACGGTATGGTTCCGGATCACCCGCCGCATTCTGCCTGAGCTGGGCGCCGAAATCGCGGCGACCGGCAAAACCGCGGCCTCTATGGGATTCAAGGTCGGGGTCATGGCGGAGATCCTGGGCAGTGTGCCCAACGGCATCGGCAGGGCGATCAGCTACTGCCGGCTCGATCTCAACACTGCCGGAATCCTCGGCTGGACAATTGTCCTGATTGTTTTAGCCGCATTAACAGATACCTTGTTTGGAAAAATAAACCATTTAGTGAAGGAGGAACAAGGATGGAAAGACTGAACGGAGCCGCTCTTGCCAAAATTGACGAGATCGTGGCCAGCCACAAGGGAGAACCGGGCCCTTGTATCGTCATGCTGCATGACGTGCAGAACGAACTCGGTTACGTGCCGTTTGAAGCGATGGAAAAGATTGCCGATGCCTGCGGCACAAGCGTCGCCGAAGTTTACGGCGTTGTCATGTTCTATGCCCAGTTTACAACAGAGCCCAAGGGCAAGCATGTCATCAACATCTGCCTCGGCACCGCCTGCTATGTCAAGGGCGGCCAGAAACTCGTTGACCAGGCTGTCGAACTGACAGGTGCTCCGATCAACGGAACAAGTGATGACGGTCTGTTCTCACTTGACGCGACAAGATGCCTGGGTGCCTGCGGCCTTGCCCCGGTCGCTGTCGTTGACGGCAAAGTTATCGGCGCCGCGACAGAAGGCAACAAGCTTCTCACCGAACTCAAAGCAATCATCAACGCAGAGAAGAGTGCTTCCCTGAGGTCCTGATATGCGGGCGAAAGAAATTGCCGATGCGCTTCACGCGGTTCCTTTAACCCTCTGGGAAGAGGAACACCAGAATCATGAGTACAAGAATGTTTTCGCCACCGATCTGATGAGCGACGCACTGGCCATGATTCAGGATGAGGAAGAGTCGACTGTTCTTTTGACCGGTTTATGCAACACCCAGACCCTGCGCACCGCCGAAATGCTCGATGTCAGGTTCATTGTCTTCGTCCGGGGAAAATTCCTGCTCGACGACGCGATCGAAATGGCAAAGAACATGGGAATTGTCTGCCTGGCTACGGACTATACGATGTATGACGCCTGCGGCCGGCTTTATCTGAAAGGACTTACCGGTATTTATGGATAGTATTCTGCATAAGGAATATACAGTCGTCCAGGACGACTATGTGAATGCCGGAAAAGTCTCTTCCGATATCAAATCAACGCTTTCCGAAATCGGTATTTCCCCGAAAGTGCTCAGAAAAATCGCCGTCGCAAGCTATGAATCGGAAATCAATCTGATCATTCACGCATATGGCGGCAAGGTTTTCCTGGATGTCGGCGAGGACGGCGCGGTTTACCTCGTCTTCAAAGACCCCGGTCCCGGCATTCCTGATCTTGAAAAAGCACTGACGCCCGGCTGGTCAACCGCCAGCGAAAAGGCGAGGGGAATGGGATTCGGCGCCGGTATGGGTCTGCCCAATATCCAGCGGGTCTCCGATGACTTCCACATCGAGTCATCGCCTGAGGGAACGACACTGTCACTTGTCTTCAGGTCTCCTGTATGAGGAGGAGCGTCGTCCATTACACACTGGAGCGGTGCATCCGATGCATGAAATGCGTCAAGGCATGCCCGACCAGTGCCCTGTCAATGGACAATGACAGGGTGGTTATAGATCAGCAGCGATGCATCAACTGCGGCCGCTGCATCATGTCCTGCCACAACCGCGGAATTCTCGCTCAGGGAAGTACGCTTGAAGACATCGAAAACTATGAATACACCGTCTGTCTGGTGCCCGGCGCTCTGATCAGCCATTGCGCTTCCCTTGAAGAGGCGCAGGATCTCTTCCACGCGATCAGGATGCTCGGCTTTGATGAGGTTGTCGATATCACCGAATATACGGCGCTTCATTTAAAGGAAGTTCAGCTGATGGCGGGTGAGAACACAGGCGATCCGTATATCGCTTCCTTCTGCCCGGTCATCACAAGGCTCGTGCAGACAAGCCACAAATCACTGCTTGATTCACTGCTGCCAATCAAGTTCTGTTCCGAAATCGCCGCCAAAGACATCCGGCGGAAATATCCGGACAAGCACATCGGCATCTTCAATCTCTGCGAATGTGAATCCAAGCTTGAGTACGCCAAATACCCGTACGGCAATCCCCAGTATGAAGTCGACCACGCCCTGGCATTAACGGACATCTTCCCGATGATCCGCAAGAACATGCACAAGGGCTATGATCCGGTTTCCTTCTGCAAGGAGGGCCTGCAGGTATGCAATCCGCAGCGCATCATCCGCCGCGATGATTATCTGATCGCGGACGGCTACGACAAGGTCTCGACTGTTCTTGACATGGCGGAATTCGGACTTCTCAACGAATTCCGGCTGCTGATCCTGTATCCCTGTTTCAACGGATGCATCGGCGGCCACATGCTGTGGGGCAACAGTTTCCTTGTCGCCAACAACATCGACGCGCTGACCAGTCAGTCGTCGAAAAAGGCGGCGGATCTGCCTTTTGACGAAATTTATACGGATGAGTTTTCCAGAACCGACGACGACAGCCGTTCCTTCCTCGAAAGAACCAGGTTCTTCCGTGCGGTCAATGAGGAGTTCGAGCGTCTGCCCGGCTATGACTGCAGCGCCTGCGGCATGCAGACATGCAGAGTCATGGCTGAAGAAATCGTCAAGGGAAACAGAACGGAAGATGACTGCAGGGTTCTCAAGGCCCTGAAGGAGAAAAACGAATGACAGTCAAGGAACTGATTGAAAAAACCGGATGGAAGCTCTCAACCCCGTCCCTTGATACGGACATTCCCGTGGAAGGAGCTTATTGCGGCGACCTGCTGAGCTGGGTCATGGGCAATGGCGAACCGCAGCAGGCATGGATCACCGTCCAGGTGCACGCCAATGTCATCGCTGTCGCTCTGCTCAGGGAATTCTCCTGTCTGATTGTCGCCGACGGCGCCAATGTGACACCGGAATTTGCCGAAAAAGCCGCTGCCGAGGAACTGGTGGTCCTGGAAAGTGACCTGCCGGTTTACGAAAGCGCGAAGAAGCTCGTCGAGCTGGGAATCTGACATGTTTTACGATCTGCACATGCACAGCTGTCTGTCGCCCTGTGCGGAAGACGCCATGACGCCCAACAACATATGCAACATGGCATTTATCAAAGGTCTTGACCTGATCGCCGTCACCGACCACAATTCCACAAAAAACCTTCCGGCCGTCGCTGAAGTCGCAAAAGCGATCGGTCTTAAGATGCTGTATGGCGCCGAGCTTGAAACAAGCGAGGAAGTCCATGTGCTGGGATTGTTCAACAAGCTTGAAAAAGCTCTGAAGTTCCAGGAATGGATTGATTCAAAGATGCCCAATGTGAAGAATGATGAAGATTTCTTCGGGCACCAGTGGATCATGAATTCACAGGACGAAAAGATTGGCGATGAGGAAAGACTCCTGCTGGTGTCGCTGAGCGCGACGCTGGAAGAAACCGCGGCTGCTATCCACGAATACGGCGGGCGGGTCATCCTGGCCCATGTGCTTGACAGGGCCAACAGCGTGACCCATCAGCTCGGATTTATTCCAATGGATCTGGCGTATGATGGCCTGGAGGTCAAAAACGAGGAGCAGCGGCTGCGGGTGATCAGTACAAATCCATGGATCACAGAGGATTCCACAAACTGGTTCATCGATTCAGATGCCCATTATCTGACCGACATCAGCGAACCGGACCACTTCCTCCGTGAATCCGTCTATCAGAAACTGTGGGGTGATGACGTATGATGGAAGATCTCGCCATGCACATTCTCGAAATCCTGATGAACAGCATCAAGGCCGGCGCAAAGCTGATCACGCTGAAGATCAGGGACAGCTTCAACGATGATGTGATCGCATTCTCGATTGAAGATGACGGCAAGGGAATGGATGAAGAGATGGTGAAGAAAGCGGCTGATCCGTTTACCACATCCAGAACGACACGCAGAATCGGCATGGGCTTAGCCTTCATGAAGGGCTTGGCGGAAACGTGCGGCGGGTCGTTTGCAATCGACAGCACAGTCGGCAAAGGAACACTCGTTCAGGCTTCGGTGCAGAAGCTCAACATCGACACGCCGGATCTTGGGAATCTGGGTGAAATGATGATGGAATCGATCCAGTCCGACGAGAACATCGACTATGTGCTGGAATATGAGACCGATTACGGTCAGTTTGTCTTTGATACCCGGGTCATTAAAGAGGAACTGGCGGGCGTCAGCCTGCTGGAGCCGGAAATACTGATCTGGATTAAAGAATACATTAACCAGGGAATTGAACAGGCTAAGGAGGACACACGACAATGAAAAGCTTGGAAGATCTCAAAAAGATGCGTGAAGCTGCCTTGAAAAAGGTTGAAATGCGCGAAGGCGGAAAGGATTATCGTGTCGTTGTCGGTATGGCAACATGCGGTATCGCTGCCGGCGCAAGACCGGTGCTGAA
Source organism: uncultured Erysipelotrichaceae bacterium (assembly GCA_902775735.1). Taxonomy (GTDB): domain Bacteria; phylum Bacillota_I; class Bacilli_A; order Erysipelotrichales; family Erysipelotrichaceae; genus Bulleidia. Next base: position 15,034 of record CACYNH010000018.1, read on the forward strand.
CCGTCTTGTTGAGGAAACCGCAACAAAGGATTACAACTGCGTAGTCACACAGACCGGCTGCATCGGTATGTGCGTCTATGAACCGATCGTCGAAGTTTTCGGCAAAGATGGTGAGCATACAACTTATGTCCATGTGGATCCGGAGAAAGCTGCCCGCATTCTGAAGGAACACATCGGCGAAGGCAAAGTCGTCGAGGAATACACAGTTGAGGCCGCCCGTGAGGGCAGGGGTAACATCTGATGCCCAACTACCGTACGAATATTCTCTGCTGCGCAGGTACCGGCTGTACTGCCAGCAGCTCTGCTCTGATTTATGACCGTTTCAATGACGTCCTGAAGGAATACGGCCTCGACGGCGAAGTCAACGTTGTCAAGACCGGCTGCTTCGGCTTATGCCAGAAGGGCCCCATTGTCGCGGTATATCCGGACCAGGTTTTCTACAGCCATGTCAAGGTTGAAGACGTTGACCGCATCGTTGCCGAACACATCTACAAGGGACGTGTCGTCACCGACCTGCAGCTCAGCGATGAAGACCTCAAGACACATGAAAAGATTCTCGACATCAACAAGATCAAATTCTATGAGAAGCAGCAGCGTATCGCTCTGAGAAACTGCGGCAAGATCAACCCGGAAGACATTTCCGAATACGTTGCCATGGACGGCTACGCTGCCCTTGGTACAGTTCTGTCTTCCATGACACCGCAGGAAGTCATCGACACAATCAAGGCTTCCGGACTCAGAGGCCGCGGCGGCGCCGGTTTCCCGACAGGCGTCAAGTGGCAGTTCCAGAAGGACCAGCCGGGCGATGAAAAGTATGTCATCTGCAACGCCGACGAAGGCGACCCCGGCGCATTCATGGACCGTTCCATCCTCGAAGGCGACCCGCATGCCATTCTCGAAGGCATGGCCATCATGGGCTACGCGGTAGGCGCTCACAAGGGTTATATCTACATCCGTGCCGAATATCCGATCGCGGTTGAAAGACTGAACATCGCCATCAGACAGGCGCATGAATACGGCCTGCTCGGCGACAACATCTTCGATTCCGGATTCAATTTCGACATCGAGCTCAGACTCGGCGCCGGCGCGTTCGTCTGCGGTGAGGAAACAGCTCTGATCGCCTCCATCGAAGGCAAGCGCGGCATGCCGAATCCGAAACCGCCGTTCCCGGCAGTTTCCGGTGTCTGGGGCAAGCCGACCTCCATCAACAACGTTGAGACTCTGGCCAACATCGCCCAGATCATCCTCAAGGGTGCTGAATGGTACGCTTCCATGGGTACTGAAAAGTCCAAGGGCACAAAGGTGTTCGCGCTCGGCGGCAAGATCAAGAACACAGGTCTTGTTGAAATCCCGATGGGCACAACACTGCGTGAAATCATTTATGAAATCGGCGGCGGCTGCCCTGACAACAAAGCGTTCAAGGCTGTCCAGACCGGCGGACCTTCCGGCGGCTGTCTGACAGAAAAAGAACTCGACACACCGATCGACTACGACAACCTCATCGCGGCCGGTTCAATGATGGGCTCCGGCGGTATGATCGTCATGGACGAAGACAACTGCATGGTTGATATCGCCAAGTTCTATATGGAATTCATCTGCGATGAATCCTGCGGCAAGTGCTCACCGTGCCGTATCGGTACAAAGAGACTGCTCGAAATGCTCACCAAGATCACCGAGGGTGAAGGAACTCTCGAAATGCTCGATGAGATGGAAGCTCTCTGCCACGAGATCAAGGACACAGCTCTGTGCGGACTTGGCCAGACGGCACCGAACCCGATTCTCTCAACACTCTCACACTTCCGCGATGAATACATCGCCCATATCGTTGACAAGAAGTGCCCGGCCGGCGTCTGCAAGAAGCTGTTAACTTACAGCATCGATCCCGACAAGTGCCGCAAGTGCTCCATGTGCGCGCGCAACTGCCCGGTTGACGCGATCAGCGGCGTTCCCGGCAAGCAGCCGTATGTCATCGATACAGCCAAGTGCATCAAGTGCGGCACATGTATCACATCCTGCCGCTTCGGCGCTGTAGAAAGAAAGTAAGAGGGGAGGACAATCATGACAACAGTAAATTTAAAGATCAACGGCCGTGCTGTCACTGCCGAAGCAGGAATGACTGTTCTGGAAGCTGCCCGTGCCAACGGCATCTATATCCCGACTCTCTGCTACCTCAAGGACATCAACAAGTCCGGTGCCTGCCGTGTCTGCCTGGTTGAAGTTGCCAGAGCCAGAACACTGTTAAGTGCCTGCACAACGCCTGTATCCGAAGGAATGGAAGTCTTCACCAACTCCGAAAGAGCTCTGAGAGGAAGAAAGAATTCCGTCGAACTCATCATGTCCAACCACAACAAGAACTGCCTCTCCTGCAAGAGAAACCAGAACTGCGAACTGCAGAGACTGTGCGAAGAGCTTGGTGTGCGTGAAAACAGATTCGAAGGCGAACATACAAAGCCGACATTCGAAGACGCTTCCTACGGTATCGTCAGAGATACTTCCAAGTGCGTTCTGTGCGGCAGATGTATCGAAACCTGCAAGAAGGTCCAGGGCCTCGGTATCCTGGGTCTTGAGAACAGAGGCTTCAAGACAATCGTCGGCCCTGTCTACAACTCCAGCTTCAATGACGTCAACTGCATGCAGTGCGGCCAGTGCGTCACAGCCTGCCCGGTCGGCGCCCTGACAGAAAAGGAAGACATCCATCCTGTCATCGCTGCTCTTAACGACCCGACAAAGACAGTCATCGTCCAGACCGCTCCGGCAGTCAGAGCTTCCCTCGGTGAAGAATTCGGCATGCCGATCGGCTCCAGAGTCACCGGCAAGATGGTCGCTGCCCTGAAGGCCTGCGGTTTCGACCGTGTCTATGACACAAACTTCGGCGCTGACCTGACAATCATGGAAGAGGGCAACGAGCTGCTCGACCGTGTCACCAACGGCGGCGTCCTTCCGATGTTCACATCCTGCTCACCGGGCTGGATCAAGTACATCGAATACAACTATCCGGAACTCCTGCCGCACCTGTCCACATCAAAGAGCCCGCACATGATGTTCGGCGCCATCTGCAAGACTTACTGGGCAAAGAACAAGGGCATCGATCCCAAGGACATCTATGTTGTCTCCATCATGCCCTGTATCGCCAAGAAGTCTGAAATCCAGCGTCCGGAATGCAAGACCGGCGAATACGTCGACGTTGACGCGGTCCTGACAACACGTGAGTGCGCAAGACTGATCAAGATGTATGGCGTTGAATGGGACGAACTCGAAGACGACACATTCGACGAAGACCTGCTCGGCGACTACACCGGCGCGGGCGTCATCTTCGGCACGACCGGCGGCGTTATGGAAGCTGCTCTGCGTACCGTCAAGCAGAAGCTCGACGGCAAGAAGCTCGAAAAGGTTGACTTTGAAGCCTGCCGCGGTATGGCCGGCGTCAAGGAAGCCGAAATCGACCTCAACGGCACGAAGATCTGGATCGCCATCACTTCTTCCATGACAGCAGCCAAGCCGCTGCTCGAGGAAGTCAAGGCCGGCACATCCAAATACACATTCATCGAAGTCATGGGCTGCCCGGGCGGCTGCATCAACGGCGGCGGCCAGTCAATCGTTCCGTCCAGAATCAAGAACGGCAAACTTGGCTACGGCTACAAGGAACTCCGTATGAAGGCGCTCTATGATGAAGACGAACTGATGGAACTCAGAGTCTCCTCCGACAACGTGCAGATTCAGAAGCTGTACAATGACTTCCTGGAAGCTCCGGGAAGCGAACTGGCGGAAGAACTCCTCCACACAAGCTATACACCGAAAACAAAATTCAATATTCTCGGTTAATGGAAAGCAGAAGGCTGCGGGTCACTCATGATCCGCAGCCTTTTGTATGGAATTGTTGTACAATAAACGCATGGACATCTTCGCGCTGAATGTCACCATTGATCTTACCTGTCTGACCGTTCTGCTTGCGCTTGTGATCTCGCAGATCTACCGCCACACCCAGGGCCGTTTCGACAGGTCTTTTTTTACTGTACTGGTTATGAATATGGTCAATATTTTCGCCGAACTGATGTCATGGCTGTGCGAAGGCTACGGCAGCCAGCCGTTACTGTTTCTGAATCATCTGTTCAATACGGCCGCCTATTTTAACGCCGGCATTTCCTTCACCGCTCTTTTCTGGTATCTGGTCAATGTGCTTAACAGCGGAAAGAAACCCGGACGCCGCGACCGTCTTCTTCTCTTTCTTTCCTGCATTCCCGCTTCGGTGCTGATCCTGCTGGCTGTGACCAATCACTTTACCCATCTGCTGTTTTTCATCAATGACAATTATTACTACCAGACCGGGCCGCTTGCGAAGATTTACGACTGGTTCATGTTCTTTGAGCAGTTTCTTCTTTTATATGCGGTATGGTCGCACAGGGAAACCGACCGGCACATCCGCATCCAGACCGGGATTCTGGGATTCATGTTAATGGGGGCGGCGATCCTTGACATTGTCTTCAGGGATATCGAGCTGACCTATCCGGTCATTGTGCTGGCGCTGATTGTCATTTACATCGATCTTCTGATTGTTGTCGAAAAACAGATAGAACTGACGGAGCTTGAGATCGTTTCCGGCAGATACGCATTGATCCTCGGCAAAATGAGGCCGGCGTTTGTCAATTTGGTTCTCGGCAGGATTGAGGAACTGATCAGAAAGGACAGCGAAAAGGCGCAGTGGATGATCTCGGAGTTTTCCGATTATCTGCGCGGCAATATCGACCGGATCGACAGGAATGAGCTGATTCCTTTTGAAAACGAACTGGAGCACATCGTCCATTATATCAACCTTGTCAGGCTGAAATATGAAGACTTCGAGTTTATCGAGGACCTCAAAATCCGCGGCTTTTCAATCCCGGTAAGGACAATCCTGCCGGTGGCCGAGCAGTTTGTCATCGCGATCGATTCCTTTCCCGGCTCAATCAGGAAAATAGAGATCTTTACGTATCTTAAAGACGGCCGTGTTTATGTTGAGGTCACCGGTCCGGCGATGCCTGAACATGAAGAGATCAGCCGCGCCTATGAGCTTTACAATTATGTCATGGCAAGACTGATGATCGTCAAAGACGCTTCGATGATCCTTTACTGTGACACCGGCAGAAGAGCGCACGCTGTGATCAGCCTGCCGCGCTCCATGGAGGCTGATGGCAATGCGTGAATATACAGTCAATATTGTTCTGGCCATTGAGTCTCTGATCATACTGGGCACTTTGATCCTGGCGCTGCCGAAACAGGATCCGGCAGAAAAAAAGCCGGTCACATTCCGTCAGGTTGCCTGCTCATTTTTCGCCGCTCTGATCTGCTATTTCCTGCGCACATTCTTCACCGGCCGCAGCGGCGTGTTTGTCTTTTATCTGCTCTGGATTGTCACCACAATCGAGGAGCTTCTCTGTGCTGTGAATTTCCCGCTGCTGATCTATTACCTGCGGCCGGCTGCAAGCACGGAAACACTCAGGAAACATGTGCGCATCATGGGTGCCGCGGTGGTGACGTTGAGCGCCGGCGTGATCGGCCTTGTCATGATCAATCCGCTGAACCACTGGCTCTTTACAATGAAGGAAGTCAACCGCATGGCGCCCGGACCCATCGGATACCTGCCGGAAACAGTGGCGATGATTCAGATCACATTGCTTACAATCATGGCAGTCTCCGCGCCCCAGGCGAAAATCAGACGGATTCCCGTGCTTGTGATTTTCATGATTATTTTAAGCGGCCTTGCGGCTCTGTATATCAATCCGGAAATCCTCATGTTCTATCCTTTGAGCGTTCTTTCGCTGCTGCTGGTCTATGTCAATATCATCGATCAGAGAGAGCAGAACCTCAGAAGACGGCAGGTGGAGCTCAATAAAAACAGAATTTCACTGCTGATCGGACAGATCCAGCCGCACTTTGTCTTCAATGTCCTAAATACCATCTATTATCTCTGCGACAGCGATCCCAATACGGCGGCCGACGCGGCGGCGCATCTGCGGATGTATCTTCAGAACAACTTTGAGGAACGCTTTACCGAAGAACCGATTTCGTTTGAAAAAGAACTCGGTATCGTCAGGCACTATACTGATCTGGAGAAACTTCGTTTTGAGCAGATCGAAATCATTTATGATATCAAAGACATTGATTTTTCCATACCGGCACTGACGGTTCAGCCGCTTGTCGAAAATGCGATCCGCCACGGCTTGAGGGAAATGCCCCAGGGCAGGGTTGTGATTTCCTCCAGGAAAGAAAACAAAGTTCATATCGTCGAAGTCACCGACAACGGCGTCGGCTTCAGACAGGCGGACCCCAATGACGGCAGACGCCATGTCGGCATAGAAAATGTGCAGAGAAGGCTGAACATGATGTCTGACGCAACCCTTGAAATCTTCACCCCGCCGCACGGCGGCACTGTCGCACGGATTATGATTCAGGACTGAATGATCATGGAGAATGAAACATATGGAAGAAAAAAAGCAGATCATACTCAAAACAGCTTCAGGAACTTTCAAAGGAAATCAAAATGCGGATTCCTGTGAATTCCTCGGAATCCCGTACGCAAGGGCCGAGCGCTTCCGCTACGCTGAGCTGATTGACAGCTATGAAGAAACAGACTGCACGGATTACGGCTCTTCCTGTCCCCAATACCGCATGTATTTCCCGCAGCTTAACAATCCTGAACGGCTTTTCTACCATAAGGAATTCCGGGAGGGAATCACATTTCATTATGATGAAGACTGTCTGAATCTGAATATCTTCACGCCGCTCAATCCCCATAACTGTCCGGTCGCTCTTTTCCTGCATGGCGGCGGTTTCAATTCCGGCTCAAACGAAGAAGAGCCATTCCGGGGATATGAACTGGCGAAAAGGGGAATCATCACTGTCTTTGCCAACTACCGGGTCGGCGTGTTCGGATATCTGACCCATGAAGAGATTCAGAAAGAATACGGCAGGGACGGAAACTTCGGTCTTGATGATCAGAGAACCGCTCTTTTATGGGTCAGGAAACACATCCGGGAATTCGGCGGCGATCCGGACAATATAACTCTTTGCGGCCAGAGCGCCGGAGCGATCGCGATCCAGTATCTGCTTCTCGATCACCGCAATGAAGGTCTTTTCAGAAGGGTGTTCATGATGTCAGGCGCCGGACTCTTTCCGAAATTCGCTTTGCCCAGAACCGCAGAAAAAACCAGGGAATACTGGCTTGAACTGATGGAAACCGCCGGCGTGAAATCACTTGATGAGCTCAGAACCCTCGATGTCAAAACATTGTTGACGGCTGCCCAGACCATGAAGGAAAAAAGAAGCGACACGCTTTATAACACAATGCCTGTCATTGACGGTCTGATGATTGAAAAACCTGTGGATCAGCTGATCAGAAATTCCATCGATGTTCCGTGTATGATCGGCTTTACAAACAATGACATGTACGCGCCTCTTATGGCGAAGATCGGCTGTGATTATGCGAAACGCCATAACGGCTGGGTTTATTACTTTGACAAAGACGCTCCCGGCGACGCAAACGCTGCCTTTCATTCCACCGATCTGCGCTATGTCTTCGGCAGACTTCATACCTCATGGCGTCCATATGATTCAAGAGATGAGCAAATCTCACAGGAACTGCTGGATTATTTCGCTTCCTTTGCGAAAACCGGAAATCCCGGCACAAAAGGCAGACCGGGCTGGCAGAACTGTCAGGATGGCTTTGTCAATGTGCTGCGGATCACGGCAGAAAAAACAGCCATGGGAAGCGTTGATTATAAGAAACTGTTAAAGAACATGATTCAGAAAGGAAATCCTAAGGCATGAAATTCCATCATGAATTCAGACGGAAAACAAAAGGGGAGTCATATTGTGAATTTGAAGCGGACGGCGTTACCATGCGGCTGGATTTCTTCAGACACATCCTGCGTGTCGCTCTGATCCGCGATGAAAAAGCATTACTGCCGACATGGAGCGTAGATCCTTTTAATGACTGCCCGCTTTGCGGAAGAGACAAGCTTTCATGTGAGGGATTTGAAAAAGAATGTCCTGAAATCAAGGAGGAAGAAGATCAGATTTCCTTTGATCTTTATGGCATGCATTTCACCGTTGAGCTGCTCAATTTCCGCATCACTGCGACGAATGAAAAGGGAATCGTCTACCAGGACAGAAACGGCCTTGCCTGTAACTTTGACGGCGAACTTGGGGATGGAAGCGTGCATTTCACCCGCCGGGAAGAAAACCAGAAGATCTATGGCCTTGGCGACAAGAGCGGATATGTCAATAAAAACGGCAGAAGCTTTGAGCTTTCGACCGGCGACGCGATGGGCTTCAGGGCGGAATATTCCGATCCGCTTTATAAACATGTGCCGTTTTATATCTGCGTGAATGAGGCCGGTTCCTACGGTCTTTACTATGACACATACAGCCATGGCAGAATCAATTTCGGCGAGGAACATGACAACTACTTCGAACCGTTCAATTCCATCCGCTATGAAGAAGAAAACATGGTTTTCTATCTGATCACCGGAACGCCTTTAGAAATCATCCGGAGATTCAGCCATATGTGCGGCGGGACCGCTCCTGTTCCAGAGTGGGCCTTTGAATACTGCGGCAGCACAATGGAATATACCGACGCGCCTGACGCCGATGAAAAGCTGCGCGGATTTGTGAACCGGTGTGAGCGTTACGGCATTAAGGCAGGGGGCTTCTGGCTTTCAAGCGGCTATACGCAGATCGGCGAAAGACGCTGCGTCTTCCACTGGAACAGAGAGAAGATTCCTTCCCCCGAAGGACTGGCGGAATATTTCAATGAACACGGTCTGAAGATCATACCGAATATCAAGCCTGCGTTTCTTACTGAACATCCTCTTTATGAAACAATCGCTTCAAACGGATGGTTCCTGCATTATCCTGACGGAAAACCGGCAGTCTTCCCGTTCTGGGGCGGCATGGCAAGCTATCTTGACTTCACCAATCCCGGGGCGTACAGCTTCTGGCAGGAATGCGTGAAGGAAAATCTGTTCAGATACGGGTATACAGATTTATGGAATGACAACAACGAATATGATGTCTGGGACAAAGATGTCTATGCGCATGGCTTTGGCCATGAGACACAGGCAAAGCTGATCCGGCCGCTGTTTTCTTACCTGATGGCAAGGGCGGGGCGCGAGGCTTACGCAGAGTATTCCGGCGCGAATACGGAAGTGCCGTTTATGATCTCCCGCTGCGCCATCGCCGGTACACAGAGAGAAGCCGTCACCTGGACCGGGGACAACTATACGGATTTTCATGATCTGCGATTCAACCATTATCAGGCGATGACGATGTCTCTTTCCGGCTTTGCGTATTTCGGCCAGGATATCGGCGGCTTTGCCGGTCACGTACCTTCCAGGGAGCTGTTCATGCGCTGGCTTCAGTACGCCGTCTTCACGCCCCGCTTTGTGCTGCATTCATGGAAACCGGGAGAGCCTTCCACAATGCCATGGCTTTATGAGGATCTCATGGACCATGTGAAGAAGCTGTTTGATCTGAGGCATTCTCTTGTTTCATATCTTTATGAACAGATGAATGAGTGTGTAAGAGAAAACATTCCGCTGATCCGGCCGGTCTTCCTGTTTGAGCCTGATTATGATCAGGAAGCCGACTGCTTCCTGTGCGGGGAAAAGATCCTTGCCTGTCCTGTCTTTGATGAGGGATGCAGTTATGTTCATGTAAAGCTGCCTTCTTTTGCGGAGGAATGGAAATTAAGAGGAAAAGGGGAAAGCATAAAAGGAGGCACAGAGCTTGATGTGCCCTGCACCCCCTTTGACCTTCCGGTCTGGTTTGAAAAGGTTTAAATATCGATTTCCTTCTTTTCGTAGGATTCTTTGAGCTTCAGTTCCTTTAAGGTCTGGAGCTCTTCTGTTTTTTCTCTGGAAAGCGGATAGGAGACAAACAGCAGGATGGCCATGATGCCGAACATGACTGCCGGAATCAGGGTGCCGAGATCGTACATGATCTTCAGGTTGGAGAGTGTCTGCACCGCTCCTTTTTCATATTTGTAATGCATGCCAAGAAGCGCGCCGTTGACGCAGACCGCCGCTAAGACCTGGCCGACCTTTCGGAAGAGATTGAAGACGGAATAGGCGGTGCCGTCATCCCGGCTTCCGGTTTTGACTTCAATATCATCAATCGCGTCCGCCACCATCGCCCATAACTGCATGACCAGCGTGGTCAGACCGCAGCCGCTGATGAAATTCATCGCCAGGAAGATCCACAGCAGCTTTGAAGGATCCATGCCGCGCAGGAAGAAGAGAACAAGGTTGGCAAGAGCGGCGGCGCTCATGCCGATGGCGGTGACCTCCTTCTTTCCCTTTTTGCCGGTGAGTTTCGGCAGGAAGAACATGAAGATGATCATCGGCGAATAGGTGCAGGCCTGGGTGGCCAGATTCATCCAGTTGGCATGGAAGTAATCATCGAAGAGATACGTATAGAAGCTCTGGGTGAACATCTGTCCGGCAAGCAGAAGCATCGAGACCATTGTGATCGCCACAAACGCCCGGTTCTTAAACAGCATCCCGATCGCTTTTTTCGCGGCTCCGGGTTCCTTGGGCTGCGGTTTTGTTTTGACTCTTTCCTTGTTCAATGTAAAAGCCACCAGCAGCATCACACACGAGACGATGGCCATGATGATGACGCCTCTGATGACCGGTCCGTACTGCATGTCGGTGATGACTTTGCCGTTTTCCCCGATCACCGGATTGCCGGAAGCGTCCAGTCTGTTTGCGTAGGCGAAGCTGGCGATGAGAAGAACAGGAATTGAACCGAGCGCGGCGCCGATCGACCGGAAGACCGACAGCTTTGATCTTTCATGGGCGTCGGTTGTGACGACCGAGGCAAGGGAGCCGTAGGGAATCTGCAGGACTGTATAGGCCATGCCGAAGAAGACATACGTGCATGTGGCGTAAACGCATGTCGCTGTGTAGTGTCCTTCCTCGCCGATTCCCGGCAGCTTGAGGAACATGAGGACAGCCGAAATGGCCAGCGGAACAGCGGCGTAGAGAATCCACTTGCGGTAGCGGCCGTGTTTTCCGGGTTCCACAGTATCGCAGATTCGGCCCATGATCGGATCGTTGATTCCGTCCCAGACTCTTGCCGCGATGAACATGATCATGATGAACAGGGGGCTGAGATGGAAGATATCCGTATAGAATTTCTGAAGAAGAGTGGTGACCAGCGCAAAAACAAGGCAGCCCGCCGTGTCCACCATGGCGTAGCCGATGTAGTCTTTCGCTTTCAGTCCGCTGGTACGGCTGATATAGCTTTCATGATTATGATCTGACACAGTATCCCTCCTGTAGAAGATTAAGATTATTCATATTGTATCATATGGCAACTGTCAGACAGCATACCCACATATCCGGGAAAAAGAAAAAGACTGTCACGGTATGATCCGTAAACAGTCATGTGTGATTCAGAAGAGTTTTCTGATTTCATCCACCGCGTCTTCGATGGCGATTTCCTGTGATTCGCCGGTTCTCGGCTTGAGCTCGATCTTTCCGTCCTTGACGCCTCTGCCGACTGTAATGCGGTAGGGGATGCCGATCAGTTCCATATCCTTGAACTTGACGCCGGGTCTTTCGTCGCGGTCATCGAGAAGAACTTCGATGCCGGCCGCCTGCAGCTTGTCATGGAGTTCATTGGCGATGGCTTTCTGCTGTTCATCCTTCATTGAGATGATGACGATGGCAACCTGGTAGGGAGCGATATCCGCCGGCCAGTTGATGCCGTTTTCATCGCAGTTCTGCTCAGCCAATGCCGCCATGGCTCTTGCCGGTCCGATGCCGTAGGAACCCATCCAGACATACTGGAGCTGGTTGTTGGCGTCGAGATACTGCAGATCAAGCGCCTTGGAATATTTTGTGCCGAGCTTGAATGTGTTGCCGACTTCAATGCCATGGGCGTAATGGACGCGCTGGCCGCAGTCAGGGCAGATGTCGCCGTCCTGGATGTTTCTGAGATCCGCAGTCTTTGCGGCGGTGAAGTCTCTCTGGTTGACGCCTGTGTAGTGGTAGCCTGTCTTGTTGGCGCCGGTGACAAAGTTGTACATATGGGCAACTTCCTCATCCATGACCAGTTCGCAATCGATGCCCACAGGGCCGGCGAAGCCGACTTCGGCGTGGGTGACCTTTGTGACGGTCTCCGGTTCAGCCAGTTCGACGGAGTTGGCGCCGTAGAGCTTTCTGAGCTTGACCTCATTGACGTCCCTGTCGCCTCTGACCATGACGGCGACCGGTGTGCCGTCGACGTCATAGATCAGTGTCTTGACGAACTTTTTCACATCGCGGTGCAGATAATCGACGACTTCCTCGATGGTTCTGGAATTGGGCGTTTCAACCAGGGTCAGCTCTTCCAGAGTGTCCTCGACGGAAGCGATCTCGGGTTTTGTGGCGGCGACTTCGATGTTGGAGGAGAAGCCGCAGCTGTCGCAGAGCACCAGGATGTCTTCGCCCATCGGGGCAAGGGCCTGGAATTCTTCGGAAAGCAGGCCGCCCATGACGCCGGTGTCGGCTCTGACGATTCTGTATTCAAGATGGAGCCTGTCCATGATGTTCTTATAGGCGTTGAACTGCTTTTTATAGGATTCATCGAGTCCCGCTTCATCCTTGTCGAATGTATAGGCGTCTTTCATGATGAATTCACGGACGCGGATCAGACCGTAGCGGGGTCTGGGCTCATCGCGGAATTTTGTCTGAAGCTGATAAAGGGAGAAGGGCATGTCCTTATAGGAGCGGATCTGCATTTTCGCGGCGATGGCGAAAAGCTCCTCATGGGTGGGACCGAGAACATAGGGCTGTCCTTTTCTGTCCCTGAGCGAGAACATCGAGGCGCCGAATCCGTCTCTTCTGCCGGAAGCCACATAGACTTCCTCCGGGATTAATGCCGGCATCAGAAGCTCCTGGCTGTCGGCTTTTTCCATTTCATCGCGGATGATCGCTTCAATCTTCTGCAGAACCTTCCAGCCCAGCGGCAGCATCATATAGCAGCCGGCCGAACTCTTCTTGATGTAGCCGGCTCTGCACAGCATGTTTGAGCTGATTGAGTCTTCATCCCTGACATTTTCCCTCAGGGTAAAAAAGTAGCTGTTTTTCAGTCGCATAATCAATATCTCCTGTTACCGGTTGATTATATCATGAACCGGTGGACACCGTTCAAAAACATACGGTTCCTTCTCCTTTACATACGGTTTTAAGTTGGTATAATATTTGAAATTCAAGGAGGAAATCAACCATGGCTAAGTATTATAACGAACCTTCTCATACGTTCAGCGAGTATCTTCTGATCCCCGGCTATACAGGAGAAGAAAACATTCCCGACAATGTTTCACTGAAGACCCCGCTGGTGAAATACAGAAAAGGCGAAGAGCCCGCCATCAGCCTCAATATTCCGATGGTCTCCGCCGTCATGCAGTCGGTCTCAGGGGACCGTCTGGGCATTGCGCTTGCCAAGGAAGGCGGCATGTCCTTCATCTTCGGCTCCCAGTCGGTAGCTTCCCAGGCTGCCATGGTTGCCAGAGTCAAGAATCACAAAGCCGGCTTTGTCGTCTCCGATTCCAATCTGACCCCCACCAACACACTCAATGACGTTCTTGCCCTCAAGAAGGAAAGCGGACACTCCACAATGGCCGTCACCGAGGACGGCACCGCCAACGGAAAGCTGCTCGGCGTTGTGACATCAAGAGACTACAGAATCTCAAGAATGAGCGGCGATGAAAAAGTCGAACAGTTCATGACACCGCGTGCAAAGCTGGTTGTCGGCTCGACAAAGAACACACTGTCCGAATGCAACGACATCATCTGGGACAACAAGCTCAACGCTCTGCCCATCGTCGATGAGGATGATCATCTTGCATATTTCGTTTTCCGCAAGGACTACGATTCCCATAAAGAAAATCCCAACGAACTCCTTGACGATGAAAAGAGACTGCTGGTCGGCGCCGGCATCAACTCCCGCGACTATGAGGAAAGAGTTCCGGCACTGATCAACGCCGGCGTTGACTGCCTGGTCATCGACTCTTCCGAAGGCTACAGCTGCTGGCAGGCAAGCACCATCAAATGGGTCCGCGACAATTATGGCGATTCCGTCAAGATCGGCGCCGGCAACGTCGTCGACGGCGAAGGATTCCGGTTCTTAGCGGACGCGGGCGCTGACTTTGTCAAGATCGGCATCGGCGGCGGCTCCATCTGCATTACCCGTGAAACCAAGGGCATCGGCCGCGGCCAGGCGACAAGCGTCATTGAAGTCGCAGCGGAAAGAGATAAGTACTTCGAGGAAACAGGCGTCTATATTCCGATCTGCTCCGACGGCGGTATCGTCTACGACTATCACATCACCCTGGCACTGGCCATGGGCGCTGACTTTGTCATGCTGGGCAGATACTTCTCAAGATTTGAGGAAGCTCCCGGTGAAAAGCTCGTCGTCAACGGACACACCGTCAAGGAATACTGGGGTGAAGGTTCCGCAAGAGCGAGAAACTGGGCCAGATATGACCTGGGCCAGGGCAAGAAGCTCTCCTTTGAGGAAGGGGTCGACTCCTATGTTCCTTACGCCGGCACCCTCAAGGACAATGTCGCGATGACCACCCTCAAGGTCAAGAGCACGATGTGCAACTGCGGCGCGCTGACGATTCCCGAACTGCAGCAGAAGGCGAAGCTGACGCTGGTCTCCGCCACCAGCATCGTCGAGGGCGGCGCCCATGACGTGCAGGTCAAAAACAGCGGCGAAAGCATCAAATAACATCAGGAGGCGAAAGCCTCCTTTTGCATGCTACTTTAAGGTTTGTCACTTCGCTTGATTCCTGTTTTCAAAAACGGTTTAATGGAAATGAAAGGAAAGAGACGGCAGGAAAGCCGTGGGGTAAAATATGCCGAAAGTGACATGGAAACATTTGCGGGGCAGAAGTTCCTACAGCCCCGTCTCATTCAACACATTCGTCAGCGAGGAAAAATATACCGCAAGGATGTTAAAGGAAGATCTTGAGGAAGCCGGCATCACCGTGAACAGCATCGGCGTCGATGATCTGAATCTCAGCCCGGAAGAATTCGGGGAGGTCTACCGCCGGATCAGCGAACCGAAATCCTATGAGTTCTCCTGTGTCTTTGAGGACAAGCCGTTTACCGTCGGCATCGATGAAAGATGGCAGTCGGGGGAAGGAAGCCGGATGATCTTTGAGGCGGATGTTCTGCTGCTGCGGTATCTGATGATCGCCCTTGGCGTCAGCGAGGACGAGTGCACATACTGAAAATGAAAAAGTGAGGCGTTCTCACTTTTTTCTTTTACGGTATTCTTCCATCTTCTTTTTCAGATCGGCAAAGACCGCTTCTTCACCCCGCTCAGCGATATCCCTTAAAACCGCTTCGAGATCCCTGGCGGTGTTTTCGTGCATATAGAAACGGTCATTGCGGGAAAGATAATACTCAAGCGCCGAGGCTTTTGTATACTTTTCCTTCTGGTAGACCCGGCAGGCGGCTACCCGGTCGCAGACCATTTCCACTAAGAAAGGGAAGGGCATTTCCAGCGGCACCCACTTGCCGTCAATCATGTCATACCAGTATTCCCAGTGGTGGCGGTTTCTTCCCTTGTGGTGAAGCCATCCTTCGGAAAAGCCGAAGTGCTCTTTCTCATACATATAGGGAGACCTGTTTCCCTGAAAATACTTCACCGAAACATGGAATTCAGGCCGGGAATATTTGGAGAGATCATGGGTCAGACCCTGACGGTAGAGACCGCACTTGAAGCAGTTTTTCATAACTTCAAACCTGTGGGTGTTAACCGTGTCAAGATGTTTTTTCAGGCGCTTGAAATAAGGCAGTTTTGTCGTATCATTGTCCATGTTGAATATTTTAGCAGAGAAATTATGCTTATGTTACAATATCGTGGGAGATATGTATGAACCGACATGAACAGAGAGAAAGGGCTATGATCACCGTCTACCAGTACCTGCTGGTGCCGCGCGACGTGGATGAGCTCATCGAAAATGAATATGAAATGAAGCCTGAGGAAATCGATCCTTATTTCCGTGATGTGATCAGGACTTCGATTGCCAATACAGAGCGCTACGGCGCCTACATCACCAACGTTCTCAAGGAAGGCTGGACGTTTGAGCGTCTGGGCTACATTGAACGGGCGATCCTGCTGAACGGCTGCGCGGAATTCGACCTCAAAACCATCGAGGCGCCGGTCATTATCGACGAATCCGTCGAAATGGCAAAAAAGTTCTGCGACGAGGATACCTACAAGCTGATCAACAGCGTGCTTGACATTATATGAGCGAGAGAAGAGTTGTCACTGTCTCGCGGCTTGTCAGCTATATCAAAACCGCCATGGAGAGCGATCCGGTTCTTTCCGGCGTTCTTGTGGAGGGGGAGATTTCCAACCTGCGCCAGCCTTACAGCGGCCACTGGTATTTTTCACTCAAGGACATGAACTCTTCGATGAACTGCGTCATGTTCGCCAGCGCCAACCGCAATGTGCGCTTTGAAGTGAAAAACGGCACCAAGGTTGTGGTCAGGGGCAATGTCAGCGTCTATCCGGCCCAGGGGTCGCTGCAGCTGGTGATCACCGCCATGAAGCCGGCCGGCATCGGCGATCTTTACCAGCAGTTTGAGCTGCTGAAAAAGAAACTCGCGGCGGAAGGGCTCTTTGATCCGGCCCACAAGAAACCGCTGCCCATGTATCCTTTTGATGTCGCGCTTGTGACCGGAAACAACACCGCCGCCCGTGAGGACGTGCTGATCACCGTTCATAAAAGATGGCCGGCCGCCAGAATCACAGAATACCCGGCACCGGTACAGGGCATGGACGCCCCGCCGAAAATCATCGACGCTTTATCACGCGCGGACCGCGGCGGCCATCAGGTCATCCTGCTGGTGCGCGGGGGCGGATCGATTGAGGATTTATGGTGCTTCAATGACGAGAATCTGGCCAGGTTCATCTATGCCATGAACACGCCGGTTGTGACCGGGATCGGCCATGAGATTGACTTCACGCTGGCTGATTTTACCGCCGATGTCAGAGCCAACACGCCGACCGGCGCGGTGGAAACGGCATTGCCTGATGTCAATGAAGTCAAAGCGGATCTTGAAAACAGGAAAGCGAGAATGCGCACCGCTCTTTCCAGAAGACTGATCTGGGAAAGACAGCGCTTTGACCATTACGCGAAGCATCCTGTTATGACAAACCCGCACCGGCTTTATCAGGATCAGGCGATGCGCCTTGACACACTCCGGGAAAAGCTCATGCATACCGAGACTTTCACGGCAAAGGCAAGAACCAGGTTCCACCATGAAGCTTCCCGTTTCACTTCGCTGATGAGAAGCAGCACAAGAAACCTGGATAACCGGCTGATCCTTGATGAAAACGCATTGTCCGTTTCAATGAAGAAAATTCTTGCGGACAGTGAACAGCGCAGTCAGTTATATCTTGAAGCTCTTAAGAGCAGAATCAATACAGTCAGAGAAACAAAAACGAACGCACTGGGCCGCAGCGCGGCTCTGCTTGACGCATATTCGCCTTTAAAGGTGCTCTTACGCGGCTACAGCATCGCCATGAAGGACGGACAGACAGTCCGCAGTATTCATGATGTGCAGCCCTCAGACGCGCTTAGCGTGCGTGTCAGCGACGGTTTCATTCACGCGGAAGTCACCGGTACGGAGGAAAAAGATGGCAGATAAGAAAGAATTGACATTTGAACAGTCGATGGCAAGACTGGAGGAAATCGTTGGCCAGCTCGAAGCCAACGCGAAGCCGCTCGATGAAATGATCGGGCTCTTTGAGGAAGGACTCGGCCTGGTGCGCTCATGCGATCAGAAGCTGAAGTCATTCGAGAAACAGGTCGACGACCTGCTTGCCAGAAACGGTGACAGCAATGCAGAGATTTGAGAAGCTGCTCGATGAAGCCATTGACCTTCTTCCCGAAGGCCGTGTGCGCGAAGCGATGCGCTATTCGCTTCTTGCCGGCGGCAAGAGAATCCGTCCAGCGCTTCTTTATACAGCCCTCAAAGGCTATGGCGTTCCTGAAGAAAAAGGCG
Organism: uncultured Erysipelotrichaceae bacterium; assembly: GCA_902775735.1. Classification (GTDB taxonomy): domain Bacteria; phylum Bacillota_I; class Bacilli_A; order Erysipelotrichales; family Erysipelotrichaceae; genus Bulleidia. Next base: position 33,081 of record CACYNH010000018.1, read on the forward strand.
ACGCTTTTGCGATGGCGATCGAAATGATTCATACCTATTCTCTGATTCATGACGACCTGCCGGCGATGGACAATGACGATCTGAGAAGGGGCAGACCGACATGTCACCGCCAGTTTGATGAAGCCACCGCGATTTTGGCCGGAGACGGACTTCTCACATACGCGTTTGAAACAGCCGCGAAGTCCCCATGCAATGAGACTGTGCGCATCAACGCCTTAAGGATCCTGGCCGAAATGGCGGGGGCCGGCGGCATGGTGCTGGGACAGGATCTTGACATGTCGGAAGTCAGCGGGGTGACTGACTGGGAAGATCTCAGAAGGGTTCACCGCTACAAGACAGGCTGCCTGCTCAGCGCGCCGCTCATGATCGCTTCCTGGATCGCGGGACATGAGGAAGATGAGGAAAAATGGCATAAGACCGGCGAAAAGCTCGGCCTTGCCTTCCAGATTCAGGACGACATCATGGATGTCCGCCTGACGCCGGAGGAATTTGGCAAGAGCACATCCGATGATAGCAATGACAAAGTGACAAGCGTTACACTTCTGGGGATGGAAGAAGCGGAAGCACTGATGAATACACTGTACAGTGAGTGTATCGATGAAACAGCATCATTCACAGGCTTTGATTCCGCGGCAATGAAGGAACTGATCACAGGCATTCAGAACCGCACGAAGTAGGAGGCCCTATGAATCTTTCCACCATCAAGAATCCTGATTTCCTGAAGTTCATGACCGTTGAGGAAATGAACGCTCTTTCAGCTGAAATCAGGAAATTCCTGATCGACAATATATCAAAAACAGGCGGTCATCTTGCCAGCAACCTCGGCGTTGTGGAACTGACGATCGCTCTTCATTATGTTTTCAACACACCTAAGGACAAGGTGTTCTTTGACGTCGGCCACCAGTGCTACACGCACAAGATTCTTACCGGCCGGGCTTCGCAGTTTCCCACACTGCGCCAGTACAAAGGACTTTCCGGTTTCCAGAAGAGATGTGAAAGCGAACATGATGTCTGGGAGGCGGGACACAGCTCGACCTCACTTTCGGCAGCCATGGGCATGGCGGTTGCCAGGGATCTCAGCAATGAGTCTTATCAGATCGTGCCGGTCATCGGCGACGGCGCTTTCTCCAGCGGCATGGCCCTGGAAGCGCTCAATGAGATCGGCAGCGAAAGAAGAAAGATGGTCATTGTCTTCAACGACAACAAGATGTCCATCTCCCGCAATGTCGGCGCTCTGACGTCCGGCTTCTCGCGTTTACGCAGTTCAAAAACATATACACAGATCAAGGCCAACATGAAAAAGAACCTGCGGACCAACTCGCTGGGTTCTTCGATCTACAACGGCCTCAAGGCGTTCAAGGATTCGATCAAGGATGTCGTCATTGACGGCGGCGTCTTTGAAGAATTCAATGTCGATTATATCGGACCTGTCGACGGTCATAACATCCATGACCTGATCCAGGTGTTACGGGCAGCCTCCATGCATGACGGACCGATCGTCGTCCATGTCATCACCCAGAAGGGGAGAGGCTATCTGCCCTGCGAAACCGACCGCGAAGGCAAATGGCACGGGGTCGGGCCTTTCGATGTGCAGACCGGCAAACCTCTCGTCGAAATTCCGGAAGGCTGGTCCTCCTGGGGCGGCTTTATGGGCGATGAATTATGCCGTCTGGCGGAAAAGAATGAGGATATCATCGCCATTACCCCGGCGATGGTGACCGGTTCCTTCCTGAACCGGTTCTTCGCTTCCTATCCGAAACGTTCCTTTGACTGCGGCATTGCCGAAGAGCACGCGGCGACATTCTCCGCCGGTCTTGCGGTTTCGGGCAAACGGCCTTTCCTTGATATTTACAGTTCCTTCCTGCAGAGAGCCTACGATCAGATCAACCATGATATCTGCCGCATGGATCTGCCGGTGGTGATCGGCATCGACCACGCCGGTCTTGTCGGTGACGACGGGGAAACCCACCACGGCGTTTTCGATATCGGTATCCTGAGACCTCTGCCCAACCTGATCATTGCCGAACCGATGAACGCCCAGGAAGCGCGTGATCTGCTTTATTCGGCATTCAGCCAGAAGCATCCTTACGCGATCCGCTTCCCCAAAGGGAAAATACCCACTTCGGATCTTGAGGAGGCAAAGCTGATTGAAACCGGCACATGGGAAGTCTTCAATGATTCGCCGGAGAATAAGGTCTGCATCATGACCTATGGCGATCTGGTTTCGCCGGTGCTTGAAAAGGTGACTGTCAACAGTCTGCCGGTCACCGTCGTCAACTGCCGCTTCATCAAACCGCTGGACACTTCGGTGATTGAGCGGATGGCGGCGGAAAACAAAAAGGTGATCGTCTATGAATCCGACATGAAGGCCGGCGGCCTTTCCTCGGCGATTCTTGAATATATCAATGATGAAAAAATCAATCTGAATGTGAGGAGATTCGGAATTGGTGATGAATATATCGGACAGGGCAGTATCAATCAGCTCAGAAAGGAAATTCACATCGATCTTTCAGCGGTGATCAGTGAAGCGCTGAAAGAATGCTGAAGAGGGAACTCTCATTATGATCAGAAATCTTTACATCCGGAATTTTGTGCTGATCGATGAACTGAATCTTGATTTTGAAAAGGGATTCAGTTCTTTTACCGGTGAAACAGGCGCCGGCAAATCGATCATGATTGACGCGATTTCATTACTGGCAGCGGAGCGGGCAAGCTCCTCTTTTGTCATGAAGGGAAAAGAGAAAGCCGTCATTGAAGGAACCTTTGATCTTTCAAAGGATCCCCACGCTGTTGAAGTGTTAAAGGATGCGGGCTTTGAGCCGGAGGACGACGTCACATTCACCCGTGAAATCTCAGCGGCCGGCAAATCCACCGCCAGGATTGACAGGCGGATTGTGCCGCTTTCGCTTTTAAGGGAAACACTGAAATATGAAATCGACATCCATGGCCAGCGCGACAACGCCTATCTGCTTTCTGTCGCAAGCCATGAAAGACTTCTGGATGAATTCCTGATGGACCATAAAGAACTGGAAGAAACACGCGAAGCGTACAGCGTCTATGAAAAGCTTTATCAGGAGCGGGAGACGGCGCTTAATGAAACCTATAACGAAAACGATCTCGAATTCCTGAATTACCAGATTGGAGAAATCAGAAACGCGGACCTTAAAGAGGGCGAGGATGAGGAGCTTTCCGAAAAGGAAAAACAGTACCGCTCGATGAAGGCGTCGCTGGAAAAGCTCAGCGCTGCCTTCGCTCTTTATGACGAGCAGGTTTCCGGTCCTTTCTATGAGCTGATGCGCAATGTCTCCTCATTGAAAGGGGAGACAGCCGAAGACATCAGCGCCGCCGTAAGCGACAGCTATTACAGCCTCAATGACGCGATGGAACGGCTGCGCGACTATTATGAAAGCTATGATTTTTCGGAAGAGGAAATCAACGCGATCGAAGAGAGACTTTTCGAGATCCAGCGCCTCAAGCGCAAGTACGGCCGCAGCATTTCCCTGATCAATGAAAAGGCCGATGAAATGGAAGCGCAGGTGGAGATGATTACCCACCGGGCGGCATATCTGGAAAAGAAAAACAAAGAAGTGGACAAGGCGTTCAGAGCTTATCAGACAAAGGCGCAGGCGCTTTCAAAAATACGTCATGAAAGAAGCCATGAGCTGGAGGAGCTGATTCAGAAGAATTTAAAGGACCTGATGCTGGAAAACGCCAGGTTCAAAACACAGATCACAGAAAAAGATCCTTCCTCAACGGGTACCGACCGGGTGGAATTCATGATTTCGATGAACCGCGGAGAGGATCTCAAACCGCTTTCTATGACCGCCAGCGGCGGCGAACTGTCAAGACTGATGCTGGGGCTCAAGGAGATCTTCACAAGACTGCAGGGCATCCAGACTGTGATCTTTGATGAAATCGATACCGGCGTCTCGGGACCGGTGGCGACCGCGATCGGCCGCAAGATGAAGTCGCTTTCCGCTGACTGCCAGGTCTTCGCCGTAACCCATCTTGCCCAGGTGGCCGCCTGCGCGGATCATCATTACCGTGTTTCCAAATCTTCCGATGAAGAGAATACAAGAACGGAAGTTCATATGATGAATGAGGACGAATTCACGAAGGAACTGGCCGTCATCGCCAGCGGTGAAGTGACGGAATCCTCACTGGCCGCCGCAAGAGAACTCATGGAAAGGAACCGGGCCTGATGGCAAGAGTGTATTTTCATATTGATCTCAACGCCTTTTTCGCAAACGCGGAGATTCTTCTTGACCCAAGCCTGAAAGGCAAACCGGTGGTCGTCAACGGCAATACCCGCCGTTCTGTCGTTTCCACCGCCAGCTATGAGGCAAGAAAATTCGGAATCCATTCGGCGATGCCGGTCTCCGAAGCCATGCACAGATGCCGTGAGCTGATTGTGGTCAACGGCCATTACAGTTGGTACCGTGAACTCTCGGAGCAGTTCATGTCGATCGTGGCGGATTACACCGACCTCATCGAGCAGGCCAGCATTGATGAATGCTACGCGGATATGACCGAGGAAATCGCGAAATACGAAAAACCGCTCGACCTTGCCTGGAACATCCAGCACCGGATTTTAGCGGAAACAGGCATTCCCTGTTCGATCGGCGTGGGCCCTAACATGTTTCTGGCCAAGATGGCTTCCGATATGAAAAAGCCGATGGGCATCACTGTTCTGCGAAGAAGGGATGTGGCCGCTAAAATGTGGCCGCTTGATATCAGTGAAATGCGGGGCATCGGCCGCAAGACGCTGCCGTTAATGGAAGAGCTCAATATTCGTACGATCGGAGACCTCGCCAGATACCCGGATCCCGCATCCCTCAAGCCGGTTTTCGGAAAGAATACCGAAGAGATCATCGCTCGGGCCAACGGCTATGACACACGTGAGATCGTTTCCGAAAGAGATTCCAAATCAATGGGCATTTCCGAAACGCTTCTGGAAGATATCACCGACTATGATGAGCTGCGCGGTCTGATCCGTCTGCTCAGCCGCAAACTCTCCGAACGCCTGCGCAAAGCGGATAAAGCGGGCTACCGGATTTCACTCAGAATCTGCTATTACAATTTCCGCAACGCGGACAGGTCGCTCAGGGCGAATATGCCGGTATGGCGGGCGGATGATCTTTTCGTCAAAGCCATGGAACTGTTTGATGACAACTGGGATGAAGGGGAAGCTGTCCGGCTGATCGGCATTTCGGTTTCCGACTTCACAAGCGACGCCTTCACCATTTCGCAGATGAATCTTTTTGATGAAAGAGAAGAGGCGAAGCAGGAAATCAAAGAGGTCATGGCCGATCTCAACCGGCAGCTTGGCACAAAGGCGTTTGTCAAGGCGAGTTCATTGCTGAAGGAAGGTTCCCATGAGTCCTGAAAAGGCGCTGGATGAATATCTGGTGCGTATCCGCATCAGCGAAGGCAAAAGCGAAAGAACGGTCAAAGCCTATACGGAAGATTTAAAGCAGTACCTCGCCTGGCTTCAGGAAAAAGGAATTGAGGATACTGATGACATCACGGCTTTACTGATCCAGGATTTCATCATTGAAGAATCTCTGGACAAAGCCGGCACCAGCCTGGCCAGAATGGCCGCCTCGATCCGCTCCTTCCACCGCGATCTTTCCTTCATGTACGGGGGTGAGGATCCAAGCGCGAACCTTTCGGTTTCAAGAGGGGCGCGGAAACTTCCGGTCTGGTGCACTGAGCAGGAAGTCGCAAAGCTCATGGATTCCTTTGATGACAGCGTTCCCGAAGAACTCATGCGCCACGCGCTGCTGGAAATGATCTATTCATGCGGACTCAGGGTTTCGGAAGTCACTTCCCTGACCCTTGGCCGGGTGGATCTTGATACGGGAATGCTGAGGGTGCTTGGCAAAGGGGACAAGGAAAGAATCATCCCGATCGCGTCCGGATCCATACCGCTATTGAAAAAGTACCGCGACACTGTCCGGCCGCTGTTTATGAAAAAGAAAAGCCAGCTGTTTTTCCTCAACCGCTTCGGGCGCAAGGTAACGCCGCGCTCGGTTGAGCTGCTAATGGAAAACAAATGCGCTGAGCTTGGTTTTGAAAAACATATCACACCGCACAAGCTGCGCCACAGCTACGCCACCCATCTTCTTAAAGGCGGGGCTGATCTTCGCAGCATCCAGGAAATGCTGGGGCACGCCGACATCTCGACCACCGAGATCTATACCCATGTCGCTTCATCCCAGCTGTTTGACGGGTACCGGCAGTTCCATCCCGGTTCCCTGGAAGGAGATCTTGATGATGACAAAAAACGGAAATGAACGCTTCAGACGCATTTTCACCATCGTTGTCGATTCCTGGGGATTCGGCAGCGCGCCTGATTCTGAACTCTATGGCGATGAAGGCGCCGATACCGTCGGCCATATCGCTGATTCGGTTGATTCACTGAATCTTCCCAATCTGCAGAAACTCGGCACATTCAACCTCAAGCACATTAAACATGTGGACCCGGTGAAGAATCCGCAGGGCTATTACCTCAAGCTGCGCGAGCATTCCAATTCCAAGGACACGATGACCGGCCACTGGGAGATGATGGGTCTCTATATGCCGGAAAAATTCATCACTTTCACCGATACCGGCTTCCCGGCTGACCTGATCGCGGAACTGGAAGAAAAGACCGGCCACAAAGTCATCGGCAACAAGGCTTCCTCGGGAACCGAAATTCTCGATGAGCTTGGCGAAAGGCACTTAAAGACCGGTGAGATGATCGTTTACACATCCGCCGATTCAGTCCTGCAGATCGCCGCCAGCGAAGAAACCTTCGGACTGGACGAACTGCTGCGCTGCTGCGAGATTGCCCGCGAAATCACCATGGAGCCAAAGTGGAAAGTCGGCCGTGTGATCGCAAGGCCCTTTGTGGGCTCAAAAGCAGGGGAATTCATCCGCACCTCCAACCGTCACGACCTTGCCCTCAAGCCGATCGGCAGAACCGTCCTCAACAGCCTCAAAGACGCCGGTTTTGACATGATCTCCGTCGGCAAGATCAACGACATCTTCGTCGGCGAAGGCGTCACGGAAGCCCTGCATTCGACCTCCAGCGTCCATGGCATGGAACAGACCATTGACATCGCAAAGCGCGATTTCCACGGTCTCTGCTTTGTCAATCTGGTCGACTTTGACGCCAAATGGGGCCACCGCAGAAATCCTCAGGGATATGCCGAAGAACTTGAGCGCTTCGACGAAAAGCTCGGCGTGCTGATGCCTTTACTCAAAGAGGATGATCTTCTGATGATCACCGCCGACCATGGCAACGATCCGACCTGGACCGGCAGCGATCACACCCGTGAGCTTGTGCCGTTAATTCTTTACAGTCCTTCCTTCAAAGGCTACGGTCTTTTAAGAACAGGCGATACCTTCGCCGATATCGGGGCGACGATTGCCGATAACTTCGGGGTTGAAATGACGGAATGGGGTTCCTCGCTTCTTGAATATCTGATCTGAAATAAACGGGGACTGACGGTCTCCGTTTTTTAAGGATTATTCATACGTTCTGTATGTTAAAATTTATCAGGTTATGAAAAAGCTTACGAATGTTATTACTGTGATTGTCACTGCCGTGATCGTTTATCTGACCGGCACCAGAGGAATGGATTATCTTGATGTTTTTGTAGATTCTTCCGCGCCCTTTGAAATCTGGCTGCTGCGTCTGATTCTGGTCCTGGTGTTTTTCTACGCGGCTCTTTTTATCCAGCTGATCCTGCATGAGGGCGGCCATCTGGTTTTCGGTCTTGCGGCCGGCTATAAATTTGTGTCGTTCAGAATCATGAACTTTGCCTGGATCAGACAGGGCGGAAAAATCGTAATGAAACGCTATTCCGTGGCCGGAACCGGCGGACAGTGCCTGATGGCACCTCCTGAAGAGACTTCGGCGCTGCCGTTTGTGATCTACAACATGGGAGGCGTGCTGATGAACTTTATAACAGCAGCGATTTCCTGGCTCCTGTATTCTGCGGTTTCTGTGCCTGCGCTTAAAATGTTCTTCCTGCTGTTATGCGCAAGCGGCGTGCTGCTGGGGTTAACCAACGGGCTGCCGCTGTCGACGGCCACCGTCAATAACGACGGCTGGAACGCGCTGAGCGGCCTCTTTAACGCAAGCGCGAGAAGGGCATTCGACGATGTGCTTGCGATCAACGCGGGCATTTCGGAAAACATGCGGGTGAAGGACATTGATGAAAAATACTTCCGGATGCCGGAAGATTCAGAAAAGAACAATTCCCTGATCTCGATTGAGGCGGTCATGCTGGAAAACCGGTATATGGATGAACACCGCTTTGAAGAGGCGGAAGAGGTGATCCGCAGGATTCTTGAAGAAGGATGGGATATTCCGAAAATCTATGCGCCGCTGCTGAAGGCGGACAAGGTTTATATTGATATTCTGCATCAGAAGAATCTCAATGAACCGGCTGAATTCTTCAATGACAAATCAGCGCAGAAAATCCTTAAAACAATGGCCGGCGTACCGGCAGTTCTAAGAACCCGCTATGCCTATGAAAAATATATACTGCATCAGGATGTCTCACAGATCAAAAGGACATGGGACAGATCACGCGGCAGCTATCCGTACCTCGGTGAATTTGAAACTGAAGGGGAACTGATCCGGCTTCTGGATGAGACCCTGGAAAAGAATCAGGAAACAGAGTGAAAGGCGTAAGTCTATGAAAAAAATATGGAATCTGGTGATCGGCGGTATTGAAAACAAGATTTTCAATCTTTTCCTGATCACCTTTGTTCTGGTTATGTCCTCCTATATCGGTCTGATTGTCTATCAGAGCAAAGAGCTCAGCACGATTGTGCGCGATACCGGTGAAAAGCAGGTCAGCGCGATTACCGCCATCACTGATGAGACCATGCATACTGTGGTCAGCACCAATATGGCAAACGACACAGAGCTGCAGGCTTCCCAGTTCGACAGCACCTTCCGGGTTCTGCGTTCCGAGGTCAGCATTCTCCGCGATTTCGCGGAACTGATTCTCGCTGACCCTTCCGCCTATGACAGCGTCAGGCTGAGCGCTCCCGATCCGGCAAAAGAAGGCGAAGCCGCCGCCCAGCTGATCTATGAAAGCGAAGAACTGGAATCAGACAGGGCGGCAGTCAGTTCGGCAGGTCTGATGGGCAATATGGCCGGCATGATGGAATCGATGTTCAATACATTCGATGAAATCGATTCCTGCTATGTCGTCACCGCCGAGGGAGCTTTCATCATCGTCGATGACAATTCCGCCGGCAAGTTTGATTCAGCCGGGAATCTGATCCATATCCCGGCCCGGGAAAGACCCTGGTACAAAGGCGCCGCCGAAACAGGAGACGTCTATTTCTCCGATGTGCAGAATGACATTTTCACCGGCCGCATCGGCATTGACTGCTCAGTGCCGGTCTATGGACCTGACGGACGTCTTGCGGCGGTGATCGGCGCTGATCTGTTCCTGGATACACTGGCGGAAACCGTCGATGCCTCCACTGAATACGGCGGCATGATGTTTATCGTCAATCAGGATGGCCACGTCATCTTCTCACCTGAAAAAGAAGGAATCTTTGCGGTATCTGAGAACGGCGAAGACCTGCGGCAGGAGGGTGGCGAACTGGCCTCGTTCATCAGCGAGGCCTTTCAGAAAAAGACAGACGTACGGCTTGTGAATGTCAGCGGCACAAGTTACTACATGGCCGGCTGTCCGCTGGAAACGGTGGGATGGACCGCCGTATCCGCAGTGGACAAAAAACTCATCGATCAGCCTTCGCAGATGATCAGCGAACAGTACCGCGATATTTCAGCCGACGCCAGCAAAGCCTACGCGGAAAAGATTTCAAGCGCCAGAAAATGGTCGATCGGAACAATCCTGACGCTGTTTGTGCTCGGTATCATTTCAACCCTGATTCTCGGCAAACGGATCGTCAGGCCTCTGACAAGAATGACAAAGGAAATCGGAAGTCTGGGCGGCGATCATCTGCAGTTCAGAATGAAGGATATCTATAAGACAAACGATGAAATCGAAGTGCTGGCCGAATCCTTCGCCGATCTTTCCGCCAAAACGCTGCGCTATGTCGAGGAAGTCAAGAACGTCACGGCGGAGAAAGAAAGAATCGGAGCCGAAATGAACATGGCGACCGATATCCAGGCTTCCCAGCTGCCTTCCACATTCCCGCCTTATCCGGAGAGAGAAGAGTTCTCGATTTACGCGTCGATGCAGCCGGCAAAGGAAGTCGGCGGCGACTTCTATGATTTCTTCCTGATCGACTCTGAACATCTCGGCATGGTCATGGCGGATGTTTCCGGCAAGGGCGTTCCGGCAGCCCTGTTTATGATGATCGCCAAGATCCTCATCAAAAACAGACTGCAGTCGGGCGAAAGCCCAGGCGCCGCTCTTGAAAACGTCAACCGGCAGCTCAACGAAGGAAACAGCGCCGACATGTTCGTCACTGTCTGGTGCGCGGTTCTGGATCTGGCCACCGGGCAGGGCGTGGCGGCCAACGCCGGCCATGAACATCCTGCCGTGCGCAGAAAGAACGGTGAATATGAGCTGATCAGATACAGACATTCACCGGCTGTGGCGATGATTGACGATGTGCCTTTCCGTGAACATGGCTTCCGCCTGAATCCGGGCGATTCGCTGTTTGTCTATACCGACGGCGTTCCGGAAGCGACCAATAAAGACCTTGAACTCTTCGGCACTGACCGGATGCTTGACGCTCTTAATACCGAGCCTGACGCGACGCCGGAAAAGACGGTGTTCAATGTCATGAAAGGAATCAATGCCTTTGTGGCGGGCAACCAGCAGTTCGACGATATTACAATGCTGGCGTTAACTTACAACGGTCCCAGAGAGGAAAACAAAGATTAAACCATCCGGGCGGAACAGCATGTTCCGCCCCTGTTTTATTCTGACTGAATTCAGCCGGGTGATGAGATTTCTGTGGATGCGGATCTTACTGTATTTGCGGTATGGGAAACAGCCACGGAACCGATGTTCAAAAGTCATCAGCTGATCCTGAGCGGACAGATCGGCATGCACTTCCTGATGATTCTTCCGGAAGGAACAGAAAACGGCCGGATGGTGTTTACTGTCGGCAGCAGCATGGCGGAAGCGGAATGAATCCTGCAGCAGTACGGACGTTATAAATTCACCTGCTATATCACTTCCGTTGAAATGGCGGAGGAAATCAAAGCGGTCTATACATACAGCAGAAACTGAGAAACAAAGACACTCACAGACACTTACAGTGTTAAAGAGTATCTGGAAATCCTGATCAAAAATACCGGTTCAAACAAGACATACGCCAAGGCGGCACAGATGGCTGCGGCGATCTACAACTACGGGTACTATGCAATGAAGGCAGTTCCCGGCGGCACAAAGCATCCGGAGATGCCCGGCACATATGTATATGATCGTGCTTTGATCACTTACCTTGAAGGCTATGAGATTCAGACCTCACTGGACAGGAGTGTGATCACATATGCAAGCTACTCACTGGATCTTGACTCTGAAACAGCAATCAATTTCTATCTCACGACAGATCAGGAACTGAACAAAGGCAATGTGACCGTCATGGCTGAGGGCGCAAGTTTTGATTATACGGTTGAAAAGAAGGGATCCCGTTACTGTGTCTAAATCACAGGAATCGGCGCCCATGAGCTCGGCACAGTGTTTACAGTGAAGACAGGCAGTTCCCCTGTACGCATACTATACAGAAACCGTCAATTACCGTAAGTAAAGAGGAGAAACGATATGGAAAGATATGAAGCACCCGTGATCGAGGTGATCGAATTCAAAGCAGCGGATATTGTCACGATCAGCGGCGATACTGAACTGCCGGAAATACCGCTCGGCCAGGACGAACAGATTTAAACAGAAAACGGACGGGAACATGAAGTTTCCGCCCGTTCTTTTAATATTGTGTGGTTGTCTGAGATATCAATACAATTTCAGAATGCGCTTAAGATCATCGGGAAGACTGTCTGTCACCTGATCAATGCGCTCCTGCAGGAAAGCGGCGATACTGTCATGGGTGGCCTGCAGATTATCCAGCATACCGGAGAACTGCGGCTGAGTTTTGCTGCGTTCATTCAGATAGCGCATGATCGCGTCTGAGGACATTTCATAAAGAGGATCGTCGAAGAGATTTCTGTCCCTGAGATAGAGTCCCGCCTCTGCTTTTTCATGAATTTCTGCATAGGCTTTTTCAGCTGTGTGAACAGCGTCATTCCAGGAAAGATAAATCTCATCCTGCGCATGCATTCCGGCCTGATGGAGCTCTTCTGTGTGGCTGCAGGCGTATTGGAGGAACTCTGCGGCGGCTTCCGCATTCTCTTTGATCAGATATCCGTTTCTGCCGTCTTCGATCCCTTCGGCAGCGCACGATCCTCCAATCAGCATCGACGCCAGCGCGCAGGCGGCAGCTTCCCTGACCACCAGACCGTTGGTATCGAAAGTGGAAGGGAAGAGGAACAGATCCGCTCTTGTATTCCATGCCCGCAGGATATTTCTGTCACGGATGGGTCCGGTGAAGATGAATCTGCCGTTTTCTGAGGAACCGGGATGTGAAGTGATGTCTCCGTTTTCTTCTCTGACATCACAGCTGAAGCCATATTCCTTGATTTTTGAAATCAGAGAGTCACGGTCGGTGCCTTTGCCGATGAAAACCATGCGGAAGTCATTTGTTTTCGCTAAAATCCGGAAGGCATCGATGAGAAGGGGAAGACCTTTGTAATTCACTAATCTGCCGACAAACAGGAATACCGGAATATCCGCAGGCAGATCATAGTCTCTGCAGGCTTCTTCAATTTCAGCTTCAGCGGATCTTCCTTTTTCAAAATCCACACCGTTAAGCATGACTCTTACATCTCCTTCATAGCCAAGAGATTTCAGGTTTTCGCCGGCGCCATGGCTGACCGCCCAGACTTCATCGCATGCCGAAGCGTTATGGACAATGGCCTTGATGCTTTCAGCAGCGATCAGAGGATCATGAATGGAATTATGCACGTCCATGTCATATTTGGTATGCCATGTCAGGATAACCGGAGCACCGAGCGTATCGCGAAGGGATCTTGCGATGAAGGCGGAGGAAATCGGACAGTGGGTATGGATGATCTCCGGCTGGAACGAAGCCATCTTTGCCATCTCTTCAACCGGAAAAGGATATCCGGCCCTGTAGCCTCCTGTTAACATTGACGTGTTCAGGGAAGGGTAAGTGACAACTTTGTAGGGATAGATGGAATAGTCGGTATCCGGATACCATGGGGTTCCGACCATAACATCATGGCCGTCATGATTCAGTACAGAGGCGTAGTTCAGAACTGCGTTGACAACCCCGTCGATGACCGGCGGGAATGAGTCATTCAGAAGACAGATTTTCATATTGTTTTACTCCTGAAGCCATTGTACACAAATATGCCGGGCAGGGAGGCAGACAAAAAGACTGTATTGTCACAGTTTCGTGCAATACAGTCTTTGCAGTCTGAATTATTTCTCTTCTCTGACGATCTGTTCGCCCTGGGCATTCTTGATGACTGACTCGATGCCGTTTGTGGCGGACTTCAGTGCTTTGTAGCCTTCGGAGACGCCGATGATCTGTCCGTTTCTTGCCTTTAAGCGGAAGCGGGTTTCGCCGGCATTGTCTTCATAGACTTCAAACTTCGGGCACTTTTCAACTTTATAATTCTCTTCCGTCTGAATTTCCACAGCCGCGATCGGCGCGTTCTTGATGACTGACTGAATGCCGTTCAGGCAGGACTTGTCAGACTTGTAAACCTGGGATGAGAGAATGATTTCACCGTTGGATGCCTTCAGATTGAATTTGACACCTGTCTTGGTTTCCTTGATTGCGAATTTTCCGATTGCCATATAATTATTCCTTCCATATGCAATGATGCATTTATTCCTTACCTGCATTATAAACACAAACTGCATCATTGAAAAAGATGAATTTCATTTTCTGAAAGAGTTTCTTCCAAAAACGCTATTTGAGCATGATTGACGGGCAGAATCTGTACTCAATGAACTATCGTACCAGCATTGAGCAGTCCGTAATCCGGTGTTCCTTTTTTCACCGGCGCAGGGAAAGAAAAGGGGAAATACTTGGCGTTAAAAAGAGCTTAACAGTCAACGTATAAACCTGATGATTAATAAGAAAGACTGATGGAAACCTGTTCAAAGCTGCACGGAACGGATTGTGAACAGCTTGCGCAGAATCGCGGTGATTTCCTTCGGCGACTGTTTCATGTCATTGGTCAGCCAGGTCAGAATCAGGCCATAGGCCCCGGAAGCGGTTGTGATCATATACAGGGTTATTTCGTCGTCGCTGCAGCCGATCTGTTTCTTTAAAACTCCTTTATAGCGGCTGATAAAATCGTTCACGATTTCAAGACCGTAGCCGCTCATGTAGCTTTCGGTGTTTCTTGAGAACAGAAATGAGATTTCTTCTTTCTTTTCAAGCAGATAAGAAAGACAGGCTTCCAATGCGGCTTCTTCCGAATGACCGGCACTCATTTCACTGCGGAAAGTCTGCTCGATTTTCTCAGCATATTCACGCAGTATATCGCGCAGAATCATCGGCACGGTCTCATAATGATTGTAAAATGTGGCCCTGTTTACGCCGGATGCCTGGCAGAGATCAGTAACAGTAATTCTGGAAAGGGGTTTTTCTTTCAGCAGTGAAAGAAGGCCTTCCCGAAGCAGTCTTTTGGTAAGAATGACGCGCATATCAGTTTTCATAATTCCGTTCTCCATTTCTAAACAAATCAATATGACATGTCGATTAACAGTCAGATCTATAATTATTGTTGATTGTTATTATACATGTGTCAAATATAATTAATACTGTCAATGTAATTGAAGGGGGATAACATGGAAAAGAAAGTACTCACGAATGAGGAACGCATTGCGAACAATGCCGCAATCGCCGACTCTTACTACCACGCTTATGACAAGAAAGCCGTAAAGGACGGCGCCGTCTATGATGTCTGGGTATTCGCACCGCACGCTGAATACTGGTCACCTTATTTCGCAACAGCATGATCGACCTGCAGGAAAATCCGATCTCAGTCGAAGACTCCGCCACAATGGAAGCTCTGTCTTATTCAGTTGAATTCGATAACTGGGCACCGGTTGACTTTGAAAAGTTCCCGTCCGTTGAAGGCGTTGCCTGGAAGACACATTTCGGCGGTTACCGCAAGAAGGACGGCGTCTTCATGGACTTCTTCGCTTACAGTTTCATCCGCACAAACGAGTACGGTGAAATCACACACTGGGAAACACATGTCAACGCGGCATACAATGACTTCCTGGATGTCGCGATCGGCGAACATGGTCCGTATACTGATGCCAATGTCTATATGGCAGCGGTCATGAAGAAACTTGCTTCCGCCGGCATCGACCTCAGGGCTCTCATGCACAAGGAAAGAAAAATCTGAGTCTGATCCATCATCATATTTCTGCAGCTGAAAAAGCTGCAGTTTTTTTTGAGCTGGTTATATAACATCATAGCAAATACAGATATAAGCTATGAAAAGCCGCTTAATATGTGAAACATTTCAATGACCGGTTCTGCCATATAAAAGGATAGTTCAATCATGAGAGCGTGTTTATGCCGCCGACACTTGATACATACGATGATAATGTTTACAGTGTAATTAAGGTTCAATGAGCTACTGCAGCAGATTACCCGAGCGTGATCAGTTCCATTCGCTGTGATGGAGTCGTTGAATATACTTACGAATGGTATGGATATCGTATCGGAGGCCCTGATAATTATTGGAATATCACAATTAACGCAGCTGCCAATCTCAATGCGCATGCTGGATCTGATGTTACACCAAAAAAGCAATGCGATAATCTGCTTGCTTATTCTTCAAATGATTATCCGGATTAATTGATTTTACCGTGGGTGAAACCGCTGTAATTGCTGAATGAAAATGTCAGTATAGAGTGATTTTCCCGGACCGGCCAAAGGCAGTAACGGAGAGAAGAACCCAGTTAACAAAAAAGAGAGGTTGATTAAAAGCTGTACAGCAGCACCGGCTGAAGGAGGATCGGACAAGTGCTTACAAATATAAGAAAGAATCTGTTTAAATACATGATTATTCTCCATCTTGCGTCTATGATTCTGTATATTCCGGCAACAGGGGCAGGGTACAGACACAATATTCTTTATGATATTCTTTGTACCGCGGTCATAGCATTGGAACTCGTTGTATGCCGGAAAGATGAGCGTCATGAGAAGTTCTGGCTGTTTTATATAGTTGTTCATTTCCTTGCAATTGCCAGTATACATATGAGTGCTTTCTCAAAGTATTATTATGGCGGCGCGTGGGATTTAATCGTATTGTTTCTGACAGCTCCAGTCGTTTATATTTGCTTCAGCAGGGTCAGATCCAATGCGTTGTTACTGGTTATTGAAGCGGTTTCGGTTATTGTGCTTGGATACTTGTTGTTCATTACAGTGCGGAGACTGAGGAAAAAGAAATCCAATAAGCAGGAACAGACCAGCTCAGATCCAGCCAAGGAACCATCGGATTAAATGCATAAAAATACAATGTGAAGTGACCGCAGTTACTGACGGTCCATTCAAAATAAAGAACAGGGGAAGCCTTATTTGCACATGAGTGCTAATAACAGGCCAAATCATCAGATTTTCTGCGGAAATACCGGATGTACAAGGCATCCGAGCTGCTGAAAAACACAAAGATGCCGGTTGCGGAGGTCGGCGCATCCGTCGGATATGATAATCAGCTTCATTTTTCCAGGGTATTCCGGAACATCTTCGGAATCTCACCGAAGAATTACTGTGACAATCACAGACTCAGTCAAAATAATTAGCACTCACCACTTGACAGTGCTAAAAAAGCGAGTTATAACATAATTGCAAAGGAAAAGAGAAGATCCCCGAAAAGAATCCGAACCCTCCTTCCCTTGTTCAGACACATAGTTTATTTCGATAAGCAATGAAGAAGA
>CACYNH010000019.1 GCA_902775735.1 uncultured Erysipelotrichaceae bacterium
GGCAGCCAATTCAATTCTGGAAGCGGTGCTTTTTGATCGTGAAGTCTCTTTGGAACGAAGAGCTCAGAGTCCTGTGGAGGCTGATTCCGCTGCGTTCATGCCGAGAGGTATGGATTGTAAGAATTCGTCTGTGAAGCAGGAAGCAAGCGACTTCAGTCGTTTGTAGTTCACGCCCGTAGACCTGTCCGTCCTGATGATGGACATCGCCATAATATTCAAACGGACCTGCAGGAGAATCAGAGACAGCCACCGAGATCACGCCGACAAAGTCAAATGCGTAGTAAAGATAATACCTTCCGTCCGGATCCCGGGTGACGTCCGGAGCGTAAAGGGCTCTCTGCATTCCCGGAATGGGTTTTGGATAAATATCATAATTGGGATCCTGTTCTCCCCGGTAGATGACGCCTTCATATTTCCAGGCGGTAAGATCATTGACCGGCGCGCTCCAGCATACATAATCATTCAGACAGTACAGCTCGCCGTTGAAACGGTCATGGCTGCCGTAGAGATAAAGCCTGTCACCGAAAACATGCGGTTCGCCATCCGGCACATACTCCCAGGAAGGCAGGTAAGGATTGAATACTTGTTTATTCATAATGATTTCCTTTTGGTTTACTTTGTCAACTATATGATAGCGTGAAATACTGTCCGGGTGCAGGAGTAAGATGAAATTTATGACATAAGAAACCATTATGCCGACATAAAAATATGTTATGATAATGACAGCTCGGGGGAGTAGCGGCGCGATATGTGTGGAAAAGCCGTCATCACGGCAGAGTCCCGGCTTTCCTTTACCGCAAGACCCGTACAGCTTGTTTTTTTGGCTGCGCGGGACAGATCATAACCACCAAAAGACTGTGCGGCTGAAAAGGCTGCACATTTTATTCTGGAGGGTTACTATGACACTAGCGTCACTCAACTGGGGAATGATCCTCGGCGGATTCGGTCTGTTCATGTTCGGCATCAAATTCATGGGCGATGGCCTGAAGGCGGCAGCCGGCGACAGACTCCGCGACATCATCAATAAATACACTTCGAACCGGCTTTCCGCGATGCTGATTGGTATTGTGATTACCATCATCATGCAGTCGTCAAGCGCGACTTCGGCGATCACGATCGGTCTGGTCAGGGCGGGACTCATGACCCTGGAACAGGCGGCCGGCATCATCCTGGGCGCCACGATCGGCACCACGGTCACCTCATTCCTGATCTCCATCAAGATTGAGAAATATGCGATGTTCATCGTATTTGCCGGGGCGGCACTGATCTGTTTTGCGAAAAAGAAGAAGTTTGTCGAAGGCGGCCAGGTGATCCTGGGCTTCGGTCTGATCTTCTTCGGCATGTCGGCGATGGGCGACGCTCTTGCGGCGTTAAAGGAACTGCCGCAGTTTGAATCGATCGCTCTGGCGATGAGCGCAAATCCGTTCCTCGCGCTGCTGGCCGGTATTGTTCTGACCGCCGCGGTACAGTCTTCCGCCGCCACCATCGGTGTTGTTCAGAAACTCTACATGGCAGGGGCGTTAAGCTTCTCCGCTTCGCTTCCGTTTATGTTCGGCGCCAATATCGGCACAACCATGACCGGCATTCTGGCTGCCATCGGCGGTTCTACCGCCGGCAAGCGGACCGCCTGCCTGCATACCTCCATCAACGTTGTCTCCACAATCGTGGGCATGCTGGTGCTGAAGCCGTATTCGGCATTTATCCTGAACACTTTCGGCGGGCTCAATCCGATGATGCAGATCGCGATGGCCAACATTATATTCAAGACAGTCACGACATTAATGATCTTCCCGTTCACAAATCAGCTTGTGGGCTTGGCGAAAAAGATCATCCCAGGAGAGGAAGTCGAAAACTACGACTTCAGCCTGGATGAAATGGATACAGGCATCACCGACGTCCTGCCTTCCGCCGGTATCAAGATGGCGGAACAGGCAATCCTGCAGATGGTCGATGTTGTCCGCTTCAATATCACCGAAGCGCAGCGCTATCTCAATGAGAAAGGCGATGAGGAATTCCTTGAAAAGCTGCAGAGCAGGGAGAAGATCATCAACTCTTTCGACAGCCGGATCACCGACTACCTGATCAATCTTTCCCTGAAACCAAACCTTTCCGAGAACGATACCAACGATATCCGAAGCCATCTCGACGCGGTCAAGAACTATGAGCGTGTCGGCGACCTGTGCCAGAACCTGATTGAGTTCTACACGCTCGTCACCGAAGGCAAAGAAGAATTCTCGAAAGCCGCTATGACCGAGCTGAACCAGATGACGGATCAGCTGGTTGATATGTTCGATCTTTCCCTTCAGATCTTCGTGACCAGGGACGGACAGCTTTATGAGCAGCTGCGGGCGAAGGAACATGACCTCGACACCATGGAAATGCGCTTCCGCCAGCATCATTTCAAGCGTATGGCAGACAAGGAATGCGTCTCCACAATCGCCGCTTCCATCTACTGCGACCTGCTTGGTACCCTGGAAAGAATGGGCGACCACTGCGCAAACGTCGCCAAGTCTTCCGTTACAGGCCTGACATCCGACCTGTCCGACGACGAGGCTGTTCTGGCTTAAAAAGCATCACACAAACGCGGACCGCTTTGAGCGGTTCGCTTTTTTAGTGCGCTGCTGTTTCAGATCAGGCAGTCAGGCCGCACGAAGAATCACACACCTGCGGACCGTCCCGGACGGCCGCTTTTTCTTCGGAATCCAATCAGGTTGAAAATGATTGATAAAAGTTGAAAACAGTTGATGATAAGAGTAAGATTATTGGCATAAGGGGAAACGGATGCCGAGAGAAAGAAAAGACGGACATTACATCAATCTGCGCATAGACAGGGGACTCTATGAGCGTTTCAGCCGCTATTGCGATCAGGAGGAAAGAACCAAGACCGCGGCGCTGGAAAGAATGATGCGTGCCTATCTTGACGCTTATGAAAAACAGAACGCGTCCGCAAAAAAGAAAAAATTATGAAGAAGGGGAGAAGACTGAAGCTGCTGCCTGCTTCAATCGCGCTCACCATGGTTTCGGTGGGCGTCTATGTGCCGGGCACGCTGTTCATGAAACAGACAAACATTGACCTGTCGATGCAGATCCAGGACATTGAAAAAGAAATCGAAGGCTTTGAAGCCGCGAACCAGGAGCTTTCACTGGAAGTGGAAATCCTGAAGAAGGGCTGAAGAGCCTTTTTTTCGTTCCGGTCAATTTTTTTGGCATTGAAGAGAAGAACAGACTATAATGTTAGTTAATATAAACTAACAGGAGGTTTGATTATGAACTGGTTCAACTGCAGACTGATCGGCTATGGATTCCTTCTCGGAACAGCCGGTGTGAAGGCTCTTACTTCAAGAGACGCCAAGAAGGTTTATACCCATGTGACTGCCGCCGCAATGCGCTGCTATGAAAGCGCTGCTGAAGCATACGAGACACTCAGAGAGAACTGCGGCGATATCGTCGCCGACGCAAAGGAAATCAACCGCGCCATCGCGGAAGAAAGAGAACTGCAGGTCATCGAGGACGCAAAGCAGGTTCTGGCTGCGGCCGAAGAAGAATAAAGAGGATTGACATCTATGCGGTGTCAGATCCTCCATGAAAGCAGATACCGCCTGCGGGTCAGACTCACGGGCATAAAGGGGAATCCGGAAGCGGCCGATCTCCTTTATGAATATCTGCTGAAAAACAAGAACATTTCCTCTGTTTCCGTTTCCGAAAGAACAGGGGACGCCGTCATTGTCCATAACGGCAGCCGCTCCGATGCAGTGAGCGCCCTTGCGGCGTTTGATCCTTCGGAAAACAGGGACCTGATCAGCGGACCGTCCTCACGCCGCCTTTCACGTGAGTATGAGGAAAAGCTCGTTGTTCACATCGTCAAAAGAGGGCTGGGCAGACTTTTCCTGCCTGTTTCCGTTCGCAATGTGATCCGCACCGTCAGGGCAGTGAAATTTGTGAAACCGGGCCTTCTTGCCATTCTCAAGGGAAAGCTGGAAGTCTCCGTGCTCGATGCTTTGACCATCGGCATTTCCATTCTGCGTTCGGATTTCGATACGGCAGCCGACATCATGTTCCTGCTGGGCATCAGTGAAATCCTCGAAGAATGGACGCACAAAAAGTCGGTGGACGATCTGGCAAGATCGATGTCGCTGAATATCGACAGAGTATGGATCCGCACGCCGGAAGGCACGGAAGTTTCCGCCCGTGTTTCAGAGGTGAAGGAAGGCGATCTTGTTGTCATCAGACAGAGCGAAGTCATTCCGCTTGACGGCATCCTTACGGAAGGGGAGCTTTCAGTCAACCAGGCGGCGATGACCGGTGAATCCATGCCGGTTCATAAAGGACCGGATTCCTATGTTTACGCCGGAACCGTCGTTGAAGACGGCCAGGGAGTCTTCCGAGTCGTCAAGGCGGCCGGCTCAAGCCGCTATGACGCGATTGTGCGGATGATTGAAGATACGGAAAAGCTATCGTCCGATTCCGAAAACCGGGCGGCAGAGCTTGCCGACAGGCTTGTGCCATGGTGCCTTGGCGCCACAGCCCTGACTTATCTGTTCACCCGCAATACAACCAGGGCTTTATCCGTCCTGATGGTTGATTTCTCATGCGCGCTGAAACTGACCATTCCGATTTCGGTTCTTTCGGCAATGCGGCAGGTGACCGATGACGCCATCCGGGTCAAAGGCGGCAAATACCTTGAGATCGCGTCCGGCGTTGATACGATCGTCTTTGACAAAACCGGAACACTGACCTGTTCCGTGCCAAGAGTCGCGAAGGTCATCGCATTCGGCGACAATGATCCGGATGAAATGCTGAGGCTGGCGGCCTGCCTTGAAGAGCACTATCCGCACTCCGTGGCGACCGCTGTCGTCAAAGCTGCCAGAGAGAAAAATCTTGAACATGAGGAACGGCACACGAAAGTCGAATATGTCGTCGCCCACGGCATCGCCAGTTCGATTGACGGCCAAAGGTGCCTGATCGGCAGTTATCACTTCGTCTTTGAGGATGAAGGCTGCCATATTCCGGAAGGGGAAGAAGAAGAGTTCTCCTCCGTTCCGGATGAGTATTCCCATCTGTATCTGGCCATCGGCGGCGTATTGAGCGCTGTTGTGTGCATCGAGGACCCAGTGCGTGAAGAAGCGCGCTCCGTCATTGAAAGACTGCGGGCTCTTGGCATCACGAAAATCGCCATGATGACCGGCGACAGCCAGCGGACAGCCGCCGCTGTGGCAAAGCGTCTTGGCATTGATGAATTCAAAGCGGAAGTGCTGCCGGCCGACAAGGCGGACTTCATCAAATCGGAACATGAAAAGGGCAGGACGGTCATGATGATCGGAGACGGAATCAACGACGCCCCGGCCATGGCTCTTGCGGACGCTTCCGCCGCCATTTCCGACGGCGCCGCGATCGCCAGGGAAATCGCCGATATCACTGTCATGTCGGACAGTCTGGAAGGGCTTGTCGCTCTGCGGCAGGTTTCGGACGCCTTAATGGACAGGATCCGTTTCAATTATGGAACAATCATCGGCTTCAACTCAACGCTGATCGTACTGGGCATGCTGGGAATCCTGACGCCCAATCTTGCGGCCTACGCCCATAACTTCTCGACCATGGCGCTGAGCCTGCACTCGCTGACCAGGCTGAAGACAGAGAACCTGCGCAGCTAGAGAAAAACAAAAAGCAGATTCTGCATGTTGCAATTCCTTCCGGTTTCATCCATACTTGTATGGCGGTTGAGGAAAAACTATGAATCTGCTTTTTATATTTAACAGTATCGCCCTTGGCGTCGGGCTTGCGATGGACGCCTTCTCGGTCTCCCTGGCCAACGGCCTCAGGGAACCGTCCATGAGTCTGAAACGGATGTTTGTAATCGCCGGCACCTTTGCCTTTTTCCAGATCATCATGCCGCTGGCGGGATGGGTGTGCGTGCACACGGTCGTGACATATTTCAAACTTTTTGAAAAAGCCATCCCCTGGATCGCGCTGGGCTTATTGGGATATATCGGCGGCTCGATGTTAAAAGAAGGGCTTCATCAGGATCCCGAAGAGGAGCTTTCCGAAGTGGGCGGCGGCACGCTGTTCATGCAGGGTATCGCCACCTCCATCGATGCGCTTTCGGTCGGCTTCACGATCGCCGAGTATGATCTGCTGCATGCCATCAGCGCCTCACTGATCATCGGCGCGGTGACCCTGGCGATTTGTCTGGCCGGACTTAAAATCGGCCGTCAGTTCGGTTTGAAGCTGGCAGGCAAGGCTTCAATCCTTGGCGGGGTGATCCTGATCTGCATCGGTCTGGAAATCTTCCTGACAGGCATTCTCTAGAAAAATGAAAGGATTCTCTGAACGCCAGAGAACCCTTTTTCTTATACTTTGATTTTCGGCAATACGTTGGCGAAGCTGTCCTGGATCAGAAGATCGGCTTCACTGTCATAGGCGGTGATGGAGCGGTTGATCAGCACCAGGTATTTGCCATGGAAATAACGGATCAGACCGGCCGCCGGATAAACGACCAGCGAAGTGCCAAGCACAATCAGCACATCCGCGCTTGAGATCGCAGCCACAGCCCCGTTGACCACCGGCGTGGAAAGGCCTTCCTCATAAAGAACGACGTCCGGCTTGACGATGCCGCCGCATTTTGTGCAGCGGGGGATGCCCTTACTGTTGGCAATGAATTCAGCCGGATAGAAGGTGCCGCAGTCCATGCAGTAATTGCGCAGGACGGAACCGTGAAGTTCATAGACCTTTTTGGAGCCGGCCTTCTGGTGCAGGCCGTCGATGTTCTGGGTGACAACGCCGAGCGACTTGCCTTTCTTTTCCAGTTCCGCCATCAGTTTATGGGTGAAGTTGGGCTCGGCGTCCAGATACAGCATCTTGTCTTTGTAGAAGCGGTAGAACTCTTCCGGGTCCGCTTCGAAGAAGCTGCGGCTGATGATGGTTTCCGGGGGATAGCGGTACTGCTGGTTGTAGAGACCGTCCTGGCTTCTGAAGTCGGGAATGCCGCTGTCGGTGGAGACGCCGGCGCCGGTGAAGAATACGATGTGCTTCGCGCCGTCGATGATTTCCTGAAGTTTCTGAATTTTGTCTTCCATGATTGATTAATCTCCTTTTTCGTATGTCACGGCAAGCCGTTTACCGATTTCACTGAGTCTGTCGCGAAGATGTTCCGGCTTTTTCACCTCCATGCGGTCGTAGAACTGCAGCAGCCAGCTGATCAGGGTGGGGGTGATGGCAGTGCGGATTGAGGCGGTGAAGCGGTCGGCAGATACTTTCGAGATAATGATGTCTTTGCCGAACTCATCGAAGACCACATTGGCCAGATTGAGATCGAAGTCGACTGTCACGGTTTCCGGATCGCCATGGTACATGTTGAAGGAGGAGCGCATATGGTCCTCGAGCGAGAAATATACCGGATCGGCCTGTTCCTTCAGAACCGTGACCATATCCATCTTGTCGATTCTGTAATTGGCGAAGGAGTGGTGGACTTCACTGTAAAGCACGGCGTAGAAGCGGCTGTCATTGGACACGACCGCGTAGGGGACAAGATGGTAGATCTTGTTCTGTTTGCGGTATTGTTTCTTTTTTGTGACGCTCAGGTCATAATAGCGGAATTCGACCGGGTTGCGGCTGGCGGCGGCTTTGAGCAGTAGCTCGATCAGCTGCAGCACATATCCGCTGTCGGTTTTTGAAACCGCGGATACCAGCGGCGGCATCTCTTCCTGCTCATGGAGCGAAAGACCGGAAAGGATTCTGTCGCAGAATTCATCGGACGCCTTTGCGGAAAGGGAAGAGGAGGACTGCACCGCGTCGCAGAGAAACAGCGCCTCGCCCTGGGTGAAGGGATGGCGGATCCTGTAGCCCCGGACCCCGTGGTTCCTTTCGTAGAGAATCTCGTCCCCGCATTCATTGAGCACATCAATTGCCCGGTAGACGCTTCGGCGGTCGCATGAAATCCCTTCATCTTCCAGATACTGCCTGATCATCCCCATACTGACCAGATTGTCCGCATCGCTGTACCGCATGAGAATGTTCTTCACAAGAAGCGGCAGCCGGATTATATCGGCATGTTTCATAAATGGTTTTTCCTTCTTTTTTTCTATTGTACACCGCCATGTACAGTGCTTCCAGTGAAAATCAATATCATGAAGAAGGAAACGAGGTAGGAAAGATGAAAGAAAGTACAAAGATGATGATTAATGAGGCCCTGATCATGTGGGCGTTCGGATGCGCTGTGGACCATTATGACGCTGCCGCTGCCGCAATCGCGGTTTCCGCCCTGGCGTTTATGCTGTATACCTATGAAACAGGAAAGATGAAATCGCTGATTGTCCGCGGCCTGATCGCGGCGGATCTCTGTCTTTTGATCGCCCATGTCAGCGGTCTTTCCGCCATGATTCCTTCCGCCGGCTTTCCGATCGCGGTCAACGCCGTCTTTGCGGTGATGACAGCTTCCAATTCATGGCAGCTTATGGATCAGGCGGTCAGATGGATCAGCGGCGCTCTTCTGGCATATCTGGCCCTCAGCCTGATCATTCCCGGCAGCCAGTTCTCCTTTGTGCAGCTGCTGACCCTGGTCCTGCTGATCTTCGCGCCGGTTCTGCTTGTTTATTGCGTCAGGGTTCTCTGCGACGCGCCGCAGGGCAAATACCATGGCAGTGCCTGCTGAAATGATATAAAATAGCGGTTATGACAGAGTGGCTGATCAGAAGATTCATCAAAAACGCGGACGCTGTGAGCTATCCTGCAGTACGCAGAAGATACGGCACATTGAGCAGTATGACGGGAATTGTTCTCAATATACTGCTTTTTCTGCTTAAGGTGCTGATCGGGATTCTTTCCCGTTCCATTTCCATTCTTTCCGACGCGTTCAATAACCTTTCCGACTGTCTTTCCTGCCTGATCACGCTGTTCGGCTACCGCATCGCCGCCAAACCCGCGGACCGTGAGCATCCCTTCGGCCACGGGCGCAGCGAATATATTGCCGGTCTTCTGATCGCGGTGGTGATCTTCCTGGCCGGGTTTGAGCTGCTTTTCACCAGTATCCAGAGACTCATTCATCCTTCTGAAGTGAATTTCTCATGGACGATGGCGCTGATCCTCGGACTGTCCATCGGCGTGAAGCTCTGGATGAGCGTTTTCTACGGGAAACTCGGCGAAAGAATTGACAGCTCAACACTCAAAGCCTCCTCCCAGGATTCCCGCAATGATGTTCTGTCGACCGGGATTTCACTTGCGGCAATGCTGTTGAGCATGACGTCCGTAAGTTTTCCGTTCGACGGCGCGGCCGGCGTTGTGATTTCTCTTTTCATCCTGAAATCAGGCTGGGATATCGCCAATGAAATCATCAGCCAGCTGCTTGGCAAGCCGGCTGACCGGGAACTGACGGACCATATCCGCGAGCAGATTCTTTCACATGAAGAGATCCTCGGCGTCCATGACATGATCATCCATGACTACGGACCCGGCGTGCAGATCGGCTCCGCCCACGCGGAAGTGGACAGCGCAATGACGCTGGTGGCGGCCCATGACGCGCTTGACGCGGCGGAAGAGGAAATCCTGAAGCTCTATAACGTGACGATGACCCTGCACGCGGATCCGGTGGATGTGCGCGATGAAAGGGCGAAGAGATATAAAGAAACATTTGAGGAGGTTCTCAAAGGCATTGATGAGGGGCTGACGCTCCATGACTTCAGACTGCGGGTGAAAGGGGATTGCGAGGAAGCGGCTTTTGATGTGCTGATTCCCTATGACTGCGCGCTCAGCGCAAACGAGATCGACATTCAGCTGAAGGAAGCCTGCGAGGTTCTCGGCAACTGTCTTTCCGTGACATATGATCATGACTATACGGGCGAGGCACAGGAATGAGCCGCCTGCGTTCAGCTCTGACGCTGCTTCTGACGGCTCTGATCTGGGGCGCCGCTTTTGTCGCCCAGTCCAAAGGCAATGAACACATCGGACCATGGACATTCACCTGCCTGCGCTTTGTGATCGGCGGCTTCACGCTTCTGGCATTGATGCCGCTTCTTGACCGCCTCAGAGGCAATGCCCGCAAACCGGTCACGGAAGAGGAGCGCCGGCATCTTTTCAAAGCCGGGATTCTCTGCGGCGTGTTTCTGTGTGCGGCGTCTGTTTTCCAGCAGACAGGTATTTTATATACAACAGTCGGCAAGGCCGGCTTCCTGACCGCTCTCTATGTCATTCTTGTGCCGCTTCTCGGCATGTTTGCCGGAACGAAAACAGACGGGAAAGTCTGGCTGGCGGCACTGATCGCCCTTGGCGGTTTCTGGCTGTTAAGCGTGAAGGAAGGTTTCTCAATTGCCTTCGGGGATCTTCTGCTGGTGGCGTGCTCAATTCTGTTTGCCGGCCATATTCTGGTCATTGACCGCTATGGGCACAATACCGACGGCGTGAGGCTTTCCTGCGTCCAGTTCTTCACCGCTTCACTGCTGTGCCTGGTTCCGATGATTGTGATCGAAAAGCCTTCGCTTTCCGCCATCCATGACGCCTGGGCGCCGGTGCTCTACGCCGGTGTGCTTTCTTCCGGTGCCGGCTATACACTGCAGATCATCGGGCAGAAGGGGATCGAACCGGCGGCGGCCGGCATGATTCTTTCCCTTGAGTCCGTATTCTCCGCGCTGGCCGGATTTGTGATTCTGCACCAGGTGCTTTCCTCAAGGGAACTCCTGGGATGCGCGCTGGTGTTTGCGGCGGTGATCATCGCCCAGCTTCCTGCAGAGAAAAATAATACTTAAGAAAATGAACAGGCATGACTGATTTGACGGTCATGCCTGTTTGTAAATCTGATGTTCAGTTTTTTTAAGGTCAGTTGTCGGCCCTTGAATAGCCGCACTTCATGTGCTGGGAAGCGTCAAGCAGCACATTGTTGAGCGCCTTGACGGTTTCCTTTTTTAACATGGCGCAGATTTCTTCATTTGCCTTTTCAGCGGCGGAGAAATCTTTTGCGGCGGTCATTTCCTGATCCCATTTATTCAGAAGCTCATGGCTCTTTGCGGCGACCGCTGCCTGATAGCGCTCGATCAGCTGGATGCTGGTGCCGTAATTGGCGTCCGCCAGAGCGTCGATGAGACGTGAAGCCCAGTAGAAGTTTTCAGTGGAGACATCCAGGGTGACGTCGGACAGATACTTCGGCAGCTTTGAAACGCGGGGATAGACCGGCACCGCGGTATTGAAGGCGTTGGAGCCGTAGGTGATCCATTCGATTCCCTTGATTTCTTCAGGAACGTAATCCCTGATCTGGCAGATCGTGGTGACGCCGGTGCGGCTGATGCCGATCGGGCGGTAGATGCCTTTTTCACTGATATCGGCCTTCTGGTAGGGGTTGTATGGTGTTCCCTGATAATAAGAGGAAAGGATATATTTGACATCCTCAACGCTGATCTTTCTTTCCGGCACAAAGGACCAGGGAATATTGTCGCTGATCGGTGTGTAGTCGGCGTCCGGGCCTTCCCATTTCACTGTTGTGGGATTGAAGAATCTTCCCATATACCAGGCTCTCGGGTTGTTGTAGACATGGTCGGAATCACTGTGGGAGCCGAAGATCAGTCTGGGATTGCAGGTGCCGTCCTGATTCAGATCAAGATGATTCTTTTCGATGAATTCTTTCAGATCAGCTGAGCACATGTGCTCTTTTTTCGCGCCTAAAGCGTCTTTGAGATCGAAGGAATCGATTCCCTGGCGGTTGGGCATGATGACATATTCTTCATCTTTGACCCGCTTTGCCATCCAGTGATGGCCGCCGATCGTTTCCAGCCACCAGATTTCATGCTCGTCATTGAAGGCGATGCCGTTGGATTCATAGGTGCCGTACTGTTCAAGGAGAGCGCCGAGTCTTTCGACGCCTTCACGGGCGGAGTGAATATAAGGAAGCACACAGACGACAAAATCCTCTTCGCCAAGGCCGCCTGCCTTTTCCGGTTTTCTGCCTTCTTTTTTCTGATATTCCACATAAGGGTCAGCGCCCAGGACAAGGGCGTTGGTGGTGATGGTTTCGGTGGCGGTCATGCCGACATTGGCTTCATTGATGCCGCTGGCGGCCCAGATGCCGTTTTTGGGATCGACACTCGGGGAAGCGGTATAGCGCATGGGATTGTCCGGCAGCTCAACCTCGCAATGGCTGATGACACTCTTGTATTTCTTCTTCTGGTCTTTGGGATTAACGACGATTGTCTTTTTGACGTCAAAGTGGCCGTCGTCGGTGCGGGCGATCATGGTCGAGCCGTCATAGCTGGCTTTCTTCCCGACTAAAATAGTTGTGCAGGGCATTCAAGTTCTCCTTTGTTTCTGAGGAACATTGTACATCAGCTGAGTCTCTTTCAGTACTCTGACAATGTCAATGAAAAAGAGACTGCACGATACAGTCTCCTCAGAGGTTTGTTATTTTGCGCTGACCATCAGATCAGTGATCTTTCTGGCGTAGGCGACCGGATCCTCGATCGGCAGGCCCTGGATTAAGAGTGCCTGGTTGTAGAGGACATCGGCGTAGTCGTTCAGTTTTGCCGGATCAGCGGCAAAGACTTCCTGCAGTTTGGCGAAGACAGGGTGGTCAGGATTGATTTCGAGAATCTTGACCGCCTTCATGCCCTGGCCTCTGCTCATCGGGTCATTGGCCATGTATTTTTCCATATCAAGGGAGAGACCTTCATCGGCGACGATGCAGACGGGGTCGTCCTTGAGTCTGGAGGAAATGCGGACTTCTTTGACATTGCCGTTCAAGGCGTCCTTCATGGCTTCCAGCATGTCCTTGTTGGCTTCTGTCTTTTCTTCCTTTTCCTTCTTCTCCTCTTCCGAATCGAAGTCAAGATCGGAAGTGTTGACGCTCTTGAACTGTTTGCCGTCATAATCCCTCATGATCTGGGTGACGAATTCATCGCGCTCATCGAGGAAGTAGAGAACCTCATAGCCTTTGTCATGGATTCTGCTCATGACCGGCAGCTTTTCGATTTCATCGGCGGAGGAACCGCAGGCGTAGTAGATTTCCTTCTGGTCTTCCGGCATTCTTTCCGTATATTCCTTGAGGGTGACATACTTGCCTTCTTTGGAGGAGCGGAAGAGGATGAGGTCCTGGAGTTTGTTCTTGTTGATGCCGTAGTCCTTATAGATGCCGTACTTGAGGTTGAGACCGAAGTTGTCGAAGAACTTTTCATAGTTCTCACGGTCATCCTTTAACATGTCCTCAAGCGCTGACTGGATCTTCTTTTCGATGGATCTTGCCAGGGCCTTGACCTGTCTGTCCTGCTGCAGGATTTCTCTTGAAATGTTCAGGTTGAGATCATCCGAGTCGATCAGACCTGTGACAAAGCGGAAGTGATCCGGCAGGAGTTCCTTTGCCTTGTCGAGGATGAAGACGCCCTTGGAGTAGAGCTGCAGACCGGATTCGTAGGTCTGGTAATAGAAGTCATAGGGGAGTCTGCCCGGGATGAAGAGCAGGGCGGTATAGGAGATGTTTCCTTCCACGCTGTAGTGGATGACCTTTGCCGGATCTTCCCAGTCCATGAACTTCGCCTTGTAGAATTCGTTGTATTCTTCCGGCTTGATGTCATTCTTTGACTTCTTCCAGAGCGGGATCATGGAGTTGAGTGTTTCCATTTCCTTTGTGTCGATGGTCTTTTCCTCATCGGTGGGATCGGGAATGGATTTGGTGACTTCCATCTGAATCGGATATCTGACATAGTCGGAATACTTTCTGACCAGTTCCCTGATCTTGAATTCCTCCAGATATTCGGAATACTTTTCATCATCGGTGTCTTCCTTGAGATCCAGTGTGATCTTTGTGCCGATGGTGTCTTTGTCACATTCGCTGATCGTATAGCCGTCCTCGCCGGAGCTGATCCAGACATGGGCGGGACCGCCTTCCGCGGAGAGGGATTCGACGGTGATCTTCTTGGCGACCATGAAGGCGCTGTAGAAGCCGACGCCGAACTGGCCGATGATATCGATGTTGTCTTCCGCTTTTTCCAGTGTTTTTCTGAATTCGGCGGAACCGGACTTGGCGATTGTGCCGAGGTTCTTTTCCATTTCCTCATCGGTCATACCGATGCCGGTATCCTCGATGATCATCTGTCTGTTTTCCTTATCCAGGGTTAATGTGACGGTCAGGTCCTTTCTGTCGACCTGGTGATCCTTGGATGTCAGCGACAGATAATGTCTTTTATCCAGCGCGTCGGACGCGTTGGAGATCAGTTCACGCAGGAATATTTCCTTGTTGGTATAGATCGAGTTGATCATCATTTCGAGCAGGCGTTTTGACTCTGCCTTGAATTGTTTCTTAGCCATTGTTCAATCCTCCTTTAGCACTCTTTCTATTTGACTGCTAAACCATCTTAGCACCAGTGCCGTTTCTTTGCAAGGAACAACGGTTCCAAATTGTCAAAGCATGGTATGATTGTGGACATGAAAGAAATCAGCGTGAAAAAGATCGAGGACGCCATCGCGTCCATGTGCAGAGACATCGCCGTGACTGCCAGCCCTGATATTGTCAGCGCCTTTGAAAAGGCAGCCAACGCAGAAACAAACGAAAAGTCGAAAGCGGTGCTTGATATCCTCATCGATAACGCCCGCATCGCAAAGGAAGAAAACATTCCGATCTGCCAGGATACCGGCATGGCTATCGTCTGGATTAAAGCGGGCCAGGAGGTTCACTTCACGGACGGCCTGGTCAATGAGGCGGTCAACCGCGGGGTGGAAAGAGGCTATACGGAAAATTATCTGCGGGCTTCGGTTGTGGATGATCCTCTCTATGAAAGAAAGAACACAAAGACAAACACGCCGGCCGTCATCTATACAGAACTGACGGAAGGGGACCGTGTTGAGATTGAAATCATGGCCAAAGGCTTCGGCTCGGAAAACAAGTCAGCCCTGAAAATGTTAACGCCGGCCGACGGAGAAGAAGGGGTCATTGAGTTCGTGAAGGACACCCTGCTCAAAGCAGGTCCCAACGCCTGTCCGCCCTTTGTGATCGGGGTCGGCATCGGCGGCACGTTCGACTCCTGCGCCGTGCTTTCCAAAAAGGCATTATTGAGGAAGCTGGATGAGCACAATCCCGACGCCCGCTATGCGGCGCTTGAAGAAAAGCTGCTCACGATGGCAAATGAGCTGAAGATCGGCCCGATGGGATTTCATGGACGCACAACAGCTCTGGCCATCAAGGTTGAAAATGAACCGACGCATATCGCCGGAATGCCGGTGGCGGTGAATGTGTGCTGCCATGTGTGCCGGCACGCAAAGGCGGTGATCGAATGAGAAGACTGAATCTGCCTCTTTCTGAAGAAGAAAGAATGAGCCTCAAAGCAGGCGATGCGGTATTGTTATGCGGAGAGATTTACACAGCCCGCGACGCCGCCCATAAAAAAATGCATGAAGCGCTTGCAAGGGGAGAAGAGCTTCCCTTCAATATTGAAAACGCTGTAATCTACTACGTCGGCCCGACCCCTGCCCATGGAGGTCTTGCGATCGGTTCGGCCGGTCCGACCACGTCCGGCCGGATGGATCCCTACACGCCTGAGCTGATTGAGCTTGGCTTGCGCGGGATGATCGGCAAGGGAAGAAGAAACGAAGCGGTCAAAGAAGCAGTGAAGAAATACAAAGCGGTTTATTTTGTGGCGGTCGGCGGCGCCGGCGCCCTGCTTTCCCACAGCATCATCAAGCGGGAACCGGTGGCCTATGAGGAACTGCTCGCCGAAGCGGTCACAAAGCTGACCGTGAAGGATTTCCCGTGCTTTGTCGGCATCGACTGCGAAGGAAACGATATCTATGATCTTGATGAGCGCGTGCCTGGCCGGGATTGACTGCAAATACAACGGCGGCAATAACGAAATCCCGCAGCTGAAAGCTCTCTATGAGAAAGGGGAGGCGGTTCTTGTGTGCCCGGAAGTGATGGGCGGGCTGCCGACGCCGCGATTATCAAGTGAGATTCAGGGAAATAGGGTTTATAATACTGCCGGTGAAGATGTGACCGCATACTTTGTCAAAGGGGCTGAGGAATCCCTGCGCATCGCCCGTCAGAACGGCTGCACGCTTGCCGTGTTAAAGGCAAACAGCCCTTCCTGCGGGGCAGGTCAGGTCTATGACGGCACATTCAGCCATACGAAAATCCAGGGCGACGGCATATTCGCCGCCCTGTGCAGAAAAGAAGGAATCACCTGTCTTACCGAACTGGAATATCTTGAAAGGATGGATAAGAAACTATGAGTCTTTATGATGAATCCCTTAAGCTTCACGAAGAATACAAAGGCAAACTGAAGGTTGAATCAAAGGTTCCCTGCGCGGACGCACATGATCTTTCCCTTGCCTACACGCCCGGCGTTGCCCAGCCCTGTCTTGAAATCGCGAAGGATCCCGAAAACTCCTACCGCTATACCGGCAGGGGAAACACGGTCGCGGTTGTGACCGACGGCACTGCCGTTCTCGGTCTTGGCGACATCGGTCCCGCCGCCGCTCTTCCGGTCATGGAAGGCAAAGCGCTTTTAATGAAGAGATTCGCGGGTCTTGACGCATGGCCGGTCTGCCTTGACACAAAGGATCCCGATGAAATCGTCGCGATATGCAAGGCCATCGCTCCGGGCATCGGCGCCATCAACCTTGAGGATATCTCCGCTCCAAGATGCGTCGATATCGAAAGAAGACTGATTAAGGAACTGGATATTCCGGTTTTCCATGACGACCAGCACGGCACCGCGATTGTTGTTCTGGCGGCGCTCATCAACTGCATGAAGCTGAAGAAGACAAAGCCTGAAGACATGAAGGTCGTCATCTCCGGCTGCGGCGCTGCCGGCTCCTCAATCATCCGCCTGCTTTACAGCTATGGCTTTACAAGAATCTACGCCTTTGACATCGACGGCTGCGTTGAACCCTCACAGGCGGAGAATTATAATGATCTCAAGAAAGAGCTTCTGAACTATGTCAATAAAGACGGCGTTCACTACGCTTCTCTGGCCGAAGGCCTCAAAGGGGCGGACATCTTTGTCGGCGTCAGCGCGCCGCGCTTAGTCACAAAGGAAATGGTTGAAACAATGAATCCGGGCTGTGTCGTTTTTCCGATGGCCAATCCGGAACCCGAAATCACCTACGCCGAAGCGAAGGCAGCCGGCGCTTATATCGTCGGTACCGGCCGCAGCGACAACCCCAACCAGGTCAACAACATCCTCGCCTTCCCGGGTCTCTTCAGAGGCGCCCTTGACGCCAAAGCGACAAAGATCACCGAATCCATGAAGATCGCCTGCTCAAAGGCAATCGCCTCACTGGTAAGCGAAGAGGAACTCTCGCCGGATCATATCATCGTCTCCGCCTTTGATGAGCGGGTCGTGCCGGCAGTGGCGAAAGCGGTCGGCGAGTGCGCAAGAGCCGACGGCGTCATCAGAAAATAACAAGGAGTAATCACTATGGAAGCAATATCCCACATTCTTCATCTGACAGTCACCAATGTCGTCAGTGTGGCCAGTCTTGTTCTGGAACTTTTCGGCGCGGTCATTCTGGTCTATACCGGCGTGAAGGGATTCATCCAGTGGGTCACGCACAAAGAAGAATGTTCCGTTTCTCTGGCGGAAGGCATCGCGATGTGTCTGGAATTCCTGATGGCAGGCGAAGTCCTGCACACGATCCTGGCCGAAGAGATTTCGGATCTTGTGATCCTTGGCGCCCTGGTTGTGCTGCGCGGAATCATGACCTTGGAAATCCATTGGGAAATCAAAAATGAAAAGGCGGAACTGGCCGCCCATAAGATGCTTGAGGAAGAACATAAGCACTAAACAGAAATCCTGCGGATACTGACCCGCAGGATTTTCTTTTATGCGTTTTTGCGGTAGACCCGGATGATGAATTCCGCAGTGACGTTCAGTTCCGGCGTTTCATAGAGCCGCTTCCGGTCCGCTTCGCCTGTCCGCCAGACATAAGGCGTCATCATGAAGAGATTTCTGATCTGCTCATTGGAAAGATCCATCACTTCAGAAAGCTTTTCACTGTGAATCAGCTCAAGCTGCGTATCGAGCTCTTCCGGTGTGTTTTCATAAGGATGTTCATAAAGAACCTCCTTCATTTCAAACAGATGCCTTTCGCCGGGCGTCACAAAGATGAAGATGCCTGAAGGCTTTAAGATCCGGAAAATTTCCTCTTTGGCATGGGGCGCGAAGCAGGTCACAGCAGTGTCGCAGGATTCATCGGGAAGGGGAAGATGAAAGATGGAAGCGACCGTATAGAAACCTTCCCTGTCTTTTTTTGCCGCATGCTTTAAAGCGTCCCTGGAAAGATCAAAGCCATACCGTTCCTCCGCTTTGAAGGCGCCTGTATAATAGCCTTCCCCGCAGCCTAAATCTGCCAGGACATGGCTGCCTTCAGTCAGCTCAGAAAGACGGTTTCTTAAAAATGTGTAGCCGCCGCTTTCCAGAAAGGCGGTTCTTGCCTTCACCATGGCCGCGTCATCGCCATGGACTTTTTTATTGGAGACAAGCAGGTTCAGATATCCGCTTTTGGCATAGTCAAAATGATGGTTGTTTTCACAGACCGCTTCTTTGTTTTCTTTGCGCAGAGGCTCAGCGCAGACAGGACAGATCAGTTTCATAATTTAAGTATAGCACCGCGGTATTGACTGACGGTCAGTCGGGATATATCATATACATGTCGGAGGTGATATTGTGGCGGATAACAGAGACAGTGAAGAGCGCCGGAATGAATTTGTCGACGCTGCCGAAAAACTGTTTAAGGAAAACGGGATTGTTGATACAACAATCAGCGCGATCGTCAAGGAAATGGATGTGGCCAAAGGTCTCTTCTATTACTATTTCAAGTCAAAGGATGACGTGATTGACGCGATCAGCGAAAAATATAACGAAGTGTTCAATGAAATGATGAATGCCTCAATGGAGGAGAAGAGCGATTATGAAGGCAGGCTCCACCAGTTTGTCGAAAACACCGTTCTCTCATTCCGGGATCTTGACAACAAGCTCTCCCCGCAGGAGGACGTCGATCTTTCCGCACTGAGCATGCGTTCCATTGAAGAAGCCAAATCCAACGCAATCGCCGCTCTTGTGTCGCTCTTTGAAGAGGGCAACGAGAATGACGAGCTGATGCTGGAACATCCCAAGTATTACGCGGATATTCTGATCAGCGGCATCATCGAACTGGTGCAGCAGAAGGAAGCCGCGGACGATGAAATCAGAGAGATTATTTTGGACCTGATTGAAAGGGCCGGAAAGGATTAAAAACATGAGTGAAGATTTCAACAGCAAGGTCAATGAGTTTGTCGAAAAAGCTTCAAAAACCATCGAAGAGGGCGGAAAGACACTGCTTTCCCGTCTCGACATCGAAAAGCAGAAGGCCGAAATCAGGGCTGAAATCGGCCATACATCCAGAGAACTGACCAAAGCTTACGAAAAGCTCGGCCGCGCTTTCTATGATTCAAAGGAAAGCGGAAAAGCGTTCAAGGATGACTACAACACGATTGAGCTGATCCGCTCCAAGGAAAGGGCGATCGAACTGCTCAACGAAAAACTCGACCAGCTTGAAAAGTAATTCCCAAGCGGCAGCCCATGGCTGCCTTTCTTCTGCTATAGTAGAAAAAAACAAAGGAGTTATCATGAGAGAGATTTCAACCAGTGTACAGATTGTTCTGTCCCAGCACTGCAACGGCAATGCCATTCCCCGTCTGTTCGGCGGCCAGCTGATGGCATGGATCGACGTCATCGGGGCGGTTGCCGCAAGGCGCTACGCGAACAAGGCTGTCACCACCGCCTGCATCGATTACCTCGGCTTTCTGCGTCCCGCCTATCTCAACGACATCATCGTCCAGGAGGCGTGGGTCACATGGACAGGCAACACCTCCATGGAAGTGCGCGTCGATTCCTATGTCGAAAAAGACGGCGCCAGAGAGCTGATCAATACCGCCTATGTCGTCTACGTTGCCCTTGACGAAAATGAAAGGCCTTCAAAAGTTCCGCCGTTCTTCCCGCAGGACGAGAAAGAGGAAGCGGAATACGCCGCCGCGGTCGAACGCAAGATCGTGCGCATGCAGGCAGGCGGACAGTAACCCTTCACCCGGAATTTCCGGGTTTTTCTCTGCGCAGAAATGAAACAATTTACATTTAAATGAAAACAAATTTCAAAAATCCGCATATTCTGCATGCATGATGATTGACCATGCATGCGGTCAATGCCATAATGTATGCATGCAAATAAACCGATGAGGCGGAGATAACGGCAGATATGATCTGTAAGAGAGCCCGGGCAGGTGGGAGCCGGGCAGAAGCACAGTCTGTCAAATGGACCGCTGAGGGCGCAGTCAAAGGGAATTCCCGAGTATTCTGCGACGTGAAGGAATACGTTAGTTTTCACGGATATGATGGTATCCGGCCAAGAGCGTGCTTCAAAGGCGCGAAACAGGGTGGCACCGCGAATATGATTCGTCCCTGGCAGACTGATTGTCTGTCAGGTTTTTTGTTTGATGAAAGGAAAGAAAGATGGCCGATATTCTTGAACAGCTCGCAGCCCATGCACGCAGGAGAGTAACTCTGGCGAAAGAAAAGATCAGCCACGAACAGATGAAACAGGCGGCATATGCAATGAACCGCGATACCGGATTTCCGTTTTATGAGGCTCTTGCCGAAGAGGGCATGTCGTTCATTGCCGAATGTAAGAAGGCGTCTCCCTCCAAAGGCGTGATCGCCAAAGACTTCCCGTATCTGGAAATTGCCCGCGCCTATGAAGAGGCCGGCGCCTCATGTATCTCCGTTCTGACCGAGCCAAAGTGGTTTCAGGGATCGCTGGAATACCTGAAGGAAATCGCCGCAGATGTAAACATTCCGGTATTGCGCAAAGACTTCATCGTTGATGAATACATGATCTATGAGGCAAAAACAACCGGCGCTTCAGCGGTTTTACTGATCTGCAGCATCCTCACTGAGGAGCAGCTTTGCGATTATCTTCAGATTACCCATGAGCTCGGCATGTCGGCTCTTGTCGAGGCCCACGATGAGGAGGAGGTCGCAAAAGCGGTCACTAGCGGGGCGAAGATCATCGGCGTCAACAACCGCAACCTGCGCGATTTCACGGTTGATCTCAACAACTCCATCCGCCTGCGGTCACTGGTGCCGCCGGACATTCTGTTTGTGGCGGAAAGCGGGATCAGAACCCGCAGAGACATTGAAATACTCGAAAATGGAAACATCAGCGGCGTACTGATCGGTGAAACGCTGATGAAGGCACAGAACAAAAAAGAAATGCTGGAAGAACTGAAAGGAAAGAAGGAAACAGTATGATCAAGGAAGCAATCGTCAAAATCGTCTCCAAGGGAGACCTCACTTATGATGAGGCCTACACCGTCATGAATGAAATCATGTCCGGCGAAACAACGCCCACCCAGAACGCGGCTTTCCTGGCGGCACTCTCAACCAAGTCCACCAAAGCCGAAACCATCGCCGAAATTTCCGGCTGCGCCGCCGCCATGCGTGAGCACGCCACACCGGTCGGACATCCGGGAATGGAAGTGCTGGAAATTGTCGGAACAGGCGGCGACAACGCCCATTCCTTCAACATTTCCACAACCGCCGCTTTCATTATCGCGGCTTCCGGCATTAAGGTTGCCAAACACGGCAACCGCGCCGCTTCTTCTCTTTCCGGCACCGCCGACGTCCAGGAGGCTTTGGGCGTCAATATCCGCCAGGATCCTGACAAGGCCAGGGAACTGCTTGAAAAGACCGGCCTGTGCTTCTTCTTTGCCCAGCAGTATCACGCCGCGATGAAATATGTCGGCGCCATCCGCCGCGAGCTTGGCTTCAGAACCGTCTTCAATATCCTCGGTCCGCTGACCAACCCGGCCAAACCGGAATACTTTGTTTTGGGCGTCTATGATGAATATCTTGCCGAACCCATCGCCAAGGTTCTTGACAAACTCGGCGTCAAGCGCGCCTTTGTCGTCTATGGCCAGGAAAAGCTTGATGAAATCTCCTCGTGTTCCGACACGACAGTCTGCGAACTGAAGGACGGCTACTACCGCACCTTCACAATCACCCCTGAGCAGTTCGGCTTCGCAAGAGGAACCAAGGATGAACTCAAAGGCGGCACGCCGGAAGAAAACGCCGGAATCACAAGAGGCATCCTCAAGGGAGAGATTCATGGCACAAAACGCAATACTGTCCTGATGAACGCCGGCGCTGCCATCTATGTGGCAGGTCAGGCTGATTCCTTGGAGGAAGGCGTCAGGAAAGCCGGGGAGATCCTGGACAGCAGCAGGGCATATCAGCTGATGGAAGACTATATCCGTCTGTCCAACGCATGAGCAAAGTCAAGATCTGCGGCCTGCGCCGCATTGAGGATATTGAATTCATCAACATGTACCGTCCCGACGCCTGCGGCTTCATTCTTTCAAAGCCCTTTAAAAGATATGTGGACAAAGAACAGCTTCGTAAGATGAGGCAAAGCCTCAATCCTTCCGTCAAAGCCTTCGGGGTGTTTGTCAATGAGCCGCTTTCATACATCTCTGAATATGTGGAGGAAGGGCTGATCGGCGCTGTGCAGCTTCATGGCGAAGAGGATGACAGTTACATTCAGGAACTCAAAAACAGATATCCTTCGCTGACCGTGATGAAGGCTTTTACAGTTACGTCGCGTGAGGTTCTTGCGCAGGCGGAAAAAAGCAGCGCTGACATCATTCTTCTGGATTCGGGAAAAGGAACCGGCAGAACGTTCAGCTGGCAGCTGCTGCAGGGTTTTCAAAGGCCGTATGTACTGGCCGGCGGGCTGAATCCTGACAATGTGCAGGAAGCGGTCAGAACACTGAACCCCCTGGGCGTCGATACCAGCTCAGGCGTGGAAACAGAAGGATTCAAAGACAGAGAAAAAATCAGGCTCTTCATTGAAAGAGCCGGAAAGGAAATCTGATCATGACCAACCAGAGAGGCAGATTCGGCATTCATGGCGGCCAGTATATTCCCGAGACCCTCATGAACGCCGTGATCGAACTGGAAGCGGCGTATGACCGCTTTAAGGATGATCCGCAATTCAACAAAGAACTCAGTGAGCTTTTCAACCAGTACGCCGGCAGACCGTCCCGCCTCTATGAGGCAAAGCGGATGAGCGCGGATCTTGGCGGGGCAAGGATCTTTCTCAAACGGGAAGATCTCAACCACACCGGCGCCCACAAAATCAACAATGTTCTGGGCCAGGCGCTTTTAGCGAAGAAGATGGGCAAAACAAGACTGATCGCCGAAACCGGCGCCGGCCAGCATGGCGTCGCCACCGCAACCGCGGCGGCCCTGTTTGACATGGAATGCGTCGTCTTCATGGGCGCGGAGGACATTCAGAGACAGGCTTTAAATGTATACAAAATGAAGCTGCTCGGCGCGGATGTGGTTTCCGTCAATACCGGCACCGCCACCCTCAAGGACGCCGTTTCCGAAGCGATGCGGGAGTGGACTTGCCGCATTGACGACACCCATTACTGCCTTGGTTCGGTGATGGGCCCCCATCCGTTTCCGACGATTGTCCGTGACTTCCAGGCGGTCATTTCAAAGGAGATCAAAGAGCAGTTCCTCAAAGAACAGGGAAGACTGCCTGACGCTGTCATCGCCTGTGTGGGCGGCGGCTCCAACGCGATCGGTTCCTTCTACCATTTCATCAATGATCCGGAAGTGAAGCTGATCGGCTGTGAAGCGGCCGGCAGGGGCATCGACACCTTTGAAACAGCAGCCACCATCAATACCGGCAGGCTTGGAATCTTCCATGGCATGAAGTCCTATTTCTGCCAGGATGACATGGGCCAGATCGCTCCCGTTTACTCTATTTCGGCCGGTCTTGACTATCCCGGCATCGGTCCGGAGCACGCCTGGCTTCACGATACAGGCAGGGCGGAATATATCGCAATTACCGATGAGGAAGCGGTTGAGGCGTTTGAGTATCTTTCCAGAATGGAGGGCATCATTCCGGCCATTGAATCAGCCCACGCGGTGGCTTACGCGATGAAATACGCCGGCACGCTTGATCCTTCAAAGAATATCGTTGTGACAATTTCCGGCAGGGGAGACAAGGACTGTGTGTCCGTCGCCCGCTACCGGGGACAGGAGATCACAGAATGAGCAGAATCCGTGAAGCTTTTGAAAAACATAAAGCATTCATTCCTTTCATCACCTGCGGAGATCCCGACCTTGAAACAACCGCGGAAGTCGTAAAGGCGATGGTTCAGAGCGGTGCCGACCTGATTGAGCTTGGCATTCCGTTCTCCGATCCTACGGCCGAAGGACCGGTGATCCAGGAAGCGGACAACCGTGCCCTCAAAGGCGGCGTCAATACGGAAAAGGTTCTCGCTTTCGCCAGGGAACTGCGGAAAGACGTCAGTGTGCCGATGGTGTTTATGACCTATGCCAATGTTGTCTATTCCTATGGCGCTGAAAAGTTCCTCTCCGCCGCAAGAGATGCGGAAATCGACGGCCTGATCCTGCCGGATGTGCCCTTTGAGGAAAAAGAGGAATTCGCATCCCTGTGTGAAGAATACGGCATTGATCTGATTTCCATGATTGCCCCGACTTCAAAAGAGCGGATCCGCATGATCGCAAAAGAGGCCAAAGGCTTTCTCTATGTCGTCTCTTCGCTCGGCGTCACCGGCGTGCGCAGTGAAATCACAACCGATATCGGTTCTCTGATCAAAGAAGTCAGAGCTGTGACCGATGTGCCGTGCGCCGTGGGTTTCGGCATTTCCACGCCGGCTCAGGCCGCAAAAATGGCATCGGTGTCCGACGGGGCAATCGTCGGCAGCGCCATTGTCCGCATCATTGCGAAAGAGGGAAGAAACAGCGCGGAGCCGGTCGCTTCCTTTGTCAAAGACATGTGTGAAGCGGTACATCAGGCTGACTGAACAGGGTATAATGAACATGCCGGCGGAAGAAAAGGCCGGCATGTTTTTATGGAGGTCACTGATGGCAAAACTGGAAAGACATTTAAAAGCGGACATCGGAACACTGCTGGGATATCTGGATCATCAGATTCTCAGCGGCAGTATTTCCGCCTCGCTGGAAGACAGCAGCTCGTTTCGCTGCGATGGTTTCAGGTGCGAAGTGCGTGTCTATGAGCGCTTCTCATGGCTTGGCGGCAACCGCCTTTCCCTCAGCATCACCGTACTTGGCACACCCGAAGGCACCGTTCATCTTTCGGCGATCGCTTCCGGCGGTTCGCAGGCGATGTTCTATAAGATCAATACATTGGGTGAGGAGAACTTCCTTGAGGAGTTCAGAAGAATCCTCGACAGCTATCAGAACTATTGAAAAACAGCGGCTCTTCAATGAACCGCTGTTTTTAAAAGGACTGCAGTTTTTCAGAATCCGCCGACCTGGATGGAATCGTCCCTGGCGGTGATGATCTGCGACATTCTTGCGTACAGGTCCTGGTAGCCCGGGCACAAATCGTCATTGAGCTGGGTGAACGGAATGACTTCCATATCCTTCCAGGTGTTGACTTCGCCATAGGTCCAGTGCAGGTCCGCCTTGACGTCGGTGAGGGTGATTTCCTTTTCGTCACCCTTTGTTTTTTTGTTTACGGTGACCGCTCCCATCATGCCGACAAGGGAATCGTCGAACTGGGCGCTGATCAGATTGCCCAGGGCATAGAAGCAGATGGTCTTATGGCCGTTGATCCACTCGACCGGCTGGATCATATGGGGATGGTTGCCGATGATGATATCGACGCCGGCGTCGGAAAGGGCCTGTGCCCAGTAGAGCTGATGGTCATCGGGCGTATCGGAATATTCCGTGCCCCAGTGGATGGCCATGATCACAACATCCGCCATCGAGCCGGCTTTGCGGACCTGCTCAAGCATTTCCTCCTCGTGTCCGGTATAGGAATTGACAAGATATTCCTGACCTTCCGGCATCGGGATGCCGTTGGTGCCGAATGTCCAGGAGAGGAACGCGTACGAGATGCCGTTGCATTCTCTGATGGAGATTTCATTTCTTTCATCCCATGACATGTTGGTGCCTTCCATGAGGATCTGATCTTCATGGGATTTCCAGAAGTTATAGGATCTTTCAACGCCTTCGGCACCCATGTCCATCGAGTGGTTGGTCGCGGTCGAGACAAGGTCGAAGCCTTCCTCGATCATGTTGAGACCGAATTCCTGCGGGGTGTTGAAGACCGGATAGGAGCTGAGTCCCATTTCCGTGCCGCCAAGAATTGTCTCCTGGTTGTAATAGGCCAGGTCATACTGGCGGGCAATCGCGCCGATTCTGTCGATCATCGGCTTGAATTCGTAAGTGCCGTCAGGCTGCTCGGCCCAGTAATAGACAGCGCCATGGATCAGACCGTCGCCGACCATGAAGAGGGTGAACGAAGTTTCTTCCTCTTTGGGCTCTTCCGGTTCTTCGCTGACTTCAGGCTCCGGCGTCTGAGTTTCCTGAATGACGGCTGTTCCTTCTTCCTCCGGCTGTTCCGGTTTCTTCAGAGCCCTGCGGACAAAGACAGCACAGATCGCGATGGCAGCGACAAGCAAAGCGCCGACCAGAACCTTAAACCATGTTTTTACTTTTCTTTTTCTCTTTTTTGCCATGTAAATCCCCTTAACCTGCTTTGATCCCGATGCACAGGATCCGTTTCACCCGTATATCTTATTACGATCGCCAAATTGCCATCAAGTCATGATGATCAGAAAAGACCGGCGATTTTATTTTGCCGGTCAGGTGTTCACATGTCTTTGTGATCAGCTGTTTCAGGTCTGAAAGAGAAGAGACAGCCGCAGTAGTTCTGTTTATAGAGACTGTAAGCGTCGCAGATCTCGTTGGATCTTCTCTGCCCGTCGTTCTTTTTGAAGTCGCTGGTGAAATACTTTGCGTGGCTGTATTTCTCCTGCAGCTTCAGACCGATCTCGTTGAGCTTCTGCGAATCCTTCTGCCTTGAGAAGGTCATGACGGTCGTGAAGTAGTCAAAGCCGTGTTCATCGGCATATCTGAAGGCTTCATCCATCCGTTTTTCATAGCAGAAGAAACATCTTTTCCAGCCTTCCGGGTCATCTTTGCCGAACATCAGGGATTCCATATACTCTTCGCCGTTATAACCGGTGACGATGATCTCAATGGAATCATTCCATCTTTCATGGACATAGCGCTTTAATTCGCTTAAGCGGTGATCATATTCCTCTTTCGGCCAGATGTTGGGATTGTTGTAAATCAAGGTGATGTCAAAGGCCTCAGAGAGAAAATCCATCGGCCAGCAGGCGCACACGACGCAGCAGGCGTGCAGAAGGATCTTCGGCTTCCGGTCAGGAAACTTTTGGGGAAATGTCTTCATCTCTTTTAAGGATTCGAGATGGTAATTTGTTTTGGACGATGATTTTCTTCCCCGCACATAAGCGGCGTATTCTTCAAAGTCATTCATTTGTGATCAGCATGCAGTCGCCGAAGGAGAAGAAGCGGTACTTCTCTTCCACCGCATGGCGGTAGGCTTCAAATGTCAGATCATA
Source organism: uncultured Erysipelotrichaceae bacterium (assembly GCA_902775735.1). Lineage (GTDB taxonomy): Bacteria > Bacillota_I > Bacilli_A > Erysipelotrichales > Erysipelotrichaceae > Bulleidia. The sequence continues at coordinate 27,428 of CACYNH010000019.1, forward strand.
GCCGGCAAAGGAAGCGATCATCATAATCAGGGTTGACTTGGGCAGGTGGAAGTTGGTGATCATGCAGTCGATGGTATGCCACTCATAGCCCGGATAGATAAACAGTTCGGTGCCGCCGGAACATTCCTCAAATCTGCCGAAGCGGTTCCAGACCGATTCGAGCGTTCTGACCGAGGTGGTGCCGATGGCGATGATCCTTCTGCCTTCCTCCTTGGCTTTGTTCAGGATGTCCGCGGTTTCCTTTGACATCATATAGATTTCCGAATGCATATGATGGTCGGCGATCTCTTCGGTGTCCATCGGCCGGAAGGTGCCAAGGCCCACATGCAGGGTGACTTCAGCGATGGTGACGCCTTTCTTTTCGATTTCCTCAAAGAATTCAGGCGTGAAGTGAAGTCCTGCCGTCGGGGCGGCGGCGGAGCCTCTGACTTTGGCGTAGACCGTCTGGTAGCGCTCAGGATCATCGAGCTTTTCACGGATGTAAGGGGGCAGGGGCACATTGCCCAGCTGATCGAGGATCTCATTGAAGATGCCTTCATAGATCATCTTCATGTGGCGGATGCCTTTTTCGCCGATGTATGTGCACTGCGCTTTGAGTCTGCCGTCATGGAAGGAGATGACCGTTCCAAGCTTAATGACTTTGGCGTTGCCGGCCAGGCATTCCCAGACATCGTCCTCCATCTGCTTTAACAGCAGCAGCTCGACGTGGGCGCCGGTTTTCTCCTTGGTGCCGAACAGTCTTGCCGGAATGACCCTGGTGTTGTTTCTGACGATGACGTCGCCTTCATGCAGGTATTCCAGCAGGTCGCGGAATGATCTGTCTTCATAGGTGCCCTGATTTTTGTGAATGACCATCATCCTTGAGGCGGTTCTGTCCTTTAAAGGTGTCTGGGCAATCAGCTCATGGGGCAGTTCGTAATCAAAATCACTTGTCTTTGTATATTTCATCAGAAACCTCTCTGATCGAATTTCATTGTGGTTAAAACTTCTTCTTTGAAGTCGTTGTAGCGGTCGGCTTTGATCGCGCGTCTTGCGTCTTCCATGAGCCTGACCAGGAATCTTGTGTTGTGGATGGACATCAGTCTTGTGCCGAAGCCCTCGTCGCATCTGAACAGGTGGTTGAGATACGCCTTAGTGTAGTTCCTGCAGCAATAGCAGTCGCACTCCGGATCAAGCGGCGTGAAGTCTTCCTTGTACATCGCCTTGCGGATGTTGAGTCTTCCCTGGGATGTCATAAGCGTGCCATGTCTTGCGATTCTTGTCGGCAGCACGCAGTCGCACATGTCAATGTTGAGGGAAACTGCTTCCAGCAGGTCATTGACAGCGCCCACACCCATCAGGTAGCGGGGCTTGTCATAAGGCAGTTTTTCGGCCGACCATCTGACCATGCGGACCATCGTTTCCTTGTCTTCGCCGACTGATGTGCCGCCGATCGCGTAGCCCGGGAAATCCATTTCGATGAGCTTCTCGGCGCAATAGTGGCGCAGCTCCTCATAATCGCCGCCCTGGACGATGCCGAAGACAGCCTGCTCGTCAGGCCTTTCGTTGGCGTTCTTTCCCCGCTCTGCCCAGCGCAGTGTTCTTAACATTGAATCTTTGGCGTATTCATAGGTGGCGGGGTAGGGGATGCATTCATCAAAGGACATCATGATGTCGGCGCCGATCGCGTTCTGGATCTGGATGGATTTTTCCGGAGACAGAAACAGCATGTCGCCGTTGAGGACATTCTTGAAAGTGACGCCTTCCTCGGAAATCTTTCTGGTGTCGGCCAGCGAGAAAACCTGGAAGCCGCCCGAATCCGTTAACATCGGGCCCTTGTAATTCATGAACTTATGGACGCCGCCGGCTTTGCGCAGGATGTCTTCGCCCGGCCGCAGCCAGAGGTGGTATGTGTTGGCCAGCACGACGCCGGCCCCTAAATCATATAATTCTTCAGGCGAAAGGAATTTGACGGTGGCCTGGGTGCCGACCGGCATGAACATCGGGGTTTCCACATCGCCGTGCGGCGTATGGAGAATGCCTGTGCGCGCGCCTGACTGCTTACAGACATGGGTGATCTCAAAAGTGACAGGATTCATGGATAACTCCTCGCTTTCGTCCTAACAGCATATCACAGATTCAATCTGAGTGGACACACGTGCGAAGTGATATAATCAGTATATGAAGTCGCAGACGATCAGACAGCGCAACATTCCGGCCGACATCAGTGTTTCCAGAAGAGTTCAGCTCAAGCCGACCATCACGCTTGTATTGATGCTGATGCTGGGAATGATTTTTGTCGCGGCCAAGCCGTATCTCTTCCTGAGCGGCATCATGATGAGCATGCTCGGTCTGTTCTGCCTCTTTGTCATGCCGGACGGCGTGCTGTGCGAGTTCACCAGGGAATACCTGATTCTCTACAACCGCAAGCATTCCGACTGCATGCTTGTCTATTGGGAAGACATCGTCTCATGGCATTATGAAAAGCATCATAACAACGACCTGCTGATCATCACTCTGGTGGACGGCAGCACGGAAATCCAGGAAGTCTATTCAAAGAGAATACAGAAATACATGCGGAATTATGTGCCGGACAAGGAAGACCGCAGCCGGACAAGGAGACTGTTATGAAAGATGAAAAACTGATCAACCCCGAAGCTGTGGCCATGTGCCGTTCGGCGATGCTGTGTGAAAAGGATTACGATGATCTTTCCCTGATCTTCGACATGTTCGGCGACAGCACCAGACTCAAGATCATGAGCGCCTTATTCACCCATGAACTGTGTGTCGGCGATCTTGCGGCACTTCTTGAAATGAGCACCAGCGCCGTCAGCCACCAGCTGTCTTCACTCAAAAAGACAAAGCTGGTCTCCACCAGAAAGATCGGCAAGAATGTGTACTACTCAATGGCGGATGAGCACATTGAGAATATTTACCGGATGGCCTATGAGCACATCAAGGAGTGATTGTGAAGGTTACGGCGATTGATTTTGAAACTGCCAACGGCAATCCGGCAAGTGTGTGCGCGGTGGGAATATCAGTCATGGAGGACGGCGCCATTGAGGAGAAATACTACTCACTGATCAGACCTGAATCCAACGTGTCTTACTTCGCTCCGATCAACATTTCCATCCACCACATCACTCCGGGTGATGTGAAGGACGCCCCTGATTTCAGACAGGTGTTCAGTGAAATGAAGGAATATTTCGACGACGCCATTGTCGTTGCCCATAACGCCCGCTTCGATATGGGATGCCTGAGGGCGGCATGTCTCAACAGCGGCATTCCCGTTCCAGATCTGATCTACGCGGATACGGTGGAGCTCAGCCGCAAGGTATTCCGGACGCTGCCCCGCCACCGTCTCAACGATATGTGCGACTATCTTGGCATTGAGCTGGATCACCACAATGCCCTGAGCGATTCCTACGGCTGTCTGATGATTGTAGCCTCAGTGATGAATCTCTCGCAGATCTATGAGCCTTCCGAGCTTTTCGCCGCCTGCAATGTGCGGATAAGCCGGCTGTGAAAACCCTTGAAATGATGCGAAAATATCTCAGTTATGAGATAATGACATATATCCCTGAAGACACAGGAGGTTAACCTATGCCAACTAACTATGAAATACTGACGGGACTGACCCGGAATCAGATGGGCAAGTTCATCCGTTCGCTGGTCACCAAGGAAGTCAGCCGGTACATTGACTGGAATGCCTGGCTGCGTTCCGATGACCCCGAGCCCGGTTTTCTCGGTGAGGACGCCTTCTTCAAGGAAGGTGACACTGAAACCGCCTGCCGGCTTCTGGAAGAGACGGACGATAACGGCAATCTGACCAGAAAAATCTTCATGGTCCTTGATAAAGGCGCTGTCCGTGTGGAAACACTGCCGGCCCACCTTGTCAGAAAGGCAACGGAAGAGGAATATCCGCCGCTCCCGTTAGCTCTGGAGACAGAGGCGGAGATCGCCGACGCTGTTGCGGCACTGGATGATTTCGCCGATGAGCTGGCTGAAGAAGCCGCGGCAGAGAGTGAACAGGCTGAACCTGAAGCAGAGGAACCCGCAGTGGAAGAACCTGCAGAGGAAACCGCTGAGGAGATTCCTGCTGAAGAAGAAACTGCGGAAGAGGCAGCGGAAGCCGTCATGGAAGAACCCGCTGAGGAAGAAGCCGCAGAGCCCGTGGCAGAAGAAGAACCGGCGGAAGAGCCTGCGGAAGAACTCCCGGGACAGGAAGAGATTCCTGAAGTGAGTGAGGAACTCACAGCTGAGGAAGCTGAAGAACTTACAGAAGAAGCAGCTGAAGAAGCGCTTCCTGAAAAAGCAATGCCCGCGGAAGAAATCACGGAAGAGTCCTTCGCTGAAGAACTGAAAGAAGCGGAAGCTCTCATGAGCGATGATCTGCTGCCGCAGGAGGAAGAAACTCCCGAAAGCTTTGAAAATGAGCTGAAGGAAGCCGAAGCGCTCCTGCTTGAGGATCTTCTGCCCGCCGAAGAACCGGTGGAAGAGATTCCGGCAGAAGAGCAGCCGGCTGAAGAAGAAACCGCAGCCGAAGAAACCACAACAGAAGAAATCGCAGCCGAAGAACCTGAAGAGGAAGCTGCTGAACTGACTGAGGAAGAACCCGCAGTGACAGAAACTGCTGAACCTGCTGAGGAAGCAGTGGAAGAAACAGCGGAAACAGAAGAAGGGCCTCAGATTGAGGAAGAACCGGCTGAAACAGCAGACACAGCAGTTGAGGAAGCTGAAGAAATCAGTGAGCCTGTGAGTGAAAGCGAACCGGAAGAAGCGGCGGCTGAAGAGCCCGCCAAGGAGGACGGTCTGGAATTTTTTCGTCCCTCCGGTGAATCAGACGAGGAGATCGCACAAGAAGAAGCAGAAAAAGCTGCGCAAGAGGAGATAGAAACTCTCAGCGGTCTGGAAGAACTGCTCTTCGGCGATGAGGAAGAAGAAGAACCTTCCGCTGAAGCGGAAAGCACAGACAGTGAATCCATTGATGAGGATGAAGACAGCTGGATGAAGGAAGCTCTCGATTTCTCTGAAGCGGAAGACGAAGAGAATGAAGCTGACGAGTTTGAAGAGTTCGATGATGACGATATCCTGAAGCAGCTGGAAGACGCGGTCATGGAAGCCGACAGGGCGGAAGATGAAGCCACAAGATCCCTGCGGTTTGACGATCTCTGGGCAGTGAATCCTTCCGTGAGTGCGGCTGAAGAAACAAAGGAAGAAGAAAAAGAAGAAGATGAGGTCGTTGACTTCTTTGACAGCCAGGATGAGGTGCGGAAACAGGAAGAAGACGATGACTTCTTCACCCGCGGCCGCATTGAAATGTTAAAGGAATCCCTGTTTGACGATGAGGATGATCCGCCTGTGGGAACCGGCGATCTGGTTTTCATGGAGACAACAGCGATCCAGTTCCCCCGCGATCCTGAACATGATTATCTCCATGACAGCCAGGAACCTTCCTTCGCTGATGTGAGTGTACCAAAGGCAATGCTGGAAACAGCGCAGAAGGCGGAATCCACTTCCTCATTCGAGCTGGATCCGGATGACGACGCTGAATCCTTCCTGGAAAAACTTGACCGCTTCACCGAGGCGGATGAGGAAGAGGAGGAAGAAACTCCTGAAGAAACACCGGCGGAACCTGCTGAAGAAGCAGCTCCGGCAATCGCGGAAGAACCGGAAGACGACGATGACGGGGACGGCCATGCCTTCGTGCCGAGTTCGATGCTGTTTGAAGAAGACGAGGATGCGGATTTCCGCTCCGAAGGCTTCAAGCGTTTCCTTTCCGATATCAAGCGTGATTCCATGCTGTATGACCCGGATGATCCTGAAGATCAGGAACTGCCGACAATCGCGTTCTCGGCGATTTCCGAAAACAGGGACAAGTACTTCTGATCTCTTGTGGAACATGCATCCAAAAAGCGCGGATGACATGCTTTCATGGAATGATGTAAATATTTTCAAATTTGATGAATCAGTTTACATAACCAACTTACGAGAGTATAATGAGCGTACTTGAGAAAGGTTTTGATAAGTATTTTATGGCACAGTATGAAAATAATGCATACTTCTGGCAGAAAGTAGATACACTGTTTCTTTCAAGTGAAATCAATCTGAACCGGAAAAAGGGCGATGTTCATCCCGTCTTCAAAAATCTGATCTACCCGACTGACTACGGTCATGTCACCGACACCAAGAGTGTCACCAGCGAAGGCGTTTCCGTCTATGCCGGCAGCGGCGACAGAAACAAAATCACAGCGCTGGTGGTCGCGGCGGATATCCTGGCCAAGGAACTTGATGTGAAGATGCTGATCGGATGCACTGATCAGGAAGTTGAGGATGTTCTCCGTTTCCTGAATCAGACAGACCTGCAGAAGACAGTCCTGATCCGCAGAGGAAACGATATTCCTGCCTGGAGCTATTCTGATAACTGAGCAAGTGAAGAGGAGAAATCCTCTTTTCTTTTTGGCTTTCTCCCTCATAGAAAAAGAGCAGGAACCTGCTCTTTGGCGTATCGGTCCGGATGGTGTGTCCGGTCTTATTCTTCTGCCTGCTGATTGCGCAGAATTTCTCTGATTTCCTCAGGAGTTTTTTTGAAGTTTTCACTCAGCAGAGAGATGGCTGTTTCTTCCTCTTTGCCCATTGATCTCAGCATAGTAAAAGATGTGGCAATGCTTTTTTCTATGCCTTCCTCTCTGCCTTCGGCTATTCCTTCTTCTCTTGCGATGACAGTTCTGTCGCTGACGTAGTCTTTAAATTTCATAAACTTTTTCTTCTCAGACTCATCATACTTGATTTCACAAACTGCCGCATCAATATTTTCGATCAGATTTCCAAACGCTTCTTCCCCACGGAGATAATTGACGAAGTCAAGCTGCTCATCCGTGATCTCTCCCCGGTATCCCTTACAGTTAATAAAGATGATTCTCTGTCCGTTCTGGTCAAGTGCTTCTCCGGTATATCTGTCACGCATTTCATAATCATAGAGATATCTGCATGCGCCGACCGGATCGAACAGGCATACAACGATCTGAATGACATTGGGAAGAGAGCCATAGGAATCGCCGTGCTTAAGATGATTGAAATCTGCTTCGCTGCGGTAATAGCGCATTCTTTTAATGAAGTCTTCCACACTCAGGACCTGCATTTCAATCATTACGCGTGTATCGTCCGGGAGTTCCACTTCAACATCCAGATATGTTGTTTTTGAATCATGATACGCGTCCTGCCGTTCTTCGCGGCGGATGGATCTGATTTCTTTGATGTGCAGATCAGGGACGAACAGTTTGATGAAGTCTCTTGTGATCTGTTCATTGTTTCTCAGAACAGCGGAGAAGATGAAGTTGTCGGTGAAGTTAGCGTAATTCCATCGGTCATCTTTCTTTAGTTCTTTTCCTTTGGGAGCCTTGATCATCCTGACGCCTTTAACCGGGGGAGCTGATTCTTTTTTGTTATTCTTCATGGAAATTCTCCTTTCTTCCGGTATACAGGCGGTTAAATCGGGAATTCCCTCAAAAAAAACTGCTGATTTTGCGTAAAAAAGCAGAGCGCGTCAGCTCTGCTTCGGTTCACCGTTGAAATTCAGATCAAAATCATCGTCACTGCGTGTGCGTAAGAGACGGTGGGCTTTCATGACCGCTTTGCCATAGAGTTCCGGGAAGGATTCACTGATGGTGCGCGAAGGATCATAGCGCAGGGGATAGGCATTGTGATCAAGGTTGATGATCTCCATGTCGCCTTTTCCCACCAGCATGATGCCGCTGATTGCCGGCGGCATTTTCAGGATCTTCTCCAACGTTTTAATAGCGGTGAAAGTTGTTTTGCGGGGATAGAGGATGCCGTTGTAGAAGGCGGTGTCTTTGACCGACTGGGCAAAGAGCTGTTCCTCAATGTCGATGTCATAGACTTCCTTGAACATCGCGTGGTACATTTCCGCCAGCTTATCGGCGCAGCTCTGGTCGACGACGAAGTATTTGTTCACATCATAGGAGGAAATGTTTCTTCCTCTCTGGTGCAGCATCCATACATCGATATCCGCTTCCATCGTGACATGGGCGGCGCCTTCATGGACGCCGGATTCCTCATGGCGTTTTCTGGCGACGGCGTTGATCAGGGGATGGGCGGTGGAGTCAAGAGCGTAGTGGCAGATAAAGCCCATATAATAGCTGACCAGGTCAGGATCGTCGGCGATCCAGTGGCCGAAGAATTCCATGAATTCAGGAACTTTCTCATCATGCATGAGATTGCCGTATTTATGAAGGGAACCGGGCAGGACGCTGGCTTTTGAAAAGAACAGCATATCCGGACCCTGGGATCCGAGCCAGAACATCTGCTTGTTGCAGACGCGGAGTTTCAGGTCCTCGTCCATTGTTCTGTAAACATCCTTCGCAAATTCAACATGTGTGGTAGCTGCAGGCATAGTAAATCTCCTTAATGAATTATTCCTCGAACAGATATGTGCCGATGCGGACCATCGTCGACCCGCATTCCACGGCAATTCTGTAATCGTCGCTCATTCCCATTGAAAGCACATGGAAGGTTTCTTCCCCGAATTCTTTCCGCAGTGAAACAAACAGATCATGCGCTTCTGTAAAGACTTCCCGGATTCTTTCCTCATCCTCTGTATGGGGTCCCATGACCATCATGCCTTCGAGTCTGATATGCTCAAGCTTCATGACTTCCTTCACAAAAGAGAAAGCTTCGTCCGCGGAAAGACCGGTTTTGTTTGTGTCTTCCTCAGCCAGATGGAATTCAGCCAGAACACTTACAGTCAATCCGGCTTTGGCGGCTTCTTTTTCAATGACATTTGCCAGAGCAAGGCTGTCGAGGGACTGGATCCTGCTCACGATGGGAAGGATTTCTTTCACCTTGTTGCGCTGCAGATGGCCGATGAACTGCCATTCGATATCTTTGGGCAGAGCGGCTGCTCTGCTGACAAGATCCTGGGCGCGGTTCTCGCCGAAAACACGCTCGCCGGCGTTATAGAATTCCATGATTTCCTCAAGGCTGCGCCTCTTTGTGACAGTGCATAAAACAGCTTTGTTCTGAATTGTCTGTTTTACTGTTTCGTAATGGTCTTTGATCATGGGCTCATTATACCACTGTCAGGCATGAACGTTCAAAAAAGGGAAAGCGTCATACTTTCCCATGTGTCTATTGAATATTCTCTTTTTTCGCAAACAGTTTCAGCGGCAGGGGGTCCTGCGGAATGATCAGCTTCTGTCTCTGCAGTGTCGGGATAATCATGTTGAACAGAGCGATCAGGGCGATGATTTCAAACGGCAGCAGGATCGAATTCTTGATCAGGCTCTGGGTGGCGTAGTAGATGTAGCCTTTGGACATCATCATCGCCGACCACACCGAGCCGAGCAGGACATTGACGAAATAGTTGTTGATGGTTTTGGCAAGAGCCAGTTTCGCGATTGTGATCTTCCTTCTGTAGAGAAAGAGGGCGTAGATGGTGACTCCGAGCATCGCCGAGAGCGTGTAGCCGGGGAAGAAGGAATATCCCCTGGAGTTGACCATGTAGCCGACGACATCGGTAATCGCTCCTGAAACAAGGGAAGCGACAGGACCGATGATGGCGCCTTCCACCGAAGTGAAGAGGAAGGAAAGGGAAACATAGAGATTTTCGGAGACCCGGATCGAGACGAAGGAGATGACGACCTTCATGGCAATGAAAAGGCCGATGATGGCAAGATACTTTGTGCTCTTCAGCTTGTCAGCGGAAGATTTCCAGTAGTCTTTTGTAAAAAACATAAAAACCTCCTTTCTTCATCCATCTCTGTGAAAAAAGAAGGCTCTATTCACATCAATGGGATATGCTCAGCCAACCGCAAGCAAAGCTTTTCGTCCGTGGGAATCCCGTCATCCACAGCACTTAACGCTGACTGATAATCATAAGATAACATATGCTTGGTTCAAGTCAAGGATTTTGCGTGATACAATACTGCCGTATGGCAATTCTGGCAGTCACATGTGAAAATCTTAAATCAGCAGAGGCCTTTCATGCATGCGGAGCTGACGAGGCGGTCTTCGCTTTAAAGGACGCGTGCTTTTCGCCGCTGGCGGCTTTTTCCTGTGAAGAAATCAGGGAATTCATTCCAAAAGTCCACTCATCCGGAATGAGGGTTTCCGTTTTGATGAACGCGCTTTTCCATGAAGAAGCCATTCAGAACGCCGCAGAAATGATGAAGGAACTGGTGCATTCAGGAGCCGACGGCATCATTTTCGCCGATACCGGCCTGATGTTGACCGCGCTTAAAGAAGGCTTCAGCGACAGGATGATCTATCAGCCTGAAACAATGATGACAAGCTCGTATGACGCTTCTGTCTGGAGCAGCACCGGCGTGCAGGCGCTCATGATTTCAACGCTTCTTACCGAAGAGGAAATCCTGAAGATCGCCGCTTCGAATGAAAACACCGGCATGAACATCCATGGCTGGCAGTTAATGAGCGTTTCAGCAAGACCTCTTCTTTCCGCCTATGGCGCCATGACCTCTCTTGGCTCTTTCAGAAATAAAAAAGGACTGACCCTGGTGGAGGCCAAACGGAATGAACATATGCCTGTTTATGAAAATGAGCAGGTCACGATGGTCTTCTCCGACTATGTTCTTGAATCCTTTGAAGAAATCCTGCGCTTTGAGAAAGCGGGCATGAAAAGATTCAGTGTGGACTCATGGAACCTGGATCTGAGCTCTGTCGAAGATGCTTTGAAGATTTACCGGGCATTGCTGGATGAAAAACAGCCATCAATGAGTATTGAAGAATACCGTGCAGAATACAGTGCACTGCCTTTGGACAAAGGCTATTACGAAAACAAAACAGTCAGGTGAAAGCGATGAAGAAAACGGAACTGCTGGCTCCGGCAGGCGATCTTGCCAGGGCGAAAACCGCGATCCGCTACGGGGCTGACGCTGTCTATATCGGCGGTCAGCTGTTTTCACTGCGCTCAAGAGCCTCCAACTTCACGATGGAGGATATCAGGGAAGCCTGCGCGTTTGCGGAAGAATACGGCCGCGCCATCCATGTGACGGTCAATATGATTCCCCATGATGAGGATTTTGAAGGGCTTGAAGAGTATCTGAAAAAACTTGAGGAATTTGGCGTCAAAGCGATCATCGCCGCTTCCCCGGCAGTCATGAAACTCGCCCGCAGGTGCGCGCCGTCGCTTGAAATCCACTGCAGCACGCAGATGTCGGTCACCAACAGCTGTGCCGCGAAGTTCATGCATGAAATGTTTGATGTTGACCGGGTGGTGCTGGCAAGAGAGTGCACGATGGGAGAAGTAAAGAGGATCACGAAGGAATCTCCCGTTGAAACCGAAGCGTTTATCCATGGCGGCATGTGCGTCAACTATTCAGGCAGATGCACGCTTTCCAACCGGATGACGCTGCGCGACGCCAACCGGGGCGGCTGCGCCCAGAGCTGCCGCTGGCAGTATCACTTATATGAAAACGGAAAAGAGCTCAGCTCCGATCTGCTTTTCACTGCCGGATCCAAAGACCTGCTTGCCGCAAAGCATATCTATGACCTGATGGACGCCGGCGTCGCCTCGCTCAAGATTGAGGGGCGCATGAAGACGGAATACTATATCGCTTCCGTGGTCAGCGCCTACCGCCATCTCATTGATGAAATCATGGAAACAGACAGGCCTCTGTCTGAAGAAAGACTGGCGTGGCATACAAAACAGATCATGCGCGGGGAAAACCGCGAGACATGGGCCGGCTTCTATGAAGAAAAACCGGCGGAGAATTCACTGATTTACCATCCCAACTCCGACGCAAATGTGAATCATGATTTCCTGGCGACGGTTGCGGAATATGACAAAGACAGCGGAACAGCTTTAATTGAAACAAGAAACCCGATCGACGCCGGCGATGAAATTGAAGTGCTCAGCGGCACCATGAACGCGAGAACCTTCAGACTGGAATGGATGAAGAATGAGGACGGGGAATTCATGGAACACTCAAGAAGGCCGATGGCTTTATTGAGGATTCCGGTTCCTTTTGAAGTCAGGAAAGAAGACCTGCTGCGGAGGGCAAGATGATTCTGGAAGGCAATGTGTCGGTCAAGGCGGCGATCCTTGGCGCAAGAAGAAAAGTCACAACAGTTATCGTTGATCAGACAAAACATGACAAGGATACCTCGTTCATTCTTCACAGGGCGGCAGAAAGAGGCATTGAAATCGTCCGGACTGACCGGGAGGAAATTGACAATCTGACCATCGGAAAGACCCATGGGGGTCTCATCGCCATGGCGGAAGGCAGACAATACCAGACCATGGATGACCTGTTAAAAAAAGAGAATCCGTTCTTCGCCCTGGTGGAAGGGGTGGAGGATCCGTTCAATCTCGGCTATGTCATCCGCTCACTGTATTCAGCCGGATGCGACGGTCTTTTACTTGATCAGCGCGACTGGCAGAGGGTGGAATCAGTCATCCTCAAATCCAGCGCCGGCGCTTTCGAATATCTCGATATCGTCATGTGCGAAAATCCTGCCGCTGATATAAAGCGCATGAAGAATGCAGGCATCAAAACCTACGCAGCCATGCGCAAGGACGCGATCTCCTATTTTGACGCCGATCTTACAAGACCTCTCTTCATCGCCGTGGGCGGGGAAATGCGGGGCCTTTCATCAAAGGTCAGAGCGGAAATTGAGCAGAATATCTACATTCCCTACGCCAACGATTTCCGCAATGCCCTCAACGCTTCAGGCGCCTGTTCGGCGCTGGCGTTTGAGGTCATGCGTCAGAACCTCAATAAACAATGAAGACGGTTCCGGACTGCGGAACCGCCTTTTTACTTTGATGGGTTTTCTGCTTTGGAGCTCAGTCAGCTTTTTCCAGTTTAATGGTGTTAAAGAAGAAGAGGAACTTTGCCGGCACCGTCCGGTATTTTGCGCTCAATGGCTCACAGCTGACCAGACCGGTCGGAATCACTTCGACGCTGATCTCCATGTTTTCCGTGAATCTGAAACTGCTGTATTTCGCGCTTTTCAGTTTCGCTGTAAAGCTGTGAATGTCATCCGGATCTTTGCGTTTGATATTCTCAACCGTCCAGTCGGAGAATGTCCATTGGTCTGTGCCGTCAGCCGCCACAGCCTTGATGGTGCAGTCATAGCTGAGCAGATCCGCCGGTACGGAAAGTTTCTTTTTATCCAGAATGATTTCATTTCCTGAGATTTCTTCAGCCGGCTCATTGCGGTATTCCTGCTCGATCACACGGTTCAGGAAAACAGGATCATTATCCGGATACAGCGCAGCTTCCGCTTCTCTTCTTCCTTCTTCATCGGAAGATTCTCTTTCCATGAAAGCCTTCAGAAGATCGGCGGATAAAAGAAGCTGAAGTGAAGCCGGAGGAAGCGATGTCTTTCTGTCTTCCTTAAGAGTCGTGTTCAGGTCTCTGATCTTCTTCTTTTTTTCTGAAGAAGCTCCTTGGGGAACTTTTTCCTGAATGAGGTCCGCCAGCCAGGAATGATTGCCCGACTGCTGCTCAGAACTCAGGTACTTCACGATCGACCTTGAGACGGTATATGCATGACTGCGGCAGCGCGCCTTCAGCCATGAGTTATCGGACGACCGGCTGATTTCCATATAAGCCATGGAAGCGAAATATCTCAGGGCCCAGTCATTTCCGTCTGTGTTTCTGATCAGATTCTCCACGCATGAGGAGATCCTTTCGACTCTTGTGTCTACAAGACGGACTGTTTCACGCAGGGATATAACGGCAGCCGGCAGGAGGCGGGCATAATTACTGTCTATGGTATATGAAGGCTTCTGTGTTTCCTCATACGCCTGAATGGAAGATAAGCATTTTGCGCAATCGCCGTTTTCAAAATAACTCTGCGCAGCTGTCAGCCATAAGCCGGCATATCCTGAATAAGTTTCCTGGTTTTCCTCAAGGAAATGAATCCTTCCCAAAAGATCACCGCTGTTTTTCCATTCAGCATATTTCTGTACCGCTTCCGCAGTGAACAGATACTCTTCAGGCAGTTCTTTTTTCTTCACAAAGTCATTCAGACAGGACAGCGCTTCTGCGTTGATTCCATCCAGTATCTGGATTTCTTCTTCCTGAAATGTCTGGTTCAGCTGCAGGAAATAAGGATCAGCCGGATTCTGAAAAGCCATATAGGTTTCAGGCGATTCAAAGACCGGCGCGATCACCGCCTGAGCGACGTCTTTGAGATCATAGGAGTGGGCATGGCTCAATAGTGCCAGCGGTTCATCAACCACCCCTTTCAGCAGCACCGCCTGATTATACTGAAACAGGTGATGAAGTTTCTTACGTTCCGAATCAGTCAGTCTGAGCGGTTCCATGGAGTCCAGCCAGCCATCCAGTTTTTCTGATACGGCGGCGTCCATGGAGGAAGGATCGACATTGTTTCTGAATGTGTCACAGACCTGATCAAGAACCAGTCTGCCGTTTGCGGAAGCTTTGGCGTCACTGAGCGCAAAGACAAGTTCAGTGAGAAGGGCGGCTGTTTCAGCGTCCGGATCCACTGAGGTTTGTGACTGCTCAAGACCGAGTTCTTCCGCCAGTGTGTCCTGTCCATTCACAGGAAGTTCTTCTTCCGCATGAACGGGACTGAGGAAAGCGGAAAAGCTGACAGTCAGTGCCAGGATCAATGAAAATATCTTTCTCATTCCTGAATGCCCATGGTCAGAAGCCATGTCTGCAGTTTGAATTTCCCGATCGGACCGTTTAAAAGAAGGCCTTCGGTGACTTTTGCGGCTGAAGGCATTAATGCCCGGATGTCTTCGGCGCTTGTGCCCATGCCGCCGCCCATTGAAGTCGCAAACGGGATGACGGTCTTGCCCGCAAAGTCATTGTTTTCGATGAAGGAAGCGATCACGCAGGGAATGGTGTCATACCAGACCGGAAAGCCAAGGAAAATCATGTCATAGGCGGAAAGATCGGTTTTTTCTTCCGCCAGGGCCGGACGAAGGGAAGGATTCTTTCCTTCCTGAGCGGATCTTGAATCCGGATTGTTCCAGTCAAGATCGGCTTCGCTGTAGGGGACCGCGGGTTTGATTTCATACAGATCCGCATTCAGGATTTCCGCCAGTTCGCGGGCGGTGAAGCGGGTTTCTCTTCCTGCCGAGAAATAGGCAACAAGTTTTCTGCTCATAGTAAAGTGAACCTCCGTCACTCATCATTATGACAGATTCACAAGCGCATGTTCGTGTATAATTTTGGGGAACAGAAAACAAACGGAGGTACCCGATGATCTGTCTGAAATGCCGCAGTGAAATTGAAGATCTCAGCATGTACTGCCCCAATTGCGGAGCCCCGCAGTTTACCCCGAAGATCGACGAGGAAATCACGCTCGAGCTCACCGATCCGATGAAGTCAAAGGTGATTATAGAAAAAGTTGAAAACATGACCCTGGCGCTCTCCCACCTGAAGGAGACAACCGGTCTTTCCATTATGGAATTAAGAAATCTTCTCAAAGAACTGCCTGCTGTCCTTGTGGATCACCTCAGCAGGGAAGACGCTCTTGAAAAGGCGAAGCAGCTCAGGGAAGCGGGTCTTGAGGTATACGCCGACACCGGTGAAGCCTCCGTTAATGAAGAAAGAACAGAAAATGAATAAGATTGAAAGCATCACATCCCTGCAGAACGCCAGGGTGAAAAAATGGACGTCCCTGCATACAAAAAAAGGCCGCGATGAAACCGGCCTGTTTCTCGTGGAAGGGGAGCACCTGATTTCCGAAGCCCTGAAGGCTGGGATCCTGGAAACACTGATCATTGACGAAGAAAATCCCTTCGACTTTGACAATGTCATTCAGGTGACCCCGGAAATCATGAAGAAGGTTTCCCAGAACGTGTCGGCCGTGCACCTGATCGGCGTGTGCCAAAGAAAAGAGCCCACGGTCAGTGATATGTCCCGTGTCATTCTTCTCGACGGGGTCCAGGATCCCGGCAACGTCGGCACAATGATCCGCACCGCTGTCTCCTTCGGCTTTGACACCGTTTACTGCTCGCCCGACACATGCGATCTCTACAATGACAAGGCCATCCGCTCCACCCAGGGCGCTTTGTTCCACATCCCGGTGATCCGCGGAAATCTTGCCGACCTGATTGCCCAATTGCGCAATGACGGTTTCAGGATCATCGCGACAACCCTGGAACATTCCAAAACCATGTCAGAGATCGAAAACAAAGGAAAACTCGCTTTTGTCTTCGGCAACGAGGGCTCCGGCGTGAGCAAAGCCATCCAGCAGGACGCCGATGAGCGCTTACGAATCGAAATGGAAGGGTTTGAATCCCTCAATGTGGCGGTGGCGGCAGGCATTGTCATGTATCACTATCAGAGGAATTTATGATCAGACATATTATTTTTGATATGGGCGGGGTGCTCAAGGACTTCAATCCGCCTAAAATGCTCAGAGCCAGAAACATCGAAGGCGGAGACTTTGACATCCTGATGCGCGAACTGTTCCATGAGACCGAATGGATCGCCCTTGACCATGGCGCCGTCAGTGAACAGCAGGCTTATGAGTCGGTCGCCAAAAGACTGCCGGAACACCTGAAACCGGCCGCGAAGGATCTGATCTTCAACTGGTGGAAGGATCCGTTCGATGACAAAGAGGGGATGGATGAGCTGATCCATGAGCTCAAAAACAACGGCTATGACATTTACCTTCTCAGTAACGCCAGTATCCGCCAGGCGGAATACTTTCACCGTCTGCCGGGCAGTGAATGCTTCAGCGGCAGGATCACTTCCGCCGATGTGCTCCTGTTAAAACCATGGGCGGACATCTACCGGCTGTGCTTAAAAACCTTCGGCCTTAAAGCGGAGGAATGCGTCTTCATCGACGATTCGGCCGCCAATGTCTACTGCGCCAAGCTGGAAGGCTACGCGGGCATTGTGTACCACGATGATACTGAACTGCTGAAAACAAGAATGAGAGAACTCGGCATCCGGATTTAGCGGATGCTGTTTTAATGGGCGGGGAAAAGAAAAGAGCCGCCCGGAGGCGACTCTTATAAAACAGGATTAATGCTGAGGATATTTGATGACTTCGCCGCTCCAGCTCTTTTCGAGGATTTCCTTCATGTCAGCGACCATCGGGACTCTCGGGTTGGCCGGGGAGCACTGGTCCTCATAAGCCAGGTAGGCAAGCTTTTCAGTGGCTGCCATCCAGTCTGTCTCATTCAGGTAAGGCAGGCTGGAGAAGTTCATTGTGATGCCGCAGTCGGTGCCAAGCTGCCATACCGCCTGGGCGAAGGCTTCAACGCCCTGTTCCAGACTTGTGACTTCCAGACCGATTGCCTTGGCCAGTTCGCAGTATCTCAGATCAGCGTTGTAGTGCTTGTACTTCGGCCATAAGCCCGGTTTTTCCGGCTTGGTTCCGTTGTAGCGGACGGTATACGGCAGCAGGATCGCGTTGGCAAGGCCATGAGGGACATGGAATTCAGCGCCGACCTTGTGGGCCATGGAGTGGTTCATGCCCAGGAAGGCGTTGGCAAACGCCATACCGGCGATGCAGGAAGCGTTGTGCATCTTTTCCCTGGCTTCGGGATCGTTCTTGCCGTTGTGGACGGCTCTGGGCAGATATTCAAAGACCATCTGCACCGCCTTGAGGGCAAGGGCGTCGGTATAGTCGGAAGCCAGAATGGAGACATACGCCTCAACCGCGTGGGTCAGAACGTCCATACCGGTGTTGGCGGTGATGGAAGCCGGCAGGGTCATTGTCAGCGCCGGGTCGATGATCGCGACCGTCGGGGTCAGGGAATAGTCGGTCAGAGGATACTTGATATGTGTTTCCTTGTCGGTAATGACTGCGAACGGAGTGACTTCAGAACCGGTGCCGGATGTTGTCGGGATGCAGACAAGGCTTGCCTTTTTGCCCAGTTCGGGATAGTGGAAGGCGCGCTTGCGGATATCCATGAACTTCTGCTTGAGGTCGTCGAAGTTGACTTCAGGGTGTTCATAATACAGCCACATTCCCTTGGCCGCGTCCATCGCGGAGCCGCCGCCCAGGGCGATGATTGTGTCAGGCTGGAAGGATTCCATCAGGGTCAGACCCTTCTTGACGGTCTGGATGGAGGGATCCGGTTCGACGTCGCAGAACAGTTCATAAGTGACCTTGTTCTGTCTCAGCGCGAGCTGGTCGGTGACTTTCTGGACATAGCCGAGCTGGACCATGGACTGGTCGGTGACGATGAATACCTTTTCCATCTCACGCATGTCATGGAGGTATTCAATGGAGTTCTTTTCGATATAGATCTTGGAAGGGATCTTGAACCACTGCATATTATTCCTCCTCTGTCCGACTTTCTTGATGTTCAGCAGGTTGATGGTGCTGATGTTGTCGGAAACACTGTTATGTCCGTATGATCCGCAGCCGAGTGTCAGCGAAGGGATAAAGGAGTTATAGATGTTGCCGATGCCGCCGAAGGTGGAAGGGGAATTCCAGATGATTCTGCAGGCCTTGATGCGCTTGCCGAATTCACGGACGAGGTCCTCGTTCTGGGTGTGGATGGCAGCGGAATGGCCGGTGCCGTTGAACATGACCATCTGTTCCGCCTTGGAAACGCCATCCTCAACACTTTCCGCCTTCAACATGGCAAGAACAGGGGAGAGCTTTTCTCTTGTGAGCGGTTCATTGGGACCGACCTCTTTGCATTCGGCGATGATGATGGAGCACTTGGGATCCACTTCAAAGCCTGCCTGCTGGGCGATCCAGTAAGCGCTCTTGCCGGCGACTGTGCCGTTGAGCTTCGCGTTCTGCGCTTCCTCTGTATAGGCCGCGGCGCCGAACATGAACTTTTCGAGGAGTTCCTTTTCTTTCTTTGTCACATAGTGGACATTGTAATGTCTGAATTCATTTTTGACATCGTCATAGATTTCACGGTCAACGATGACGGCCTGCTCGGAGGCGCACACCATGCCATAGTCGAAGGACTTGGACATTGCGACGTCGCTGACTGCCTGCTGGATGTCGGCGGTTGTTTCAATGTAAGCGGGAACGTTGCCGGCGCCGACGCCGAGAGCGGGTTTGCCGCAGGAGTAGGCGGCCTTGACCATGGCGTTGCCGCCGGTCGCAAGAATTGTCGAGACACCCGGATGGTTCATCAAAGCGCTTGTGGCTTCCATGCTGGGAGTGTCAATCCACTGGATGCAGTTGGCGGGAGCGCCTGCCTTGATGGCTGCTTCATAGACAACCTTCGCGGCGGCAGCGGAGCTGTTCTGCGCGTTGGGGTGGAAGGCGAAGATGATCGGGTTTCTTGTCTTGAGGCAGATCAGGGATTTGAAGATCGCTGTGGATGTCGGGTTGGTGACCGGTGTGATGCCGGCGATGACGCCGACCGGTTCAGCGACATACTTGAGACCCTTGACAGGATCCTCGTCAATGATGCCGACGGTCTTCTGATTGCGCATGTGGTTGACGACATATTCACAGGCAAACAGGTTCTTTGTCGCTTTGTCCTCAAAGACGCCTCTCTGCGTTTCCTCGATCGCCAGTTTGGCGAGTTCGCCATGCTTGTCAAGCGCGGCGACGGAGCATTTGGCAACGATATAGTCGATCTGTTCCTGGTCAAAGGACGCGAAGTCATCGAGGGCCTTTAATGCCTTCTCCACTTTTTCATTGACTTCTGCCTGAGCCGGGGAGAGTTCTGTTTTTTCGGGTTCAGGTGCGGTTGTTTTCTTTTTTCTTTCAGCCATACATTCCTCCATGTGAAAGATTTCACGTACCTAGTAAAGCATAATTCAGAATCCCTTTCAACCATTTTGACAAAAAAATCACAAGTAAGCGTTTACATACTCAGAATGTTTCAAAGGGGAGGGAGAGGACGAAAAAAGATGGCATTTCACCATCCTCCGTAGCCGAACCGTTTTTCGCCTTCGACAACCGCGGTCTGCTTGACGGAAATGTTGTCAACGCGGATAAAACGGTCGCCTTTTTCGATTTCATCCAGGAACTTTGTGATGTTTTCATCTTCACCCTGGACATAGATTTCAACCATGGTTCCGTTGGGCAGGTTTTTGACAGACCCGGTCAGTCCGTAGCGGTTGGCCCGGACCATGCAAAAACCGCGGAAACCGACACCCTGGACACGGCCTTCTACAAATACATGGTATCTTCTGATCATCTTCGTTACCTCTGCTTCTCATTATACAGGAAATCAACCCGACTCATGTGAATTCATTCTGAACATCGGTGAAGATCGCAGCTGATTTTCATAATCATTCTCAGGTCAGGGGACAGGAAAAAGGAATCTTAAACAAAATATGCGTGGTGTCTATTGACCGGTGGTCAAAAACGAGTAAAGTAGTGACTGTAAGGAGGTTCTGACATGGAACTTGACAACAGAATTACGAAAACTTATCCGCGCGGGACAGAGAGCGCTCAGAACGCAGCCTACGCCCTGGCGGAATTCCTTGATGTGAAAAAGGATATGATCACCCAGACGATGCGCGTGCGCAACGGCTATCTCATCCAGTGCCGGGGCGACGCCGCGGCGGAGTGGACAAAATACCTCGGCATGGACGCTGCCTTATGCGTTGAATTCATCCAGAACGCCGATACGCTTGAAGTCACTGTCGGTTTTGAAAGATGGATGGAAAAGCTGGGCTTAGCGGCGGCAGGAGCGATTTTCTTCCACCCGTTAATTCTCACCGCCGGCATCGGCGCTCTGCGCAGCGCGACACTGACCCAGGACATCTTCTCGTTCATTGAAGACTTCCTCGGCGCTTCTCCGGTTGCGGAAGAGCCTGTCTTTGAAAGAACAGCACCCCAGCCGGTGAAGAAAATCTGTCCGCACTGCGGCGCGGAAAACAGGGAAGACGCTCTTTTCTGCAAAGCCTGCGGCAATAAGATCGAAATCGAGGAAAAGCACTGCCCGCACTGCGACGCACTGCTTGAAGGCGATGAGGTCTTCTGCCCGATCTGCGGCGGCAAAATTGAATAACACCGAAAGAGCTGCGGCTCTTTCTTTTTTGCGCCATGAATTGTATAATCACACACTGCAGGAGGAAACAGATGATTCACGTGCTTCTCAATCTTTCCAATTTCGATGAACCCTGGGCCTATGGCGCCATGGAGAATATTCTTTCCCCCTCCAGCAAAGTCACCATCCTGCCGCTGTCCTACAGCGAAGGGTGGATCACCGACGGGGAAGAGTGGAAGGAAAACTATGGAAAAGGAACCGGCGGCTATGAGGAACTGGTCAGACCGTTCCGCGCCTTCGGCATCAAGGACCGTAATATCCGCTGGGTCAATTATTATGAGGATGATGAGGAAAGCGCATCCCGCAAGATCCGTGAGGCGGATGTGCTGTTTTTCACCGGCGGCTATCCTGACTGGATGCTGCAGAGGATGTATGACCTTGGCATCACGGAGGAAGTCATGCGCTTTGACGGCGTGATGATCGGCACCAGCGCCGGCGCCATGATCCAGCTTGACACATTCCATCTGACCCCGGAGGATGACTACGAGTTCCAGTATTACGAAGGGCTCGGCTTTCTTTCCGGCTTTGATCTGGAAGTGCATTATGAAGAGGACCTGCGCCATGTCGAGGCAATTATCCGCACCCTGGAGGACACCGGCAATCCGGTGATCGTCTGCCCCAATGAAGGCGGCGTCATCATCGGCGAAAACATGTTCGAGCTGCTCGGCCAGGCGTTCATTCTTGAAACCAAGGATCTCGATGAGCTCTATCAGGCCTATGACACCTTAAGGGAATGGAGCCTGGAGGGCTGAGTGCCGGACAGGACAGGAGAAACGGTTTGCGCTATAATACTTTTCAGGAGTCACCGGAATGAGCGAACACACCCATGAAACAGCGCATGTCCATATCGATGAAAACGGACATGAATATACACATACCCACCACAACCATTCCCACACCCATGATCCGGAAGAGATCAGAAAGATCGTCAACGCGCTTTCCAGAGCCGGCGGCCATCTGAACTCGGTGAAGAAAATGGTCGAAAACGGCACCGACTGCGCCGATGTGCTGATCCAGCTGGCGGCGGTCAAGGGCGAGCTGAATTCGATCGGCAAGTCTCTTCTGAAGGAACACATCTCCCATTGCATCGTGGAAGCCGTGGCGGAAGGGGACAATGAGTCGGTTGACAAAATGAACAAGGCGATTGACCTGTTCATGAAATGAGAAATATTCTTCAGGCATATCTTCTTAAGAGGATATGTCTTTTCATTTTATGCTGAAGTGAAAAGTTAAGTTCCACTCCCAAGCGCGGAGCGAAACAGGTGGAAGTTACAATTACAGAGACAGTGCTGAATTGAAGAAAACAGCACTGT
>CACYNH010000020.1 GCA_902775735.1 uncultured Erysipelotrichaceae bacterium
ATCTGGTATATCTGGACGAGAAGAGAAAAACTTCATCTGACTGAGGCCCAGGTATATCTCTGGACCTTCGTCGGACTGGTGATTCTCTATCAGTACATAGTACATTTTGTACTAGGCAAGTAATGAAGAAGCCTGCGCGCAGCGCAGACTTCTTTTTTTGACCCGATTGAAATAAAATGACATTATGAAAATTGTCGACAGGTTAAAGAACCGGGAAACACTGACCCCGACAGAAAACGAAATCGCGGCATATATACGCACCAATCCCGCCAAAGCTGTGAGCATGTCGCTTGAGGAATTTTCGGATACGATCTATGTCTCCAAATCCACCATTATCCGTTTCTGCAAAAAGTTCGGTTTCCATGGTCATAAAGAACTCTGCGTGGAACTGGCGAAAGAGCTGAACACGTTTGCCTCGGATGAGGAGGACGCGGATCTCTCTGCCCCTTATTCCAAAGGCGACAGCGCTGCGGAAACAGCCCGCAAGATGACTGCCTTAAGCCGCCGTGCTGTCAATGACGCTTACTCTTCGCTTTCCTATGACAGTCTGGCCGAGATGGCAAGAATGATCAGGAATGCCCAGGCAGTGACGTTATATGCAAATGAAGAAACATGGCTGGCGGTGACGGATCTGACATACCGGCTGCAGCTGCTCGGCTATCATGTTCAGAACACTGCATCCCCGGTTTCGCCCCTGCGGACAGCGTCCAGCCAGAGTGAAAACGTGCCCGCCCTGTTTGTGACCGGCAGCACAAGGGAACCGCTTCTTCTGCAGAGCGCGAGAATTCTTAACGAGAGGACAATCCCTGTATGCCTGATCAGCGGCCCGAACATCGGCACACTCGGCAAACTGGCTGCCGTATCAGCGGAAGTAAGTGTTTATGAACCCCAGCCGAAATTCGGGGCCAGCGCTTCAAGAACAGGGACCTTTCTGGCTCTCGACATTCTCTATGGAATCATCTTCAATCTTGACTATGAGAAAAACCAGGCGGCACTTTCAAACGCGCCGGATTCGCGCCCGGCAGCGCAGGAAGGGACCGATCCGGCTTAGCAGAACGGCTGAAACTGTTGGTTTTCTCACGTGAATCATGTAGAATAACCGCAGATGATTAAAGCAGTATTATTTGACATGGACGGCATTCTTTATGACAGTGAATGCTGGTATCTGGAAGGAACGATTGATCAGCTGAGGGCATATGGCTACGCAGGTCCGAGGGAAGCTGTCTATAAGACCATCGGTCTGGACATGGACAGCAACTACGACCTGCTGGAAAAGCTGCTTGATTATAAAGTTCCCAGGGACGTTATCATCAGGGGAAATGAGGAGTATTTCAATGTTCTGCATCCCCTGGATTATAAAGCGATCATGTTTCCCGGTCTTCCGGAGGAACTGAGAAAAATCAGGGGTATGGGAATCAGGACGGCAGTCTGTTCCGCCTCCCCGATGGAAATCATCCGGAACAGTCTAGACGCGATGGGCATCCGTGACCTGTTTGATTTTATTGAAACGGTGGAAAACGTCTCAAGGCCCAAGCCTTTCGGGGATATTTATGAAAAGGCCGCTGAGGAGATCGGCGTCGCCAAAGCGGACTGCATTGTTTACGAAGACAGCACACTCGGCATTGAAGCCGGGAAAAGGGCAGGTATGTTTACCGTGGCCCGCGAAGATAACAGGTTTATGCAGGACCAGAGTCATGCCGACCTGATTGTCAAAGATATTCAGGAACTGACAGAATGGATCAGAAGGGAGAACACCCATGCATGAAGTAATGAAAATTGAAGGCGGTCACCTGCTTGAAGGTGAAGTGACGATTTCAGGAGCGAAGAACGCGACAGTGGCGCTGATTCCGGCAGCCGTGCTTGCCAACGGCCCGGTGACGATTGTCGGCATTCCCCAGATTGCTGACGTCAAGGCTCTTGCGGACATTCTCAGAATCCTTAAGGTTGAAGTGATTGAAGTGGCAGATGATCACATTATCATCGATCCCACCAAAATGGAGAATGTGGATCTTGATGATGACATCGTCACAAAACTCAGAGCTTCCTATTATTTCATGGGCGCGCTTCTGGGCAAATACGGCTATGTCCGCATGAAGATGCCGGGAGGGTGCTACCTGGGGCCTAGACCCATCGATCTGCATCTCAAGGGATTCGAAGCGCTCGGCGCCAAGGTGACCTATGACAAAGCCTGCTATACCATTCAGGCGAAGAAGCTCAAAGGCGCTAAAATCTTCCTTGATATCGCCTCCGTCGGCGCGACGATCAATATCATGATGGCATCCGTTTACGCCGAAGGCAGAACAACAATCGAAAACGCGGCCAAGGAACCGGAAATCATCGATATCGCTACTCTGCTCAACAAGATGGGCGCAAGAATCAGAGGCGCCGGCACCAATGTCATCACAATTGACGGCGTCAAGAGTCTTTCCGGATGCTTCCATGAAATCATCCCCGACAGAATTGAAGCCGGCACATTCATTGTCATCGCCGCTGCCATGGCAAAGAGAATGGTCATCAACAATATCATTCCCCAGCACCTTGACGCGCTGCTGTCCAAGCTCAAGGAAATGGGCGTGAATATGGAAGTCGGAATCGACAGAGTGGTCATTGAACGCAGTGAATCCCTGAAGAGCGTGGATATTACCACCCGTCCGTATCCGGGTTTCGCGACCGACCTGCAGCAGCCCCTGACGGCTCTTCTGACCCAGGCAAACGGCGAGGGAAGAGTGACAGAAACCATTTATATCGAACGTTTCAAGCATTGTATCGAACTGAATAAGATGGGCGCGGATATCGACCTGATCCCGGCTGGTGCCATTATCAACGGCCCGACGCCTCTTTATGGAACCAAAGTCAGTGCCACTGACCTGAGATGCGGCGCCGCGATGATCGTTGCCGGTCTGATGGCGGAAGGCGTCACTGAGATTGACAATGTTTACCATATCGACCGCGGCTATTCGGAAATCGACCGCAAGCTCAGTATGCTCGGCGCGAAGATCTGGCGCGAGAACGTTGACTGAAAACCGGCTGAAAAGACCGGGTGAATTGAAACAGTCATCGCAGCTTTGCAAGTAAATCAGATAAGCAGTGCAGCTGTATGTTCAACTGGCAGTACCGGTCAGACATACAGCTTTTCATATGGCAACCGCTGAGTAATAGAATGAGGCTCTTTGAATAAAGTCGGGTGAAGTTCAAATTGATCCGGTACAAATCTGTGGTCTGCTGAGGTCCGGAGACTGTGTTTCGTGATATCATTTGACATGGTTAACCCCTCTTTCTGTGTGTATCTGGACAATCACAAAGACAGAGGCAATTGGCAGGGAAGTGAGCATTGTGTTCACTTCCTTGTTTGCGTTCAGACTGTTAAAGTTTTTTGAAAATGTCAGTTTAAGTTAAAAAGTCCGTGTGCTTCACAATTGGCCGGGCGCGATGTAAGACAGTATTGGTCTTCACGCATCTGAAGGCAGTACCCTTTTCTTTGTGACTCCCTCCGCCCGGGTCAGGACCGGCCGGCACCTTACGGTGCATTCAGTTCGCTGCTGTTTTTATGACCCGACGCAGCAATTCCGGCTGTTTTAATCTGCAGGATTCAACGCAGCTTAAGGACTTCGCTGAGGCGGCAATTCAAGAAAGATTGACTTGAATTTTTCTTGTCACTGAATTTTCGCTGTGATATTATTACTTAGCACTTTCTTTAAGCACGCATAGAGGCTTAAGGCAGAAGGGAGACGAACAATGAAACAGAAAACTCACCCGAAGTATTATCAGTGCAAGGTTGTCTGCACAAGCTGCGGAAGCGAATTTGTCACAGGTTCAACACTGAAGGAAATCAAGGTTGACACCTGCTCAAACTGCCATCCGTTCTACACAGGCCGCCAGAGATTTGCACAGGCACAGGGTCGTGTCGAAAAGTTCAATAAGAAATACGGACTTAAATAAGAATTGCAGAAATGCAGTTCTTTTTTATGTTCTTCTGAGGAAATTTTCCTTTTTGCATGCAAACAGGGCAGATTGTATCGGTTCTGTGTCTGATGAAATGTTAACTTGTCTTCACAAACACGATGACACTCAGCCGGTCCGCGTCATATAGTCTTCAGCGGACATCCGAACAAATTTGCCCTCCCCAGGGAGGATAGAAGACAGCTTTCGCTGAACTTCTGTCCTTTTTTTATTCCAGGTGTGCAGATTTGCCCTTTGGCACGGATGTAGTAAAATAGAACTATCGATATGGACAGGAAAGGGAAACATAATGCAAAACGAACAGAGCAAACTCAAAACTCTGGATGCTGTCTGTAATGATTTTCTGGAGAAATCCAAAAAAGGGGAACAGATCACCCAGAAGGAGCTTCTCGAAGAAGCGGAAAATAATCATCTGAGCGAAGAGGAGGAAGATCAGCTTTTTGACTGGGTTCAGCAGCAGGGTATTTTTGTCAGTGCTGATGAAAGCCTGCTGGACGATGACGTTGAAGAGCTTGAGGACGAAGAGGAAGAGCTCGCTGAAGAGGAGTCAGAAGAAAACGAAGATAATGATCAGGACTCACCTGATCCGTATATTGAAACCGGCAAGAGGAAGAGCCAGAGCGATTCCGTCAAAGTTTATCTCAAGGAGATCGGCCAGATTCCGCTGCTGAGCGCGCAGCAGGAATACGAAGTCGCCAAACGTGTCGCGGAAGGGGACAAGGAAGCCAAGGATCTGCTGATTTCCAGCAACCTGCGTCTTGTCGTTTCGATGGCCAAGGAACATCTCAACCACGGTCTTTCTTTCCAGGATCTGATCCAGGAGGGAAATATCGGCCTGATGCGCGCTGTGGAAAAGTTTGATTATACAAAGGGATTCCGCTTCAGCACCTACGCCACATGGTGGATCCGCCAGTCCATGGTCAGAGCGATTGCCGACCAGTCTAGAGACATCCGTCTGCCGGTTCATATGGCGGAGCAGATCATGCGCGTCAACCGTGTTCAGCGGCGTCTTCTTCAGGAACTTGACCGTGAACCCACAGTCGCGGAAATCGCTGCCCAGCTGGAAGGAATGACGCCGGAGCGTGTCATGGAAATCCAGAAAATCGGTATGGAGCCTGTATCTCTCGAATCGCCTGCCGGCGATGAGGAGAACAGCACTTTGTCTGATTTTATCCAGGACACCACAGCCGTCGATCCGGTCGCTTACGCAAACAGTTCAGTGCTGCGCGATCAGGTGGACAAACTGCTGAAAGAACTACCCGAAAGAGAGGAAATGATTGTCCGCATGCGGTTTGGCCTGGACGGCACCGGCAAGCCGAAAACCCTTGAGGAAGTCGGCAATGAATGCCATGTGACAAGAGAGAGAATCAGACAGATTGAATCAAAAGCGCTGCGCCGTCTGCACCGCAGTATGCAGGTGAAGCAGGAATACAGAGATCTTCGTGAATAAGGAGGAGAAAAGCCTATGGACGCAGTCAGAACAAAACTGACAGAAATAGAAAGCAGATATGATGAAATCAGCAGTGAAATGCTGAAGGAGGAAGTCTACAGCAATCCCGCGAAACTGACAAAGCTTTCAAAGGAACAGGCTTCCCTGAAGCAGGCTGTGGATGCCTGGCATCATCTGAAGAGCCTTGATGAAAGAATTGAACAGGCCGATGAGATGCTTCATGAAAATGATGAAGAACTCAAAGAGATGGCCAGGATGGAAAAAGACGAGTGCGAACCGGAGCGTGAAAAGCTTCTTGGACATATCCAGCATCTTCTCATCCCCCGCGATCCCGATGACGATCATGATGTCATCATGGAGATCAGAGGCGGCGCCGGCGGTGATGAAGGCAATATCTTTGCCGGTGATCTTTACCGCATGTATACAAAATACGCAGAGGCAAAGGGCTGGAAGGTCCAGGTTATGGAAGCCAGCGTTTCCGAAGCAGGCGGCTTCTCCCAGATCATCTTCTCCATCAAGGGCAATGATGTTTACCGCGAACTGAAATATGAGTCCGGCGTTCACCGCGTCCAGCGTGTTCCCAGGACCGAAGCCCAGGGCCGCATTCACACAAGTACCGCGACCGTGCTCTGCCAGCCGGAAGCGGAAGAAGAGGATATCGAGATCGATCCCAAGGATCTGACCATTGAAACCCACCGCGCTTCAGGCGCCGGCGGCCAGCATATCAACAAGACAGACAGCGCCGTCAGGATTGTCCACCTGCCGACCGGCATCACTGTCAACTGTCAGGAAGGCAGAAGCCAGATCGAAAACCGCGAGACTGCGATGCGTCTGATCAGGGCGAGAGTCTATGAAGAGCTCAGCCGCCGTAAGGAAGAGGAAGAAGGAAAGATCCGCCGGGCGAAGATCGGCACCGGCGACCGTTCCGAAAAAATCCGTACCTACAACTATCCCCAGAACCGCGTCACCGATCACAGGATCGGTCTGACCATCACCCAGCTTGACCGGATCATGGAAGGCAAACTGGACGGCGTCATTGAAGGGCTGCTTGCGGAAGAGGAAAAGAGAAAGCTGGAGGAAAGCGGATCGTGACAAAGTTTTCTGAGAGTGTCCGGAAATACGAAAGGCTCTGCGGGCAGAATGATATACCGCCGGAAACCGTTATGGCTTATCTGGTTGAAATCTCCCAGCGGGAACGCTATAACCTGTACGCGAATTTTGAAGAGGAAATGCCATCTGCCCTGGAAGCCGAATTTGACGCCGGTATGGCCCGTATTCTCAAAGATGAGCCGATGGCCCATGTGCTTGGCTACAGCTGGTTCTACGGCTATAAAATGATCGTCAACGGCGATGTTCTGATCCCCAGGGTCGAAACCGAAGAATTATGCGCCCAGATCCTTGCCAGAATGGATGAGTTCTTCCCGGATTATGAAAAAATCGAATGCGCGGATGTGGGCACCGGTTCAGGCGCCATCGCGATCGCGGTTGCCAGAGAGGAGCCCAAGGTTGTCATGCACGCCACCGATATCAGTGAGGAAGCGCTGGTAACCGCCCGTAAGAACGCGGAAATCAATGAAGCGGAAATCGACTTCACCGCCGGCGACATGCTTGAGCCCCTGATTGAACAGGGCAGAAAGCTGGATGTTCTGATCTCCAACCCGCCCTATATCCCGGCCGAAGAACATATGGAAAAGTCGGTCGTCGACTTTGAGCCCCACGTCGCTTTGTTCGGCGGCTCTGACGGTCTGTTCTTCTACCGGAAGATCTTTGAGCGCTGTCAGGAAGTCCTGAAGGAAAAAGCCTTTATGGCCTTTGAAATGGGCTGGGATCAGCGCGAAAGGATGAGCGCACTTGTGGAGGAAATGCTGCCGGGGCATGAGTACGAAATCATCCGCGACATGAGCGGCAAGGACCGCATGCTGTTTGTATATTTCAATCTCAGCAGGAAGGATTCTTAAGGTCCTTCCTTTTTTAAGTGCCGCGTGAAGGACTTGAAGAGAAAAATACACTTGAAGTAAGATTAATCACGGAGTTTATATATGGCAAAGCGAAAGAAGAAAGCTTCAAAAGCATATAAGATTTTTCTGGATCTGGTGATGGTCACAGCCCTTGGCGTGGCAGCCTACAGCGGCTACAGACTCTATAAAGAAACCGGCAAATACAGAGAGGCGCGCAAAGCGTATGACGATATCCGTGACATGGTCATTGTCGAGCCCGCTGAGATTGATTCAGGTGAAACGGTCAGACAGATCGACTGGGACGCCTTAAGGGCGGTGGATGAGAATATCGCCGCTTGGATTGAGCAGGAAGGCTCCACGATCGATTATCCGGTTGTCCATGGCTTTGATAACAGCTGGTATCTCAAGCATCTCATGGACGGCACATACAATGACGCCGGAACAGTCTTCATTGACGCCGACAACAAAGCGGATTTCAGCGACCGCAATACGGTGCTTTACGCCCATCACATGCTGGATGATCCGCTCATGTTCGCGGAGGTGGAAAACTACAAGTCGCAAAGCTGGTACGACAGTCATAAGAAGTTTCTGATCCATACGCCGGACAGTGAATATGAAATGTATCCTGTCGCCGGCTATGTGACCGAAGGGACGGCAGGATATATCCAGCTTGAGTTCGCCTCAGACGAAGAATATCTTGCCTACATTGACAGCTTTGTTCAGAGGTCCACATTCATTTCAGAAGAAACCATCACAGCGGATGATCAGATGATGATGCTGTCGACATGTTCCTACGACATTGCCGACGGCCGCTATGTCCTGATCGGAAAGCTGGTCAGAATTGATCACGAATAAAACGGCACAGAAGGAGGAAGACATGTATACAATCAATGATCTTTATGATCTCGATCACACACTGGCAAAGGATTACTTAAGTCAGTTCACTTATCCCTGGGAAGTACTGAAGGGAATCAAGGATTTCATCCTTGCCCTGGGTCCCACACTTGGTGAGGACTATGAAGAAAGAGAGCCGAACGTCTGGATTCATAAGACAGCGAAGGTATTCCCTTCCGCTTATCTTGGCGCTCCCTGCATTATCGGTCCCAACACTGAAGTCAGACACTGTGCCTTCATCAGAGGAAGCGCGCTTGTCGGAGCGGATTGTGTTGTCGGAAATTCCGTTGAGTTGAAGAACGTCATCCTCTTTGACCATGTGCAGACCCCGCACTACAACTATGTCGGCGACTCGATCTTAGGCTATTACAGCCACATGGGCGCAGGTTCCATCACATCCAACGTCAAGTCTGACAAGACACTGGTCGTTGTCCATGGTCAGGGTGAACAGGAAGAAACAGGCTTGAAGAAGTTCGGGGCGATGCTTGGCAACTATGTGGAAGTCGGCTGCAACTCAGTCCTCAATCCCGGCACTGTCATCGGTCCCCACAGCAATGTCTATCCGACCAGCTGCGTCAGAGGCGTTGTCCCCGCCAACAGCATCCATAAAAACAGCGGTGAAATTGCCGCCAAAAAATAAGACGCACATAACAGGAGAATGATATGAATTGCAGAAAAGCGATTGCCGTCTTTGCCGCACTTTCACTGCTTGCGGCAGGCTGTTCCTCCAAACCGGCGGAACCGGAAACTGAACCTGAGGAAACTGAAGAAACCCAGCCCGAACTGACTCCCGAACCCAGCGCTTATGAAAAAGCTCAGGCAAAAGCCGCAGAGCTCCTTGGCACAATGAGCACTGAAGAAAAGGCTGCCCAGCTGATTCATATGGCAGTCAGAACATGGAACGGGGAAAACCTGACGGAAATGAATGAGGAGGTCGCGGATCTTTTTAAGAAATATGAATTCGGCGGCATCTGCCTGTTTGCCGAAAACATCACCACAGACAATGCGAAAACAATCCGTCTGACCCAGGCCCTGCAGGCGGCGGCGACAGCGGACGGCAGAATCCCTCTTATGATCAGCGCCGACCAGGAAGGCGGATATATTTATCGTCTGCAGAACGGCACAGTTACGCCCGGCAACATGGCTCTTGCGGCAACCGGTGATACAGCCAATGCAAAAGCGGCGGCGGATATCATCGGCTCAGAACTGCAGGCCCTTGGTTTCAATACTGACTTCGCCCCTGACGCGGATGTCAACGCCAATCCCAAAAACCCGGTCATCGGCGTCCGCTCCTTTTCGGATGATCCGGAAACTGTCGCTTCCTTTACGCAGGCGTATACCGAAGGTCTGTCTCAGAACGGCGTGATCGCTGCCATCAAGCATTTCCCGGGTCATGGCGATACGGCGGTCGACAGTCATACCGGCCTGCCTTTGATCAACAAAACAAAAGCGGAGCTTGAAGCGTCCGACCTGATTCCTTTCGCGGCAATGGCAAAGCAGGGATACCATGACATGATCATGAGCGCCCACATCCAGTTCCCGCAGATCGAAACAGGCGTCTATACAAGCATTCTCGACGGTCAGGAAATCCACCTGCCGGCCACCCTCAGCAAAACTTTCCTCACGGACATTGTCCGCGGTGAGCTTGGCTATGAAGGCGTTATTATCACCGACTCCCTGATCATGGACGCGATCAAGGATCACTTTGACACAAAAGACTCCGCTGCCCTGGCGCTGAACGCCGGCGTGGATATGTTACTGATGCCGGTGGATATGACCGGAACCGAATCCCTTGAGGCGATTGACGCCTACATGGCGGATCTGGTTTCCCTGATTGAAGAGGGAACGGTTCCGATGAGCCGTGTCGATGAAGCCGTCACAAGAATCCTCACCCTCAAATATGAAAGAGGCATCATGGATCAGGAATACAGCGAAGCGGCAACGGAAAAGCTTATCGCTTCCGCAGGTCTTGTCGGCAGTGAAGCCCATATCGAAAAGGAAATCGAAATCGCTTCCGCCGCTGCCACGGTACTTGAGAACAACGGTGTTCTGCCGCTTGTGGCTGAAGGAAATACACACTTTGTGCTCTGCGGCATGAATCCCGCCCAGACAAACGCTCTCGGCTACAGCTTCAACCGCCTGCAGGCGCAGTCAGTCATACCGGAAGAAACTGAAGCAGTCGTCATCAACGCCGACTGGTCCAATAACTATGGCGAAGTCTATGGGTATTTCGACTGGACAGATGTGCTGATCATGACCGACTTCATGTGGACAGCTGACCTGATCGATCCTTCTTATTCCGATCAGATTCCTGCCGCGCAGGCATTGATCAAAGACGCTCAGGCACAGGGAATTCAGGTGATCGTCATCAGTGCCGGACTGCCGTATGATCTTTCACTCTTAACAGACGCTGACGCCCTGATGGCTGTCTTCTGCCAGGTCGGCGCTCCCAACGTGGATGACGCCTTCAATCCCACCGGTGCGTTCGGCCCCGGCATTCCCGGTGCCATGAATGTGATTTTCGGCCAAACAAAGCCTTCCGGAAAACTTCCGGTGAACATCCCGGCTGTTTCGGACGGAGCGTTTGCCGGTGAGAATGCGTACACAAGAGGCACGGGACTTACATGGTAAACAGAATCAGAAGATTTGAACCTGACGAAACTGAGGCGATGGCTGAGATTCTCAGAAACGATGGCGTGATTTCCGTTGTGACCGATACTGTCTATGGCGTATGCGCCCGTATGAATTCGCTGGCAGCCCAGGAAAACCTCAGGGAACTCAAACACCGTCCGGCTGACAAGGCGTTTCCCATCATGTGCTGCGATATTGAGCAGATCAGAACTGTGGCTGAAGTCAGTGAAAACGGCAGGAAGATCATCGATGCTTTCATGCCCGGTCCGGTCACCGTAATCCTGAAAAAGCGTGAAGACGTCCCTGATTTTGTCAACGGAGGCCTGCCGACACTGGCCGTGCGGATGGCGACTTCGGAGGCGCTTGAAAAGCTGATCAGGGCGGTCGGAGTCCCTCTGCTGATGACTTCAGCCAACCGGTCCGGAGAGAAAACATGCGATACCCTGGAAGAAATAGAGCTTGCATGTCCGGGCCTTAATGGTATTATGAATGGCAAGCCGATGTTTCATGAGGCGAGTACGATTATTGACTGTTCCGGTGAACAGGTCAGAGTACTGAGAAAAGGCCCGGTAAGCGAAGAACAGATCCAGAAGGTTCTCACGCCGGCATGGAGG
The DNA here is from genome assembly GCA_902775735.1 of uncultured Erysipelotrichaceae bacterium. Classification (GTDB taxonomy): domain Bacteria; phylum Bacillota_I; class Bacilli_A; order Erysipelotrichales; family Erysipelotrichaceae; genus Bulleidia. The sequence continues at coordinate 11,508 of CACYNH010000020.1, forward strand.
AAAGAGGAAGAATGAAAGACAAGCAGCTCGAATCGATGATCCAGGCGGAATATCTCCGTCAGAAAAACAACATTGAACTGATCGCATCTGAAAACTTCTGTTCCAAAGAAGTCAGAGAAGCAGCGGGATCCATCCTGACCAACAAGTATGCGGAAGGCTATCCCGGACACAGGTATTACGGCGGCTGTGTCAATGTTGACATGATTGAAGACCTCGCCAGAGACCGCGCGAAGGAACTGTTCCACGCCGATCACGCAAATGTGCAGCCCCACTCCGGTTCCCAGGCAAACATGGGCGTTTACATGAGCGTGCTCAAGCCCGGCGACAAAGTTCTTGGTATGGACCTTGCGGCGGGCGGCCATCTGACCCATGGCGCGAAGGTGTCCTTCTCCGGCAAACTGTATGACTTCTATTCATACGGCGTCGACAGAGAAACCGAGTGCCTGAATTATGACGAAATCAGAAAGGCAGCCATGGAACTGCAGCCGAAGCTGATTGTCTGCGGCGCTTCCGCTTACGCAAGAGAAATCGATTTCGCTGAATTCCGCAAGATCGCGGATGAGTCCGGTGCCATGTTAATGGTGGATATGGCGCACATCGCCGGTCTTGTCGCGGCAGGATATCATATGAATCCGGTTCCCTACGCTGACTTTGTGACAACAACAACCCACAAGACATTAAGAGGACCCAGAGGCGGCATGATCCTCTGCAAAGAACAGTATGCCAAGGCAGTCGACAAAGCGATCTTCCCGGGCATCCAGGGCGGTCCGCTCTGCCACATCGTCGCCGCCAAGGCTGTCTGCCTGTATGAGGCGATGCAGCCGGAATATAAGGAATATATCAAACAGTTAATGGACAACTGCCAGGTGCTGGCACGCACTCTCCAGGACGAAGGCTTCCGCCTTGTCTCCGGCGGTACAGACAACCACCTGATCCTGGTCGACACAATGTCCATGGGCATTACCGGCAGAGACGCTGAAGTCGCTCTTGATGAAGTCAACATCACTGCCAACAAGAACGCCATCCCGTTCGATACCCAGAAGCCCAACACAACCAGCGGCATCCGTCTTGGCACGGCTGCCATGACAACAAAGGGATTCAAGGAAAAGGAATTCGAACAGGTCGGCAAATGGATCGCGGAAGTTCTCAAGAACAAGGACGATGAAGAACTCAAGTCCAGAATCCGCAGCGAAGTCATTGCCCTGACTGATCAGTTCCCGTTTGAATAAGAAGACAAAACCCGCGGCTTTGATATGATCCCGCCAAAGTAGACACACGAAATATACAAACGTGTATCTATGGAGGTGGGATTTTATCATGGGAAGGAAATCAAAGATATCCTATGAAGAGAAGATCAAGGCATGTGAGGATTATATAAAAGGTAAAGGTACGGCTTCTGAGATAGCAGAAGCTATCGGTGTGAGCTATAAGGAATTAAGAACATGGGCAAACAAGTACCGTACGAATGGTCCGGAATCATTAATACCGAAGCTGAAGAACAGTTCGTATACCAAAGAGTTCAAAGTCAAAGCAGTAGAAGATTATCTTTCAGGTGGTGGATCACTGTGGGATATATGCAATAAGTATCAGATCCCAAGTCACCACACCCTACGTAACTGGATAGCCAAGTATAATGATCTTGGAGAGTTTGAGGATTATAAGCCCAAGCCGGAGGTCTATACAAAGATGGCATATCGCAAGAAGACAACGCTGAAAGAGCGTGAAGAGATCGTAAAGTACTGCATTGAACATAATTATGATTACAAGAACACTGCAGCCGTTTATGACGTTTCGTACAGCCAGGTGTACAGCTGGGTACAGAAGTACAGTAAGGATGGCAGCGAAGGACTCAGCGACAAACGCGGAAAGCGCAAAACTGAAGAAGAGCTCACAGAAGTAGAGAAACTGCAGCGTCAGAACAAGATCCTTGAAGCGAGAATCAGGGAGCTGGAGATGGAGGCTGTACTGTTAAAAAAAGTTCAGGAAATCGAAAGGAGGCGATCTTCTCAAAAGCGAAAAATGAAGTAAAGTACCTTGCAATCAAAGAATTGCATGAAGAACAGAATTACAGTATCGAATGGATGTGTTTGAAACTTGGTATTAGTCGTGCAGCCTATTATAAATGGCTCAAAAGGCCCATTCCTGCCAAAGAACTGGAAGATATAGAGATTGCGGAAAAGATCAGGAAACTCCACAAGAGATATAGCGGAATCCTCGGATACAGGCGCATGACGATCTGGCTGAACAGAGAAGAAGGAACCGGATATAAACCGAAGCGGATCCGCAGGATCATGGGTATCATAGATGTCCATTCTTCAATCCGCAGAGTCAGGAACTGCTGTACTATAAGCAACAAGAAAGATCAGAAAGCAGACAATCTTCTTGGCAGAGATTTTGAAGCATCTGCACCGAATGAAAAATGGACTACAGATGTCACAGAGTTCAAGATTCACGGTGAGAAAGGAAAGCTGTATCTCAGTGCTTTTATGGATCTGTATGACCGCTCAATTGTTGGCTGGGCAGTCAGTGAGCATAATGATAATAATCTTGTATTTGAAACATTCAGGAACGCAATCGCAGCTAATCCGGATGCGGCACCGCTGTTTCACAGTGACAGAGGCTTCCAGTATACCAGTCCAGCATTCAGGAAAATGCTTACTGATCAAGGAATGGTGCAGTCCATGTCAAGAGTTGCCTGCTGTCTGGATAACGGGCCTCAGGAGGCCCTCTGGGGCATCATAAAGACTGAGATGCTGAAACTGTTTGATTACCATGACAAGGCTTCCCTGATTGAAGCGATTGGCAAATACATTCATTTCTATGACAACGAAAGATATCAGGAGCGGTTCGCCTGCAAGACCCCGCTAGAGGTCAGGAGAGAGGCATTAACGACAAAAGAACCCATACTGTATCCAATACCAATCAACCGCAGAATTGAAAAGTACAAGCAGTATTTAGCAGACTTAAATGCATCAAAAAACCCAACCGGATCAGCTCCGATTGGGCAAGTGTTACTTTAGATATTTCCTGTGTCTACTTTGACGGGATCATATCATTATATCAGCTGCGGGTTTTTTCTGTGTGCGCACAATGGAAAGGGACGAACATGCTCTGCTATAATCAATGCAGAAAAAGAGGAGAGTTTACTTATGAGCAAAATTGTATTTCTTGATGTTGACGGCACTCTGATCAACTATGAGACAAAGTGCCCGGACAGCGCGAAAAAGGCAGTTGAACTGGCACGTGCTGCCGGCAACAAGGTTTATATCTGCACCGGCTGTTCCAAGGCTGAAATCGAACAGAGAGACCTTCCTGAGCTGGACGGCATGATCGGCGGCAACGGCGCCTATGTCGAAGACAACGGCGAAGTTGTCATGCATCAGGGTCTTTCCAAAGAAGATGTGAAGCACATCGTCGACTGGTGCAACGACAGACACCTGGGCTTCTATCTGGAAGCTAATTCCGGCATGTACTGCAATGACTGGATGCTGGAACAGGGTCCCGCCACAATGGTCAAATACGCCACCGGAAAAGGCGCTGATCTGGCCAAGGCGGAAGCGACCGCAAGTGGCTTTGTCAATTCCTTCATCCATCTGCAGGGAGAAGATCTCTACCGCGAGGATGTAAACAAGATCAGCTTCATTCTGAGTTCCTATCAGGATCATCTCGATTCCAAAACAGAATTCCCGCACCTCATCGCCAACACATGGGGCGGCAAGGGCGAACTGGCTCTCTTCGGCGATCTGGGTCCCACCGGCATCACCAAGAAGCACGCGATTGAAGTGCTGTTAAACCATCTGGGCGCGGATCAGAAGGACACAATTTCCTTCGGCGACGCGAAGATCGACCTGTCGATGTTTGAACTGTGCGCCTACAATGTCGCGATGGGCAACGGCGGACCGGAAATCAAGGAAGCGGCCGACTACGTCACAACCGATGTCGATGACGACGGTCTCTACAACGCTTTCGAATATCTGCATCTGTTCTGAGAATTTAAAGAAGTTTCCGCATTGGAAACTTCTTTTACTTTCTGATGATTTCGTTAAGATACCGGTTCAGATCCTCGAAGCTGCCGAGACTGATCACTTCATTGCGGATTTTCAGGGCCGCTTCATAGACGGCAGGATCAGATACAATCCGGCGGTAGTTTTCATATAATGAGGCGACTGACATGTCTTCTTCATCCATCAGAACGCCGAACCCCCATCTCCTTGCCGCAAGACCGCTTGCCGTGCGGCCATAGCGGTGGTTGGTGATGATCAGCTGCGGGACTCCGTCAGCTGCAGCGATTTCCGCGATATACTCATTGCCGTCATGGATACAGACGGCGCAGCCCGGGATGATTTCCTCCTGCAGTTCTTTTGTAAACCTGATGTTCTGTGCTTTTTCCGGCTCAATGCCTCTGACGCAGGCGTAAACCGGGAATGAAGCGCCCTGGAAAGTTTCAAGAATCATTTTCTTCAGGGCTGCCGGTTTGCGGTTTATTTCACTGAAATACAGATAAACGCCTTCCCGCTTCTGGGGCACCGCCCTCAGCAATGAAACAGTTCCTGTTCTTTTCGCGTCAGCTTCTATCGGCAGCGGCCGCAGCTGCAGGGGTCCGGAAACAATCCGGGCCAGGCACCACTCATACAGGGTATGGACACGGAAGACCTGTTCGAAGCCATATTCAGAAAGCGCCAGGTTGGTTCCCTGCAGAACCCTTACCGGAAACGGACTTGTCCGGTACATAGCTGTATTGACGGCTGCCGCGCACGGAACGTGCCGGACGCGTGCGGCAATGACAGCGGCAGCCCGGTCAATCGTGATGATCAGATCAGGCTGGAAATGGTCAATGGCGTTGAGCAGGCATTCGGTGTCTTTGAGCAGATACTCTTTTGAGCCGGCTCCGCTTGCATACAGATACTCTTCATAGGAGTAGCAGCTGCCGCTGTACAGCTTCGGCTTTTTTAAATCCGGCGCGTCATAAAGGGCGGCGGAAGCGATCGCCGCGCTGAGCGGCGCACTGACAGCGCAGATGTGCTGGCGGGCTGAAAAAAGGTCGCACAGGGTGCGGGCGGTGAGCCATGCGGCGTCGTATCTGGGAGTGCGTACCAAAGGGGCAATCAGAATCTTCATGGTCATATTATACACTCCTTGCAAGTGGGGCTTCATTTGGAATATCATTTAAGGAAGAAAACTGGAGGAAACAAAAAATGCTTGATATACTCAATCATCCACTGATCACTCATAAACTTACTATTATGAGAAACAAGGATACCGGCACAAAGGATTTCCGTGAAAACCTCGATGAAATCGCTGAACTCATGGCTTATGAAGTCTGCCGTGACCTGCCCACACGCCCGGTCAATATCGAAACGCCGATGGGACCCTGTGTCGGCCGTGAACTTTCCAAGGAAGTCGTGATCGTTCCGATCCTCAGAGCCGGCATCGGCCTGCTTGACGGAATCAGAAGACTCGTTCCGACTGCCAAGGTCGGCTTCATCGGCATGTACAGAGATGAAGAGACTCTTGAACCTCATGAATACTTCGCAAAGTTCCCGAAGAACCTCGAAGACGCTGTTGTCCTGGTTGTTGACCCGATGCTGGCGACAGGCGGCTCCGCTGTTGACGCGGTCACCATGATCAAGAAGCGCGGCGCGAAGAACATCAAACTGGTCTGCCTGGTCGGCGCTCCGGAAGGCGTCAAGGCTGTTCAGGCTGCTCATCCGGATATCGATGTCTACCTGGCTGCCCTTGATGAAAAGCTGAATGAAATCGGCTATATCGTTCCGGGTCTGGGCGACGCCGGCGACAGAATCTTCGGAACCAAGTAATGGACCTGTTCCGGTTCTATCTGCGCTCTGCCGTTTATCTGGTCTGCCTCATCGCGGCCTGGTACGGCATGTCTGCCGTCAACTATGAAGCGATTCTGCGCAAGGATCATGTCCGGCAGGCACAGGTTTTATACTTCATGATCGTGATCGGCCTGGCTTATCTCTGCGGGTCGTTCCTTCTTGCCTTTATCTTCCGTTAAAAAGGATTGTCTATGCGTCTGAGTCTTGTCATTCCCTGCTTCAATGAGCAGGAGGTTCTCGGCCTGTTTATGGAGAGAGCTTCCGCCGCCGCTGAAGAACTGAAAAGAGAATATGGTCTTGAAACAGAGTATATCTTTGTCAATGACGGCTCAAAGGACGCGACCCTCGGGATCCTGCGTGAGTTAAGCAGAAACAATCCCGCGGTTCACTATATATCCTTCAGCCGGAATTTCGGCAAGGAAGCCGCTCTGTACGCAGGCCTTCGCCATGCGGACGGCGATTATACCGCCATTATGGACGCGGATCTTCAGGACCCGCCGGAACTGCTGGTGAAAATGTTTCCGATTGTCCATGAAGGCAGGGCCGACTGCGCCGCCGCGAGAAGAACCGGCCGCAAAGGCGAACCGCCTGTGCGCAGCTGGTTTGCCCGCAGGTTTTACTCGGTGATCAACCGCTCCAAGGATCCTGACCTTGTCGAAGGCGTCAGGGACTACCGGATGATGACAAAACAGGTCCGGGACGCGGTGCTGTCCATTTCCGAATACAACCGCTTTTCCAAAGGCATCTTCGCCTGGGTCGGTTTCACGACGGAATGGATTCCTTACGAACATGAGGACAGAGCGGCAGGAAAAACCAAATGGAGTTTTTCCTCACTGGCGCATTACGGCATTGACGGTCTGATCGGCTATACGGTCAAGCCGCTGGAAATCGCGGCCTGGCTGGGCGTGCTGTTCTTCGGGCTGTCCATGATCGGCATTGTCTTCATCATCGTCCGCAAGCTTCTCTTCGGCGATCCGGTGGCCGGCTGGCCTTCGCTTGTGTGCATCATCCTGTTCTGTAGCGGAATCCAGCTGTTCTGCACCGGCATTATCGGCGTCTATCTGGCCAAGACATATCTTGAAGTCAAGGACCGTCCTGTCTACATCATTCAGGAAATGGATGAAGTGTTACGCAAAAAGTAACAGGGAATCAGCTCTTCTGAGGTGAATATATTCACTGAAGGGAGAGCTTTTATTATGAAGTATTATCAAAGCGACTTATGGCGCAACTATGTGCGCACCCGTGAAGACCTGTACAACGTACTGATTCCCGACCATGCCGAAGTCAGTATGGTTTCGGAAGAAAACTGGCTCGAAAGAGGCGGCTGCTTCTCCGGCGAAGACATCGGGATCAAAGTGAACCAGGGGGATATCTGCTACATGGATTTCGGACAGCAGTATCTCAATGAGGCGGGCTACCAGCATTTCGGTCTTGTGATGTCCATCTATGCAAAAAAAGCCCTTGTCATTCCAATGACCAGCAATCCCGCCACATGCGCAAAGGCGTACGATCCCATCGACAATCCGCAGGGGAAAAAGAATCTGATGCAGATCGGCAAAGTAAGAGGTCTTTACAAGAATTCTGTTCTGTTCCTCAATGACCTGCGTTTTGTCAACACCGCAAGAGTGATCGACGTCAAAGCCCATGTGCCGGTTACGAGCCCGCTGTTCAGAACTGTGCAGAAACGGATGATGGAAGTCCTGTTCGCGAATGATCAAAGCTGAAGGCGCAATCATCCATTGCGTGGTAAGATTGTTCTGAACTTTATGGAAAAGGCAGGAAACACATGGCTGACAGCAGTATCGGCGGGGCCCGACTCGATGGCTCTGCTTTCCATGTGTCTTGAGCAGGGAATTCCCTGCGCGGCTGCCCATGTCAATTACCATCATCGCAAAGAGGCGGATGAGGAGGAATCCTGGATCCGCCTTTTCTGCGCGGAACACGATATTCCCCTGTATGTGCGCAATGAGCCGTTTGTCTATGAAGGAAATTTTGAGGCGGCCGCCCGCGCCTGGCGCTATGACTTCTTTGAACAAATCGTAAAGAAGAATGGCTATAAGGGCGTTCTTATCGCCCACCATGAGGACGATCTGCTGGAAACCTATTTCATGCAGGAAGAGAAGAACCTTGTGCCTGATTATTACGGACTCAGAGAAGAAATGATGTATCATGGCATCCTTGTGAAAAGACCTTTGCTGGGGATGACAAAAAAAGAGCTGGTTTCTTACTGTGAAAGCCATGGCATCCGCTATTATACAGATTCCACCAACGCCGATGAGTCGCTGACCCGCAACCGGATCCGCCGTCAGATCGTGGAGCCGATGAGCCGGATGGAACGTGACATGGTCAGACGTGAGATTGCCATGAAAAATGCGGTGGCGCAGGAGCGCTCCTGCCGTGTGGGGACACTCATCCGTGACCGCAAAGTCAGTCTTCCGGAATACCGGAAACTTGGACATGAAGACCGTGAGGCTCTGCTGAGAAAAGTGATTGAAACAGATAAGCATTATTCCCTTTCCTTTATTCAGCAGCTCGACGGCGTATTGATGAAAAAGGATGATTTCGATCTGCCGGTGGATGAGCGCCATCTGGTGCAGAAGGACGGACAGTTCTTTATGGCGGTTCCGCTTCCTTCCTATGAATATACATTTGCCTCAAAAGAGGAAATTCTCTCTTTTGAAGGGGTAACGGAGTTTAAGATTTTATCACCGCAGCCGGGGGTGAACGCACTCACGGTCAGTGAAGATGACTTCCCGCTGACTATCCGCAATGTTCACTCAGGCGATCAGATTGAGATGCGTTTCGGCTTTAAAAAGGTGCACAGATTCTTTATTGACCGCCATATCCCGCTTTATCTGCGGCAAAGCTGGCCGGTTGTGATCAACCAGAAAGGGGCTGTGATTCTGGTGCCGGGGCTTGGCTGCGACAAATCTCATTACTCTGTCTGTCCGGATTTCAATGTGGTACAATAAGTAAGATTTCTCTATTAAAAGGAGCGTTTTTATGTGGGCTGAAAAGGATGTTGAAAAAGTACTCGTAACAGAAGAGCAGATCGAAGAAAAAGCAAAAGAGCTCGGAAAGCAGATCACTGAGGATTATCTCAGAATGAACTCGGCGCCGCTGCTGGTCGCGCTGTTAAGAGGCTCCGTTCCCTTCTTCTCGGAACTGGCCAAAAACATCGATCTTGATATCGAGTATGATTTCATGGATGTCTCGAGTTATGTCGGCAGACATTCATCCGGTGAAATCCGTATTCTCAAAGACCTCGACACTTCCGTCAGAGACAAAGATGTCCTGCTGGTGGAAGACATCGTCGACACGGGCAAAACGATTCAGTCTGTCATTGAATTGCTTTATCATAGAGGGGCCCGCAGTGTGAAAATCGTGACACTGCTGGACAAGCCTTCAGGCCGTGTCAATCATCTGCACGCGGATTATATCGGCTTTGAAGTGGGAAATGAATTTGTAGTGGGTTTCGGAATGGACTTCAACCAGAAGTACAGATGCCTGCCGTTTATCGGCGTTCTGAAACCTGAATGCTATCAGACAAAGGAGTAAATGAATGCAGAGAAACAGACTGATCAACTATCTTCCGTATCTGATCATTCTGATTGCGGTGCTGAGTCTGTTCACACTGAACGGTTCCAGCAGCACCTCCCAGCTGAGCTATGAGCAGCTGCAGTCAACTCTTCAGAATGAAAAGATCACCGAGAGTCAGATTTCAGTAGGTCACAATGTCACCACCATCCGGGGTGTCTATACCAATGACAGCGACAGGAAAGTTATTTTCACATCAACTGTTCCTTCCACCGACGCGGAGATCGCGGCGCTGATCGAAAACCTCGATGACGCCAAAATCACAATCGTCGATACCGACGCTTCCAACGCGTTCCTGGATGTGCTGATGTCCATCATCCCGTTCGTCTTCATGGGCGGCCTTGCTGTATGGATGATCAACCGCATGAACGGTGCCGGCGGCGCCAACCAGAGAGCGTTTGAATTCTCCAGAAGCAGAGCCAGACTGGAAGGCAAGATCCGTGTCCGCTTCAGCGATGTGGCCGGCTGCGATGAAGAAAAACAGGAAATGGCGGAGATCATTGACTACCTGAAATACCCGAAGAAATTCGAAAAGATGGGTGCCAGAATTCCCAAGGGCGTTCTGCTCAGCGGCCATCCCGGCACCGGTAAGACACTGCTTGCCAAGGCTGTCGCGGGTGAGGCGAATGTGCCGTTCTACAGCATCTCAGGTTCCGACTTCGTTGAGATGTTCGTCGGCGTCGGCGCTTCCCGTGTCCGTGACATGTTCAAGAAGGCGCAGCAGACAGCCCCGTGCATTATCTTCATCGATGAAATCGATGCGGTCGGCCGTCAGAGAGGCGCCGGCTTCGGCGGCGGTCACGATGAGCGTGAGCAGACACTGAACCAGCTGCTGGTTGAGATGGACGGCATGGAAGACAACACCGGGATCGTCGTCATCGCGGCGACCAACCGTCCTGACGTTCTTGACCCGGCTCTGTTAAGAGCAGGCCGTTTCGACAGACAGATCACCGTGTCCCTTCCTGACCGCAAGGGCAGAGAAGCGATTCTCGGCGTCCATGCCAGAAACAAGAAATTCGCCAAGGATATCGATCTCTCCGGTCTTGCCAAAAGAACACCCGGCTTCTCCGGCGCGGATCTTGAAAATGTTCTCAACGAGGCGGCGATCCTGGCTGTCCGTGAGAACTCTGAAGAGATCAGTATGAAGAATATCGATGAGGCGATCGACAGAGTCATGATGGGCCCGGCCAAAGTCAGCCGCACCTATGATGAGAAGACAAAGAAGATCGTGGCCTACCACGAAAGCGGCCACGCGATCGTCGGTCTCTTCCTTGATAACGCCCAGGTTGTCCAGAAAGTCACCATCATCCCCCGCGGCCAGGCAGGCGGCTATAACCTGATGACCCCGAAAGAGGAAAAGATGATGAACACGAAGAATGACCTCATGGCTTCGATCACTTCCTACATGGGCGGCAGAGTCGCCGAGGAAATGTTCTTCGATGACGTCACGACCGGCGCGGTCAACGATATCGAAAGAGCGACAAACATCGCCAAGGACATGGTCACCCTCTACGGTATGAGCGATCTTGGACCGATCAAGTACAACAGCGGCAATGAGAATGTCTTCCTCGGCCGTGACTACAACTCCCCGAATAATGTGTCCGGTGAAGTCGCGTACGAAATCGACCAGGAAGTCAGAAAGATCGTCAACGGCTGCCATGACAAGGCATGGGATATTATCAAGGAGCACAGCGCTGAGCTCGAACGCATCGCCTCCGCCCTGATTGAATACGAGACACTCACAGCCGAGCAGATCGGCCGTGTCGTCAAAGGCGAGGATATTTCAGCGGACTTCGGACGCAAGCCAGCGGAAGCTCCCGCAGCCGCATAAGCATTTCAAAAGCCGTATCGTCATGATATGGCTTTTTCAAACGGCGGATCGCATTGTAGAATAGTGAGGATGATCTCAGATCATCAGAAAGAAACGAATATGAAAAAGTATGGCAAACAGGTACTGCTGACAATCGCGGCAGGCGTCTGCGGCGGACTGCTGATGGCGCTGCTGTTATTGTATATGATGATCTCAACCGTCTTCACGACCGGCGGCCCGGGTTTTGTGCTGGAACTGATTGTGGCGGCTGCTCTGCCGCTTTGTCTCAATATCGTCAGAAACCAGGGGATTATGCTGAGGAGCACCCAGGTGCTGATGATCGCTGTCTCATTCACGGTATGCCTGAATTATGCCGGCTATGTCAGAGCCACCGCCGACTTTCCGAATATGAACGCGGCGATTATCGTTCTTTCCGCCATTCTTCATGGCGCATCGCTCCTGTCGGTTTTGGTGACAGCAGGCGTCAGGAGATTCATTCTGAAAAAATAACCGAATTGCAAATAGAAAGGAGACGCCATGGCACTGTTCACGGAGTGGGGAGAAAAACTGAATCAGAAGGCGCCTTTGCAGGAGTATCCGCGGATGCAGCTGCAGAGAGACAGCTATACAAATCTCAACGGCCTTTGGGAATATCAGATCACGGAACAGAACAAAGAACCGGATCCGGAAAAATGGAAGAAGATCGTTGTGCCTTTCGCGCTGGGCTCTAAGCTTTCCGGCGCTGACGGTCAGCTGGAGCCGGGAATGGCTCTCTGGTACCGGAAGCAGTTTGCCTATAAGCCCTCCGTTCTTCACACATGGCTGAATTTTGAGGCGGTGGATCAGTACTGCACCGTCTATGTCAACGGCATTGAAGTCGGCTCCCATGCCGGTGGCTATACGCCGTTTGGCTTTGATATCTCTTCAATGATCAAATACCAGAACTCCTTAATGCTCAGATGCATTGACAGCAGCGATGAAAGTGATTACGCCTACGGCAAACAGAAACGGGAACACGGCGGCATGTGGTATACGCCTTCTTCCGGCATCTGGCAGACCGTCTGGCTGGAGGATCTGGGTGAGCATGCGGTGCAGGACATCAAGATCACGCCTGACTATGACAGTCAGAAAGTCATGTTTGATTTTGCCGGCAATTTCGGGGAAGCGCAGATCATCATTGCCGCAAACGGCAAAGCCGTTCATACAGCTGTATGCAGGGGAATGCATTGTGAAGTGCAGCTGCAGGAAATCCATCCCTGGACGCCGGAGGATCCGTTCCTCTACGATGTTTACGTACAGACGGACGATGATGTCATCAAGAGCTATTTCGGCATGCGGAAGTTTTCCGCCGGCAAAGACAGTGAAGGAATCCTGCGTTTCTGTCTGAATAACAAGCCATTGTTCTTCAGCGGACTTCTCGACCAGGGCTATACGCCGGACGGTTTAATGACCTTCCCGGCGGATGAAGCGATGATTTATGAACTGAAAAAGATCAAAGACATGGGCTTCAACATGCTCAGGAAACATGTCAAGCAGGAATGCCGCAGATGGTATTACCACTGCGACCGGCTGGGGATCCTGGTGATGCAGGATATGCCTTCCGGGGGAGTCTATGATTACAAGTGGCAGACGGTCATGCCGACGGTCGGTTTTAAACAGGATGACCGTAACAACCCGAAGCTCGGACGGACAGACGAAAGGGCGCAGAAGATTTACTACGAGGAACTCGAAGCCATGCTGGACAGTCTCTATAACTGCGTTTCCCTGTTTGCCTGGTGTCCGTTCAATGAGGGCTGGGGCCAGTTTGATTCGGAAGAAGTCACAGACTTCATCAGAAAATATGACAGCACAAGACTGGTTGACAGCGCCAGCGGCTGGTTCGACCAGGGAGCAGGCGACTTCAGAAGTGTCCATGAATACTTCCTGCCATGGAGAGTCAGGCCGACAAAGGAAGGAAGAATCTTCATTCTCAGTGAGTTCGGCGGTTATTCCTATATTGAAAAGGGACACAGCGAAGCCGGAGAGCTTTACGGCTATAAGAAGTTTACCGAGAAGCTGTTAATGGACGCTGCCGTCAATAAACTCTATGAAACTTTGATTGAACGCAATATCCGCAAAGGCCTTTCCGGCTGTATCTACACCCAGGTCAGCGATATTGAGGATGAATGCAACGGAATTTTCACAGCCGACCGGAAGATTGTGAAGATTGATGAAAAGAAGATGCGCAGGATGAACGAACGCCTGTACAGGAGAATTGCGAAATGAAAGATAAGATTGTCATAGCTCAGGCTATGAGCGGCCAGGTCAGAATACACGCGGCCAGAACAACCGCCATGGTGGAAGAGGCCAGAAAAGCCCATCACTGCATGGCGACATCCGCCGCGGCTCTTGGAAGAATGCTCAGTGCCACTGCCATTATGGCCAGCGACCTGAAGAATCCTCAGGAAAAAATCACATCGATCATGAACGGCCACGGTCCTGCCGGAACTGTTCTGGCCCAGGCGGACGGAGCAGGAAACGCGAGGGGCTTTATCGGCGATCCTTCCGTTTACCTGGTGCGTGAGGACGGCCATCTGGCAGTCGGCCAGGCAATCGGAACCGACGGCACATTATCGGTCATCAAGGATCTCGGCTTAAAGGAACCCTTTACCGGCGTTGCGCAGATCCAGAGCGGTGAAGTGGGTGACGACTTTGCCTTCTACTTCGCCATTTCCGAGCAGACGCCTTCGATCGTCGGCGTCGGCGTTCTGGTCAATCCCGACAGTTCCATCGCAGCGGCCGGCGGCATCTTCATTCAGCTGATGCCCGGCGCATCGGAAGAAGCGATCAAAAAATGCGAGCAGGTCGCTTCTGTGCTCAGACCCGTTTCTTCCCTGATTGAGGAAGGCCTTGAGCCGGAAGAGATCGTGAAGATGTATTTCGAAGACGCCGAGGTCATCGGTGAAAGAGATGTCAGATGGCATTGCGGCTGTTCCCGCGAACGCTTCCGCGGTGCTTTGAAGACACTTCAGGTCAAAGATCTGCAGGAAATGATCGACGATGGCAAGGGAGCGGAAATCCGCTGCGAATACTGCAATACCTATTACAATTTCACACCGGCGGAAATCGCGGCCATTCTGGAGGAAAGAAGTGCTGAAAATCGGCTCGGTTGAACTGAAGAGCAGGTTCATCGCGGCTCCGCTTGCCGGGATCTCCAATCCGGTCTACAGACAGATGTGTCATGACTTCGGAGCGGCTCTGTCGGTATCGGAAATGATCAGCGACAAGGCTCTGCACTATCAGAACGCCCGCACATTCGATATGTGCGCGGTACTGCCGGATGAGCATCCGGTGGCGCTGCAGCTGTTCGGCTCGGACCCTTCCACGATGGCGGAAGCCTCCGCTTATCTCACTGAACACACTGACTGCGATCTGATCGACATCAACATGGGCTGTCCGGTGCACAAAGTCATCAAGGCGCATTCCGGCAGCTGGCTGATGCAGGAACCGCAGCTTGCCTATGACATCATCAAAGCGGTCAAAGACAATACCGACCGTCCGGTGACAGTGAAGATGAGAGCGGGATGGGATAAGGACCATATCACCTGTGTGGAAATCGCGCAGCTCGCCGAAAAGGCAGGCGCTTCTGCTGTGACGGTGCACGGCCGCACGCGCGGGCAGCTCTATGCCGGCAAAAGCGATAACCGTTATATTAAAATGGTTAAAGAAGCAGTTTCGGTTCCGGTCATCGGCAACGGCGATATCAGAACAGTCGAAGACGCAAAGCGCATGTTTGAGGAAACCGGATGCGATGGCATCATGATCGGCCGGGGACTGCTTGGAAGACCTTATTTCCTGAAAGAGCTTGAAGCCGCTTTTGAAGGGGGCACATATACTGCACCGGATTACAATGAGCGTCTGGATATGACTTATGACTACGCGAAGAAGCTGTGTGATTACATGTCGGAATATACCGGCATGTGCATGATGCGCTCAATGGCGGCGTGGTATATCTCAGGCCTGCCTTACGCGGCAGGATACAAAAACCGTCTGTGCCAGGTGAATACCCTGCATGAGATGAAAGACATTCTGGAGGAATTCAGAATGAAACTGAAAGCGGAATACAGCGTTTCAGAGGATCAGTAATTAATATGAAGTTCAATCGCAAGGACTGGCTGTACCTGGCAGGTGTGACCATTTCCGCCATCATCTACTCGTTCGGCATGAACACCTTCGTCAAATCGGGAAATCTTTTCCCGGGCGGCTATGCCGGTATTTCAAGACTGATTTCCCTCCTGCTGGAGGAGCATCTGCATATTTCCCTGTCGTTCAGTGTGATCTATTTCGCCCTGAACATCATCACAACACTGATTGTCTGGAAGAACATCGGTCATAAGTTTGTCCTGTATTCCGTCATCTGGTATACCGAGACGTCGCTGCTCACCCAGGTCCTTGTTCTGCCCCAGATCACACGGGATCCTCTTTTGATCAGTGTGTTCGGCGGCGTGGTCAACGGAATCGCGGTGGGCATCGCCCTGCGCTCCAACGCGTCCAGCGGAGGCACCGACTTTATCGCGGTTGATCTTGCGGCAAGGTACAACATGCCGACATGGAATTATCTCTTTGTTCTTAACGCCGCGGTTCTGGTCATTGCCGGTCTGAACTTCGGCTGGGAAAGAGCTCTGTACTCCATGATCTTCCAGTATGTTTCCAAAGAGCTGGTCAATACCCTGCATCAGCGCTACAAGCTCAAAAGGATTCATATCGTGACTGACAAGCCGGAGGAAGTCTCCCAGGCAATCTTCGCCATCTGCAAGCACGGCATCACAAGAGTTCCCTGCATGGGAGAATACTCCCATAAGGAGCACTTTATGTTACTGGTGACAATCAACGCCTACCAGAAAACGGATGTGATCAACGTGGTCCGCTCGGTGGATCCGGCTGCATTCATTTCCATCAACACCGTCGAAAAGATTGTCGGCAATTACTATCAGGCACCGCTTGAATGATTATCAGAAACGGCTTCGGGCCGTTTTTGTATTATGATGGACAGGAAAGGGAGGAACTGGGCATGATGAAAACAGGACTGGTCATGGAAGGCGGCGCGATGCGCGGACTGTTTACGGCAGGCGTCATTGACGTCTTCATGGAAAACGGCATTGAATTTGACGGCGGGATCGGCGTTTCCGCCGGAGCCGCATTCGGCGGCAATTATAAATCAAAACAGATCGGCAGAGTGCTGCGCTACAATGTCCGCTTCGCGAAGGATCCGCGGATGTGTTCCTTCCGCAATCTGATTTTCACCGGCGATCTCTACGGCGCGAAGTTCTGCTATGACACGCTTCCCAATGAGCTTGATGTCATGGACCGGGAAGCTTTCGTGACCAACCCGATGAAATTCTATATTGTCGCCACTGACGCAAAAAGCGGGGAACCGGTTTATCAGGAACTCGAAGACCTGGCGCCTGTCGATATGGACTGGATGCGGGCCTCGGCTTCCATGCCGGTTGTTTCAAGAGCGGTAAAGATCAACGGCCACGAATACCTGGACGGCGGAATCTCCGATTCCATTCCTTTAAAAGCTTTTGAGGAAATGGGCTATGAAAAGAATGTCGTCATTCTGACAAGACCATGGGGCTACAGGAAAACGCCGCAGAAGGCGATGGGTTTCATGAAAGCCATGCTGAGGAGGTATCCGGGCGTTTCAAAAGCTTTGTCAGTCAGACATACCGTCTATAACGAAACCCTTGATTATATTGAGGAAAGAAGAAAAGCAGGAGCCGCTTATGTGATCTGTCCGCCGCAGGCTCTTCACATCGGCAAAATTGAACATAATCCGGAAGTGCTGCGTTCGGTTTACTATCAGGGCAGACTGGCCGGGGAAAAGCATCTGGAAGCGGTGAAGAAATTCCTGGAAACGGTGAATGAGGATGAGTGAAAAGAAAGTCAGAAATGAACTGAAGCTGACCGGACAGCTGGTCAGCCTGATGTCCGGCGTCACCATGGAGCGTGAACAGCTGGAAAAAGCGGACAAAGCGTTTCAGGCCATGGCTTCGGGCAAGTGGTTCAGCTTAAAAACAGCGATGCGCCAGGAATATATTCAGCGGGAAGACGGCAGTGTGCTGCGAATCTGCGTTGTCACAAGAAGAGGACAGAAACCGCGTAACGCCTGCGGCCTTCTCTGGATTCATGGCGGCGGCTATGGCATCGGACTGCCTGAGCAGTGCGGCGTCTTCGCCGACCGGCTTGTGGAAGATGAAACAACTGTCATGGTATTGCCGGATTACCGCAAAAGCTATGAGGCGCCTTATCCGGCTGCCCTGGATGACTGCTATCTGACGCTCATGTGGATGATCGTCAATCACGAAAGGCTTGGCATCCGCAGCGATCAGATCTTCACCGGCGGCGAAAGCGCGGGCGGCGGTCTTGCGGCGGCATTATGCATGTACGCAAGAGACAAAGGGGAAGTCAGTATCGCTTTTCAGATGCCGCTGTATCCGATGATTGATGACAGGCTGACGGAATCCAATACCGGCAATAAAGCGCCGGTCTGGAATTCAGAAATGAATGACGCTGCATGGAAACTCTATAAAGGAGAGCAGGAAGAAGTGAGCGTATACTGCGCGCCGGCAAGGCAGACGGATTATACAGATCTGCCTGCGGCGTTCACGATCGTCGGCAGTCTGGAGCCGTTCCATGATGAGGTGCTGACATATGTGCAGAATCTCTACAAAGCCGATGTGCCGGTCATGCATAAAGTCTTTGAAGACTGCTATCATGCCTTCGATATGTTAAAGCCGAACTCAAAAGCCGGAAAAAAAGCCGCTGAGCTGGAAAAGCAGGCATTCAGATTTGCCAAAGCGCACTTCTTCGCAAAGCAGCCCTATGAAAACAATAAAGGATGACCGATATGATCATCCTTTTTGTATACCTTTTCTGTTTTGAATCTGAATGATGGGACGGATCACAGTGGGTATTTATTAAAAGCGAGTAAACCGTATGATCAGAATTAAGGGTGTTTATAAAAAATACAAATCTCTTGTACTGTATGAGAACCTGAACACTGAATTCAATGAAGGCCGGATCATTATGATCAAAGGCCCCAACGGAAGCGGAAAAAGTGTTCTTCTGAAAATGATTGCCGGGTATACGAAATGCGATCAGGGAATCATTGAAGTGGATGGGAAAGTGATCCGGAAAGATGTGGATTTCATTCCTGATGCGGGTATATTCATAAATGCTCCGGAGTTTCTGTCTGCCCGGAGCGGGTTTGCGAACCTGATGTATCTGGCCAAAATCAGAAATACAGCAGGAGAAGAAGAAATCAGGACTTATGCCAGAATGTTTCATCTGGATGAACAGCTTGATGAGAAAGTCAGCAAATACTCCCTTGGTATGAAACAGAAACTCAGAATTATTCAGGCAATCATGGAAGAACCACAGCGGCTGATCATGGACGAACCATTTGACGCTCTTGACAAAAAAAGCATAAAAACACTTTGCACAATCATGGATGTTTACCGTTCATATGGAAAGACTGTGATTTTCACAAATCATATAGAGGGCTTTGACGCACTGGCAGATGAAATCTATGAAATAGATTCACACAGATTGTGCAGGATAAAGTGAACCGGCAGAGAATATATATACATCTCTGCCGGTTTCTGCGTATGTCATATTAAATGTGATGGCTGTGCGGTTTTGCTCAGTATGTACTGTTGAGGTCTTTGCCTGCCTGGATCAGATTCTGAAGAAGCACTCTGTGCATGAGAAGATCATCTTCCATCGGATTCAGAACACAGGCGGCAATTTTACCGTTGAGCTGCAGGAATGAGAGCAGGTCTTCCTTGGTGACAAGGCAGAAGACTTCATTCTCCTTGGGCTCGGGACGGAACTTCCTGAGTCTTTCATAGTCGGAGAAAACCGGAAAGTATAATTCATTGTCATCCGCCTGCATGATATCCGCTTTGTCGACATCCGCCGCAGTGAATTCGGCTTTCCCGAGCACTTCCTTTTTGGGGAAGACTGCCGCATAGAATACTCCGTTTCTTGCGATACAGGCTGTCAGGTCCTGAAGTGTCTGACGCAGCGCTCCCTCGGAGAGAGGGGCTTTTCTTTTTGTGAGAAGGCCGTCAAGAATGATGTCCTTCTGAAGGTTTGTCATCGGTGTGATTGTTTTCATGTGTTATGCCTTTCTGCTGCTTAAACTTTCTGTCTGACCGCAGATTCCACGAAGCAGACCTGGTCGGGACGGTGGCGTGACTGGGTGTATTCGAACATGACGCCTTTTGAGTTGAAGACCTGACCGGTCACAACAAGAACGAAGTCATACGTGTCAAGGTCGAGCAGTTCTTTGTCGCGGGATCTGGCTTTTTCGGCGGTGACGCGTCTGCGGCTGGTTGTGATGGTCATGTGGAGAGAGTTTTCCAGATACCGGTAGATACTGTCGGCCGCGATTGCCGGAGAGAGACCTTCTGTTTCTGATTTGAGGAAAATGTTTGTATCGAAGATCAGTGCTTTTCCATCCACCACACGTATACGTTCGATGTAATAGAGTTCCGATCCGATATCGAAGCCGGTTTTCAGGCTGAGCTTTTCATCCGCTTCAATGATTTTGAATGATTCGATTTTAGTGACGACTTTTTTCTGGTTGCGGCTGGTTGCCTCGGCAAAGCTTTCAATGCCGCCGATGGTGAAGACCGTCCGGTTTTCATCCGGCCTGTAAATCACCTGGACCCCGCGGCCGTGCTGGGGCAGGACAAAACCGTCGGCTGTAAGCATTGATAAGGCCCGGCGGACGGTATTTCTTGTGCATCCGAACTGTTCGGTATAATCATTTTCTGACGGCAGGAAATCACCGTAACCCAGTTTCCCGGTTTCGATGTCTTCGCGTATGGATCGGTAAATCGGTTCATATTTGGCTTTCGGCATAGTTGTACTCCGCTTTCCGCTGATGGATCATGCATGTTTCCGCAACTGTCAGTGACAGTAACGTTTCACGGTGGAAATTGCATGTTATTCAGTTATGGAATCACTTACAATTAATATAATAAATGGTTTTGTTCCATCATTAAATGATAAATATGCAAAATGTTTAAACAAGTTTTCGCTTTTATGTTGACATGTTTAAACAAGTTGGCTATATTATGTGTGTAAGACATGTTTAAACAAGTTTAACTTGAGGAGGAACAAACATGGGAAAATTCACAGAAGATGCAACCAAGCTGCTCGAATACGTAGGCGGTAAGGAAAACATCAACGCCATCACACACTGCGTGACCAGAATGCGTTTCGTTCTGGCCGATCCTTCCAAAGCCAACATCAAGAAAATCGAATCACTTCCTTCCGCCAAGGGTACATTTACACAGGCGGGTCAGTTCCAGGTTATCATCGGCAACGAAGTAGCTGATTTCTACAAAGAATTCACTTCAATCGCCGGGATCGAAGGCGTTTCCAAGGACGCGGCCAAGAATGCGGCGAAAGATAATCAGACACCGCTTCAGAAGATCATGTCCAACATCGCCGAAATCTTCGCACCGTTAATTCCTGCCATCATCTGCGGCGGTCTTATTCTCGGTTTCAGAAACATCCTCGAAACTGCGGTTGTCCTGCAGGACGGCACATTCCTCGCCGGTCTTGACAAGTTCCTGTGGATCATCGGTGAAGCGGTCTTCCACACAGGTATCCCTGTCGGTATCTGCTGGAGCGTCCAGAGAAAGATGGGCGGCACACCGATGCTCGGTATCGTCCTTGGTCTTACACTGATCTCCGGCCAGCTGGTCAACGCGTATGGCGTTCCGGGCATGGCTGCTGACGCATGGGCTCCCAACTATGTATGGAACTTCGGCTTCGCAAGCTTCCGCATGATCGGCTACCAGGCACAGGTCATTCCTGCAATCCTGGCTGCCTTCACACTTGCTTACCTTGAAAGATTCTTCAAGAAGATCGTTCCGCAGGTTCTGCAGATGATTCTGGTTCCGTTCTGCTCACTGCTGCTCGCGGTTATGGCTGCTCACTTCGTTCTCGGTCCGATCGGCTGGAAGGTCGGTGAATGGGTCTCCGCGTTCGTCATGGCAGGTATCTCCGGAAAATTCAGAGTTCTTTTCGGCGCAGTCTTCGGCTTCTTCTACGCACCGTTAGTCATCACAGGTCTGCACCACATGTCCAACGCGATCGACCTGCAGCTGATCAACTCCACCGGCGGCACAATGCTGTGGCCGATGATCGCTCTCTCCAATATCGCCCAGGGTTCCGCAGTTGCCGGTATGTCCTATCTGCAGAAGAAGAACGCGAAAGCACAGGAAGTCAACATTCCTTCCATGATCTCATGCTGGCTCGGTGTCACTGAACCCGCAATGTTCGGTATCAACCTGAAATACCAGTGGCCGTTCTACTGCGCAATGATCGGCTCCTGCATCGCTGCAGTCATCTCCACAATGTTCTCCGTCACAGCCGCATCCATCGGCGTCGGCGGTCTGCCGGGCATCATCTCCATCTTCCCGAAGTACATGGTCATCTTCGCTCTGGCAATGCTGGTGGCTCTGGTTGTTCCGTTCGTGCTGACAGTCATGATCGGCAGAACAAAGATCAACCCGGCAACAGGCGACCTCTATGAAAACGACGCTGAAGAGGAAGAAGAACCCGTCAAGGCAGCTTCCTTCACAGACGCACAGATCAACGAAACATTCGCGGCTCCCGTCAGGGGCAGAGTGATGCCTGTCTCTGAAGTTGAAGATCAGGTCTTCGCTTCCAAGGCTATGGGCGACGGCATCGCCATCGATCCGGCTGAAGGCAAGATCTACGCACCGTTCTCCGGTGAAATCACAGTCGCATTCCCGACCGGCCACGCGTATGGCATCAAAGCCGCAAACGGCAAAGAAGTTCTCATCCACATCGGCATGGATACAGTAGAATTAAATGGCAAGGGCTTCACACCCCATGTCAAACAGGGCGACATTGTAAAGCAGGGCGATCTGCTCACTGACGTTGACCTGGACTACATCAGAAGCCAGGGCAAGCCGGTCGTCACACCCGTCATCTTCACCGATGGCACTCCGGTTGAAGTTCTTAAGACAGGCGATGTCGCCGCATGTGAAAAAGACATTATCAGATTAGGTTAATCAGGAGGACCATATGGGTTTCAGGGACAAGGTAGTTTATCAGATATATCCAAAGTCATTTCAGGATTCCAATTCAGATGGTTGGGGAGATATCCAGGGAATCATTTCCCGGCTCGACTATCTTCAGAAACTCGGAATCAACTATATCTGGTTCAATCCGATGATCGTGTCACCGCAGCGTGACAACGGCTACGATGTGGCCGACTACAGGAATTTCGACCCACGCTATGGAACGATGGAGGACTTCGAGGAACTCAGCAGAGAAGCGGCAAAGCGCGGCATCGGCTTAATGTTCGACATGGTCTTCAATCACACATCCACTGAGCATGAATGGTTCAAAAAAGCCATGGCGGGGGATGAAAAATACAAGAAGTACTACATCTTCAGAAAAGGAAAGGGACCCGGCGTCCCGCCGAACAACTGGCAGTCCAAGTTTGCCGGACCGGCCTGGGAATATGTTGAGAAATATGATGAATGGTATCT
Source organism: uncultured Erysipelotrichaceae bacterium (assembly GCA_902775735.1). Lineage (GTDB taxonomy): Bacteria > Bacillota_I > Bacilli_A > Erysipelotrichales > Erysipelotrichaceae > Bulleidia. The sequence goes on from CACYNH010000020.1 coordinate 34,334, forward strand.
CCATTTATTCGATGTCACCCAGGCTGATCTGGACTGGACAAATCCCGAAGTAAGACAGGAATGCGCCGATATCGTGAATTACTGGATCTCCAAAGGAGTCCACGGCTTCCGCTTCGACGTCATCAACCTGATCTCCAAGGCTTCCTTTGAAGACGATCCCAACAACTACGACGGCAGGCAGTTCTATACCGACGGTCCGAGAGAACATGAATATCTGCAGGAGCTCAACCGGAACAGCTTCGGTCAGGATCCTGAACATCTCACTGTCGGTGAAATGAGCTCGACAACGATCGATAACTGCGTGCGCTACGCAAACTGCGACGGCAGAGAACTCGATATGGTCTTCAGCTTCCATCACCTCAAGGTTGACTATAAGAACCAGATGAAGTGGGAACTGCAGCCGATGGACTTCATGAGACTGAAGGAACTCTTTGTTCAGTGGCAGGTGGGCATGCAGGAGGCAGACGCCTGGAACGCTCTGTTCTGGAACTGCCATGATCAGCCAAGATCCATATCCAGATTCGGCAACGACAAAGAATACCGCAAGGAAAGCGGCAAGATGCTGGCGACAGCCCTGCACATGATGAGAGGCACGCCTTACATCTACCAGGGTGAGGAAATCGGCATGCCCAACGCTTACTTCACGGACATTTCCCAGTATGTCGATGTCGAAAGCACAAACATCTTCAAAGTTCTTAAGGAACAGGGAAAGAGTGAAGAGGAAATCTATCACATCCTGCAGGAAAGATCCCGCGACAATGCCCGTACCCCGATGCAGTGGGATGACAGTCCCAACGCCGGCTTCACGGACGGAACGCCATGGATCCAGGCTGCCGGCAGCTATAAGACAGTCAATGTGAAGGGCACTCTTGAAGATCCGGATTCCATCTTCGTTCACTATCAGAAACTGATCGAAATGAGAAAGACACTTCCGGTTGTGCAGGAAGGCATCTATGTGCCGATGCTGGAGGATCATCCCAAGGTCTACGCCTATGAGCGCAGGACAGAGGATGACAGCCTGATTGTTATAAACAACTTCTTCGCGGAAGAAACGGAAGTGGATGTGAATCTGGAAGGATATGAGGTATATCTCTCCAACTACGCCGATACAAAAACAGACAGTCATCTGGTTCTGAGACCTTATGAGTCTGTCATCTTCCGGAAAAAAGCTTAAGAGATCTGCGGGCGGAACCTTCGGGTTCCGCTCTTTTTATGGATGTAAGAAAAACAGAAATTTTCATTGATCATTTCGTTTGACACCTGTGATGCAGAGCGTATCATATAAAATGTACAAAATTTGTAGGAAATCCAACTTTCCGATCATCCGGAGGAATTACCATGGCAGATCAGAGCACATTTCTCTTGAATCTTTCCGTTCTTTACAGAAACACACAGAAGTACTTTGACCGGGCCCTGGTGCCGTATGATATCGGCAGCGGACAGCTGATCTTCCTTCTGTACATCAATGAGAACGAAGGCATCACAATGCAGGAGCTGACTTCACTTTCGGAAGTGGACAAAGGAACCACAACCAAAAGCATCCAGCGCCTCATTGACCAGGGCTACATTCAGTCCAGAACCGATGAAAAGGACCACCGTGTCAAGCGGCTTTACACAACCGAGAAAGCGGCCGGCATTATGCCTGTTGTCTATGAATTCCGCAACCGGATGCGCACCATCCTGGCGGAAGGCGTCGACTTCAGAAGCTTTGAGCAGATGCTCAGCCAGGTGACGGACAATGCCAGAGAGAAGCTTTTAAAGGAAAATGAGCTGCCTGAGCTCAAGATCGGCGGCATGCAGAAAATGACGCTGCTCGATTATCCGGGCAAAGCGGCCTGCACAATCTTCCTTTCCGGCTGCAACTTCAAGTGTCCGTTCTGCCACAACCGCGATCTGGTCTTCATTCCGGAAGGCTATGAATTCTTCGAAGTCAGTGAAGTGCTTGCCTATCTTGAGAAAAGAAAGGGTATACTGGACGGTGTCTGCATTTCCGGCGGCGAACCGCTTCTGCAGGAAAACCTGCAGCTGCTGATTGAAAAGATCAGGGAACTTGGCTACCAGGTCAAGCTGGACACCAACGGCGGCTATCCGCAGCGGTTAAAGAATGTCGTGGAAAAAGGTCTGGTCGACTATGTGGCGATGGACGTCAAAAACAGTCCGGAAAAATACGCCCAGACACTGGGCATGAATCCGGAAGCCTTCAATCTTGAACCGATTAAGGAGTCAATGGAATTCCTCAAATCATGCGGCATTGAGCATGAATTCAGAACGACAGTCGTCAGGGAACTGCACACAGCCGAAGACCTTAAGGCAATCGGCGAATGGCTCGGTCCGGACGAAACATACTATCTGCAGCAGTTTATGGATGCAGGCAATGTGATTCAGAGCGGTTTCACCGCTTATACAAAAGAGGAGATGGAAGAACTCAGGGACGCGGTTGCGCCGCTTGTTCCTTCCGTCACACTCAGAGGGGTAAAAGAGGGGTAGAAATATGTACAAGGTTAGAAAAAGAGACGGCAAGCTTGCCGAATTTGATCTGAAGAAAATCAGTGAAGCGATCAAGAAGGCGTTCGACGCCTGCGGCAGAAGATATACAGACAACATCATTGATCTGATCGCGTTAAGAGTCACCAGCGACTTTGAGCCGAAAGTGGCGGACGGCGTCATCGACGTCGAGTCCATCCAGGACAGCGCTGAAAAGGTTCTCTCCGAGACCGGCTATTCCGATGTCGCCAAGGCTTACATCCTTTACCGTAAGCAGAGAGAAAACATCAGAAACATCAACGCGACAACCCTTGACTACAAGATGCTTGTCGACAACTATCTCAGAGCCCTTGACTGGAGAGTCAAGGAAAACAGCACCGTCACTTATTCTGTCGGCGGTCTGATTCTTTCCAACTCCGGCGCGATCACTGCCAACTACTGGCTCTCTGAAGTTTATGATGAGGAAATCGCCAACGCCCACAGATCCGGCGATATCCACATCCATGACCTTTCCATGTTAACCGGCTATTGCGCCGGCTGGTCGCTGAAGCAGCTGATCCAGGAAGGCCTTGGCGGCATTCCGGGCAAGATCACTTCTGCTCCGGCAAAGCATCTGAGCACACTGTGCAACCAGATGGTCAACTTCCTTGGCATCATGCAGAATGAATGGGCAGGCGCCCAGGCGTTCTCCAGCTTCGATACCTATCTGGCTCCGTTTGTCAAAGCGGACAACCTGACATACAGCGAAGTCAAGCAGTGCATCCAGTCCTTCATCTACGGCGTCAACACACCGAGCAGATGGGGCACCCAGGCACCGTTCACCAACGTTACCCTGGATTGGACAGTTCCCAATGACCTGGCAAACCTGAACGCCATTGTCGGCGGCAAGGAAATGGACTTCCAGTACAAAGACTGCAAGAAGGAAATGGACATGGTCAACCGCGCCTTCATTGAAACTATGATCGAAGGCGACGCCAACGGCCGAGGCTTCCAGTATCCGATCCCTACTTATTCCATCACAAAGGACTTCGACTGGTCCGAATCCGAAAACAACAAACTCCTCTTTGAAATGACAGCGAAGTACGGCACACCGTATTTCTCCAACTATATCAACAGCGACATGGAACCCAGCGACGTCAGAAGTATGTGCTGCCGTCTGAGACTGGACCTCAGAGAACTGAGAAAGAAGAGCGGCGGCTTCTTCGGCTCCGGCGAAAGCACCGGTTCCGTCGGCGTTGTCACCATCAACCTGCCGAGAATCGCCTATCTTGCCAAGAGTGAAGAAGACTTCTTCAAGAGACTTGACAAGATCATGGACCTCTCCGCCCGTTCACTGAAGACAAAGCGCCAGGTTATTACCCAGCTGCTCGATGCCGGTCTCTATCCTTATACAAAGAGATACCTCGGCACATTCAACAACCACTTCTCCACCATCGGCCTTGTCGGTATGAATGAAACAGGTCTCAACGCCAGCTGGCTCAGAGCTGACCTGACTCATAAAGAAACACAGGACTTCGCTGTCCGTGTTCTCAACCACATGAGAGAAAGACTGTCCGACTATCAGGAAAAGTACGGCGATCTCTACAACCTTGAAGCGACTCCCGCCGAAAGCACATCCTACCGTCTGGCCAAGCATGATCAGGAAAAGTATCCTGACATCATCACCGCCAACATGGCAGGCACACCGTACTATACAAACAGCTCCCATCTGCCGGTCGGCTACACCGACGATATCTTCAGCGCCCTGGATGTTCAGGACCAGCTGCAGACACTCTATACTTCCGGTACTGTCTTCCACGCTTTCCTGGGCGAAAGACTCACCGACTGGAAGTCAGCGGCAACACTGGTCAGAAAGATCGCGGAAAACTACAAGCTGCCGTATTACACCATGAGCCCGACATATTCCGTCTGTAAGTATGACGGCTATATTGCCGGCGAAGTCTGGAAGTGCCCGAAGTGCGGCGCTGATACGGAAGTCTATTCCCGCATCACCGGCTACTACCGTCCGGTCAAGAACTGGAACGCCGGCAAATCACAGGAATTCAAGGACAGAAGAACCTACCGTGTCGAAGGTCTTGCGTCCAGATCTGTCGCTGATTTCCGTGAAGAAGAAAGAACACCGGTCACTGTGGAACAGACAGTCAACGATAACGCTCCGGTAAAAGAAGAAGTCGCTCCTTCTGAAAACAGCGGCATCATCCTCTTCAAGACACCGACATGCCCCAACTGCAAAGCTGCCATCGCGCTGCTTGACAAGGCAGGGGTTGAATACACAGTTCTCAACGCCAATGAAGAAGCTGACCTTGTCAACAAGTTCGGCATCAAACAGGCTCCGACTCTCGTCGTGCCCAGTGCCGATGGTTTTGAAAAATACCGCGGCGTTTCCGATATCAAAGGCTGGCTGTCCAGGAGCTGATGAATGGCAGTTTATGATGTGATCATTGCCGGCGGCGGCCCTGCCGGCATGACTGCCGCGCTGTATGCGCTAAGAAACGGCAAGTCAGTCCTGATCATCGAAAAAGAAGGATTCGGCGGCCAGATCACCCACTCGCCGAGAGTTGAAAACTATCCCGGAACCCTTTCCATGAGCGGCAATGAATTCGCGGACAAACTCTTCGATCAGATCATTGCCCAGGGCGCTGACTTTGAAATCGAAACAGTCGCTTCCGTTGAATGCGATGGCGATCTGAGAATTGTCAGAACCGAAGAAGGCACCTCCCATACAGGAAAGACAGTCATTCTGGCGACCGGCGTCAAACACCGCATGCTGGGGCTGGAAAACGAAGAGGACCTGGTCGGGGAAGGAATCTCCTATTGCGCGGTATGCGACGGCGATTTCTATACAGGAAAAACAGTCTGCGTCGCCGGCGGCGGCAACTCCGCCCTGCAGGAAGCGATCCTTCTTGCGGACAAGTGCAAAGAAGTGATCATGTTACAGGACTTACCGGTATTCACCGGTGAAGCAAGACTGCAGGATGTCCTGTTTGCCAAAGACAACGTCAGATCCTTCACCAATGTGAAGATCACAGAACTGCGTACGGACGACGGTGAGTTCAAAGGCGTGAGTGTTGAAGACAGAACAAGCGGGACATCACAGACAATCGACTGTGACGGTCTGTTTGTGGCAATCGGCCTGATTCCCGAAAACGAAGGGTTTAAGGATCTCGCCGATCTCAACAGCTATGGATACTTCGATTCAGACGAGCAGTGCACAACAAAAACACCCGGCGTCTTTGTGGCGGGTGACTGCAGATCAAAACAGATCCGTCAGCTTACAACAGCGGCAGCGGACGGCGCCGTCGCGGCACTTGCGGCATGCAGGTATATCAATCAGTGAAATCAGTAAACACGGCAGGCCATTGTGACCTGCCGTTTCTTCAGTATTCGATCTGAGCGATCAGAGGATAGTGGTCGCTTGGATAATATCCCGCGTACTTCTGATCCAGTTTTGTGACTGTGCATTTCTGAGGGTCACAGCTGACAAATATATGATCGATCGGCATCTGCCTGTGAACGGCGCTGCCGATTTTTCCTTTGAGCGTGGAACCGAGATCTGCACTGACAAGATCATTGAATCCGGCTTTCAGGAGAGCTTCGATTGCGGGTGAACCGGGCACATCGTTGAAGTCGCCGCTGATGAATGTGACGGCATCATTTCCCTTATCCCTGATCAGTGAAGCGAGCACTTTGGCCTGCTTTTCTCTGATGAAGCTGAAGTTCTGATCAAGATGGGTGTTATAGAAGCGGATCTCTTCACCGGTCTGCCTGTTTCGAAGATCTGCCATTGTCACGATTCTGGGGAACTGGCTCAGGAGGTATTTTGAGCCTTTCTTTAACGGCGTATCGGAAAGCCAGTATGTTTTTGTTTCAAGAAGAAGATATTTTTCTTTTTTGTAAAGAATGGCGGAATACTCATCGGAGATCCGGCTTCCTCTTCCCTGTCCGCAAAATCCATAGATTTCAAGAAGATCTTTAAAATAAGGAAACATCCTTCCGGTCAGTTCCTGCACGCCGATGAGATCGGGATCAGTGGTACGGATCATTTCCTTAATTGCCTTGCAGCGGTGCTCAAAGCGTGAATCTCCATAGTTGTAAAGCCCGTCGGTTAAGATGTTGAGTGTCATGAGTCTGCAGTTTGTCATTTGTTTGTCCTTGTTTATTTCCTGTATAATGATACCAGTAAAAGCACCGTTTTTTAGTGCCTGTCTGGAAAGGATCAGATCATTATGCTGAATCAACTGCGTTATTACCAGGCGGTTGTCCAATGCCGCTCTTTTACGGAAGCAGCAGAAAAATGCCATATTTCGCAATCCGCGATCTCCCAGCAGATCCAGTCGCTTGAGCAGGAACTGGGAGTCCAGCTGATCAAAAGAGAAAAAAGGAAATTCGACCTGACGCCTGCCGGGGAGTTTTTCTACCGCAAGAGCATTATCCTGTTAGCGGATTATGAGAACCTGGTCAGGGAAACACAGAGAATCGGCCATGATGATGTGGCCAGGGTCCGGATCGGCTATCTTCTGACCTATGGCGGAGAGGAACTGCAGCTGGCGGTTTCCGATTTCTCCACAAAATATCCGGAAGTGGATATCCGGATTGTGACAGGCAACCATGAGGAACTGTTTGACTATCTGCGTCTGGAGGGCATTGATATCGCCATGTCGGATCAGAGGCGTGTCTTCAGCAACTCCTACAACAATGTGATTCTGCGTCAGAACAGATGCTATGTGGAGATTGCCCGGGAGAATCCGCTTGCGGCATTGTCTGAATTAACGGCATATGATCTGAAGAACCTGCCCTGCATCATCGTTGCCTCCAAAGGACAGGAGGGAACCGAATCCAAATATTATTCCGAAATCTTCGGGATCAAGAGTGAATATCTCTATGCGCCGACAATCAAAGACGCAAGACTGATGGTGGTTTCCGGAAGGGGCTATATGGTCGTGGAAGGCCAGCCGGTTCTTTCACACTTTGACGCGACGATCGCAAGGCTTCCATTCTATTCCGGTTCTGTCCATTTTGAAAGAAATCTGTGTCTGTTCTGGAAGAAGGACAACAGCGGCTATTATATTGAAGAGTTCGCCGATCTCTTGATGAAGCGGTTCGGCGTGGAGGAGGAAGAATCAAATGGCTGAAGATATCAGGAACATGGGAAGCACAAAAGGAATCAAAGAGTTTGAAGCGGTTTATGAAAAACCGCACTGCCTTGTACTGGACAGCGCTTACTGCTCAATGGGCAGAATGATCGGCTTTAAAGCATGCAAAGAATCAGGCTTCACATATTATGACGCCACAATTCTTCTGGAACTGGTTCCGGAATATGGAATGACCAAGGATGATGTGGATGTCTATGAACAGAAGCTGCGCCGGGATGACATCACGGCTGAAGAACTGAAGAATGATCCGGAATTCATGAAGATCACTGAAGCTTTTGACAAAGCGGTGGATATCGCCCTGGCCAAAGGACCGTGCCTGATTCATGACCGGATCGCGAAGGAAGAGGTCATTGCCAAAGGCTATACCTGCGTCAGCGCCATGACCTACGCCACTGACATGAAAGCCAAGATCGTCAAGGCAAGAGCATCCGTTCTGTATAAAGATGTTGAAAATGACGAGGATGTCATCCGCGGGATTCATGAAGAGGACAATATCCGCATCAACTGGCATAAGGCCCACAGCGAAACTCAGTGGGGTGATCTGAACACCTATGACATCGCGATCAACACCGATGTCTTCGGGCTGGACTACACGGCAAAGCTTCTTGCCAAAGTCATGAAGGCAGACTGAACATGATCCAGATGAAAACAGACAGGTAATAAGCCTGCCTGTTTTTGTGTACAGAGAACCCCCTGCCCGCCCTCATCGGAAGCGGTTAACGGTATGGTGATAAATGTGAATGGTTCAGACTGCATGTGTGCGGTTTCGGGACATGAATGTGAAGATGCACCTGTCCGCGGTGCGCCTGAGCGCGGACTCATTCTCAGCCGCAGAGATCCCGTTCACCCCGTTTCAGACTACCTGCTCTGTTTTAAATCTCGGTTGTCCAGTTGGTTTCCTGGATTCTGTTTTCAAGCTGACGCAGCTGCTTTGAAAGCTGGTCGGCTTTTTTGGTCAGTTCCCTGACATTGACGGAGCTGAGGATCCGGATTTCGGAATTTCTCGCTCTCTGCCATGTGGTGCTGGCTTCGGAAATGAGTGCCCGGTAGGCTTCGATCTGGACGGTTAACATGTCTCTTTCCGCCAGCATTTCCGTAAGTGTTTTATCTCCGGTCTTCACAGTCGCGTTGGCGAGATTGATGGCGGCGATGAGTTTTGTCTGTTCTTTGATGCATTTATTGAATTCTTTTAAAAGCTCCTGCGGATCTTCGGCAGGCTCTTCTCCCTCCTGGATGAGGGCATTATTGATCATGCGGTCTTTCAGCTGTTCGATTCTGCGGCTGAGATCCGCTCTTTCCTGAAGCGCTTCAGCTAGTTTCATGCGTATTATTCCTCCGCTTCCATTATATTGTGATGAGCCCGGATACACAAAGGACACAGAAAAATGTACAATGAAATCAGCTGTAAAATAACCAAAGGGGAGTACGTTATTTATGAAAAGCAGACATATCATGGTTCTGATCGCGATGTGCGGCTTAGCGGCAGCTGTTGTCGGTGTCGCCATCAATACAGCCGGTGTCTTCTTCGCTCCGGTGGCGGAAGGTCTGGGCGTCGGACGCGGAAGTGTGGCATTGTCTTTGACAATCATGTCCATTACCGCTTCGGTTGCCGGTATTCTCGCTCCGAGAATCCTGAAAGAAGGCAATCTGAAAATCGTTATTATTGTCTCTGTGGCAATGCTTGTCTGCACGACACTGGCGCTTTCCGTATGCAACGCGATCTGGCAGGTTTATGCCCTGAGTGTATTGCGCGGGATCGGCGACGGTCTGATCAGCTTTGTCACAATCACAATGATTCTGAACTATTGGTTCCTGGCCAAACATGGTCTGATCACCTCGGTTGTCATGGCTTTTTCAGGCGTGCCGGGCGTGATCCTTTCACCGGTCTATACAAAAATCATCGCTTCCTCCGGCTGGAGAACCGGTTATGTGGCGGTCGCTGTTTCAATTCTGATTTTCTGCCTGCCGGCGATTCTGTTCCCGTTAAGCATCCGGCCGGAAAAGATGGGAATGAAGCCCTATGGATATGAAGAATTCATGAAGGCAAAAGAGGAAGGTCAGGTTCTCAAGCTTGAACCGACAAGGGCAGTTTTCAATTTTGCCAATCCGAAATTCATTCTGGCAGTCATCGTCACAATCTGCACGAACTCTGTGGCGGCTATGCCCCAGCATTTCCCGGGCTATGCCACATCGATCGGTTTTGCGGCGGAAATCGGCGCTTTCATGTTATCTGTTTCCATGGCCTGCAACATCGCATCCAAGCTGCTGTTCGGCGTGATGTCAGATAAATACGGCGCCTATAAGTCCGTTGTGATCATGAGCTTTGTCAACATCGCCGCGATCCTGGTTCTTCTGTTCTTCAAAAACAGCCTGGCGCTCTATGCCGGCGCTGGCATGTATGCCTTCACCTATGCCATCTCCGCTGTCGGCATTGCCATTGTGGCGGGATATCTCTTCGGCATGGACCACTATTCCACCGTTTATCCGATTCTGAGCTTTATCGGCGGCGTCTCCAACGCTGTCGCTTCAGCCATGGTCGGTTCCCTTTATGATGTGACCGGTACCTACACAGTCAACTTCTGGCTGTTCCTGGGCATGCAGTTGATACTGCTTGTCGCTCTGACGGCGGCTTGCTCGATCCGTAAGAAGGAACGTCATACCGGTATTGAAAGTGTCTGATTCCGGACATCTTTCTCAACAACACAATGAGGGGCGGTGCTGTTTTCACAACACCGCCTGTTTCTTTTGATAGTGTCTAAAGTTTATGAAAACTGAGTGCTCCGGAAGCTAATGGGACCGCAAATCCCAGACAAGTCGGAGACCGGTACTGTCGATGATAGTGATC
>CACYNH010000021.1 GCA_902775735.1 uncultured Erysipelotrichaceae bacterium
GTGGAGGCTGATTCCGCTGCGTTCATATCGAAAGGTATGGATTGTAAGAATTCGTCTGTGAAGCAGGAAGCAAGCGACTTCAGTCGTTTGTAGTTCACATGGATATTCAGAATAAATTCTCCGTTTTTGTCTGCGGATGGGATATTTCTTTTCCTGATGAGCGGAGCGCGATAATTCCCGGCATTCCATTCTTCCTGCTGGGTGATTATTCATCATGGCTTGAGGATCTCCTTTTCGATGACGACCGTCCGGTTCTGACTGAACTGCCGTTTCCGGGTTTCCACGCTCTATACTTCAGCAAAGATAAAACCGTGGAAAAAATGACGTTAAAACTCTCCGATCTTTATGAAAATAAGGAAAAGGATGAAGTGCCTATGCTGGAACTGAAAGTAACCGCGCATAATATCAGCGGATATGAAAATGGTAAGAACAGCTGCCGGCAGCTGTATGAATACCAATGGTTCGCTGAAACATTCCATAAACTTTGTGCTCAGGGATATATAGCGGAAGAGGCAGCTGAAGAGGCAATCGATCAGATGCCTGACGATTTCACCATTAAAGAACTGTTTATGCTCTACCGTGATGAGGTAACAGACATGTGGCTGTTTGAATACGATGAAAAGAAACATATGGAAATGGTTCAAAGAGATTATGAGGCCAGAGGTGAAGTCATACGAACAATTAAACTGGTCCGGAGAAAGATGGATAAGGGCAGATCATTTGAGCAGGCCTGTTCAGATCTGGATCTGACGGAAGATGAGATTGAAGAAATCAAACTTTCTTTTGAAATGATGAACTGATTTAAATCCTTTTCATTCCTGAATTTACGCATGAGGCGGTTAATCTGCTTCATGCTTTTTTCTGTGATATACGGCACTGTCCGATCATTCGGAATGACTGAAAAAGCAGAGTGAATAATCACCCTGCTTAACGGTTTCCTTTGACACTGAGACGGTTGAGAGCCTTCTCAAGTGCGATCTCTGCACGCTGCAGATCATAGTTCGGATTGTTGGAACCAAGACGTCTTTCGGCTCTTGCCTTTGCGGCTTCGGCTCTTTCGGCGTCGATGTCTTTCTTGTTCTCAATCGCATCCGTCATGATTTCAGCTTTGTTGTCACGGAAATAGAAGAGGCCGCCGGCAACGGCGTATTCCTCTCTCTGACCGTTTTCCTCAGTGGTCATCTTTCCGATCTTCAGCATTGTGACAAGCGGCATGTGGTTCGGAAGAATTCCTCTCTGTCCATCCGTTGTAACGATGTTGATAATCGGTGTATCCATTTCCTTGTAGAGACCTTCCGGAGTCACAACGCGGCAATGGATCATTGTCATTTCAGTGTCTCAGCCTTCTTGACGACGTCTTCGATTGTACCGACGCTGAGGAATGCGGCTTCAGGAAGATCATCATACTTGCCGTCGAGGATTTCACGGAAGCTTCTGACTGTTTCCTGAACCGGTACATAGATACCCGGAATTCCTGAGAACTGTTCAGCGACCGCGAACGGCTGGGACAGGAAGTTACGGATACGTCTGGCTCTGAAGACTGTCTTCTTGTCATCTTCACCAAGTTCTTCCATACCGAGGATAGCGATGATGTCCTGGAGTTCTCTGTATCTCTGCAGAATCTGCTGGACTTCTCTGGCTACCTGGTAATGTTCCTCGCCGATGACCAGCGGATCCAGCATACGGGAAGAGGATCCCAGCGGATCGACTGCCGGGTAGATACCCAGAGCAGCGATGGAACGGTCAAGGACAAGACGCGCGTCCAGATGGGAGAAGGTTGTCGCCGGCGCCGGGTCGGTCAGGTCATCCGCAGGAACGTAGATTGCCTGGACGGATGTGATGGAGCCTTCGTCGGTTGAGGTGATTCTCTCCTGGAGCTGACCCATTTCTGTGGCCAGTGTCGGCTGGTAGCCGACCGCGGAAGGCATACGGCCGAGAAGCGCGGAGACTTCGGAGCCTGCCTGGGTGAAGCGGAAGATGTTATCGATAAACAGAAGGACGTCCTGATGGTCGACATCACGGAAGTATTCCGCCATGGTCAGCGCGGAGAGAGCGACTCTCATTCTTGCGCCGGGAGACTCGTTCATCTGGCCATATGTCAGGACAGTGTTCTTAAGAACGCCGGATTCCTTCATTTCGTTGTACATGTCATTGCCTTCACGGGTTCTTTCACCGACGCCCGCGACGACGGAACGGCCGCCGTGCTCAATGGCAATGTTATGGATCAGTTCCTGCATCAGGACGGTTTTGCCGACGCCGGCGCCGCCGAACAGACCGATCTTACCGCCCTTGGAATACGGGCACAGAAGGTCGATGACCTTGATGCCTGTTTCCAGGATTTCACTGGTTGTCTGCTGCTGGGCAAAAGTAGGTGCCTCTCTGTGGATCGGCATATACTTTTCCGCATTGACTTCTCCCAGTCCGTCGATCGGTTCGCCGAGAACGTTGAACATTCTGCCGAGAACCGCGTCGCCTACCGGAACAGCGATCGGAGCGCCTGTATCCTCACAATCCATTCCTCTGACAAGACCGTCAGTGGAACTCATGGCGATGCAGCGGACAATGTCGTCACCGATGTGCTGGGCAACTTCGGCTGTCATGGAACTTCCGGTTTCGGAATTTCTGATTTTGATTGCGTTTTTAATGGAAGGTAAATGATCCGGTTCGAATCTGATATCGATGACCGGTCCGATGACCTGCACAATTTTTCCAATTTCGCTCATACCTTACCTTCTTTCTTATACTGCCGCGGAACCGCCGACGATTTCGGTGATTTCCTGCGTGATACTTGCCTGTCTGACCTTGTTGTATTCCAGCTGCAGGCTCTGACTCAGTTCATCTGCGTTATCGGTTGCGGTCTTCATGGCAACTCTGCGGCTGCCCTGTTCCGCGGTGGTGGATTCCATCCAGTCAGCGAAAGCGACGTTGTCGATCATCATCGGAATCAGCTGGTTCAGGATTGTTTCGGGATCCGGTTCAAACAATGTTTCAATATACATTCCGTCGCTGTCTGCTTCCTCTTCCCTTGCCTTCATACGGACTTCTTCATCCGGTGTGATGTCGCAGGGGAGCAGGACGTCGATATCAGGTTTGAATGTCATTGTGTTGACGAATCTTGTATACAGCAGCTGCAGACTGCTGATCTCTCCTCTTTCGTAAAGATCAACGCCTGTTCTGACTGCATCCTTGATGCTGAGGAATGTCGCCCTGTCACTGGACATGGGCTCTTCATTGATCAGGTTGAATCCTTCTTCTTTAAGCTGCCTTGTCAGCGATGTACCGATCAGGAAGCACGGATCTGCAGGATTCAGGTTTTCTCTGGCAAATTTCATAACGCCGGAATTGTAGCCGCCGCACAGACCGAGATCGGAGCAGAAGATGATCGTCATCTTCTTTGTGCCGTGAACCGGTTTTGTGAATCTGCTTTCCACGCCGGGATTCTTGGCGACGATCTCATCGCAGGTATCCTGGAGACGCTGGGCATATTCGCGGTTGGATTCCATTTTATAGCGCTGCTTGAGCAGCTTCGCGTTGGCGATCATCTCCATCGCTTTTGTGATCTTGCGGGTGGAGTTGACCGATTTGATACGGCTTCTCAGCTCCTGAGATGACTGTGCCATATTACTTCACTCCTTTTACCAGAGTGAACTGTTCAACTGCTTTGCCAATACCTTCCTTCATCTTGGCAATAAGTTCATCCGAGAGGATTCCCTTCTCTTCAATCTCCGCGCAGACTTCAGGGAACTCGCTGTGAAGTGTGCGGTGGAGTGTCTTTTCAAAGGAGGAGACTTCCTCGATGGGAATGGAATCAAAGTATCCGTACTTGGCCGCAAACAGGGAGAGAACCTGATCGGTCATGGACATCGGCTGATACTGCGGCTGCTTGAGCAGTTCCGTCAGCATTCCGCCGTGATCGAGGATCTTCTTTGTGGAAGCGTCCAGGTCAGAGCCGAACTGGGCGAATGTCAGCATTTCATGATACTGTGCCAGATCGAGCTTCAGTGAGGACGAAACGGTCTTCATCGCCTTTGTCTGGGCATTGGAGCCGACACGGGAAACGGAGAGACCGGAGTCAACAGCCGGACGGACACCGCCGGCGAACAGATCTGTCTGTAAGAAGATCTGACCGTCGGTAATAGAAATGACATTGGTCGGAATATAAGCGGAGATATCGCCTGCCTGTGTTTCGATGATCGGCAGAGCAGTCAGTGAACCGCCGCCGAGTTCATCGGAGAGCTTGGCCGCTCTTTCGAGCAGTCTGCTGTGCAGATAGAAGACATCGCCCGGATAAGCTTCTCTTCCCGGAGGCCTTCTCAGCAGCAGGGACATTGTACGGTAGGCAACCGCGTGCTTGGAAAGATCATCGTAGACAATCAGGACATCCTCACCCTTTTCCATCCATTCTTCACCCATGGCGCAGCCCGCGTACGGAGCGATGTACTGCAGCGGGGCGGATTCGGAAGCGGACGCGTTGACAACGGTTGTGTATTCCATCGCTTCATTTTCACGGAGCTTCTGGACAAGGCGGGCAACGGTGCTTTCCTTCTGACCGATTGCGACATAGATGCACTTCACGTTCTTGCCCTTCTGGTTGATGATGGCGTCGATCGCGATCGCTGTCTTGCCGGTTTCACGGTCGCCGATGATCAGCTCACGCTGACCTTTGCCGATCGGGATCATGGAGTCGATAATCTTGAGACCGGTCATTAACGGCTGGAAGACTGACTTTCTTGTCATGACGCCCGGAGCGACACGCTCGATCGCGCGGGTCTTTGAGGTGATAATCTCCCCTTTTCCGTCGATCGGCTGACCGAGGGCATTGATGACACGGCCGAGCATGGCGTCGCCGACCGGTACTTCGATAATTCTTCCTGTGCGGCGGACCTCGTCACCTTCTCTGATTTCAGAGTCGTTTCCGAGCAGTACCACACCGATGTGGTCTTCCTCCAGGTTCATGACCATACCCATGACGCCGTGGGGAAATTCTAACAATTCGGATGACATTGCCTTGTCAATTCCCTGCACCATGGCAATACCATCGCCGACAGAGATGACATATCCGACATCATCGGAATGAATCTTCTGATCATAGTTTTTAATCTGGTTTTTGATCAGGGCACTGATTTCTTCCGGTCTAATCTGGCTCATGCCTGTCCTCCTTTCAGTAACGCTTCCTTCATGGAATCCAGTTTTGTTTTCATTGTGATGTCAGTTACATTTGAACCGACGGTAACTTTGATGCCGGCAATCAGATCAGGATTGATCTTTGTGGAAACACTGACCGCTTTGCCGGTTTTCTTCTCAAGGGCTTTTCTGATTCTTTCAAGGTCTTCAGCCTTCAGTTCACGGGCGGATTCAACCACAGCTGTGGCAACGCCGAGATCTTCATCAGCCAGACGGACAAATTCGGAAAATATTTCCCGGAAATAATAAATCCGTCCCTTGTCGATCAAAAGCCTGATCAGATTGATTGTGTCGGTATCCGCCGCACCGGCAAAGACACCGGCAATCAGGTTCTTCTTTTCTTCTTTTGTGATTTTGACCGCTCTGAGAAAGACAGTAAGCTCAGGATTGTCGTCGATGGCCCTGAGAATCAGTGCTGCCTGTTCTTTCTTTTCCCGGACGGTCCCGGTCTCTTTTGCAAGTTCAAAGAGCCCCTGCGCATAGCGCTCAGCGACCTCATTCGCCATAACTGTCCGCATCCTTTACAAAAGCGTCAATTGCGTCACGGTCAAGCTCTTCGCTCTTCTGCTCACCCAGCAGTTTGCCTGCGGCCGCGAGGGCAACTTCGACCATTTCCCGCTTCATATCGTCATACATTGCCTGACGTTCAGCTTCGATCTGGTCATGCGCCTTCTTTCTGGCAGCGCTGGCTTCCCTGTCTGCCTGGGCAAGAATACCGGCCTTTTCTTCTTTTGCCTGTTTTACAGCCGCGCTGACAATCTGGTCAGCCTTGTCAGAAGCTTCGTTGAGCTGCTCAAGCGCCTTCTGACGGTCGGCAAAAGCATCCTGTTTCGCTTTCTCGCTTTCGTTCAGATCGGACTGCATCTTTTCCGAACGGGCATCAAGAAATTTACTGACGGAAGGCCAGAGAAATATCTTTGCGAGTAAAAACAGGACCAGTGTACTGCACAGCTGTACGATCATGGTCAGCGGATTGGGAACCAGCTGTCCTATGATGTCAACTTCAATCATTACGAATCTCCCGTATTAATATACGAAGATCAGCAGGATGGCAACGAGCAGTCCGTAAATAGCACAGGTTTCCGAAAGAGCGATACCAAGGATCATAGTGGAACGGATCTTGGATTCTGCTTCCGGATTCTTTCCGATGGCATCGCAGGCATGTGCGGCAACAGTACCTTCACCAAAACCTGTCATGAAACCAGTGAGAACAGCGATACCTGCTCCGATTGCGATTAAACCTCTCTCCATAATTTTTATCCTCCAGTTTTATTTTTTTACCTCATCCGGCATATCGTTGCCAATGAGTACCATGGTGAGTGTGACAAATACGAGTGTCTGAATGAATCCCGCAAACAGATCGAAATATGCGTGCAGGATCGGTGTGAGTACCGGTGCCATGAAGTTGAATACACTTCCCTGGGCGCCAAACAGTCCGGCAAGAGCGTTGGACAGAATCTGCGATCCGCTGTAAATCAGCTGCATCATGATTCCGCCGCATGTGATATTGCCGAAAAGACGCAGAGCCATGGAAGCCATGGTTGAGAATTTTCCGATGATATTCATCGGCAGCATGACCGGCAGCGGTTCAATGAAGCTGTGCAGATAAGCGCCAAGGCCGCCATACTTAAGTTCGGTAATCTGAATCAGCAGCCAGGTGATAAATGCCAGCAGCAATGTGACACTCAGATTGGCTGTCGGTGAACTCAGACCGAACAGGCTGATGATATTGCTGAGGAAGATATACGACCACAGCACGAGAATATAAGGTGTGAGTTTCTCCGCGGTTTTTGAGCCGACATTTGATTTGACGGCGTTATATACCGTCTGAACGCCGAGTACAATCAGTCTGACAGCACCCTTTGGCTCCGCCAGAGGGTCTGCCTTGTCCACCGCTTTTGAAATCAGCACCATTCCGATACCGAGGATAATCGTCAGCAGTATAATCACATATACATCCGACTGTACTGTCATCTGATCACTCTCCTTTCCTGTTGATCAGTGTGTCAACCGTCACTGTAATCTTGATCAGAAACAATCCGACTGCGCAGGAGAATATATTGAAATATTCCGGTTTGAGCGCACAGATCAGAAGCACAGCGACCATGATCAGCCAGTTGATCATGAAGTGGGGCATTCCTGTTCCTGTGGCAGCCGAGCCCCGGCTGAGAATTCCTGACCAGTAGCGTTCGTTCCTTTTATAATTCAGAACTGCCGCCGCGCATCCGAGCATCCAGCCCAGACATACCGGCAGACTGAAGAAAACCGAACACGCTCCGATTGCTGTCAGGACGATCGCCGTTGTCCATGTCCGTTTCGTCATTTTGACTCCTTCTGAACATTAAATAATTTTAAACTATATTTTCCGATGCAGACAACAGGTTTCAGTGAACTGCTGCTGAATTGGACAATTCTTTCGTTTTGTTATTCATTCGAAGGCTCGAGACAGTCGAGAATTTCAAGAATTCTGTTGAGATCTTCGGTGTCGCTGTATGAAATCGAAATGGATTTCTTTGAAACGGTAACGCCGGTGGAAAGCTTTCTCTGCATCCTGTCTTCGAGATCTCTGATCCAGGGATCCTTTTCCGCCTTCTTTGTTTTCTTCTGGGGACGGACCTCCGTGCCGGAAAGATCATGGACATACGCCTCAACCTCACGGACGGACATCTTCTTTTTCATGACCTGCTGGGCGGCTTCATAGATCTGATCCTCATCTTTCAAAGAAAGAAGAGGTCTGACATGGCTCATGGTCAGTTTTTTCTCGACGACCATTTTCTGCACTTCGGAAGGCAGCTTGAGCAGGCGCATGATATTGGCGCAGTATTCTCTTGATTTGCCGACTCTTTCGGCCAGTTTCTCCTGGGTGTAGCCAAGCTTTCTGACCAGGGAGTCATAGGCGGCCGCTTCCTCGATCGGATTCAGGTCTTCACGCTGAACGTTTTCGAGGATGGAGATTTCCATCATCTGCTCATCCGTGAATTCCACCGAGATGGCAGGTACTGTCGTCAGACCGGCAATGCGGGCGGCTCTCAGTCTTCTTTCACCGGTGATCAGATCATAGCCCTGTACGCTCTTTCTGACCAGAAGCGGTGTGAAGATGCCATGGGTGCGGATGGAATCGGCCAGTTCATTCAGAGCGTCCTGGTCGAATTCCTTACGCGGCTGGTAGGGATTGGGACGGATTTCGTCAATCCTGATTTCTACTTCTTTTCTTCCGGGAATTTCGGAAGCGTTGTTCTGAATATCATCCAGGAACTGATTGACGTCTGTTCCGAAGATGGCATCCAGGCCTCTTCCGCCAAGACCCGGTCTGTTTCTTTTTTCAGCCATTATCGCTTTCCTTTCTCATTCTGCGTGATGACTTCCTTGACGAGCTGCGCATATGCCTTGGCTCCTTCCGACTTGGTGTCGTATTCAAAGATGGACTCTTCACGGGAAGGCGCTTCCGAAAGACGGACGTTTCTCGGAATATAGCAGCGGTAAACCTTTTCCTTGAAGTACTTGCGGACTTCCTGCTGGACTTCAACGGATAACTTTGTGCGGACATCGAACATTGTCAAAAGAACGCCTTCGATGGAGAGACGGGGATTCCAGAGTCTCTGGACCAGACGGATGGTGCTTAAGAGCTGGGTCAGACCTTCAAGGGCGAAATATTCGCACTGGACGGGAATCATGACAGTGTCTGTGGCAGTCAGGGCGTTTGTATTGAGAAGACCGAGGGCCGGCGGGCAGTCGATGATGATGTAATCATACTGATCCCGGACAGCGTCGAGTTTTTTCTTGAGCAGCTGCTCTCTTCCCATTTCATAAGAGGCCATATCCACATCCGCGCCGGCCAGTCCGCTGGTGGCGGGAATGACGTCAAGCGGCGGCATCTGCAGGGTGACTTTGCACTCATCAACAGACGCGTCAGTCATCAGAACATCATAGACAGTTTTGGTATAGCCCACCTTGTTGGCGCCGATGCCATGGGTAGCGTTTCCCTGAGGGTCGAAGTCCACAAGCAGGACTTTTCTGTTGACATAGGAAAGGCCGGCAGCCAGATTCATGGCTGTTGTGGTCTTTCCGACGCCTCCCTTCTGATTGGCAATTGCGATGATCTTACCCATAGTTTTCTCCTCAATCATTTCGGAATCCGGATGATCATGCGGACTTCGTCGTCCCTTTCTTCCGTTTCCACTTTTGTTTTAATTCCCATCTTTTCGATCATCTTCGCGCATTGATTGACGGAGTTGATAGCGATCTGGACGTTTCTTGTAAATCCCTTTGTTTTCTGGCGGCGATGAACTTTCTGCGGTCCGTTCATCTTTTCGATGTATTCCTCCGACTGACGGACATTCATTCCTTTGCCGACAATCGTATGGTAGACTTCCTTCTGTTTTTCCGGCGGCGCGCTGAGCAGTGCCCTGGCATGGCGCTCGGAAATCTTCCCGTCGATGACAGCCTGCTGGATTTCTTCCGGCAGGTTGAGCAGACGGATTTTGTTGGCAACGGCCGACTGTGATTTGCCGATGCGTTTGGCGACCTGTTCCTGGGTCATCCCTGACTGGCGCATGATCTGCACATAGCTTTTGGCTTCCTCAATCGCGCTGAGGTTTTCTCTCTGCACGTTTTCCACCAGAGCCATCTGTGCTGCCTGCTCTTCGGTCGGGGACATGATGTAGCATGGAATTTCTGTATATCCTGCCATCTGGCAGGCTCTGTATCTTCTTTCACCGGCGATGATCTCATACTGATCATCCATTTTCCGCACGGTGATCGGCTGGATCAGTCCGTTTTCACGGATTGATTCCGCCAGTTCCTCCAGCGCTTCCTCATCGAAGCGGATCCGCGGCTGATAGCGGGACGGCTTGATTTTTGCGGAGGCGATCATGACGATGCGGTTGGTGTCCTGCCGGTCGAAAAGATCCAGAATACTCTTGGTCTTTCTCATTCTGCCCTCCTTATTCTTAAAGCGGCTGTTTCTTGATCCTGCCATAGTGGCGGGGATACTCCGGCGGTGTATTTGCGGTTTTGCGCAGGAACAGATTGATCCGCGGATCACCGTTGGGCAGGCTGGTTTCCTGCACATATTCCACAGTGACGCCAAGGACCTTCATGGCATGTTTCGCTTCTTCCGCTTCCTGCTTCGCGCTGCTTCCCTTCATCGGGACAAACAGACCGCCCCTGCGCACAAGCGGAACGCAGAGTTCAGACAGTACCCGCAGGTTGGCGACAGCTCTGGCTGTTACGGTATCGAAAGATTCCCGCTGATCACGGACATAGTCTTCACTTCTTTCATTGACGACTTCAATGCCTTCAAGATGAAGATCACGAATGACGGTATTCAGGAATGTGCAGCGCTTTCCGGTCGGCTCGATCAGAACCATTTCCAGATCAGGTCTGGCGATTTTCCATACCAGACCCGGGAAACCGGCGCCGCTGCCGACATCGGCTGTGCGGCCGCTGATCTTTCCTGAGGAAAGCGGCAGAAGGCAGTCATAAAAATGCTTCTCCGCAATTTCCTGCGGTTCTTTGATCGCGGTCAGGTTGATCTTTTCGTTCCATTCCATTAGCAGTTCCATGTAGCGTGAAAACTGCTGTGTCATTTCAGCGGTCAGATCAATTCCTGTTTCCCTGCAGATATCCGGCAATTCTGTAATACGCATCTGTCCTCCGGTAATGTTCATTATACCAAGTTGGATAATGATTAAAAAGGATTAAAATATGTGGAAAACTTTTTTATCCACATTTTAAAAAAACACAGAATTGTGGAAAAATAATTTTTCCACAATTTGCTGTTTACTGTTCTGAAGTGAGCATTTCACTGTGCGGAAGGGTCTCAATCCAGGCACAGAACGCTCTCCACTCAGGCAGACGGTGCTGTTTTCTCTCTCTGTAGATCTTTCTGAGCTGTCTGTAGTTTGTGGTCATCCTTGCGGTCATGCGGAAGCCGGCCGGATTGGAGTAAAGGATTTCCAGGTACTTGTTTGAGGCAACGTCATTGAGTGTCGTGACATCCTTGCCCTCTGCCTTGAGGCGTTTGATATCCGCCTGCAGCTCATTGTAGGCAAGAACCTTTTCCTTCATGATTTCCACAATTCTTTCATCAACGAATTCGTTGTAGACCTGCTCAAGATCGAACTGGGTGATCTTCTGCATCGTGGACTGGGAACTGACAAATTCCATCAGGTGGTAGCGTTCCGCCTCCACCCATGCCTTGTTGGTGAAAGTCAGGTCGAACTGGACAATAATGCCGTTCAGATAATTATCCTGGGCGGAAGAAACTTTGGCATGTTTTGCCCGGCGGCTGAGTTCATCCGCCTTTTTGTTTACATCCACACTGACAGGATATTTCACGCCTTTTACGGATTCTTCAAGTCCGTAAACATTCACATTGGATACTACTTCTTCGTAATTCATGACTGTTTCTCCTTCATCTGTTTCAGAGCGATTGCCAGCACCGCGAGATCCGCCGGATTGACGCCGGAGATTCTGGATGCCTGCCCCATCGTTTCAGGTCTGTATTTCATAAGTTTCTGTCTGCCTTCAAGGGACAGATTGTCCACAAGGTCATAATTGAAGTCATAGCCAAGCTTCATGTTTTCCATGCCTTCCAGCTTTGCGGCTTCGCGCTTTGCCTTCTGGATATAGCCCTCGTATTTGACCTCGATATCACATCTTGCGGCGAGTTCCTCATCCACTTCCTCATTGTTCAGCTTCAGAACACCGGCAGTCGTGACATTGGGACGCCTGACCAGATCAAGGCCATTGACCCCTTTGTGCTCTCCGACTATGTATCCAAGCGGTTCAAGGTAAGCTTCCACATCCGGATCATCGAGTTCAAGAGTCAGATCGCCGAGCTTTCTTCTGAGCTCTTCCAGATCTGCCATCTTATTGAGATAGTCTTCATATCTTTCATCCGTCACAAGACCGCATTCATGTCCCTTCTCAATGAGACGGACATCAGCGTTGTCATGGCGTAAGAGAAGACGGAATTCCGCTCTTGAAGTCAGCAGACGGTACGGTTCAAGTGTTCCTTTTGTTGTAAGGTCATCAATCAGAACGCCGATATACGCTTCATCCCTGCCGAAAACCAGAGGTTCTTTGCCATCGAGCTTGCGGACGGCGTTGATGCCTGCCACAATTCCCTGACCGGCGGCTTCCTCATAGCCTGAGGTTCCGTTGATCTGTCCGGCGGTGAAAAGGTTTTCGATGATTCTTGATTCAAGGCTTCTTTTCATCTGCAGCGGATCAATGGCGTCATATTCAATCGCGTAGGCGTATTTTTTAATGACGCACTTTTCAAAACCGGGCAGTGTGTGGGTCATCGCCTCCTGCACATCCCTTGGCAGTGAAGTGGAGAATCCCTGCACATAGGTTGTATCAAGGGAAAGCGACTCCGGCTCCAGGAAAAGAAGATGGCGGGGCTTGTCGGAAAAGCGGACGAGCTTGTCTTCGATGGAAGGACAGTAGCGGGGTCCGACGCCTTTGACAACACCTGAATACATGCTGGAACGCTTGAGGTTCTTCATGATGATTTCATGGGTTTCCGGCGTGGTGTATGTCATATAGCAGGGAACCTGGTCTTTGAAAGGCCTGATTGTCTTTGTGGTTTCCGAGAAATGCAGAAACGCGTCGGTTCCCGGTTCATATCTTGTTTTGGAAAAATCAATGGAACTGGTCAGGACCCTTGGCGGGGTTCCTGTTTTCAGGCGGAATGTGCGGATACCGATTTCACGCAGGGACGCGGAAAGGTCTTCTGTCGTTGTTTCAAGGTCCGGTCCGCCCGGTTTCACTTCATCGGAAATCATATTGACGCCGGCCATATAGGTGCCGGTTGTCATGACAACCGCTTCCGCCGCAATAAAAGACCCGTCCTTTAACGTAACTCCCGTAACTTTGCCGTTCAGAGTATTCAGACGGATTGCCATTCCTTCCATGACTGTGAGGTTTTCCTGCGCCAGGCAGACATCACGCATCATTTTTTTATACGCGAGTTTGTCCGACTGCACACGCAGCGCCCTGACCCCGGGTCCCTTGGCGCTGTTGAGCATCTTGAACTGCAGGGCAGTACGGTCTGCCGTGATGGGCATCTGTCCGCCCAGGGCGTCGATTTCCCTGACGACAATTCCTTTTGCCGGACCGCCGACGGATGGATTGCATGGCATCTTTCCGATGTTGTCAATGCTGAGGGTCAGCAGCATTGTCTTTTTTTTCAGTCTGGCTGCCGCCAAAGCCGCTTCAATGCCGGCATGGCCGCCGCCGATGACGATGATATCAAATCTGTTCATGGTTAAGCTGCTCCGCGAGTTCACTGACTTCCTTCGGGATATTGTCTCCGATCAGCTCGAAGATCATTTCCCGGTTCAGTTCCTGCCTCTGTGCCCAAAGGCGGTATATCAGCATTCTTCCGGCGATCTCTCTAATTCTGAGATCACGGTCGTTTGCCTGTGACACGTAGGGAAGTCCTATCACAATATAATCACGTTCAATCTTCAGACAGTCGGTCCGGCTGCCGCGGATCAGTTCCCAGCCTGGCTGTTCTGACTTCTGTCTGGCGTATTTATGCATTCTGGCTCTTTCTTTCTCGCTGCCGTCTTCCCTGCCGATGTTTTTATGAATGACAGCCAGCTGATGTCTGATTTCATCATGGCTGAAAATGACATCGGGAGATACGGAATTGGCGGCGCTCCATAAGTCAATGCCTCTTTCTTCCGCTTTTTTAAGGATTCTCACGGTAATCGTGGGATCGGAGCGGTCAAGATAGCAGTAGCTTTCCAGATTGGAAGGAATCTCAATTCCGACCTCATCCGGATAAATGGCGGAAAGGAAGAAAACCACGTCAGTCAGGTACAGACAGCTCATCGTTCTGGGAATCTGTCCTTTGGAGGCTTTTTCGATCGCCTCGCGGAGAAGATTTTCTGAATCATAGCCGGTGAACTGTCCGTACTGACTCCACATCTGTTTTAAAGAAAGTCTTACAATCGAGTCAAAGTGCGCGTAGCCGATGAGTCCCTTCTTCCGGCCGGTTCTGGGCCTGGCGAAAAAGAACAGCAGGTCGCCTTTGCGGAAATCCGTGAATTTCCGCTTGCTGGAAAGGCGCCAGAAAAGAATGGCGCGGTTCCGGCACAGTCGGTGATATTCAAGCATGCTTTCATCAGTTACGTACGCGATTGAGCTCATTGTCTTTTCACTCTTTCAGTTAATTTTCGTATTGATCAGAATAAACCGTAGGTCTTTCCGTTTTCATCAACGCCCATGTTGACGGCAGCCGGTACTTTCGGCAAGCCGGGCATGGTCAGAATACTGCCGGTGTAAGCGACAACGAAGCCGGCGCCGGCGGAAATGGAAAGGTCTTTTACATGGATGGTGAATCCGACGGGTCTGCCCTTGAGATTCGCGTCATCGGTAATGGAATTCTGTGTCTTGGCCATGCACACAGGGAGCTTGTCAAAGCCGTTCTCTTTGAATGTGGCGATCTTGTTCATCGCTTCTTCGGAGAATTCAACATCCTTTGCGCCATAAACGATTGTCGCGATCTTGTTGATCTTTTCCTCAATGCTTTCATTGACGTCATAGATCGGCGCGTAGTTTGTTTCGCCTTCGACGATTTCAGCGACATGCTTGGCAAGGTCAGTCATGCCGGCGCCGCCGCGTGCCCAGCCGTCCGCTTCTTCAACCGGGTGGCCGTTTTCCTTGCACCAGTTAAGCAGAGCGTCGACTTCAGCTCTTGTGTCCTTGGAGAACTTGTTGATGGCAACGATATAAGGAACACCGAACGCCTTGATGGATTCGATGTGCTTCTGCAGGTTTGCGGCACCCGCCAGCATCGCTTCGACATTCTCTTCTGTCAGTTCACTGACATCGACGCCGCCATGCATCTTAAGGGCGCGGACTGTAGCGACGATCACGACAGCGTTGGGCTTGAGATTTGCGGAACGGCACTTGATGTCGAGGAACTTTTCAGCGCCAAGATCAGCACCGAAGCCTGCTTCTGTCACGACATAGTCAGCCAGCTTGAGGGCAAGCTTTGTGGCGATGACGGAATTGCAGCCGTGGGCGATATTTGCGAACGGACCGCCATGGATCAGAACCGGTGTATGTTCCAGTGTCTGAACAAGGTTCGGCTTGAGAGCTTCCTTCATTGTGACAGTCGCAGCACCGGCCGCTTCAATATCTTTGACTGTGACAGGCTTGTGGTCATATGTGTAAGCCACGACACATCTGCCGATTCTTTCTTCAAAGTCCTTAAGATCATTGGACAGACAGAGAATCGCCATGACTTCAGTCGCGACGGTAATGACAAAATGATCAGGTCTTTCGACGCCGTTGGACTTTTTGAGCTGGCCGATGGTGATGTCACGCAGTGTGCGGTCATTCATATCCAGGCATCTCTTCCAGACGACCTGTTCCGGGTCGATGTTCAGGGGGTTGCCCTGGAAAATGCTGTTGTCGAGCATTGCGGCGATGAGGTTGTTGCAGGTGGTGATTGCATGCATGTCGCCGGTGAAATGCAGGTTGATGGATTCCATCGGAACGACCTGGGCGTAGCCGCCGCCTGTCGCGCCGCCCTTAAGACCGAAAACAGGTCCGAGTGAGGGTTCTCTGAGGGCTGCCATGACATTCTTTCCGATCAGGGAAAGACCGTCAGCCAGACCGATGGTGGTTGTGCTTTTGCCTTCACCGGCTTTTGTCGGTGTAATTGCTGTTACGAGAATCAGTTTGCCGTCTTCGCGGTCAGCGCAGCTGTTGATGAAATCCTGCGAGATTTTCGCTTTGTCTTTTCCGTAAGGTTCGAGCGCGTCGGCTGAAATGCCAGCCTTCTCTGCGATCTTGTAAATGTCTTCAAGAGTTGCTGCCTGGGCGATCGTAAGATCATTGTTCATTTTGTCTGTCCTCCTCCAGTATTACTGCATTCTGCGCCTGTTGCTCAAAGCATAGGCCAGTGTCATTTCATCGGCATAATCCAGAAGTCCGCCGGCGGGCAGGCCGTGGGCGATTCTGGTGACGAGTACATCGGGGCATTGTTCCTTCAGAAGCCTGTCCAGATACATCGCGGTTGTTTCTCCGTCCATGGTATTGCTGGTGGCGAGAATCACTTCTTCCGCCTCCAGAGCTCTTTTCACCAGTGAATCGATGTCCAGATCTTCCGGCATGACTCCTTTGGATGGGGAGATGACACCGTTGAGCACATGGTAAACACCGCGGAATTCGCCTGTTTTTTCCATGGCGATCACATCTTTGGGCGACTGGACAACGAAAATCTGCTTATGCGATCTGTCCGGGTTGCGGCAGATCTCACATTCATCCTGATCAGAAAGATTGCCGCAGATCCGGCATCTTCTGAGTTTTTCTTTGACGCCGGTAAGAGCCTGGGCAAACTGCTCCACTTTGACGGGATCCATTTCACTGACTGAAAGCGCGTATCTTTCCGCTGTTTTTTCACCGACCCCGGGCAGGGAACGGAAACTTTCGATCAGCTTCTGTATGCTGGACGGATACATTTCTTATAACCCCGGGATCTGGATGCCGGCAGTGGCGGCACCCATTCTTTCTTCACGGTCTTTCGCCGCTTTGGCTACGGCGTCATTCTGGGCAATCAGGATCATGTCCTGCAGCATTTCTTTATTGTCGAGAGTCATGAGTTCATCGGCAATTTCAATTTCCTGCATTTCATTGCGGCCGTTGACTCTGACGATCACTTCGTTATTGCCGCACTTGCCTGTATAAATGGTTTCCGAAAGTTCTTCTTCCATCACGGTCAGATCCTGCTGCATTTTCTGCGCCTGTTCCATAAGTTTAGAGAAATCCATGGCTATCCTCCTATGATTTCAACATTTTCTTTGCCGAACAGAGCAAGCACCCGGTCTTCCGGGGTTTCCTCCTTTTCGGTTTCTTCTGTGTATTTTTCAACTTTGCATGCCTCGGGCAGATTGTTGTCCCGCATCAGGATTCTGAACTGCGCTGAGGCTTCGCGGAAGTCGCTTTCCGTGATCGCAAAGATGATTTTATCGATGTTCATCTGTGTTTTTGTGAACTCATAAAGTTCCCTGTTCATTGCCGGATCATTGATTCTGTTGGCGACCGGCTGGGCTTTTGTGATCATAACAATGCAGTCCTCGCCGCTTGCGCCGATCACGCAGTCCTGCAGCATCAAAACATATTTTCTGTTTTCAAGACTGATTCTGCTGCGCATATCAACAAATGCCGCTTCGTCTTTGACTTTATGAGATTTGGAGCACTGAACCAGAAGCTGGATGATTTTCTCCTGACTGATTCTGACCGGTTCTCTTGGCGGTGTGATCTGAACAGTTTCCTCTTTCCTGATTTCCGCCGGTTTTGGTTCCGCGGGAACCGGCTCACTGTAAACCGGTGCTTGCGGAGCTGTTCTCTGAACAGGACGCTCTGTCTGAACCGGCTGCGCACGTTCCGCGCTCCTTGAAGCAGGCTGTGCGGTGACAGTCACAGGCTGCCTGCTGCCGGTAGCCAGGGAGAGACAGATCACTTCAAAGGCGCTGACTGCGGAAGTCGCGGTTTTGAAACGTTCCTTCGCAAGCAGCATCGACTCAGCTACATGCATGCATGACTGCGAATCTGCTGTTTCCGTGATTTCTTCCGCCTCTTCAAGGGTAAGAACCTTCATCAATTCGGATTTGTGGGTATTCTGCCAGATAACGGTATCCTTCAGTATATCAATCATGCCGTCTGTGAAGCGCTGCAGGTCGATTCCTCTTTCCTCGTAGGTAGAGATCTGTGCGAGCATGGCTTCCAGATTGGATGTCATGATGTTTTTGATCAGATCGATCTTTTCACGTGTCGTCGCAAGACCATAAATCTGATCAATTGCCTCAAGCGTGATCTGATCGCCGGTATAGGACGCGCACTGATCCATCATGCTTAACGCGTCACGCATTCCGCCGTCAGCCAGAACCGCGATCATTTCAGCAGCCGCAGGTTCCATGCCGATTCCTTCTTTTTCCGCTATTGAAAGCAGATGATTTGTGATCTGATTCTTCTTCACTTTGGAGAAGTCAAATCTCTGACATCTGGAAATGATTGTTGGCAGCAGTTTCTGCGGATCTGTCGTCGCAAGAATAAAGATGACGTTTTCCGGCGGCTCTTCCAGTGTTTTCAGAAGAGCGCTGGAAGCGGCGCTGGATAACTGATGAACCTCGTCAATAATATAAATTTTGTGACGGCCCATCATCGGCGCCAACCTTGATCTTTCGATCAGGTCGCGGATATCTTCGACATGCGTTTCGTTGGCAGCGTTGATTTCCACAATATCGGGATGGGTACCGTTGATTGCGGCCCGGCAGTTTTCACATACACCGCACGGAGCCTGTTCCGGATTGGTGCAGTTGACACTTTTTGCCAGAAGACGTGCCATTGTCGTCTTTCCGGTGCCTCTTGGACCGCAGAAAAGGTAGGCATGACCGATTTTTCCGGTTTTAACGGCATTTTTGATCGATCTGACAACATATTCCTGGCCAACCACTTCTTCAAATGTGCCTGACCTGTATTTCTGATAAAGTGCTGTTTTTGCCATAAGCCCACTCCTGATTTAACCATTATAGCAAAAAGCCCTGCCGTTAGGCAGGGTTATTGACGCTTTGAAACTGGCTTTTGTCTTTTTTGGGTTTTTTACGTTTTTCGCGGAAAAATGATGACAGAATTTCAGAACATTCAGGCTGTAAAACGCCTGAAACGATCGTTTTCGGATATGTTTTGAGGTGAGGAATCTCTTTGATCTGAATCAGAGTGTCGATTGTCCCCCCTTTCGGGTCCGCAGTGCCGTAAATCAGCCGCTTGATCCGGGCATGGCCGATCACGCCGGTGCACATCATGCACGGCTCCAGTGTGACATAAAGGTCACAGTCCTGAAGACACCAGGTACCGAGTTTCTTACTTGCCTTCTGGATTGCCAGCATTTCCGCGTGGGCATTGGCCTGCTGGTTCTTTTCCCGGAGGTTATGCGCTTTGGCAATCACTTCACCGTTTCTGACAATCACGCATCCGACCGGCACTTCATCCGCCTTCGCGGCTTTCTCTGCTTCTTTCAAAGCCATTCTCATGTATTCTTCGTCTGTCTTCATATACAAAAAAGCGGCACACGCAGACAGAGGCTTGTATGGCTGCTACCTTCCGGTCCTGACCAGGTTCTATGCATGGCTGCTGTGCCGAGAATTATTCTACTTGATTTTCGGATAATATACAAGTCTCTGCTTTTTTCTTGTTTTCCAGGCAAATTGTTTCACGTGAAACAAAAAGAATGAGGTTTTTGCCTCATTCTTCATGTTTTTAGAAATTTTTAACCTTTTCCGGCGGAACAATCTTGTCCTGACCACCCATGTAAGGACGAAGAGGTTCAGGAATTCTGACGCTGCCGTCTTCATTGAGGTTGTTTTCAAGGAAGCTGATCAGCATTCTCGGCGGAGCTACGACTGTGTTGTTCAGTGTATGAGCAAAGTAATTGCCCTTTTCTCCTTTGATTCTGATTCCAAGGCGTCTTGCCTGCGCATCGCCAAGGTTGGAGCAGCTGCCGACTTCGAAATATTTCTTCTGACGGGGTGACCATGCTTCAACGTCACAGCTCTTGACTTTCAGGTCAGCCAGATCGCCTGAGCAGCATTCCAGTGTTCTGACAGGTATATCCAGTGAACGGAAGAAATCAACACTGTTCTTCCAAAGCTGGTCATACCAGTAAGGTGAGTCTTCAGGTTCGCAGACTACAACCATTTCCTGCTTTTCGAACTGGTGAACTCTGTAAAGACCTCTCTCTTCAATACCATGTGCGCCGACTTCTTTACGGAAGCATGGGCTGTAGGATGTCAGAGTATAAGGAAGATCTTCTTTTCTGAGGATCTGTCCCATGAAACGTCCGATCATGGAATGTTCTGAAGTTCCGATCAGATAAAGGTCTTCACCTTCAATTTTATACATCATGTTCTGCATTTCAGCGAAGCTCATAACGCCGTTGACAACACTGCCGTGGATCATGAACGGCGGAATGAAGTATTCAAAGCCTCTGTTGATCATGAAATCTCTTGCGTAAGAGAGAATTGAGGAATGAAGTCTTGCAATGTCGCCTTTCAGATAATAGAAACCGTTGCCTGATGTTCTTCCTGAAGAATCAAGATCGATACCGGCAAGCTTTTCAATAATATCTGTGTGATAAGGAATCTCATAGTCCGGAACGAACGGTTCGCCGAATCTTTCGATTTCAACGTTTTCGGAATCATCTTTGCCGATCGGAACTGAAGGATCGATGATATTCGGAATCAGCATCATTCTCTTTTTGATTTCTTCTTCAAGTTCAGCTTCTCTCTTTTCCAGGTTTTCCAGCTCGGTGCCCATATCTTTAACCTGCTGCTTGACCTGTTCAGCTTCTTCTCTCTTGCCTTCCTTCATCAGGCCGCCGATCTGCTTGGACAGTCTGTTGCGGTCAGCGCGGAGGCCGTCGCCCTTTGTCTTGGCTGCACGGTACTCAGTATCCATTGCGGCTACTTCATCGACCATGACCAGTTTTTCATCCTGGAACTTCTTTTTGATGTTTTCTTTTACGATCTCCGGATTCTCGCGGATCATCTTAATGTCAATCATGATTGTCTCCTTTCAAAAATAAAACATCATCCTGCAAAGGGACGATGTGAATCGCGGTGCCACCCTTCTTGTTCATAATTGTTTCACGTGAAACAATTTGTGAGCCACTTCATTAGACGATAACGGCCGTCATACCGGAAGTCATTACCTTCACTCAGGGGTGGATTCTTTTCTTTCTGTGACAGTTTCCATCAACCACTGTCTTTCTGTTTTCTACATTCAGAAAATACTGGTCCCCGTCTGCGCGTTACTCACATTTAAGCATTGCCTTATTGGTTTGTCAAGAATGCAAAATTTTCTGAAAAAATGTTCAAATTATAATTATCCATTTGATTATAGGAATCAGTAGCATATAATAAAAATGATAAATAGTTGAAATTTTCTATAGAAAGGAATCTACATGCCAAACAAAAATCAGTACAAAAACAAGCTTGAGTATAACAATACCTATAACCGCAATAATTACAGATCATTTTCTGTCCGTTTCAACAACAAGACAGAAACAGGTATTATTGAATGGCTTGAAAGTCAGGAAAGCATCAAAGGTTATCTGACAGCGCTGATCGAAGCTGATATTAAAAAGCAGGAAAAGAAAAAGAAAGCCGCCAGCAAGAACAAATAATCTCACGGCAGCTGATCATGCTTAATTTATACCCGCCACTTCCGCACGGGTATTTTTATATTTTTGAGAGTATATAAAAAGAGTGTAAACTTTCATGCATGTTTACACTCTTTGCGGTTTATTCTTCCGCTGTTTCTTCTGCTGTATTGACTTCTTCCGCGGCCTCAGGCTGTTCTGTTTCCGCCGGAACTTCTTCTTCCGGTTCTGCCGCAAGAACTTCGACTGTTGAAACTTTCTGGTCATCCTTGACGTTGATCAGATGCACGCCTCTTGCGGAGCGGTTGTAGACAGCGACCTGCTTCAGGGAAATTCTGATGATGATACCGGAATCGGTCATGATCATGCAGTCTTCATCGCCGTTGACGGCCTTCATGCATACCAGACTGCCGGTCTTTTCACTGACATTGACTGTCTTGACACCCTTGGCGCCTCTGCTGGTCATGCGGTAGTCGTCAATGAGCGACTTCTTGCCATAGCCGTTTTCGGTGACTGTTAGGATGTAATTGCCTTCCTCGTTGGTTGCCATGCCGATGACTTTGCCGCCATCCACATTGAATCCTCTGACGCCTCTGGCAGTTCTGCCCAGCGGTCTGACGTCTTCTTCTTTGAATCTGACCGCCTTGCCGTTGGAGCCGGCAATGATGATTTCAGCGCTGCCGTTGGTCGGCTTGACTTCCACCAGTTCGTCATCTTCGTTGAGCTTGATCGCGATCTTGCCGTTGCGGTTGATATTCTTGAATTCCTCAATGGAGGTCTTCTTGATCAGACCCTGTTTTGTGACGAAGAACAGGAAGCTTGCGTTATCGTCGTTTTTGTACGGCACAAACGCCTTGATCTTTTCTGTTCTGTCGATCTGAAGCAGGTTGATCGCCGGAATACCTTTGCTGGTGCGGCTGAATTCGGGGATGTTATAGCCCTTGATTCTGAAGACACGTCCTTTGTCTGTGAGCACAAGCAGGTTATCGTGGGTGGACATGGACACGAACTGGTCGATAACATCGTCCTTGTTGAGTTCCATTCCCTTGATTCCCTTGCCGCCGCGGTTCTGCACACGGTAGTTGTCCGTGGTCATGCGCTTGATATAGCCGTTGGCGGAGAGGGTGATGACAACATTTTCAACCGGAATCAGGTCTTCATCTTCCATATCCGCCGGCGCGTCGATGATTTCGCTGCGTCTGGGATCGGCGTATTTGTCCCTGATTTCCGTCAGTTCTTCCTTGATGATTGTAAGAACTCTGTCATGGTGAGCCAGAATATCTTCAAGATCGGCGATTCTGACCAGAAGTTCCTGATATTCTCTTTCGATTCTGTCTCTTTCCAGTCCGGTGAGTCTTCTGAACTGCATATCAAGGATCGCTTTGGCCTGGATTTCATCAAGACCGAAGTTTTCCATGAGTCTTGTCATCGCTTCATTGGCGTCTCTGGAATCTCTGATTGTATGAATGACAGCGTCGAGGTTGTCGACGGCGATTCTCAATCCTTCCAGGATGTGGGCTCTGTCCTTCGCTTTTTTCAGATCATATGTCGTTCTGCGGACAATGACTTCCTCCTGGTGGGCGATATAGCCCTGCAGGAGTTCTTTCATGGAAGCCAGTCTCGGTGTGTTGTTGAAGAGAACAACGTTGTTGACGCCGAAATTGGACTGCAGCGGGGAAAGTTTGTAAAGCTGGTTGAGGAGAACTTCCGGCTGAACGTCCTTGCGCAGTTCCATGACGATGCGTACGCCGTTCATATTGGAGGATTCATCTCTCAGATCAGTAATGCCTTCGATGACCTTGTCACGGGCCAGGGTGGCGATTCTTTCGACCAGAGTGGCCTTGTTCACCATGTAGGGAATCTCATAGACAACAATTCTTGATTTGCCGTTGGGCATTTCCTCAATTCTTGTCTTGGAACGCATGATGATTGTTCCGCGGCCTGTCTCAAAGGAATTGCGGATGCCGGAACGGCCCAGGATATAGCCGCCGGTAGGGAAGTCCGGACCTTTGAGATACTGCATCATTTCCGCGGTTGTAAGATCAGGGTTGTCGATCAGGGCAATGACCGCGTCGATTGTTTCGCCAAGGTTGTGCGGGGCGATGTTTGTCGCCATACCGACCGCGATTCCGGTGGATCCGTTGACAACCAGGTTGGGAAAACGGGCAGGCAGAACGGTAGGTTCTTCCTCTTCACCGTCATAGTTGGGCGTCATGTCGACGGTTTCCTTGTCAAGGTCTCTTAACATTTCCACCGCGATCTTGGACATTCTGGCTTCGGTATAACGCATCGCCGCAGCTCCGTCGCCATCCATGGAACCGAAGTTGCCGTGGCCGTCGACAAGGACGGATCTCATGTTCCAGGGCTGCGCCATATAGACCAGAGCGCCATAGATGGAACTGTCGCCGTGGGGGTGATATTTACCCATCGTGTCACCGACGATACGGGCACATTTGCGGTATGCCTTGTCGGGTCCGTTGTTCATTTCATTCATCGCGTAGAGAATTCTTCTCTGAACGGGTTTTAAGCCGTCTCTGACGTCGGGAAGGGCTCTTGCGACAATAACTGACATGGAATAGTCGATGAAGTCTCTCTTCATTTCCTTTGTCAGATTGGTTTCAGTAATATTTCCGGGGTCAAAATTTTCCTCGTCAAATTCCATAAAATCATCCAATGCCATAAGGACCTCCTTTCTCAGATATCAAGTTCAGCGAATTTCGCGTTTTCGATGATGAAATTCTTTCTTGGCTCAACTTCTTCACCCATCATGATGGAGAAATACTGGTCAGCCACTTCAGCGTCGTCAATATTCACTCTGATCAGGGTTCTGTTCTTCGGATCCATGGTGGTTTCCCAGAGCTGTTCCGGGTTCATTTCACCAAGGCCCTTGTATCTCTGAATGCTCAGTCTGTCGCCGAGTTCGGCTCTTAATCTTGTCATCTGCTGCTCTGTATAGGCATAGCGGACAGTGTTGCCTTTCTGAACCTTGTACAGAGGCGGCTGGGCGATGTAGATATGGCCCTGTTCAATGACCGGTCTGAGATATCTGTAGAAGAAGGTGAGCAGCAGGATTCTGATGTGGGAGCCGTCGACGTCGGCATCGGTCATGATGACGATCTTGTTGTAGCGCAGCTTGGACACATCGATATCATCCATGAAACCGCAGCCGAAGGCGGTGATCATGGATCTGATTTCAGCGTTTTCAAACACCTTGTGCTGTCTTGCTTTTTCGACATTGAGGATTTTTCCTCTCAGGGGAAGAATCGCCTGGTAGTGGGAATCACGGCCCTGTTTCGCTGAGCCGCCGGCGGAGTCACCCTCGACGATGTAGATTTCGCAGATCGAAGCGTCTTTTGAGGAGCAGTCGGAGAGTTTGCCGGGCAGGGAACTGATTTCAAGGGAACTCTTTCTTCTCGTCAGTTCTCTGGCCTTTTTCGCGGCCATTCTCGCCTGGGAGGCGAGGGTTGCCTTTTCCATGATGGCCTTGGCGTCATCCGGATTTTCCATGAGATATCTTTCGAGCTGGGTGCCGAAGATATCGGAGACGATCTTTCTGACTTCCGTGTTGCCGAGTTTGGTCTTTGTCTGTCCTTCGTACTGGGGATCGGGATGCTTGACGCTGATGACGGCGGTGATGCCTTCCTTGCAGTCGTCAGTGGTCAGGTTGTCGTCCTTTTCCTTAAGGAAGTTGTTGTCTCTTGCGTATTTGTTGATGACACGGTTGAGCGCCATGCGGAAACCTTCCTCATGGGTGCCGCCTTCAACGGTATTGATGTTGTTGCAGAAGGTGTAGATATTGGGGTTGTAGCCGTCGTTGTACTGGCAGGCGACTTCAACCTGGATTCCTTTGTCATGGCCTTCGGAATAGATGACATCGTCATTGACGGCGGTTCTGTTCTTGTTGAGGTATTTGACATATTCCTTCAGACCGCCTTCAAAAATGAACTCATGGTGTGCTTTTTCAGGGTTTTCTTCTCTTTCGTCATTGAAAACAAGCCTGATTCCCTTGTTCAGGAAAGCGAGCTGTCTGAGTCTGTCGCGAAGAACATCATGTTCATAGACTGTTGTTTCGGTGAAGATCGTCGGATCCGCCTTGAATCTGACCATGGAACCGTGCTTTGCCGGATCGCATTCGCCGGTTACCTTGAGCGGTTCTGTCGGGTGGCCGCCGTCTTCAAAACGGATGAAGTAAATCTTTCCTTCGTGGAAGACGGAGACTTCCAGCCATTCGGAAAGAGCGTTTACAACAGAAGCGCCGACACCGTGCAGACCGCCGGAAACCTTGTAGGCGCCGCCGCCGAACTTGCCGCCGGCGTGAAGAACCGTGTAGATGGTTTCGATGGTGGATTTGCCTGTCTTTTCATTCATGCCGGTGGGCATGCCGCGGCCGTCATCCTCGACAGTGACGATATTGTCTTTGTCGACGGAGACTGTGACGGTGGAAGCGTAGCCGGCCATCGCTTCATCGATGCCGTTGTCCACAAGTTCCCAGACAAGGTGGTGAAGACCTTTGGAGGATGTTGTGGCAATATACATTCCGGGACGCTTTCTGACCGCTTCGAGGCCATCCAGAACCTGGATATCGGAGTCGTCATATGTATGAGTCACTTTGATATCAAGCTCTTCATTGAGAACAGCCTCTGTCGGCTGTTCCAGAACATCTTTTACTTCACTCATTCTCTACCTCCCGTAATGTTTATGACTGTTCCGTGTTCAATCCGGAACTCTCTGTAGTTTCCTTTTCTGATTTCTTCCGGCACGTCCGTTGCCGTAATCAGGCACTGATACGGCTCCCTGACCATGTTCAGAAGCTTTTTCTGTCTGTTTGAGTCAAGTTCGGAAAGGACGTCATCCAGAAGAAGAACAGGCTTTTTACCTGTTTCTTTCTGGATATATCTGAGCAGCGCCATCTTGAACGCCAGCATCGTCATCCTCTTCTGTCCCTGGGAAGCGGTCTGGATCAGGCTGACGCCGTCCTTTTCAAAAACCAGATCTTCCCTGTGAATGCCGTTTAAAGTCATTCTGCGCTCGATATCGCGCTGTCTTGACTCTCTGTGCATCCTCAGCAAAGATGCCCTCAGATCGTCTTTATTCTCGATGCAGCAGCGGTATTTCATGGTAACCCTGATGTCATCCTCCGAGATTTCCCTGTAAAGGCCGCTCATGGCCTCATTGACTGTATCGGCGAACTCGGTTCTCTTTTTCACGATCAGGCTTTCAGCGTCCGCCATCTGCTCATCGAGGATGTCCAGATATCTTTCATCAGCCGTTTCCTGCTTCAGGATGATGTTTCTTTCCCTGAGCAGGTTCTGATACTGATTGAGGCTTAGAAGATAAGGCGTGGAAATCTTTGTGATCTCCTGATTCATGATCCTTCTTCTCTCCCTGGGCTGATCATTGAACAGATACAGATCATCCGGCGCAAACAGCACAACGTTTAGCTGGCCGATGAAATCGCTGCTCTTCTTCACCGGATTCCGGCTGATCATAAGGGTTTTGCCTTTGTGATGAATAATGGCTTCGATTTCCTTTTCTCCACCATCATTTAAAGTGCAGGAAATATCGGCAAACGGCATTTCTTCACGGATGAGTTTTTTCTCGTCGCTGATCCGGTGCGACCTGGTCAGAGAAAGATAGACAAGGCTTTCAAGAAGATTTGTCTTTCCCTGGGCGTTTTCACCGGTGATGATGTTCATGCCTTCGCCAAGCTCAATCACTGCGGATTCATAATTGCGGAAATTTCTCAGTCTGAGATTTCTGACAATCATTTCTCCACCGTATACTTTTTCCCTTCCACGACAATCACATCGCCGGGATAGAGTTTTTTACCCCTGCGGTTTTCTTTTTCGCCGTTCACTGTGATCTTCAGTTCAGAACACAGGATCTTGGCTTCACCGCCGCTGGAGGCGATATTCTCAAGCTTCAGAAGCTGCTGCAGTGTGATGTAATCTGTCGTGATTTTTGCCATCTGAATCTCCTTTTCAAGGCGCACAGAAAAAAAGCCTTCCTTATTATATCATGAAAAGACCGTTTTCCCTGCCTGAGGCACCACTTTTCTACATGAAAAAAGGCGCGTTTCCGCGCCCGTTCCGGTTTAATTGTAAGTTCTTACAGGAAGGACCAGCTGAAGCACTGAATCATCATCGGAAGAAGTCATGATGAAGGGCTTCATTTCGCCTGTAAAGCTGATTTTGATGTCGTTTCCGCGCAGTGCCCTGGCTGCGGCCATGACATAGCTTCCGGAGAAGCTGATCTCAAGCGGTTCGCCTTTGAAGACTGCCGCGAGTGTTTCGGTGGATTCGCCGATTTCCTGGCTGCGGTTGGAGAGGATGACTTCATGTTCGCTCAGAGAGAGGCGGTTGATTGTCATGTTGTCATTCTTGATGAATGTTGTTCTGTCGATCGCGTGGATCAGATCATTCCTGTTCATGGAAAGCTCATATCTGAATTCTTTCGGGATCAGTCTGTCTGTTTCCGGATAGCCGCCGTCGAGAAGTCTTGTCTGCAGAGTCATTTTGTCAGTGATGAACTGCGCTTTCTTATCGCTGAGCGCGATTTCAAGGCTGGCGCTGAGATCTCCCAGCATTGTGCCTCTGACTTCATTGAGACTCTTGGCCGGAATGGTCAGGTTGAAGGAATCATTGGAATCAAACGGCATTGTCTTCTTCGCCAGTCTGTAGGAATCGGTCGCTGTGCATTTGAGAATGCCGTCTTCGAGTCTGAAGTTGACGCCGGTCAGAACAGGTCTTGTGTCTTTGGAGGAAGTCGCGAACGCTGTCTGCTCGATAATGGAGGAGAGGTCGCTGACAGACATCAGAAGAGATGTGGAAGGCTTGATGAAGTCGATATCAGGATAATCATCAGCTCTCATACCGTTGATCTTAAAGACTGCGGAACCGCCGGAGAACTTTGTCAGTGCGCCGTCGATGACTTCAATCTGGATCTGTTCCGAATCGATTTTTCTGACGATTTCGATCAGGTATCTGGATTCAATGAGAATGGAACCTTCCTCGATAATGCTGAGGTTGTTTTCTTCACTCTTTTCGATGGTTCTGCGGATGGAAATATCTGCATCGCTGCCGGTCAGTGTGAGTGTGTCATTGAACGCATCAATCTTGATGCCTCTGAGTGCCGGCTGCGGGGAATTCGGTGAAATGGCATGTGCGGTATCCTGAAGAGCCGAAAGAAGATCATTTTTGGCGATCGTAATATTCATGTGTAATGCCTCCCTGGTTTATGTAATGTATCTTTTTTAGGTTTTATTGTTATTAAGACTGTGGATTTTGTGGAAAACTCTTAAAAAGTGCGGATTTCCCTGACTATTTTACCATTTTGTGATGTTGAACAGAAGTGGATAAAAAGTGTGGAGAAAACTGTCAGCTGATCTGTTTCTGGATGTCGCTGACGGCCTGGGCGAAGACCGGATCATTGGAAATCTGGTTTTCCACCTTGGAGCAGGCGCTCATGATCGTGGAGTGGTCACGGCCGCCGAACTCATCGCCGATCTTGATGTAGGAAAGATCCAGCATCTTGCGGCAGAGATAAATGGAAATATGCCTTGCGTTGGCAATATTCTTTGTTCTTGTCTTGGAAGTGATCTGCTGTCTGGTAAGACCGTAATAGTCAGCGACGGCTTTGATGATTTTTTTCGGGGAAAGACCGGTTTTATCCGATACGACCGCCTGATTTTTAAGGGCGTTCATGACGGTTTCAAACTTGATGACGCCGCCGTCCTGCTGGAACTGGATGGCATAGAAAAGCACACGGTTCCAGGCGCCTTCCAGATCTCTGACGTTGCCGGAGAAGTTGGAGGCGATATAGGCAAGACCTTCCTGGTCCACTTCATCGATTCCGTATCCGTTCTGCTTGATTTTCATCTGCAGAATGGCAAGGCTGGTTTCAAATTCAGGAGAATCGATCCCGACGGAAAGTCCGCTTGAGAAGCGGCTGATCAGACGTTCCTCAAGTCCTTTGATCTCCTTGGGCTGCCGGTCGGAAGCGATGCAAACCTGCTTGCCGTTATTGACAAGCTCGTTATAGACGGTGAAGAAGACTTCATGGGACTTCTCCTTTCCTGCTAAGAACTGGATATCATCGACCAGCAGGAGGTCAATATTGTACATGTACTGCTTGAAGGCGTCGATCTTGTTGTCGCGGATCGCGTTGACCACGGTTTCGACGAACTTCAGCGACTCCGTATAATAGACTTTCTTGTTCGGATCTGCTTTAAGGACATAATTGGCGATTGCCATAAGCAGGTGCGTCTTGCCGAGTCCGGAGTTTCCGAAGATGAAGAGCGGATTGAAGAACTTGCCCGGATTCATGGCACAGGCCAGAGCTGCCGCCTGGCTTTCACGGTTGCAGTCGCCGACAACGAAATTCTCGAAGGTTCTGTCTTTCTGGATCGGCATTGACTGGAAGTCTGATTCGTCATAAAGAGGAATCGGACGGGTCAGGTCATAGCGGGCGGGAAGTTCTGTTTTCTGATAAATCTCCACGATCAAAGAATGATCGAGGGACAGAAGGTCAATCAGGGCGTTGGAAATAGTTTCCGCCTGACTTTTGACGATCTGTTTTGAAACGATATTGGGAGCCAGAATAATCGCCTTCTCATCGGTCAGTTCATAAAGTGAACAGGGCTCATAGAAGTGGCTGATCATCTCGGGCTCAAGGATCCTGTTTGTTGTAATATACTCCAGCAGATTGGTCCATAAATCCGCCAGATACTGGTCTCTGTTAGTACTCATAGTGTGATGCTCCCTGATGATGCGCAGTGTAATGCATCATCAATTTTAGACACTAAAAAACATAAATTCCACATGTAAATTGTTGAAAAAAAATTTATCCACAATTCAAAAAATGCAGATAAACAGCGTAATATAAAGGGTTTTATGAGTTTTCCACATAAATCCACAACTTTTCAAAAGTGGACAAAGAGTGGAAAAAAAATCCACATTGTTCAAAACTCTGAAAATTGTTGAAAAGTGGAAAATGTAAAAATGAAATACACAGTTGTTAACATCCAAAAAATATCGATAAAAAAAGGATTTTTCGAACTTTCAACAATTTTCCACAATTGTGGAAAACTGTAACTTTCTGATGGTGTGTTACATGTGGAAAGAAATGTGTGCTGAAAAATAAAAACCTGTGGAATTTTTCCACAGGTATATTGCTTTATTCTTCCTCGTCTTCCGCAGCGGGAGCAGCCGGTGCGCTGTCATCCACATAGCGGATGCAGATATGACGGGCGGAAGCTTCGCCTTCGGATTCGGTTCTGATGTTGTGCCAGTCATTCAGTGTCTTGTGGATCACTTTGCGCTCATCATTGGGCATCGGATCGAGTTCGACATCGACTCTGGATCTCTGAACCTGTTTGCCGATTCTCTTTGCCATGGAACGGAGCTTGGCATAACGCTCTTCTTTGTAGTGGTTGATATCGATGAGAATATCGATTCTCTTCTTGAATTCTGAGTTGACTGCTGCTCTTACGACTGTGTTGAAAGCGGCCAGGGTTTTGCCCATCTTGCCGATCAGGACCGCGTTGTTGTCCGCATTGAGGTTGACGATGAAGCCGTCTGTGCGTTCTTCAATGGCAACTTCGATATCCTGGTCAATGCTGGTGAAGAAGTTTCCGAGATAATCAAAGAGGAATTCTTTGACATCATCCATGTTGAAGACTTCAGCGGTAACGGAGTTGCCGATGCCGAGGAGTCCTTTCTTTTCTTCAGTAACTGTGTAGTGAAGATCTTCCACAGAGCAGTTTTTGTCCGCAGCCGCGTTGGCGAGAAGTTCTTCGAGAGTCTTTGCTGTATAAACTGTCATCTGTGATTACCTCCGTCCAACAGGATTCTTCTTATCTATAATCTTCTGTACGATGATTGTCTTGACGATGTTGACGATTGAGTTGATTGCCCAGTAGAGAGACATGGCTGCCGGCCACATTAAGCCGAAGACCATAATCATACCCATCATATAGATCTGCATGATCATATTCTGGCTGTTTTTGGATGTTTCCGGTCTGCGGTGATGAATCGCCGCTTCCTGTTCAGCTCTTTTCTTCTGGAGAATCTGAGGAATCTTCATGGACAGGAACTGGAAGGCACCCATCACGACCCAGAGAATCACCAGGGAAAGACCGGACATGTCGCCGCCGATGACAGCTTTGATACCGTTCATCGGTGTTGTCTGAAGGTTGATGCCGAGGAATGTGCCGGTCGCGACAGCGAAGGATCTCTGTACGGACATGTACATTGCCATGATGACGGGCAGCTGGATGAATGTCACCAGCATGACCGATGCGGGGTTGATCTGATACTTGCTGTAGAGCGCCTGCATTTCCTGTGCCTGGCGCATCTTTGCGGTCTGGTCATCGCGGCCTTCGTACTTGCGCTGGATTCTTTCGAGTTCCGGCTGGATCAGCTGCATCTGCTGGGAAGCGATGGATGACTTGATTGTTGCCAGAGCGAGGATACCGTTAACCAGGATTGTGACGACTGCAATCGCGCCGCCGACACTGATCACCGGTGCCAGTTTGTTGATCAGGAATGAAAGCGGATAAACGAAGATGGCGTTGAACCAGTTTTCATTCTTCATGACGTCAGAGAATGAAGTTCTGATCGTATAGCCTTCTACCTGTTCGTGCCAGATATAAATAAATTTGCCGGACTCATCATGGGGAATTGCGCAGCCGGTCAGAATGACTGCCGCAAACACGAGAGCCGCCACCATCAATATCTTCTTTCTTCTGGGGGTTAGCTTCATATTTTCTCCTTATAAACGTATACTGCTATATTGTAGCTTTTGAGAGTAGTTTTTCCAAGTTCTTTTTATTCTGCTCAAAAGTGCCTGAAAGGTAACCGAAACGCACGATCAGGACGCCGTCATAAGGCCAGTTTTCAAAGTCGACCAGGTTCTGGCACATCATTCTGACCTGGCGTTTGATCAGGTTCCGTTTCACCGCGTTGCCGATTTTTTTGGACAGGGTGATGCCGATTCTGCCTTCTTCCTCAGCGGCCGGCAGGTAATAAAAAACAAAAGACTGATTGGCGGCTTTTTTGCCGTTATGGATCAGCTTCTGAAATTCTTCGTGTTTTTTGACTCTGTTCTTCTTTTTCATATCACTTCAGGCTCTTTACTAAGAAAAAAACCACCATAAGGTGGCTGTTAAGCAGATAAGACCTTTCTGCCCTTTGCACGGCGTCTTGCCAGGACCTTACGACCGCCGGGTGTAGCCATACGGGCTCTAAAGCCATGAGTAGCTTTGGTTTTTCTCTTGCTTGGCTGGTATGTTCTCTTCATAATACATGCCACCTCCAGTCTTTTTACATGTAGAAAACAACGCGTAAATATATTAAGGTTTAACTCACTAAAAGTCAATCAGATGCTTGAAATTCTGCAGAAATCACACAAAGCGGCGTGAATTTGCAGAAAAAAACGGGAATTTCTCACGTCAGTTCACATTGTAGTATTCTTCCATCGTCAGATCTTCAGCGGTTTCATGCATCTTTTTAGCGGTGTCCCTGCCGACAAATCTGTAATGCCACGGCTGGTAGGAATAACCAGTGACGGATTCCTTGCCTTCCGGATAGCGGAGAATGAAGCCGTATTCCCAGGAATGCTTAATAAGCCACTGTCCCGCTTTTGTCTCGGCAAAGGCGACGGTTGTGGCGGTGCCGTTTGCCTCATCGGAGAAATCAAAGGCCAGTCCTGTCTGATGTTCACTGAATCCTGCCTTGGCGATGACTTTGTTGGCTTCCGCTTCGCCGACCATGCCGGCTCTGTCATGGAAGTAGTCATCCTGGGTTTCATAAGAGATGTATCCTGCGGTCAGATATAATGTCACTTCGTCTTCGGCTGCTTTGGTCACCATTTCCTTGAGCTGGTCGGCTGCTTTGGAGCTGACCTGGATGACATCGGAGGTGCTGTTGACATAGGGGGTCACCAGTTTTTCCGGCACGTAATCCGCGGGAAGGGAATGGGTTTTGTTGACAAGAACCGTAATGCTGGAAGGGTCGGTCAGTTCCGCCGGCAGAGGTGCCGGTTCTGTTTCGCCTTCGCCGGTTCCGTCCGCATTTTCTTCCGGGTCGGTATTGATCACGGGAGAAGAAGGGTTATTATGGAACCAGATTCCGATCAGAAACAGCACACATAATATAAGGAGGAGAATTCTTCCCACCCGCACAGGTGAAAAGTCCCTGAAGTTCCTGGTTCTGACTGTTTCTGTATTTTCCTGCGGCGTTTCCGCATTGATTTCTCTGACTTCGTTATTTTCACTCATAAAACTCTGTTCCTTTTTAGGGGCCATTGATTCATAACCATTATCATAAACAAAAATCATGTGATTACCATGGGAAATTCCTGAAATCGGGTATAATTAATATCCATAAGCGGAGGAAAACATATGCTGTTTAATGTATTGATGTACGCTCTTATGATCTATCTGATCTTCAGAATGTTCTCAATGAACAG
Organism: uncultured Erysipelotrichaceae bacterium; assembly: GCA_902775735.1. Lineage (GTDB taxonomy): Bacteria > Bacillota_I > Bacilli_A > Erysipelotrichales > Erysipelotrichaceae > Bulleidia. The sequence goes on from CACYNH010000021.1 coordinate 33,836, forward strand.
GGGTGTGAATAGAAGAAGAAGGGTGATTACGGTCATCAACCAGATCCAGGATAAGGACGCGTTCTTTGCGGCGGCGGATGAACTCATCGCCAATTCGGCCGAAGAACCGGATATCGCGGCAAAGACAAAAGTCATCAAACTGTGGGGAATGGTTTTCCACAATACCTATGACGGATTTGAAGAACTGCTCGAAGAGATTGACCTGAGACCTCTCTTCACCCAGAAAAAGGGACTGCTTTCCATCGAGGAAAACGAGGATTCCTTCTTCTATTTCCTGCTTGCCATTCCGAACATGCTGTATGGCAATGACAGAAATGATCTCAGAAAACTCGTGGAAGAAAAAATCCGCCAGTATGACGAGCTGCTGAACGGACAGATGATCGCCGCCGTTTCAAAGCACTGCACTCTGTTCTATGACAAAACAGAAGATCTCGGCGAAGCGTTCTTCAGAGGAATCAGCGCCGGTGAGTATCCGGAGAACTACAGATATTCCAAGCAGCTCATCGGTATTTATAAAAATGTATGCGATACAATGATGTGCAAGATTCTTCAGGACAGAAATGAAGACATTTCTGATTATGAGGAATACGCAAAGGGCTTTGCCAACTCAGGCGTCGGCTCCAGATGGATCAAGGCTGTCGGCCTTAAGATTGATCTGCCTTCCGATGAGGAAGAAGCTGAACAGGCAGAAGAGACAGAAGAAACTGTGCCTGCTGAAGAGGAAACAGCGGAAGCTGAACCTGAAACGGAAGAAAATAAGGACGAGACTGAAGAATGAAACTGATCGCAGGACTCGGCAATCCCGGAAAGGAATACCAGAATACAAGACACAACAGCGGCTTTATGGCAATTGATCTTCTTGCGGACAGACTTGGTGTTTCCATCAGCACAAACAAGTTCAACGCTCTGATTGCCCAGACAAGAATCGAAGGGCAGCCGGTATTGTTAATGAAGCCGTTAACCTACATGAACGAATCAGGCAGCGCGCTTTCCCAGGCGGTGAGCTTTTACAAGATTGAACCCCAGGACATTCTTGTTCTGCATGATGACATGGATCTTCCTGTCGGTTCAGTAAGAATCCGCAAAAAAGGATCCGCCGGCGGCCAGAAGGGAATGAAATCCATTATCAGCTGTCTGAAGACAGACGAAATCGCCAGAATCCGCATCGGCGTCGGCCACAGCCAGAAAGGCAATCATGAGATTGTGCCTGACTGGGTGCTTTCACCGGTATCCAAGGCGGACAGGGAAGTGTTTGACACAGCTCTTAAAGCGGCAGCCGAAGCGGCTTACGCATGGGTGAGCGAAGATATGGACAAAGTCATGTCCCGCTACAATATCAAGGTGAAAGAAGAAAAGGAAACGAAAGAAACAAAACAGGAGGAATGACTATTTCTGTAAATGAACTCCATATGCCCGGATGGCTTTATGAAGAAATCAAAGACAACCCGGCTTCCCTGGCAATGCTCAAAGGTAAAAATGTTCCATTGACCTCACTGATCCAGGAAGCGCTTGTGATTTCTTCTTCCTATATAAATAAGCCGCGCGGCATGCTTGTCGTAAAACAGAACCTCTATCACGCACAGCGTCTTTATGAACGGGTCTCGGCTCTGCTGAATGAAGATGAATGTGCGCTTTTTGGCGCTGACGAGTCTCTGCGTGTTGAAGCGATCGCCGCATCTCCTGAAATGACTGCGGTGAAAGTGGAGACGCTTGCCTCACTGCTTGAAAATCCGGATCAGGTCGTTATTACCTGTCCGGCCGCTCTTCTCAGACAATTGCCGTTTCCGGAAGATTTCCGGGATGGCTGCGTCAGCCTGAAGACAGGGGAAGAAATGAATATGAATGAGCTGAAGCGGAAGCTCACGGCAGGAGGCTACCAGCAGACAGCTCATATTGACCAGCCTTTGTGCTTTGCCCAGCGAGGCGGCATTATCGACGTCTTCTCCATTAACTATGAGAATCCTGTCCGTATTGAATTCTTTGATACGGAAATTGAATCCATCCGTTTCTTTGACGTGGCAACCCAGAAAACCATCAGGGCTGTGGATAAAGTCAGGATTGTGCCGGCATCGGATGTGATTTTTACTGATTCGCAGATTGAAGAAATCCGCGCCAGGGCAATGGATCTGATCAAAGGTCCTGATCTGCTTTCCGCCCATGTGGAATCGGATCTGATGGCAATGGAACAGCATATCTTTGAAAGAAGCCAGTATCCCTATATGGCTCTGCTTGAAAAAACTGCAGGGATCTGGGATTACATGGATTCCCCGGATCTGATCTTTTCGGATGAGGCGCTGATCAATGAGTCAGCGAAGAAACTCAATGAGGAAAGCATCAGCTATGTGCAGGAAATGGTGCAGGAAGGCAAGATGCTGCCGAAATATACCATGTACCATGAGCTTTCAAGGGTGGCTCCCTCTTCCCGCAGGATCAAGGAAGATCCTTTTGAAAACAACATTGCCGGAATTGAAGAGCTCCATCTTCCCAATGAACCTGTTGAAACCAGGCTGAAGATGATCAATGACGGCTCAAAGACAGTTCTTGCGCTCGGTGAAAAGGAACTGGCAAGGACAGTCGATCTGTGCAATGAAAACAATATTGTTTATTCCATTCTCGGAAGCGAAGGGGATGTGCAGCCGGGACTGAATATCTGTCTGTTTGAGCTTCCCCAGGGCTTTTATCTGAATGAAAAGGATCTTTCCGTATATTCCGCTGCTGAACTTTATGAAGTTCATCACAGAAGGGGAAGATATGAAAACAAATTCCGCAGTGCGGAAGTCATCCACAGCTATGATGAGCTTGAACCGGGCGATTACATTGTCCACGCCCAGTACGGCGTCGGCCAGTACCTCGGTATTGAGACAAGGGAAATCAGGGAAGTGAAAAGAGATTTTCTGAAGATTGTCTACCGCGGCAACTCTGAGCTTCTTGTGCCTCTGGAACAGTTCCGTCTTGTCCGCAAGTTCATTTCAAGAGAAGGGGTTGTGCCCCGTCTGAATAAACTGGGAACCAATGAATGGGAGAAAACAAGAAAACGCCTGCAGGAGAATGTGGAAAACATCGCCGAGCGTCTTCTTTCTCTTTACGCAAACCGTGAGCAGCACATCGGTTTTGCTTTTTCAAAGGACACGGAAGAAACCAGAAAATTTGAAAATGCTTTCCTGCATGATCTGACGCCTGATCAGGAAACCGCGGTGGAAGACGTCAAGCGGGATATGGAAAGCGACAAGCCGATGGACCGTCTTGTGTGCGGCGACGTCGGATTCGGAAAGACAGAGATCGCTGTCCGTGCCTCTTTCAAGGCTGTCAGTGACAACAAGCAGGTCGCGGTGCTGTGTCCGACGACGATTCTTTCCCAGCAGCACTTCCGCACATTCAAAGACCGCTACCGGGATTTCCCTGTGGAAATCAGGGTTCTTAACCGGTTTGTGCCGGTTTCTGAACAGAAAAAGGTTCTTGAAGAGATCAAGGCAGGCAAAGTGGATATCGTAATCGGCACCCATCGTGTTCTTTCGAAGGACGTGCAGTTTAAAGATCTGGGACTGCTGATTATTGATGAAGAGCAACGCTTCGGCGTTGAACATAAAGAAAAGATCAAGGAACTGAAGAACGGGATCGATGTTCTCGCGTTAAGCGCGACTCCGATTCCGCGAACACTTCAGATGTCTTTGATCGGCATCCGTTCTCTTTCCCAGCTGGAAACCCCGCCGCTCAACCGCTACAGCGTGCAGACTTATGTTGTTGAAAAGAACCAGAGCCTTGTGCAGGAAGCGATTGAAAAGGAACTGGCAAGGGACGGTCAGGTGTTCTATCTCTATAACGACATTGACAAGATGTACAATGTCGCGCGGACACTGCGCCATATTCTTCCTTCCGCCAGAATCGGCATTGTCCACGGGCAGATGGACAGAAATGAGATTGAGGATACAATGATGAGGTTTTCCAACCATGAGATTGACGTCATGGTATGCACGACCATTGTGGAAAACGGCATTGATATTCCCAATGTCAACACGATCCTGATTGAAAACGCCCAGGACTTCGGTCTGGCCCAGATTTATCAGATCAAGGGAAGAGTGGGCAGAAGCGACAGGATCGCCTATGCGTATCTTCTTGTGCCGCCGAGAAAGCAGCTCTCGGAAGTTGCGGCCAAGCGTCTGCAGGCGGTCAAGGAATTCGCCCGTCTTGGCTCCGGCTATAAAATCGCCATGCGTGATCTTACCATCCGCGGGGCAGGCGACCTTCTCGGTCCGGATCAGTCCGGCTTTATCGATACCGTCGGCATTGATATGTATATTGATATGCTGGAAAGCGCCATCGCTGCCAAAAAAGAAGGAAAGCCGGTGGAGGAAAAGAAAGTGGAATCCAGGGCCAACGTCAACCGGACAAGCTATATTCCTTCCTCGTTTACTTCCAATGACTATGACAAGCTGGACATGTACCAGCAGATCGACAGGATTTCTTCTGAAGAAGAACTTGAAAAGTACAAAAGCGATATCATTGACCAGTACGGCCGGCTTCCAAGGGAAGTGGATATGCTGTTCCAGAAGAAAGAGCTTGATCTCAGGCTTTCGCAGCCTTATGTGCAGGGCTACCGTGAGATCAAGGGAAACACGGAGATCACTTTCTCTCCTTTATTCTCCCAGCATGTCGATGGCGTGCGCCTGTTTGAAGGATTCACAAAAATCTCCAAGGATATCGCCATCCGTTACCGCGGCGGCACCATCACCGCTGAAATCCCGGCTTCCCGGGACAGTCTTAAAATTGCCATTCAGGTAATTGATACGGCAGGAAAGGCAAGGAAAAATGAGAATTGACAAGTTTCTGAAAGTCTCCCGCATTCTTAAAAGAAGAGCGGTTTCCAAAGAGCTCGCGCTCAATGAAAGAATTGAGATCAACGGCCGGGTGGTCAAACCCTCCCATGAAGTCAATCCCGGCGATATTGTCGGCATCACATTCGGCAACAGAAAACTGGAAGTCCGGGTTCTTGCGGTCAATGAGGTCAAACGCAAACAGGAAGCGGCTGACCTGTATGAAATCGTCTCGGAAACCAGAATTGAAGATTCTGTGAAACTTTAAAAATCAGACAATCGGGCACTTATTGGTGATATATAATGTAAATACCCGAAGGAGAAGTCATGACACAGACAACGAAGAAAAAAACGAAATCCAAAAAGAAAAAGAACCGCCGTCTGACACCGGTGATGAAGCTGGTCTGTTTCGCATTGATCGGTGTTTCCATCTATCTTCTTTACTCCGTCGGCAGAGAACTCATGACCACCATTGAACTGCGCAGGCAGCTGGCGGAAGTACAGGAAAAACTGGAAGTTGTGCAGCTTGAAAACGAAAAGCTGAATAAAGAAAAAGAAAAACTGCAGGACCCTGACTATGTTCAGAGCTACGCCAGGGGAAACTACATGCTGTCGAAGGATGGGGAACAGATCTTCTACCTGCCCGAAAGCAGCGGCGGCAACTGATCCGAATGAAAAGGAACTGAGATTGATTCAGTTCCTTTTTTTCAACGCTTATTTTATTTTGCGGCGCCCTGGTTGGCGACGGCATTCATCTTTGCCTTGAGTTCTTCCTCGCTCATGCCGAGATAATAATGATTGATGACATTGAAGTCTTCATCAAATTCATAGACAAGAGGGGAACCGGTCGGAATGTTGACGCCGATGATTTCCTCATCGGAGAGTTTGTCGAAGTATTTGACGAGCGCTCTGAGTGAGTTGCCGTGGGCAGCGATCAGAACACGCTTTCCGGCGGCCATATCCTTTTTAATGACTTCCTCGAAATACGGAACAACTCTTTCGATGGTTGTTTCGAGGGATTCGTTAAGAGGGAGTTCATCAGCCGGAACGTCGCGGAACATTGCCTGGTTCTGAGGAGCTCTTTCATCAGCCGGATCAAGTGCGGGCGGTTTGACATCAAAGGAACGTCTCCAGATTTTGACCTGCTCCTCGCCATACTTCGCCGCTGTTTCGGATTTGTTGAGTCCCTGCAGGGCGCCGTAGTGTCTTTCGTTGAGCTTGTATGTCTTGATGACAGGCAGCCAGTTTCTGTCCATTTCATCCAGAACGTGGTTCAGGGTATGGATGGCGCGCTTGAGAAGGGATGTGTAGCAGACGTCAAAGTCATAGCCTTCAGCCTTGAGAAGCTTTCCGGCGTTCATCGCTTCCTGATGTCCTTTTTCACTCAGGTCAACATCAGTCCAGCCTGTGAACAGGTTCAGTTTGTTCCATTCGCTTTCGCCGTGGCGGATTAAAACAAGTTTCATATTCTACCTCCAGTTAGTTATATCTAACTATATGTTATATATAACTAACTTAAATTTCAACAGAAATGATGCAGGAAATTAAATACTTTTAATCATAGTTAACCAACTCCGCATGGTGTAGAATAAAAACATACATAAGGAGTGTGAAAAAGATAAATATGGCAAAACCTGTAGTATTGGTTGTTATGGACGGTGTCGGCTGGACTGAAAAAGACATGGGCAACGCCGTTCTCCACGCTTACAAGCCCCAGATTGAAGAATTAATGACAAAGTGGCCGCACACAACAATTAAGGCTCACGGCACAGCAGTCGGTCTTCCTTCCGACGCTGACATGGGCAACTCCGAAGTCGGTCACAACGCTCTTGGCTGCGGCCAGGTTTACTCCCAGGGCGCAAAACTCGTCAACGAATCCATCGAAAGCGGAACAATTTACCAGTCTGCCGCATGGCAGGGCGCTGTTGAATTCGCAAAATCCCATAATGGCAAAATGCATTTCCTCGGCCTGCTTTCCGACGGTAATGTCCATTCCAACATTTCCCATCTGCTCGCTATGCTCAGACAGTGCAAGGAAGAAGGCCTGAAGGAAGTCAGAGTTCACGTTCTGCTCGACGGACGTGATGTTCCGGAAGGATCCGCTCCCAAGTATGTCGACGAAGTTGAAGCAGTCATGGCTGAACTGAATGATGACACATTCAACGCCCGCATCGCTTCCGGCGGCGGCCGTATGGTCATCACAATGGACAGATATGAAGCTGACTGGTCCATGGTTGAAAGAGGCTGGCACATCCATGTTATGGGTGACGGCAGAAAGTTCCCGACAGCCAAAGAAGCGATCAACGCTCTCTACGCTGAAAGCGGCGGAACAGACCAGTTCCTGCCCGGCTTTGTTGTCGCGGACGGCGACACACCTGTCGGCACAATCGATGACGGCGACTCTGTAATCCTCTTCAACTTCAGAGGCGACCGCGCTGTTGAAATTTCCAAAGCGTTTGACTATATGAACAAGGGCTTCGACGCTTTCGATCAGGTCAAGAAGCCGGATGTTTATTACGCAGGCATGCTGCAGTACGACGGAGACCTCAAGCTTCCTGAGCACTTCCTCGTTGAACCGCCGCACATTGAGCACACACTGTCTGAATTCCTGGTAAACAAGGGCGTTTATTCCTATGCATGTTCCGAAACACAGAAGTATGGCCACGTGACATATTTCTGGAACGGCAACAGATCCGAAAAGTTCTCCGATGAACTCGAAACATGGGAAGAAATTCCTTCCGATATCATCCCGTTCGAACTGAAGCCGTGGATGAAGGCGACAGAAATCACAGACAAGATGGTTGAAGCGATCGAATCCGGCAAATACCAGTTCCTGCGCTGCAACTATCCGAACGGCGACATGGTCGGCCATACCGGCAACTATGAAGCGACTCTGATCGGCGTTGAGTCCGTTGACCTGATGCTGAAGAGAATCATGGACGCCTGCAAAAAGATGGACTACGCTCTGGTTGTCACTGCTGACCACGGCAACTCCGACCAGATGTATGACAAGGGCTTCAATGAAGACGGCACACCGAAGCCGAAGACAAGCCACACACTGGCAGTTGTACCGTTCGCAGTCTATAACGGACCGGAAGGCACAGAAGTCAAGGAAGGCGACGGATTCGGTCTGGCCAACGTTGCCGCGACAGTCGTCAAGCTGCTTGGCTACGAACCTGATCCCAACTGGCTCGAATCCATCATCAAGTAATTACAGCTGAACTTCGAAGCTGCGGATGAAAGTCCGCGGCTTTTTTATATTTCCGGGGAAATGTTGAGAATATTTACAGAATGACTCAGATATAAAGATGTATATAACAAATCGTTATTGTGTCATTAAAAATCATAATTGGTTCTTTTGATTTGGGATTGCTATGATTGAGATATAAGAAGGGATTATAGACACTTTTACAATGAGATGGCTGCCATCATAACTGTTTCATAAGTGTCCGTACCATCACGAAATACATGATTCCCGGTACCATACTGCAGCGGTTCTGATCATTTACTGTTTTACGAAAACAATCGCCAGGAATTCTCTGGGGAAGGAGCACAATATGCTTGATACAAAACTTTATACACTTCTGAAAGTCGCAGAATACAGAAACTACACCCAGGCTGCCAAATCACTCAATCTGACCCAGCCTGCCGTCTCCCAGCATATCCATGCCCTGGAAAATGAACTTGGCGTCCGTCTGTTCGAAAGGCTTGGCAACCGTCTGGTTCTGACCCGGGCCGGGGAAAAGGCAGTATCCGCCGCCAGGGCAATCTCCACTCTTTACGACAATCTGAAATATGAAATCTCCGACAGCAATTACGGCGTGAAAGAACTGAATATCGGCATCACCCATACCGTCGAAAGCAACCGTATTTCAGAAGCGCTGGCCAAGTATGTTTCCGAAAACAGAAATATCAAAATCAAACTGATCACCGATACCCAGTCAAAACTCAGAAGCATGCTTAAAAATTATGAACTGGACATGGCGATCATCGACGGTTCTGTCAGTGATGAAGCCCTTGTTTCAAAACTGCTGGATACCGACCGGCTTGTGCTGGTCATTGATCCTTCCCATCCATTGGCCCAGAAGGATTCTGTCACGATTGATGAAATCAGGCATGAGAAGATGATCCTGCGCCTGCCGGGTTCCGGCACCGGAAACATGTTCCTGTCTGCGATCCAGTACAAAGACATCAATATTGACGAGTTCGATATCATTCTTGAAGTGGACAATATCGCCACCATCAAAGACCTTGTCCGCCAGCGTTACGGCGTTTCCGTTCTGGCCGAAAGCGCCTGCATGGATGAAATCATGAAAAAGAAGCTGGTGGCGCTGCCGATTGAGCAGCTGAACATGAAGAGGGAAATCAACATTATCTATACAAAGGGTTTCCAGTATGAGGCATTTGCGGATGAAATTGTCCGCACCTACAGGGAACTGCCGTAAAAAAGTCGAATTCATGATTCCAAAATGTTATGATTAACGTTGCTTATACGCATGGAGGAATCTATGAGAAAACTGAAGAAAATGCTGGCGGCAATGCTGGCGGTAATACTGCTGGCAGGCTGCAGCCCTAAATATGACTATTCTTTCCTGGCGACAGGTTCCAATAATATGTCCACAATCACATGTTCCGGCGGCATTCTTGAAGAACCGTTCAACATGGGCGGCAACAGTATCAACGAATTCTGCGCTGCCATGAACATGATCAAACAGGTTGTCGTTGTCAAAGAGGATGAGATTCCGGAAGATACCGGCTATGAACTGCTGGTATACACAAGAAACGGTCATACAACCATGCATATCGCAAAGCCTTATATCGCGGTTGGTGATAACTGGTACCGTCTGGACAGTGAGGATGATCTCTATTATCTCGATATGATGATCACTGTCATTGAAAGACAGAATACCTACGTCATGCCGGAAGGCACTTCAAATTAATCAGACAGGCTCCTGAATGAACAGTGTTCAGGAGCTTTTTTCTTTTTCCTCAGAAATCATACACATTCAGCTGATATTGAATATCTGTACAAAGAAAGAGAGTGTGTATTATGTTCTGTCCAAATTGCGGCAAAGAAATCATCCAGATCGTCAACTTCTGTCCTTTCTGCGGATATTCCCTGCAGGAAAGCCCCTCTACAGCGGTTTCACTTACGTCTTCTTCCGTTTCTTCCGGAACCTATGGTCTCGTGCTGGTTTCCTGCGGCACCTGCTCGGAATCCGTTACAGCCGATCTGCTTGAGGATATCTTCGGCTATTCTGATTCGTACGCGAAAAACCTGATCAGAGAGGCGCCGGTGGAAATCGGTCAGAAAATGAGCGAATCCGAAGCATCGTATGTGGCGCAGGTTTTCAGTGAATACGGCATTGAGGTCTCTGTCATCAATGAAAATGACGAGTACATCGACCTTTCGAAAAACGCCGTTTCATCAATCTTCAATTCCGACGGTTCCCTGATTGCGGCAGCCGCTGCGATGATCGGCGCCCTGAGTGTCGCCAACCGGGTCACTTCATACAGAAGATTCAAAAAGCCTTCCCTGATTACAAGAATCTTTAAAACCCTCTTTACTAAGAAAACCGTCCAGAAAGCCTGTGTCTTCAGACATGGGATGAATGGCGCCTTATAGAGAGTCTTATTCTTTTGTGTATTGGTTCTGAATA
>CACYNH010000022.1 GCA_902775735.1 uncultured Erysipelotrichaceae bacterium
AATATGAGCAAAGAAACTGTCAGACAATATATTCAGAACCAATACACAAAAGAATAAGACTCTCTATAAGGCGCCATTCATCCCATGTCTGAAGACACATGCTTTCTGGACGGTTTCTTTAGTAAACGATTCGTCGGTTGACTCCTTTCCGGCAGATACATACGCTGATTGTGGAGGTGCTTATAATGAATATTGAGCAATTTGGCGCATATATCACAGAAAAAAGAAAAGAGCGGAATATGACCCAGAAAGACCTTGCTGAGAAGCTGAATGTGACACCGAAAGCGGTCAGCAGATGGGAAAGATGTATCGGGTATCCGGATATCGAAAATATCGAAGCGCTTGCGTCAGCTCTGGGGGTCAGTGTTTTGAATCTATTTGCCTGCGGTGACACGGACGAGAATATCGAAGCTGACGATATCATGAAGCTTGTTCATGATTCTGTAGAGATCGAAAGGAAAAACAATCGCATTCAGGAGAAAACCGTCAGCGGGATCGTGGTTGCTGTGACCCTGCTTACCGGGTTTCTATTCTATGCCGGAGGATTCGGTAATACAGGCGGTTCCGTCTTTTTCGGATTATTGTCTTCCGGAATCATCGTTTCCTTGTTTTATCTGTTTTCAGAAGAGGATGTCAGAAACAGGAAGATCTACGGATGCATACTGGCAGCATTCACGGTTACTGTGATGGGGATCCTTTTGTTTGCTATACGTACAAAATAGCTTCCAGCTTGAAACTTTCGCGATTCTTGCGGAAATCCAGATTGTCGCGGGAATCGTCATCTCAATCACTCTGGCGAAGATGCTGTCCGGGAACTTTTCGCAAATGATCATTGCGCTCATCTGCGGATGGTTTGTCTGGGGGTTCGGACTGCTGCTGAGAGTGAAAATACGCAAAGCAATCATAAGTCTTGAGGAGAACTGAATCCATGCACGGTCTGCAGCTCCCTTTTGCGGGGATCCTGTGAAGCGGGATCCGCATCAGGAACAGCCCAGCTGCGGGATGATTTATTATCACGCAAAAAGATCCCGTCCATAGCTTGAAAGCAATGTGGGCGGGGTTTGCGATGGTTTGCAGGTGGCAAAGGATTAATTGAAGATCCCGTCCAGGATCCTTTCGAAATCCGTGCGGTTCTCCAGCTGACGAATGATGTCAAATGCCTGTGATACGTTATCTGTGATGATGCCGTCGGCTTTGCTTAAAAGGAAATGTTTCTGGGAGTCCCCCTCGTTCGGCGTCCATACAAGAACCTTCTTTCCCTGGGCATGGATTGCGTTCATGGCGTCGGCTGTGGCTGATTCTTCTTCCAGTCCGAGATAATCGCAGTTCAGCGCGGCGGTATTGCCGAAGGACAGGAATGTGAGGTAGCCTGTCTGGATTTCCGGATAGGTCTTTTCGGTATAATCGATCAGATCATACTGCAGTGAGATCAGCACACACTGATCCTCCATGCCTGCTTCTTTGACAATTCTGACCGTATCGTCCGCCATCTGTCTGTCGGCGGTATTTCCTTTGAGTTCAATAAACAGAACAATTTTATCTCTGGAAGCTTCCAGCATTTCTTCCAGTGTGGGAACCGGTTCCCCGTTCACGGACAGTGCGCGGACTTCCTCGAGTGTCATGTCTTCAGGTTTTTTATTAACGCCGGCGGTGCGCTGAAACGTGGAATCATGGTTCAGCACATAATAGCCGTCCTTTGTGCGCTGGATGTCGATCTCACTGCCCCAGGCGCCAAGGGCTGCTGCTTTTTCAAGACCCGCCACGCAGTTTTCCGCCCCTTCGTTTCCCCCTGCCCTGTGGGCAATGACAGGACATGTGATCTGCGGCGGGAAGATCTCATCGAATGCTTTGTTTCCGTAATATGACACTGCCAGAACGCCGGCGATAAGCAGAATGCATGCCGCAATCATATATGGATGTCTGCGCCGTTCCATTGCCTCATATGAAATGTCGGGATTTTCTTTATACCGGTAATACAGTTCGGTGATGCGCATAAGATAGACCGGAACTGCCATGACGCCTGCGAAGGCAAAAACAGCCGCGGCGTTCAGACACATGGCCAGCACCATTCCCCGGTACATGCCTTCTGTTTTTATCACCAGAGGCAATAACATTAACGGCAGTACGAGAAGAAGAACAGCCAGCAGCACCATGATCAGTCCGAACAGGAGAAGATAGGAAAGATTATGCCTGATATAGCTCTTCCAGTTTTTCTTCATCAATGTGCGTGACTGTGAAAGCGATCCTTTGACAGGCAGATCCTCTAAAAGAATCCCGTGCAGTGAAAACAGATTGGCAAAGCCGATCAGTGTAAAAACAATAATGGCAATTGTATACAGGGTATTGTAAAGCGGCGTTGTCTCGATCACTGATGTGATGAACGTTGGAATGTACAGGTTCTCTGTCAATGAGATCGATATGCCGAATCCCAGGATCGGCGCCAGCAGCGCAATATACAGAACAATGCCGATGCCTGCCGGGCAGAAGAATCTGCGGATCTTCGCAATACTCTCTTTCATGCAGGCCCAGACGGTGGTATTCTCCTGCTTCAGCCGCTTCCCGCTGAACAGGATCATCGTATTCAGATCAAATGTCACATAAAGAAATAACGAAACCAGTGCCATCGCAATCAGCAGGATCCCCTGCCATGTTGTGAACAGGAACATGTAATCCCCGCTGCTGACCGCCACCCTGCCGGTCGAGTGCAGAGTCCGCAGCATCGCGGCTTTTAAGACAAACAGCAGGACGCCCAGCGCTGTCTTTGACACAAGCTGGTATTTCAGTATATCCGGGATTGCCTGCAGATAAGGCAATACTCTTTTCTTTCTCTTCTCCCGTTCCCTTTTCATCATTTCATATACTTTCGACAGTAATTGTAGCAGATGACAGCTCAGCGGTTGACTCACGCAATGAGTTTTCCTGTTTTTTTCCTTAACGCTCAGACCTGGTGATTCAGAGAAACGGGAAGCCGGGATTTGCGGATATCCCGCAATATAATACGGTATGACAAACCGCATTGTATTCAGGAGGCTTGAGATGAAAAAACAGAATGTGTATCTGCCTGCCGGAATTGCAGTACCAGTTTAATGTCCTCACCGGTTTTCTTTTTTATGGATTGCAGTCCTGAGAAATTCATATTCACACAGGACTGAAAACGGAAGAGTATTACCTGCAGTTGGCAAGCACTTCAGTCAGAATCTCATAGGATCTGTCAAAGCTGGTCAGGTCAAGCTTTTCGTCAGGCGTATGTTCGCCTTCGGCGATGGGACCGTAGGTAATGATGTCCATGTCCGGAACCAAGCCTTTGAAGACGCCTGTTTCCAGACCGCCATGGGTTGCCCGCTCCACGAGTTCTTTTCCCCTTTCCGCAAGCACTTTGCGCAGCACTTCACGCAGTTCAGACTTCTCAGAATAATTCCATCCGGAATAGCGTTCGCCCACTTTAACTTCAAAGCCGAAAACAGAAGCCAGCAGTTCAAGCTTCGAGATCAGTGTGTCTGTATGTGAGGAAATGGCGGAGCGGATCAGATCCTCTATGATCAGCTGATCTTCCTCAGTGATGACGACCCCTGCGTTCAATGACGCGGAGGTAAGGCCGTCAAGTTTCAGGGAACGGTGCATGAGACCGTTTGGCATCAGGTACATATAATCGATGATATCCGCGCTGATCTTCTCTGTGATGCGGTATGGTTCAGGATCTGCTTTTGTCAGCTGTGCCCTGAAACCGGGATCGCTGAATTCGAGCTCTTCTTTGATTGCGGCTTCTGTTTTGTGGAGCGAGGCTTCGATTTCTTCAAACGGAAATGAAGAGACAAAAGTCACATCCGCTTCTCTTGGGATGGCGTTGTATTTGAGGCCGCCGCTGAATCTGACAAGCGAAAGAGCAATGCCGTTTAAGCTCATTTCCTTAAGGATTCTTGCCGCAAGAATATTGGAATTACCTCTTTCCAGATGAATCAGGCCGCCGGAATGGCCGCCAAGCAGGCCGCGTATTTCAAGGGTATAAGCAGGCAGGTCATTGGCTTCCTTCTGCAGGCTGTGAACGATCTGAACTCTTGCGCCGCCGGCGGAACTGACGGTTGTTTCCACTTCACCGCCGCTGTCAAGATTGATCAGCTTTCTTCCATGGAAGTCTTCCGCTTTAAGATTTGAGGCGCCGATCAGGCCGATCTCCTCCATGACTGTAAAGATGCACTGCAGAGGAGGATGTTTCAGTGTCTGATCGTCCAGTATTGCCAGCATGTACGCGGCGCCGCTGCCGTCGTCCGCGCCAAGGGTTGTGCCCTTCGCATGGAGCCAGCCCTCTTCGTCGACATACAGCTCTAATGGATCTCTTTCAAAATCATGGTCTGAATCCTTGTTCTTTTCATTGACCATGTCGATGTGTGCCTGCAGGATCACAGGCGCGCAGTTTTCGTATCCTGGGGACGCCGGTTTGTCGACAAGCACATTGAACAGTTCATCCTGTCTGTATTGATAGCCGTGTTCTCTGGCGAAGTTCACAATGTAGTCGCTGAGCGCTTTCTCATTGCGGCTGCCATGGGGGATTTTTGTGGTTTCATTGAAATAGAAACAATGCTTTTTTGAAAGATCGAATTCCATGTTTTCCTTCTCCGTTTCTGAATCCATTATAAACCAGGCAGGCAGTTCGTGTTTATGGGCTGGAGTGTCAGCGGCCATATGATTGACTTCACCGAAGAATTCCTGAAGGCCATACAGAAAAAATCCGGTTGAAGACAAAGGAACTGCCGGCTTACTACGGCAAGGCCGCCATCCCCCCTGCATTCAGGCAGTCCGGAATACTGTCAATGCCAGCGGCATCTACGGGTATTTCCCGATCATTACAACCGATGCCGTTCTTAAGAAAATCGACGGGATGCTGTGTGAGGCGATCCGGATTATTTCAACCGGAAAAAGAGGCAAAGGAAAATACCGTGTCTCTTATCAGACAATCCGGGAATGGGACTTCCGCAGTCTCTTTTCCCGCTGGTACAGGCATCTGAAGCGGGGAAAGTGAAAACTGTTCCCTCTTTCGGAACCAAGACGGATACAGCGAAGCCGCGGATCCTCGGATATGCATGTATGCAGAAAAACAAAAAAGACGGAGAATTTCTCCATCTCATGAGTCCTGAAAACTATGCTGTTCAGAGTCTGATTTCCTCGATGTGCTTGGCGTATTTCATGCCGGCCGGCGGCTCCTGCATGTAATCATCGCCATAGCATCTTCGCAGATACGCGTCGGTGTTGCTGGGCACCGGAAGATATGTGTCTTCAAACTTTACATACCTGGTCGGGAAGAGCTCGGATTTTTTGTAGTGATACGGGGGATAGAAGCCGTTCCATACCCAGGTAAGATCCAGACCGACGTATTCCGATTTTTCTTTTCTTGCCAGCTCTGAGTATTTTTCCGCATTTTTAAGAAACTGCTTTTTGATCAGAACCGGGTTGATATGAAGCAGGTTGTCCATAATCAGTTCCCCGGCCGTCAGGGCGTAGTTGCATAAGCGGTACTGCAGTCCTGTGGATCTGTTCAGGCTGACGGTGTCATAGACAAACACATCCACGAACACCCCGTCGCAGCCGTCGTATCCCTGACAGCGGTTGGAAAGAAGGAAGTTCTTTTCGAGAAGATATGTCCCCTTCATGCGGATTTTGACGGCAGGGATCAGGACATTGTATCTTTTGTCCCTTTCAAAGCACTGGAAGACATAGTGCTCAGGCAGATCGCGCTCCATCGCCTCCAGAAAGCGCTCATAGTCCTCCTTCATGATTCCGATATCCGCGTCATCGTCCCAGGGAATAAACCCGCGGTGGCGGATTGCCCCGAGGGCTGTGCCGGAATCAAGAAAATAAGGAATATTGTTGCGGCGCATAAACGCATCGATATCTTTTAACATCTGCAGCAGGTATTCCTGCACATCCCGGACGGTGATCTGTGTGCCGTCGGGATTTTTCTTTATTTCATAGGTTTCCATATGTATCCTGTCTCAGGTTTTCCGGTGTATAAAGATCCGGGAAAAACCCGGCGTCCTTACGGATGCCATGAGGCATGATATCACTATTCTCAGAATGTTCAATGGTCGTCTTTGTCTATTAATTGTTTCTTAATGATTTTCTTCGGATTGAGGGTATTTCCGCGCACAGAAAAGGCAGTTTATGATGAACTGCCTGAGTGGATTCTGTGTGGATCATTCCTGCGGATATGCTTCAAGAATATCCGTGACTGCCGGCACAAGAGCCGCTTTTCTGGACATGTAGGGTCTTACGACGTAGGAGGTTCCGTCAAACTCACTCTCACTGCCGATGGCCAGCTGGAGCACTTCATCCGAAGCCCCATCAGCAGGAACGACGTAAGTGACGGAAAGATCGTCATGGAGAATACTGACTGCCGCAAAGGCCATGTCCATTCCCTGCTTTTCTTTCGCCGCAGGCATCGCTTTCTTCATGCGCTCCGCCAGATCCTTCGCTGTTTCCTCGTCATAGGCGTTGACGCAGCCGATGGAATATTTCTTTCCGCCGGCTTCATACTCTTTGTAATCGCTGAAGAAAATCTCCTCGTCGCTCATGCCCTCATAGGAAAGAAGCGCTTTGTACATTTCCTGATAGAAAGCGTCAAGGTCGGGAATCTTCGCGATTTCATTGAGGGCTTTGAGGGCTTCCCTGTCTGCGTTTGTCGCTGTGTCCGACTGCATGTTCTTGGTGTCGGAGAGAATTGAGCCGATCATCGCTGTGGCTGTCTGCTGATCCGGTTCAATGCCATAGTTCCGGAAGCGGATCCAGAGAATCGTGGCGGTGGAGCCGAGGGGACGGGCGTCATAGATCAGCTGGCTGCCGGTTGTGACGGCGCCGTCGGCGTGGTGGTCGATGATGGAAATGATGCGGGCGTCTTTGAGTCCTTCGGCGGATTGTGTGTATTCGCTGTGGTCAACCAGGATCATGTTCAGTCCGGAAGCGTCCTCAAGCAGTTCAGGCGTTTTGATGCCCGCTGATTTCAGGATGAATTCCGATTCATGGTTGAGCGGTCCCAGCACAACCGGAACAGCGTCATAGCCAAGCTGTCTCATCAGGTAGGCGCAGGCGATGGAACTGCCCACAGTATCGGAATCCGGACTCTTGTGGCCGGTGACATAGATGGTTCCCTCAATGTCTTTAAGCCCGTCCAGTTTGCTCCTGTTAAGCATGATGTTGAATTCTTTTTCTTTCTGAACCTGTTGGTTCACTGAATTCTTTCCAAGGAAAAATCCGCCGGCAAGAGATGCCGCCACAAGTAAAAGTACGCAGACGTACGTGATCCATTTTCTGTTCTGATTCATTTTAATATCCCCTTTATATGATTCGCCTGCCCATGCCGCTGAAGGCAGACCCTTTTCAGGGATGATGTTTACATGCATGTAATTATACAGCGGATTGATGGACGAATGAATATGGCACGTCTCAAATCTTAATGATTCAGCGCACGCGTCTGATGATTAAAAAAACCGGCCTTATTGAAAAAGCCGGTCAGAACTGTCGGTATGAAGTCTGAAACTAAATCTCCACGCTTGTTCTGGGGAACTGCAGGAAACAATTGACGTCATGGGCCTCGCAGTACAGGGCGAGTTTATAGAAGACGGTTTCCGTCTTTTCGACAAATGAAGGCATCCTGAGGATCGGTCTGTCCAGCCCCGAGAAGAAATTGTCCCAGTGCAGCGGAATCACAAGGGACGGCTTTGTCTTTTCAACCGTTTCCTCAAAGAACTTCCTTTCGGTTTCTTCATCCGCTTTGGCAAGGCCTGCCACGCCCAGGAACAGAACATCGCACGGATAATTGTCCAGCTGGTGTTCAATGTAATTGAAGCTCGGCCGGATCAGATACTTCTTTCCCTGATGTTCGACGTAGAAGTCATAGGAGCCGCCTTCTTTGTAGTCGCGCAGTTTCGCTCCGGCTGCCAGGGGCTTCTCAATGATTTCGCCGAGATCATTATTCAGGATTGTCGGTTTTGAATGAAGGGATTTAATGACAGTGATTCTGAAATCATTGATCTGATATGTTTCTCCCGCTCTGAACTGATGAAGCTGCTCTTTCCTGACGCCTCTGCCCCTGCAGACATTCATCGCCGAAAGGCTTCCGTATACCATGGCGCCGGTCTGAATCGCCGTAAAGGGAACATCCATGACATGGTCATGGTGGGTGTGGGAGACAAAGATGGCCCGCAGTCTGTTCACTTTATGGATTCTGAGCATATCATTGGCAAGCTGCCGGTTGGTTTCCGCTCTGCCGCTGATGTATTTAAGCAGCGAAGGCCTGGTGAAATGGCAGTCGAAAAGAATCTGGTCTTTCCCGTCGTCGAATAACAGGGTTGTGGTTCCGAAAAATGTGACTTTCATAATCATCTCTCTTTCCTGTTCCATTTTAATGCATGTGCTGAGAAAAAGCAGACACTTGTTATGTCTGCCGCCTATTAGAGAAGCACAAAGAGCCAGTGGGCCGCAATGCCGGCGCAAAGGCCGCCGAGTGTGTGGCTGAGGATCGCCTTGCCGATCAGGGGTTTGCAGTTGAGGGAATCCATCATGGAGGCGTGAGTGGAAAGATAGCCGCTCCAGCACATGCACATGGCGGTAAAGACCGCGATGTCGCCGGGGCTGAGAAGTCCTTTGGAAGCCAGTGTCGCCGTCAGGCTCAGAGCCGCTCCCGCCGCACCGAGCGAAGTGACCGGAACGCCGATTGCCTCAGGCGAGGAAAAGCCGAACATCGGTTTGAGAATGAAATCGATTTTCGAAGCAAGTGTTGGTAAAAGCCGGATGCCTTCATAGGCGGCCCCTGTGTATGTGCCCGCTTCGGAAGGACCGTTGATTAACATCATCACAATTGTGCAGATGATCAGGACGCCGGGAATGATCGAGATGCCCATCTTGACCCCGCTTTTCCCACCGTCCAGCACGGAAGCCATGATGCGGCTGCCGATGCCGCCGCTGCGGATCGGACGCATGCCTTCGGGAATTGTTCCCCCTTCCTCTTTGTCATACTGAATGTCCGCTTCATTGCCGTAATACTTTCTTGTGAACACCAGCATGACCCTTGTACTGACGATACTGCCGATAACCGCTCCCAGCAGCCCCATGGCGACCGCTTTGCCAAGGGAAACAGACATCACAGGCGAAAGCGCGTACATGTATGTGCATACGATCAGTCCCATGCCGAAGGAAGTGCCAAGATTGGTCAGCGCGGGGAACTGGTATTTTTTAAAGCAGTGGCGGAAGCGTCTGTCTTCAGTCAGTGTCAGGATTGCAGGATTGTCGGAAAGAAATGTTGTGACAACGCCGAGAGCCGCGGCCCCGGGCAGTCCGAAGACCGGCGCCATGAGCGGCTGCAGGACGTAATTGGCCAGCGATACAAAGCCGAATTCCGATAAAAGCGATGAGACGGCGCCCATCAGCACACAGACCGCGGTGATGTAAAGAACCGTGTCAATTAAAAGCCGGTAGGCTGTATTCATCATTGTATTGATCGCGTTGGCCAGGCCCATCTGCAGCACAAACACACTGAAAAAGCAGAGAAGGACGATTGGAAATATAAAAGTTTCCGGACAGAGTTCCTTCACATAGGAAGATAAATTATCGTTTTCTTTTTGGTCCATATTGAGATGCCTCTGACAGTTACGACTGTCCACTGTTGTTCATTTCCATTGTAACAAAGACGATGGAAAAGCGACACAGTCAGAAACAGATTTGCACAAAGCGCATAATTGAAGAATCAGGAATACATGGGGTATACTGAAAACGCACCAGCGTTACTCCGGCAATGCCGGTACCGTCAGCGAGCCGCTGCCGGGATGACAGTCCGCTGAAGCTTCGCCTTCAGCTCAATTCCCGATGCTCGCCGCAGTACAGCACACGTCCCGTGTGCACGCCCCGTAAAGGGGCTGAACTGCTGCTGCGCTTCAGAATATTCTCAAGTGGTGCATGAAGGGAGGAGTGTATGATCGTCTATCGTGAATTATCCTCCCTTTCGCGTGATCTTGAAGTGTCTGTAAAGACTCTTTATTCCTTAAGCAATTCCATAAACAGGCATTACCATACCGTGCATATTCCGAAGAAGGACGGAGGCGTGCGCACTCTGCGGGTTCCCGATCCCCTTCTCAAACATGTGCAGCGGCGCATCGTCCAGGTTCTTTTAGCGCAGAGTGAGATTTCCCCCTACGCCACGGCGTATCATTACGGAGCTTCCATTAAGAAAAACGCGGCGGTCCATACCGGCAACGAAAAAGTTCTTCGGCTGGACATCCGTCAGTTCTTTGATCACATTCTGTTTTCCCAGGTCAAAGAGAAGGTCTTCGACTCTGAGCGTTACAGTGAACCCATCCGGGTATTATTGACAATCTTATGCTTTGACGGGGAAACTCTGCCCCAGGGCGCACCCACTTCCCCATGGATCTCCAATATCATCCTCAAAGATTTCGACGATGCGGTTTCGGCTTTCTGCCGCTCTAAAGGAATCCATTACAGCCGCTATTGCGATGACATGACATTCTCCGGTGAGTTTGATGAAAAGGCACTGAGTGAGTTTGTTTCTGATCAGTTAAAAAAGGAAGGTTTCTTCCTCAACCAGAAAAAGAGCCGTCTGATGAAGGCTTCTCAGCGTCAGTATACATGCGGGCTGGTTGTCAATGAAAAGGTCTCAGTCCCTTCCGCTGCCCGCCGGAAAATCCGGCAGGAAATGTACATGATTCAAAAATACGGTCTTTCCTCCCATCTTGAAGCGGTTCACTTTGAAGGCAGTCAGGAGGAATATCTGAATTCCCTTCTGGGCCGCGTCAATTTTGTCCTCAGCATTGAAAAGAGAGAAGAGTTTCTGGAATACAGGAAAGCGCTTCTCGGGATGATCCGCAGGAATACGGACAGACACGCATGATGTTTGACATTCAGACAGGATGTCATAAGATATTGGAAAACGGAGAACGTATATGAACAAAGAAACACTGGCAACTGCCGCGGTGAACGCGATTATAGTGGGACTCATCGGTTATGTGGTTCAGGCCTTCCTCCTGAAGGTTGAACAGGGAGCGGCGTTCAGATTTGCCCTGCTGGTCGGCGTGGCGGCAGGCCTCGGCTATTACCTTGGCAGGAAAAATCCTAAAAAGTAGAAACTTCAGGGATCATGATGAAGATCCCTGATTTTTTATTAAACTGGCCTTTTTCCCTGAAGCCTGCGCTGAAAAAGTTCATAAATGTGCTTGACTGCACCCTAAGGGTACGGCTTACGGTATGGGCAGGAGGTGTTCCCATGTATATTAACGAAATCAGCGCAATCACAGAAACAACAAAGAAAGCGATCGAGTATTACTGCGAAAAAGGACTGCTGAAGCCGGAGCAGTCGGAAAACGGATACCGTGTTTTCACTGAGGAGGATGTTTCATTGTTAAAGAAGATTTCCACCCTGCGCAGGCTTGGTCTCTCCGTCGGACAGATTCAGGACATCCTTAACGGGAATGAGGCAGAAGCTTTTTCCAAAGCCCTTCAGAAACAAAACAGCGCCATTGAAGAGCTGCGTGAGCAGAATGAACTGCTCAGAGAACTCAGTAAAGGCGGAAACTGGGAAAACATCAGGAACAGGACCAAAGCAATGGAAACCAGAAAGACCATCACGGACAGACTCACGGAATCTTTTCCCGGTCCCTACGGAAAGTTCCTTGCCGTGCATTTCGGCAGATTTCTCAGAGAGCCGCTTCAGAGTGAAGAAGCGAAGAGTGCTTATCGTGAAATCCTGGAGTTTCTGGATAGCACACAGTTTGAGATTCCGGATGACCTGGAGGAATTCATGGACGAACTTTCAAAAGATCCGGCGATCGATGAGGTGAGTGAAGCGTCTGAACAGGCCCTTTCTTCCGCTGCTGAAGATCCGGAAAGCTGGCTGCAGGCAAACAGTGAAATCGTTGAGCAGTACATGCAGTTCGTTCAGTCGGAAGAATACAGAAACTCACCCGCGTACAGACTGAAGGAAGCACTGAAGAGCTTCTGTGAGGAATCCGGATATTATAATGTTTTCATTCCTGCCATGCGCAAACTCAGCCCTGCCTATGACGCGTATCAGACAAAACTGCATGAAGCAGATCAGGCCTTTATGGAAAAATGGTCCGGGAAGTGATCCCGGGCCATTTGTCTGTCTTCATATTTCCGACAGCTTTCTTTCGAAGCGGTTTTTGCCGGAACTGCGGGGAACTTCCGTCGGATAGTTTCCGTCAAAGCAGGCACTGCAGTAAGAATGCGGGCACAGCTCACGAAGACTTTCCAGCGGCAGATAGCCAAGTGAATCCGCGCCGATCATGCGGGCGGTATCCTCCGGGCTGTGATGGGCGGCGATCAGATTCCCGCTTGAATCTATGTCGGTTCCGTAGAAACACGGATGCAGAAACGGCGGTGCGCAGACCCGCAGATGAACTTCCTTCGCGCCCGCTTCCCTGAGAAGAGAAACAATCCTTTCAGCGGTGGTGCCGCGGACGATGGAATCGTCAATCAGCACCGCTTTTTTGTTTCTGACGCAGGATTCCGTCACGGACAGCTTGATCCGGACCTGGTCATTGCGGTGATCCGGCGCGATGAATGTCCGGCCGATGTACTTGTTTTTGATCAGGGCGTTTTCAAACGGAATGCCGGAAGCGCGGCTGTAGCCGATCGCCGCGTCAATTCCCGAATCCGGCACGCCGATCACAAGATCCGCGCCGACCGGATTGATTCCGGCAAGAATCTCCCCTGCCTTTACACGCGAGGCATGAACAGACATGCCGTCGATGACTGAATCAGGTCTGGCAAAGTAGATATATTCGAAAATGCAGAATCTCTGTTCCGCTTTATGGCAGTGTTCCGTGCGGGAAATGATTCCATTTTTGGTAAAGACGAGGATTTCCCCGGGCATGAGATCACGGATCAGTGTTCCTCCGGCAGCGGCGATGGCGCAGCTTTCGGAAGCGATGAGATATGTCCCGTCTTCTCTTTTCCCATAACAAAGGGGCCGGAAGCCATGCGGATCGCGGGCCGCAATCAGCTTGCGGGGCGACATGAGCACAAGCGAGTAAGCTCCTTCAAAGCTGTTCATCGCTTCGCTTAAGGCGTCTTCAATGCTGGGCACCCTGAGCCTGTGCCCGGTGATGAGATAGGCAATGGTTTCGGTGTCGCTGGTCGTATGGAAAATGGCGCCGGACAGCTCCAGTCTGTCGCGCAGTTTCGCAGCGTTGGCAAGATTGCCGTTATGGGCGAGTGCCATTCTTCCCTTCTGGTGATTGACCAGAAGCGGCTGAACATTGGCCGCCGCGTTTGAGCCGGTTGTGGCATAGCGTGTATGGCCGACAGCCATACAGCCCTCAGGAAAAGCGTTCAGAGCCTGTTCATTGAAAACTTCCGAAACAAGGCCGGGCGCTTTATGGCACACAAAGGTGCCGTCATCATTGATGACAATTCCGCAGCTCTCCTGGCCTCTGTGCTGCAAAGCGTAAAGTCCGGCGCAGACAATCCTGCTGACATCAGACGGATGATCTGCGAAAACGCCGAACACGCCGCATTCTTCATGGATACTCATTTCATCGCCCCGCTCTTCAGATCAGATTGGTATATCCCATCATCCACTCATCCGCTTCCCTTGCGCATTCCAGTCCTTCCTTTATTGCCCAGACAACAAGGGATGCTCCCCTGTGCATGTCGCCGCAGCTGAAGATGCCCTCCACGCTTGAGGCATAGCTGTTTTCTTCTGAAGCCACTGTATTGCGTGCGCTCAGCTCAATTCCCATTGAAAGCGGCAGTTCTGTTTCGCAGCCGGTGAAACCGGCGGCGATGATCAGCAGATCGCAGGGAAGGATTTCTCTTTCCTCACTGAGCACCGGCCTGCCTTCCTCAAAACGGATGGAGGCTGTTTCCACTGCCTTCAGCACGCCCTCTTCCGCGATCAGGGAAGTGACTGTTTTTGAGAAGATTCGGGGATCCTTTCCAAAGACATGGGCCGCTTCTTCCTGCCCGTAATCGGTTTTCAGCACCTTCGGCCACTCAGGCCAGGGGTTGTCTTCTCTTCTTTCCAGAGGCGGGGAAGGCATCATTTCGATCTGGATCACGGAAGCGCATTTCTGGCGGATGGCAGTGGCCACGCAGTCATTGCCGGTGTCCCCGCCGCCGAGAATCACAATGTTTCTGCCTTCCGCGTTCACAGCCGGCAGACCGGGAAGACTCCTGGTTGTTTCGGAAAGATAGTCGACGGCTTTGATCACTCCTTTGGTTCCTTCAATTCCTTCAATGTCCGGCATTCTTGCCTGTGAAGCGCCGCAGGCAAGGATCACGGCGTCGTATGTTTCTTTTAATTCCTGCAGGGAAATATCCTTTCCGGCACAGACGCCGGTGCGGAACTCCACGCCTTCTTCCGCCATGAGGGCAATCCTGCGCGCAATGACTTTTTTATCAAGCTTCATATTAGGAATCCCGAACATCAGCAGACCGCCGGGTTTCTCATTTCTTTCAAAGACGGTCACGTGATGGCCTCTATGGTTCAGGCGGTAAGCCGCCGCCAGACCTGAGGGACCGCTGCCGATGACGGCCACTTTCTTTGAAGAGCGGACCGGGATCTCTGCCGGTCTGATCAGGTTCTGAGCGAAACCGGTTTCGGCAAGCCAGCGCTCGTTGTCCCTGACTGTGACCGGTTCGCCGTCATATCCGTTGATGCATGCCTTTTCGCACAAGGCGGGACACACTCTGCCGGTGAATTCGGGAAACGGATTTGTCTTGAGCAGTCTTCTTAAAGCGTGCTCATCATTTTCGCGGTAAATCTGGTCATTCCATTCCGGGATCAGATTGTGAAGCGGACAGCCGGTGACCATCCCCTTCAGTCTGATCGCCGACTGGCAGTAGGGAACGCCGCAGTTCATACAGCGGGCGGCCTGTTTCCGTCTTTCTTCCGTTTTTGAGGAAAGGCGGATCTCGTTATAGTCATTGATTCTTTCGGAGCATGCGCGCTCGCTGTCTTCTCTTCTTGAGTAGAGAAGAAATCCGTCCGGTTTTCCCATCATGCACCTCCGTGTGTCCGCGTCAGTTCGGCAAAAGCCGCCATTTCGGCGTTCTGCCGGCTGATGCCCTGCTCTTCGTAATGGGAGATTCTTTCGACGATTGCCTGGTATGGCGCCGCGATGATCTTCTTGAAATGCGGCAGCCATTCCTCTTCATTGTCCAGAATCTTCCTTGCCTTGGGTGATCCGGTTTCCCGGTAATAGTCCTCCAGGATTTCCCGCAGCTGATGGATATCGTATCTGTCTGTGACTTCCTTTAAAACAAGCGGTCCGGAACTGATCCGGCGGTACAGGCTGTGGTGTTCATCGAGCACATAGGCGATGCCCCCGCTCATGCCGGCCGCGAAGTTCTTTCCGGTTTCCCCGAGAATGACGGCAACGCCGCCGGTCATGTATTCAAGCCCATGGTCGCCGCATCCTTCACAGACGGCTCTCGCGCCGCTGTTGCGCACACAGAAACGCTCGCCCGCGATGCCGGCGAAATAGGCGGTTCCCCCTGTTGCCCCATAGAGAGCGACGTTGCCGGTGATGATATTCTGATCCCATTCGAAGGAGGCGTCCTCTTTGGGATGAATGATGATCTTTCCGCCCGAGAGTCCCTTTCCCACGTAGTCATTGGCGTCGCCTTGCAGCTTCAGCGTCAGTCCTTTGGGAATGAAGGCGCCGAATGACTGGCCGGCGGAGCCTGTGCATTCCACGGTCCATGTATCGTCCGGTTCCGGTTCTCTGCGTGTCTGAATGATTTCTGAGCCGAGCAGTGTTCCCGCTGTGCGGTCAGATGCGTTCAGCTGAATCCGGATCTGTCTTTTCTTCTTTGACTTCAGGCAGGAATGATACCAGGGAATCAGGGTTTTCATGTCGGCTGTGTTTTCCAGGCCGAAATCAAACTCATGCCCTTTTGTACAGTGGAGAGGAAGGCTTTCCTTCAGTTCTTCCGCGTACGGCATGCCGGACGGTGTGATCAGCAGATCGCTTCTGCCGATGAGTTCATCCATGGTCCGGATTCCGAGGGAAGCCATGATACGGCGGACTTCTTCGGCGATCATCAGCATATAGTTCATGACATGTTCCGGTTTTCCTTTGAAGCGGGCGCGGAGGGCCTCGTTCTGGGTCGCGATGCCGAACGGACATGTGTCTTTTGAACAGACCCGCATCATCATGCAGCCAAGGGAAACGAGGGGTCCGCTGGCAAAGCCGAACTCCTCGGCGCCGAGCATCGCCGCAATCGCGACGTCGCGGCCGCTCATGAGTTTGCCGTCTGCCTGCAGGATGACATGTTCACGGAGATTGTTTTCGGCAAGGCAGCGGTGGGCTTCGATGATTCCCGCTTCCCATGGCAGGCCGGCGTGATGAATTGAGCTGTACGGCGCGGCGCCGGTACCGCCGTCACTGGACGAGATGAGAATGACCCCTGCTCCGGCTTTGGCGACGCCGCAGGCAACGGTGCCGACTCCCTTTTCGCTGACAAGCTTGACGGAAATGCGGGCATTGCGGTTTGCGTTTTTCAGGTCATAGATCAGCTGGGCCAGATCCTCGATCGAGTAGATATCGTGATGAGGCGGCGGCGAGATCAGGGCGACGCCGGGCGTTGAGCAGCGGGTCGCGGCAACCCATGGATAGACCTTGTTTGCCGGCAGGTGCCCTCCTTCTCCGGGTTTTGCGCCCTGGGCCATCTTGATCTGGATTTCCTTCGCGCTGTTCAGGTATTCAATATTGACGCCGAAGCGGCCGGAAGCGATCTGCTTGACGGCGGAATTGCGGATGGTTCCGAAACGCGCCGGATCTTCTCCGCCCTCGCCTGTATTGGAGCGGGCGCCGAGCCGGTTCATGGCTTCCGCCATTGTTTCGTGGGCTTCTTTTGAAATGGAGCCGAAGGACATGGCGCCGGTATTGAAGCGCTTCACGATTTCTTCTGCCGCCTCGACTTCTTCAAGCGGTACCGGAACCTTGTCTTTGACAAAAGAATATGTGTCGCGCAGATGATGCGGCGACATGGCGTACAGCAGCTCTGTGTAATGTTCAAAATCTTCGTATTTTCCGCTTCTGCAGGCTGTCTGAAGGGCCGTGATCACTTCCGGTGAATAGAGATGGCTTTCGGCCGCGTGATTGGAACGCAGACCATGGCTGCCGGTGGAATCGAGGGTCGTGTCAACCGAAAGGCCGAGCGGATCAAAGGCGTGGGAATGGCGGTAGAGAATATCCTTTTCAATGTCATGGATTGTGATGGGTCCGCCGTCGGAAACAGTGCCGGAGAAATACCTGTCAATCACATCGTCACTGAGGCCAAGCGATTCAAAGATTCTCGCAGACTGGTAGGACTGGATGGTGGAGACGCCCATTTTGGCGGCGATTTTGACAATGCCGTCACGGATGGCGCTGTTGTAGTCGTCGATGGCGGTGTGATAGTCCTTGTCGAGAATGCCAAGGTCAATCAGCTCAACGATGCACTCCTGGGCAAGATAGGGATGAACGGCTCCGGCGCCGAATCCGAGCAGGGCGGCGCAGTCATGGACGGTGCATGGTTCCCCGCTCTCCACGATCAGCGACACCTTTGTGCATTTTTTTGTGCGCACCATGTGCTGTTCAGCCGCCGAAACCGCCAGCAGGGCCGGGATGGGCAGATGGTTTTCATCGACGCCGCGGTCGCTTAAAACAAGAATGTTCGCCCCGGCCGTATAAGCCCTGTCGCAGCTGAAGCACAGCTGTTCCACGGCTTTTTCCAGTGATGTGCTGGGATAGTACAGCATACTGATCACGGCGCACTTCAGGCCGGGCTGGTTCAGCGCCTTGATCTTCATCATGTCGGTGCCGGTCAGGATCGGATTGTTGATTTCAAGAACCCCGCAGTTGGCGCTTTTCTCTTCGAGAAGATTTCCCTGCGAGCCGAGATAGACGGCTGTGTCGGTGACGATTTTTTCCCGGATCGAGTCAATCGGCGGATTGGTCACCTGGGCAAAGCGCTGGTAAAAGTAACCGGACAGTTTGACATGCGGGCCTGCATACATCGCAAGCGGCGTGTCATGGCCCATTGAGGCGGTCGGTTCGGAAGCGCTGTTTGCCATGTGGTAAAGGACATCCATGACGTCCTCATAGGAATAGCCGAAAACCTTGTAGAGCTTGTCGCGGGTTTTCTGGTCATGGGAAGGCAGCCGGTGGTTGGGAATCGGCAGGCTGCTGAGTTTTTTCAGGTGCAGGCTCAGCCATTCGCCGTAGGGGTTGGCATTGATATAGGTGTTTTTGCATTCCTCATCGTCGATGATCCGTTTCCTGACGGTATCGGCCAGAAGAATCCTGCCCGGCATCAGGCGGGACTTTTTGACGATATGCGCTTCATCAAAGTCAAGGACGCCGACTTCCGAGGAAAGGATGAGCCTGTTGTCATCCGTGACATAGTATCTTGCCGGTCTGAGTCCGTTTCTGTCGAGGCAGGCGCCCAGTCTTTCACCGTCGGTGAAGATGACCGCCGCCGGGCCGTCCCAGGGTTCCATCATGGTCGCGTAGTAATGATAGAAATCCTTTTTGTCCTTGAAGATGGAATTGTTATTGCGCCATGGTTCGGGAATCATGATCATTAACGCCAGCGGCAGATCAATGCCGCTCATGTACATGAACTCAAGGGTATTGTCGACCATAGCGGAATCGGAACCGTCATCGCTGATCACCGGATAGATCCTGTCGATATAGGGCTCATTCATCTCCGAATGCATGGTTTCCTCACGCGCAAGCATCCGGTCGTGGTTGCCGGAGATTGTGTTGATTTCGCCGTTATGGGCGATCATCCGGTACGGATGGGCACGGTTCCAGCTCGGGTTGGTGTTGGTGGAAAAGCGGGAATGGACAACAGCGATCGCCGTTTCGAAATCCTCCGACTGCAGGTCTCTGTAAAACTGCCGCAGCTGGGAAACAAGAAACATTCCCTTGTATACGACAGTGCGGGAGGAAAGAGAAACGATATAGGCGCTGTCGTTGCCCTGTTCGAATTCCCTTCTTGCCACATAGAGAAGCCGGTCGAACGCAAGCCCCTTCTCACAGTCCTGCGGCTTTGCCAGAAAGACCTGGCGGATGACAGGCATACTGTCGAGCGCTTTCTTTCCGAGAATTTCACTGTTTACCGGCACATCGCGCCAGCCGAGCACCTTCATGCCGTATTTTTCGGCAATGACGCCGAGCATCCGGCAGGAGATGACCCGGGAAACCTGGCTGCTGTAAAAAAAGAACATACCGACGCCGTACTCTCCTTCATCAGGCAGCTCAATGCCCTCTTCCGCCGCGGCTTTGCGGAAGAAGCGGTGGGAAATCTGCAGAAGAATTCCGACGCCGTCGCCGACTTCGCCGCTGGCGTCCTTGCCGGCCCTGTGGCCCAGATGTTCCACAATTGTAAGAGCATCGTCCACCGCCGCATGCGTCTGGGTGCCGTCGATATTTACAACGGCGCCGATGCCGCAGGAATCATGATCGATTGTCTGGTTCTGTTTTCCCCTCATATTACTCCTCCCGTTTTTCCCCTTTGAAAGCCGGAAGCCGGGATCAGAAGATCCCGGTCGTTCCTTATGGTTGTTCTGAATTTTCAGCGATGATCCGCTGCGCCACTTTCGCCATGGGCAGCCCGAGATTCATGCTGAGACGCTGCAGATAGCGGTGGGCTTCCGCTTCATCCATCTGTTTCTGTTCCATGAGCTGTTCTTTGGCGGCGCGGATCGTTTCCCGGTCTGATTCGGGGCGTCTGGGCATCCGCTGATAATGCAGCTGCGCCAGCATGTCCGCCCAGGCGATCAGGACGGATTTGTTCACCGGCATAGCCTGGCGGAAGATCTTCTCCGAACTGATCTGGGCAAACTGGTCAGGCCGGCACAGACACAGGATTTCCACATGTTCATTGAGATCGCCCGCCACCTCGTCGAGCGATCTGTTTCTTAACCGTACGCCGGCGATGAGGACGCCGTCCTGGATCATCCTGAATGTGCGTCTGACTTCATCCGCGGATGAACAGGTGCGGATCACTTCATAGCCGCTTTCCCTCAGAAGCGAGGCGATCCGTTCGGCAGTTTCCCTGTCATGGAACGCGACTGCGAATTTTGTCATGGCAGTTCTCAGTACATCATCAGATATTCATTGATTTCCCATTCAGAAACCGAGGTGCGGTACGCGTCCCACTCGGCATACTTGCCGGCGCTGTACTGGCTGATGATATGGGAACCGAGTGTATCGCAGACAACTTTGTCCTCAAGCATGAGATCAACCGCTTCCTTCAGGTTTGCCGGCAGGCTTTCGATGCCTTTTTCTTTTCTCTCCTCTTCATTCATCACGAAGATGTTTTCAAGGACTTCTTCCGGCGGCGTCAGGCCGCGCTCAATTCCATCGAGACCGGCAGCCAGGCAGACCGCCAGTTCCAGATAAGGATTGCAGGAAGGATCCGGACATCTCAGTTCGACTCTTGTCGCCTGGCCGCGGGCTGCAGGAATGCGGATCAGGGCGGAACGATTGGAAGCGGACCAGGAAATATAGCAGGGAGCCTCGTAGCCGGGCACCAGACGCTTGTAGCTGTTGACCAGCGGGTTGGTGATGGCGCTCATGGAGCGGATATGCTCAAGAATGCCGGCGATGAAGGCGTACGCCTCTCTGGAAAGGCCTCTCTTGTCGGAAGGATCGGCGAAGATGTTGACGCCGTCTTTGAATAATGACATGTTTGTATGCATGCCGCTGCCGTTGATGCCGTAGATCGGCTTGGGCATGAAGGTCGCGTGCAGGCCGTTCTTCTGGGCGATTGTCTTGACCGCCAGTTTGAATGTCATGACATTGTCGGCTGTTCTTAAAGCGTCGCCGTATTTGAAGTCGATCTCATGCTGGCCGCGGGCCACTTCATGATGGCTGGCTTCAACCTCATAGCCCATCTTTTCAAGCATCAGGCAGATCTCACGTCTTGTGGAGCCGCCGTGATCGAGCGGGTCAAGATCGAAATAGCCGGCGTCGTCGCTTGTCTTAGTAGTCGGCTGGCCGTTCTCATCGGTCTCAAACAGGAAGAATTCACATTCCGGACCGACATTGAAGGAGTAGCCCTTCTCCGCGGCTTTTGCGAGTTCCTTTTTCAGAACACTGCGGGGATCGCCGGCAAACGGTGTGCCGTCCGGGTTGTAAACATCGCAGATGAGTCTGGCGACACGGGCCTGGGACGGTCTCCAGGGAAGCACGGCATAGGAATCAAGATCGGGATGAAGATACATGTCGGACTCGTTGATCCTGACAAAACCCTCAATGGAGCTGCCGTCGATCATGATTTCGTTGTTGACGGCTTTCTGGATCTGGGATGAGGTGATCGCGACATTTTTCAGTCTTCCGAAAATGTCGGTGAACTGCATGCGGATAAATTCCACATCGCCTTCTTCAACCATTCTGATGATGTCTTCTTTTGTGTAGCTCATACTCTTCTTCCTCCTGGTCAATAAAACAAAAGAGCAAAGGAAACCCGCTGTCCGGGCACCTTTGCTCTAACAGTGTCTATAGTAAATATCCGAATGTAACTTGTCAATATCTTTTTCAGAAATATTTTTCATTTCTGAGAAGGACGATTCTTCTGCCCGCTTCCTTCACATCTTCCTCATTTGCGAACATGGAGAAACGGATCCACCCTTCCCCGCTTGCGCCGAATCCGGCGCCCGGCGTCGCGACAATCTCAGCCTGTTTCAGCAGGATGTCAAAAACCTCCCAGCTGCCGAGAGGATCCGGACACTTCATCCAGATGTACGGCGAGTTCTTCCCGCCGGCATAGGAAAGCCCAGCTTCCTCCAGCGCCTTCATAAAATTATGCGCGTTTGCGCGATAGACCTCATGGAGTTCCCTGACTTCCTTCTGCCCTTCCTCGCTGAACACCGCCAATGCCCCTTTCTGCAGAATATAAGAGACGCCGTTGGTGCGGGTCGTGCGGTTGCGAACCCACATCGCGTTGAGCGAAAGGCCGTCCCGCTCCAGAGCCGTCGGAATGACGGTATAGCCGCATCTGGTTCCGGTGAATCCGGCAGTTTTGGAAAGTGAGGAAATCTCGATGGCGCATTCTTTTGCCCCTTTGATTTCATAAACGCTGCGGGGAATGTTTTCCTCCGTGATAAAGGATTCATAGGCGGCGTCAAAAAGAATGACCGACTTTGTCTTAACGGCATACGCGATCCACTCTTCAAGACATTCCCGTGTGCAGACGGCGCCGGTGGGATTGTCCGGCGAACAGAGATAGATCAGGGCCTGTATCTCCTTTTCAGGAGGAACCGGCAGGAAGTCCTCTGTCATGCGGGGAAAAATGATCTCTCTGCCATCCATGACATTGGCGTCCGCGTAGGCCGGATAAGCGGGTTCGGGAATCATTGCCGGAAGACTCTTATCAAATAAATGAAGAATGTCGCCGAATTCATCGCTGGCGCCGCTGGAGACAAAGACCTCGCTTTCATCCACGGGAATGTTTCTTTTCTGATACCACTTTGCGATGGCAAGGCGCAGCTGTGAGTCGCCGCACTCGGGCATGTAGCCGTGAAAGGTTTCCGCGTGAGCCTGCTCTTCAACCGCTTCATGGAGCGCTTTGATCACAGACGGCGTCAGGGGCTGAGTCACATCGCCGATGCCCAGGCGCAGAATCATCTTTCCCGGGTTTTCTTTACTCCATTCTTCCACCCGTCTGCGGATATCCGCGAAAAGATAGGATTCTTTCACTTTCATGTAATTCAGATTCATGCAGATCATTTTCTGCCCACTCCTTCCATTTCAATTTCAGCCTCATAAACAAATTCCGCCGGACCTCTCATAAGGAATTCCCCGTTTTCTTCTTTTGTGAATTCCAGCATCCCGCCGTCCAGTTCCACAAGAACAGGCTGATCTGCGGGCGCCATGCCTGTATGTATGGCCGCGGCAGCGCTGGCTGTGGCGCCGGTGCCGCAGGCCATGGTCACTCCGCTCCCTCTCTCCCAGACCCGCATGCGCAGTGTACCGCCGCTTCGCACATGGACAAACTCGCAGTTGACCCCGTCCGGAAACATTGAATGGTGTTCAATGAGGGAGCCGATCTTCTCCGGCAGTGAAAGTCCCTCTTCATCAGTAAAAATCACAGCGTGGGGATTGCCGGTGCTGACCGGATACAGGGTATATGTCTGCCCCTTGATTTCAATTTTCTGAGGCGGGCTAACTGTGACGGTTCCCATGTTCACGGAAACGGATGTGACTTTGCCTCTGTGAACATCAAGGTGCAGTTTCCGGATGCCTGAGCGGGTTTCGATGAGAAGATCCGTTTTTCTGCTCAGTCCTTTTTCATAGATATATCTGCCGACACAGCGGATGCCGTTGCCGCACATGAGCGCTTCGGAACCGTCGGCGTTGAAGATGCGCATGCCGAAGTCGGCAGTGTCAGAGCGGGTGATATAGATCAGGCCGTCTGAGCCGATGCCATAGTGGCGGTCGGAAAGAAGAATGCTTAACTGCGAAACATTGGCTGGAACCTCTTCATGGAAGTAGAGATAGTCATTGCCGAGTCCCTGCATTTTTGTGAATTTCATAAGACTCTCCTTTTCAGATCCCGCTGGCGCCGTAGTTGGAAAGAACCCTGGCGCTTGGATCATTGACGTCGCAGCCCTGCCATTCTCTGTTGGGCATCCAGTAGTCCGCGATCATTTCCGCCTGGCCGGGATAGTGCTTTTCAAACAGTTCGCGGTAAAGAAGGCTCTCTTTGGTAAACGGCGGGCAGTAAGTGTAAGCGGAAGACTTTTCAATGAACTCTTCATCGGTATAAAGGGTTTCTGCGTATTCTTTGATGTCATCGACCATCGAGTGGCCCACAGCGTCCGAGAAAGCCGCTTTCTGTCTCCACAGGATTTCTTCAGGAAGAATATGATCGTCTTCAAATGCTTTTCTCAGCAAGTACTTGCCCATGTGATGGCGGTTCATTTTGAGGATGGGATCAATTGCCATGGCGTAGCGGACGAATTTGAGATCACCGAAAGGGACCCTGGCTTCCAGGGAGTTGACGGAAATGCAGCGGTCAGCCCGCAATACGTCATACATGTGCAGTTCGCGGATTCTTTTCTCCGCTTCTTTCTGGAAGGAGTTGGCGTCAGGCGCGAAATCTGTATACTTGTATCCAAAAAGCTCATCAGAGATTTCTCCGGTCAGCAGAACCCGGATATCCGTGTTTTCGTGGATATATTTACAGACAAGGTACATTCCCATGGAAGCCCTGATCGTTGTGATGTCCCATGTGCCAAGAAGTTTTACGACTTCCTCCAGGGAGGAAAGAACCTGTTCTTTTGTCATGATAACTTCGGTGTGGTCAGAGCCGATATACTCAGAAACCATGCGGGCGTATCTGAGGTCGATCGCGTCGGTGTCCATGCCGATGGCAAATGTCTTAATGGGATGGGAGCTGAGCTTTTGGGCGATGGCGCAGACCAGCGAGGAATCAAGGCCGCCGGAAAGCAGGAAGCCAACCGGTGCGTCGGCGTCCAGGCGTTTTTCAACCGCTTCGCACAGCAGTCTGTTCAGTTTATGGGAGATGGCCTCTTCATCCTTCATCGTGAACTGGCCGACGGCAGCCGGATCGCAATAGCGCACAAAACCGTCCTTTTCACTCCAGTAGTGGCCAGGCGGAAACGGCAGGATTGTATCGCATAAGCCTTTCAGGTTTTTCGGCTCACTGGCAAAGGCATAAGAGCCATCCGCAAGTGTGCCGTAATACAGCGGACGGATCCCGATCGGATCCCTGGCGGCGATGATCATGTCTTCCTTATGGTCATAGATGATCATGGCAAATTCAGCGTCGAGGGTTTTGAAGAGATCGGTTCCGTATTCGTAATAAAGAGGCAGAATGATTTCACAGTCAGAACCCGAGACAAGCGGAAAGTCTTCCATAAGTCTTTCCCGGACCGGCCTGAAGCCGTACAGCTCGCCGTTGCACACAGCGTAATCGCCGTTCATCTCAAACGGCTGCATTCCCTTTTCATCCAGTCCCATGATGGCTAAACGGTGGAAGCCCATCCAGCCTTTCGGGATTTCAATCAGCCGGCTCATGTCCGGGCCTCTTGATTTTGTCTCGTCAAAGCATTTTTTCATTGTGTCATAGGGAACATCTTTGGAAAGTACAGTGAAGATCGAACACATAAAACGGCACCTCCGGGTTCGGCAGACATCCTGAAATGATTCAGGACGAAGGCTGCCTCTCCGTGGTGCCACCTGATTTGCTTCTCAAGGTTCCATCAAACCATTGCGGGGATAACGTGCCGCTCTTCACGCCTTCCCTACTGGTCACCATTGACGTTCAGGTCGGACTTGGAAGTGTTTTTCCATGCCGGTTTCATACGGAATTTCCATCATCGCCCGCTCTCTTGGAATGAAATAACGGCTGTACTCCTCTTCCGCTTCGCTTTTTCTATGCATGCATTCTATTCCCGCTTTCCCGCTCCCGTCAAGAAGTTTTCAAAAATATTTTCTGAAATTTATTTCATTCTTTTCGGGAGCCCCTTTAATAAGGATAGCGGAGCTGAAACGGTAAAAAACATGCAGAAAAAAAAGGCGTTGACAGCTATATCCCGGGTGTGTAATATGTACGCATTGAGGCAAGGGTGCCAATCCGGTACCCCTGCCTTTTCCTGTTAAAAAGGCTTATGGGGAACCGGATTTCACAGCTGTGACCAATGATCTTTCAAAAGATTCAGGAGGAAAGAATGATGGATGAAACACTGCGGACACTCGTAAGCTCGGAAGTATTCAGCGTCTGGTTTCTGGCCGGAGCCGCGCTGGTCTTCTGGATGCAGGCAGGCTTCGCGATGGTCGAAGCGGGCTTCACAAGAGCCAAAAACACCGGAAACATTCTGATGAAGAACCTGATGGATTTCTGCATCGGAACGATCGTCTTCATACTGATCGGCTATGGTCTTCTCATGGGAGAGGATCTGGCCGGTCTCATCGGAAAACCGGGATTTGATCTGTTCTGTGCCTATTCAGGATTTGATTATTCCGCTTTTGTCTTCAACCTTGTTTTCTGCGCCACCACCGCGACGATTGTTTCGGGAGCGATGGCGGAAAGGACAAAGTTCCTGTCATACTGTGTTTACTCGGCTGTTATCTCGGCTCTGATCTATCCCATTGAGGCGCACTGGATCTGGGGCGGCGGCTGGCTTTCCCAGCTTGGCTTCCATGATTTTGCCGGCTCCTGCGCCATTCATATGGTCGGAGGAATCTCCGCTCTGATCGGGGCGAAGATGCTGGGGCCAAGAATCGGCAAGTACCAGAAGGACAGTGACGGGAAAATCGTCAAAGTCAACGCGATTCCCGGCCATAACATCACATTCGGTGCACTTGGGTGCTTTATCCTCTGGGTGGGCTGGTACGGATTCAACGGCGCGGCTGCCACTGATGTGCCGCAGCTGGGTTCCATCTTTCTGACCACAACCATCGCCCCTTCCGCCGCGACTGTCGTCTGTATGATCTTCACATGGCTCAGATACGGCAAACCGGATGTCTCCATGTGTCTCAACGCTTCGCTGGCAGGCCTGGTCGCGATTACCGCAGGATGTGACGTGACTGACGCATTCGGTTCACTGATCATCGGCTCAGTCGCAGGTCTGCTGGTTGTCTTCGGTGTCTGGCTGCTGGACAGTGTCCTGCATATCGATGATCCGGTCGGCGCGGTCGCTGTGCACTTCTGCAACGGGCTCTGGGGAACGATTGCGGTCGGTCTGTTTGCGACGGACGCGGCTCCTGCCTACGCGATCGCCGATCAAGGCGGCGCTGTGATGAAAGGACTCTTCTATGGCGGCGGTCTGAAACTTCTCGGCATTCAGCTGGGCGGCGTCTTGAGCGTGGCGCTCTGGACAGCCGTCACCATGACCTGTGTCTTCCTTGGCATCAAAGCCATCTTCGGACTGCGCGTCAGCCGGGAAGAGGAACAGCTTGGCCTGGATGTGACGGAGCACGGTCTGGTCAGCGCCTACGCGGGATTTGCGATGGTGCCGGAATATCTTGAAGAAGGCCCTGTCACTGTTTCTGAAACAGTTCCTGCCTTTGCGGAAAGTGAACCGGCGCCGGTTTATGCAAAGAAAGAATCTGTCCCCGGCACGCCGAAGATTTCCAAAGTCGAAATCGTCTGCCGAGAAGCTTATGTAGAGCCGCTTAAAAACGCGCTGGTCGGCATCGGCATCACAGGCATGACAATCACCCATGTGCTTGGCTGCGGCGCCCAGAAAGGAAAGCCCGAATATTACAGAGGCGTGGCGACGGAAGCCAGCCTGCTGCCGAAGGTGCAGTTCGATATCGTTGTTTCCAAAGTGCCTGTAAGGGCAGTCATTGAAACAGCGAAGAAAGTTCTCTACACCGGTCATATCGGAGATGGCAAGATCTTCGTCTATGACGTGGAGAATGTCGTCAAGGTCCGTACATCCGAGGAGGGTTATGACGCCCTCCAGGATGTTGAATAGTCCTGAATACTTACGGACACATACTCGCATGTGCAAGGCCGCCCCTTTGTCCCGGGCGGTTTTGCATTCTGTCTGATTCATCTGAAAATAAAGAAGCTCACATGCCTTATAGTAATGTCATAGATCTTTTTCAAAGAGCGGAGGTAAAAAATGGAATCGGTTTTTGTTCCGGCAGCACTGGGAATCCTGATCAGCCTGATCGGCATCATGAATATGAAGGGAAATATTTCTTCCCTGCACTGGTATCACCGCTCAAGGGTCAAAGAGGAAGACAGACTTCCTTTTGGCAGGAAAGTGGGTCTTGGCACGATCATCATCGGCTGCGCTGTGATTCTCAACGCATGTTCTGAATTTGCGTATATAAAGACCGGCAATCCCGTACTGCAATTCTATGGCGGCGTGATTCCTGCCTGCGGGCTTGGGGCGGGATTGATCCTGATTGTCTGCGCGATGGTCCGTTACAACAAAGGAATCTTCTGAACATTGACAGCTGCGTTTGGCGCTTTTTGCCGTAACTGCAGGGATGAGTGGCTGTGAGACCGGCCATTTAACAGAAAGAAAACAATGAGCCCGGCTCAATTTAATGAAGCCGGGCTCTTCTTCGTAATGTGAGATTTGTAAGGTTTGATCAGATGCTGTTGGCGGCGGCGTAAGCTTCCGCGACTGCCTTAAGGATGTTGGCTGCGCCGGTTGCGTCACCGACGGTGCAGACGGCAAGACCGGAATCCTTCAGTTCATCCGCGAGTTTGTTGACAGGTCTGAAACCGAGGGCGTTGATCATGGTGTCGGCAGGAATGCTTTCCTTTGTGCCGTCCGCTTTTTCGACAATGACCTCACCGTCTCCGAATTCGACGACCTTTGTATTGGTCATCAGGTTTACATGGCGGGCAGCGAATTCCGCCTGCATCATCATGATATTGGGCAGAGGCGCAGCGGCACCGGCAGCCATGATATTGCCGAGAGCTTCGACGATCGTGACGTCTTTGCCCTTCTGCACTTCGTCATAGGCAATTTCGCATCCGACAAGTCCGCCGCCGGCAATGACGATCTTACTGCCGAGCTTTTCGGGATTGTCGATCGCGTCAAGGGCGGTGATTGTTTTTTCAAGGCCCGGAATCGGCGGCATGGACGTCACGGAACCGGTGGCGATGATGACAGCGTCCGCGTTCATTGCCTTGATGTCATCGGCTGTGACTTCTTTTTCCATGAAGACCTTGACGCCGAAATCTTTCAGTTCTCTCTGATACCATTCGTTCAGCCGGGCGACTTCCTTCTTGAAGGGATGGGTGCCGGCTTCAATGATGTGGCCGCCGAGCCTGTCTGTCTTTTCAAACAGGCAGACTTCATAGCCTCTTCTGGCTGCGGTTCTGGCCGCTTCCATACCGGCGATGCCGCCGCCGATGACGGCGACTTTCTTTTCGCCTTCGCCCGGTCTGAGATCGAGTTCAAGCTCATTTGCGGCAATCGGGTTGACGGCGCAGGTCATCGGTTTCTGATCCATGCACACGCTCTTGAAGCAGCCGGCGTTGCAGGCGATGCAGGGACGGATTTTGTCCAGTTCACCATTGATCGCTTTTTTCGGATAATCAGGATCGGCGATGCCCGGACGGCCGAGTGTGATTGCGTCAAACTTACCGGCTTCGACCGCTTCGGCGCAGGCTGCCGCGTCGTTCATCCGCCCGCCGCAGATGACCGGAATGTTCACTGCTTCGGTGCACTTCTTTGCCATGTCGAACATAAAGCTCTGGGGGATGTACATCGGCGGGCAGGCATACCAGAAGGAATCATAGACGCCGGTATCAACGCTCAGATAGTCATAGCCATAGGATTCCAGAAGCTTTGCGCACTCAATGCTTTCTTCAATGGTTCTGCCCTTTTCGCCTTCCGCTGTGAGCAGGCCCACGTTGGCGCCTTTGACATAGGTTTCAAGGGAGAAGCGCATGCCGACGGGGAAGTCTTCGCCGCAGGCTTTCTTGACGCCTTCGACGATTTCACGGGCTGCCCTTAACATGTTTTCCCAGCTTCCGCCGTATTCGTCGGTTCTTCTGTTGAAGCACTTCATCGCGAACTGATCCAGGAGGTAGCCCCAGTGCATGGCGTGGACTTCAATTCCATCCCAGCCGCTTTCTTTGACAAGAACAGCAGCCTCGATGAACTGTTCGATTTTTTTATGAATCTGTTCGACTGTCAGTTCGGGAGCGATCTGATCAGCGGTGCCGAAGACGATGTTTTCGGATGGTGACGGTAACATCGGATAGTTTCTGCCAAGGCCGAGGGTGAGCTGGGCGAACATCTTTGCGCCATGGGCATGAACGGCGTCAAGAAGTTCTTTTGAGCTTTCTCTGAAGGCTTCGGGAGCGGCGGTGATGACCGGGCCGGTCGCGGCGTACGGGTCAACCTGACCGTCGGTGGACATCGCGCCTGTTAACAAAAGACCGAAGTCTCCCTTTGCCCTGTCTTCCATGTAGCGGATGAATTTCGGAGTGATCCTGCCTTTGTCATCCCATTGGGTGGCAGTGGTCACAGGTGAAAAGGCATACCTGTTTTTGATGGTGACGTTTCCAATCTGAAAAGGTGTTCCGAGAATGCTGAAATCAGTCATAATGATCTCCTCTTTCCGTAATGGTTCTCTGATTTCAGTTTAGCGGTTTAAATACAGCTGAATCAATTCACATTTTCGGTTCAAATGTCAGTTAATTCCTGATCTGCTTTTTATTTTGTCAATTTATGACTTTTTATTGACGGAAGTGTCTGCGGTGATTAAGATTAGTTCATGGCAAACACCAGTGATCTGAAAAGCGAAAATATACAGAGAGTCCGCAAATGCTTTTATTCCGCCGGTTCTCTTTCGATGAGCCAGGCTGAAAAAATGAGCGGTCTTTCGCACGGAAGCGTGATCAATGTCTTCCGGACGCTGGAGGAA
The DNA here is from genome assembly GCA_902775735.1 of uncultured Erysipelotrichaceae bacterium. Classification (GTDB taxonomy): domain Bacteria; phylum Bacillota_I; class Bacilli_A; order Erysipelotrichales; family Erysipelotrichaceae; genus Bulleidia. Next base: position 30,387 of record CACYNH010000022.1, read on the forward strand.
AGCGGCGAGATTCTGCTGAGTGAAAAGACCGGCACATCGGTCGGACGCAAGACGCATCACTATATCCTGAATCCTGAATTCAGGCACTTCCTGGCGATTGACATCAAAAGAACATCCGGAGGCTTTGAGTCCCGGAGCTGGCGGATGAATCTCAGGGGTGAGGAAACGGATGTGCGCACACACGCCTTCCCTGCCATGGATGACAGCTATCTTCATATGGAAATTGAATCCATGATGAAGGACTATTCAGACACCGACATGATCCTGATCAGCACGCCTGGCGTATGCGCTGCCGGCGTGATCACCAACGGGGAAATATTCTCAATGGATATCGGCTCATGGATCACAGAAAAATACCAGGTGCCCTACGTGGTGGAAAATGACGTCAATGTCGCCGCCATCGGTTTTTCCGGCGGCCATCCGGAAAGTGAAAACATTGCGGTCATCTACCAGGCTGAACAGGGAATGTTCGGCTGCGGCATCCTGATCGGCGGCAGGCTCTACAACGGCTTTTCGCACGCGGCCGGTGAACTGAGATATCTTCCCTACATGGAGGAAAGAAAAAAAGAACCGCCGGAAATCCTTCTGAAGGAAATGATTCTTTCGGTGGCGGCAGTCCTGAATCCGAATATCATCGGCTATGCCAGCGATCCGGTGAAAGAAGCGCCGGATTTTGAAAATGAGATTCCTTCAAGGCACATGCCTTCCATCATCCACATTGACGATCTTGACGCATACCGCAGAAAAGGACTTTACTCAATCGGTATGTACAATATGGCAGAAAAAAATAAGGGGAATGACAAATGAAACAGAAAACACAGGTTGACCTTCTGCACGGTCCGATCATGAAGTCACTGATCATCTTCATGATTCCGATTCTGATCTCCAACATCTTCCAGCAGCTCTACAACACCGTCGACACCGCGATTGTCGGCAACTTCCTGGGTGAATCATCCCTGGCTGCCATCGGTTCGGTCGCGGCCGTCTTTGAAATGATGGTCTCCTTCTGCAACTCCCTTGGCAACGGCTTCTCGATTGTCTGCGGAAGAGCGTTCGGTTCGGGCGATCCGGACAGAATGAAGCAGGCTGTCGCCTCTTCACTGATCATCGGCGTCCTGACAATCATTGTCCTGACCGTGCTCGGCATCTTCGGCTTAAGGCCTCTGCTGGAGCTCATCCACACGCCGGCGGAAGTCATTGAGGAAGCACACACCTACATCCATATCATCGCTCTGGGCCTGATTGTCATGTTCCTGTACAACCTGGCTTCCTGCATGTTAAGGGCGATCGGCAACTCGGTCATGCCGCTTGTGTTCCTGATCATCTCCTCCCTGCTCAACATCTTCCTCGATGTCCTGTTCATCACAACCTTCCATATGGGCGTTGCCGGCGCAGCGATCGCCACAGTCGCCGCCCAGGGCGTCTCGGTTGTCTTATGCATTATCTATATTCTGAAATACACACAGGTTCTTGTGCCGGGAGCGAAACACTTCCGCTTTGATAAGGAACTGTATGGCGATGTCGGCGGTCAGGGCTACGCCATGGCGTTAATGGGATCCATCGTTTCCGTCGGCTCGATCATCCTGCAGTCCGGCATCAACAGCCTCGGCACTGAAATCATTGCCGGCCATGTCGCCGCAAGAAAGCTCTACATGCTGGGCAATATGCCGTTCATGTCGATGAGCGTGGCGGTCAGCGCGTTCATTTCCCAGAACAAAGGCGCCAACCAGGGCGACAGAATTCTCAGGGCAATGCGCGACGCTTATATCTACGACTTTGTCTTAGCGGCGGTCGTCTCCGTGATCTTCTTCCTCACCGCGCCCAGGCTTGTCCAGATGATCTCCGGATCCACCAATCCGGTCATCATCAATAACGGCTCCAAGATGCTCTATATCGTCGGTCCTTTCTATGCCGTGCTCGGCGTTCTGATCCAGACAAGATTCGCTCTGCAGGGCATCGGCTCAAAGCTGATTCCGATGATCTCTTCCGTGATTGAGCTGATCGGCAAGATCCTCTTCGTTTATATCTTCATTCCGAAGTTCCAGTACAACGCTGTCGTCTGGTGCGAACCGCTCATCTGGGTGGCGATGACAGCCCAGCTGCTCTACGCGTTCAACACAAATGCGTATGTAAAGAGTATCCGGGCAGAACAGAAACAGGCAGCCGCATAAAACCAATTGAGGATCCGTATCACGCGGATCCTTTTTTCATGCGGCTTCCATATGAAAGGACACCTTCCGGTGCCCTCTTCGTTGTCATTCAACTGTGACGCTCTTGGCGAGGTTTCTCGGCTTGTCGACATTGAGACCTCTTGCGACGGAAAGGTAATAGCCTAACAGCTGCAGAGGAATAATGGCGAGCGATGTGGCGAAGTTCTGGTCTGTCTTTGGAATGTAGACCGTGAAATCGGCGGTGTCTTCGATCGAGTAGTTGCCATAGGATGTAAGTCCCATCAGGTAAGCGCCTCTTGATTTGACCTCGACCATGTTGGAGCGGGTCTTTTCAAACAGTCTGTTCTGGGTGCACACGCCGACAACCAGAGTGCCGTTTTCAACCAGGGAAATCGTGCCGTGCTTGAGTTCGCCGGCCGCATAGGCTTCGGAGTGGACGTATGAGATTTCCTTCATTTTGAGGGAACCTTCCATAGAAATCGCGTAGTCGATTCCGCGGCCGATGAAGAACATGTCCTTCGCGTTGGAATACTTGGCCGCAAACCACTGGATTCTTTCCTTGTCCTCGAGGATCCTTTCCATTTTGGCGGGCAGTGTTTCCATTTCCGCAATCAGCTCACTGTATCTTTCTTCCTCGATGGTGTTTCTGACATGGGCAAACTGGATGGCAAGGGCGTAGACGGCGATCAGCTGTGCGCTGTAGGCCTTGGTTGTCGCGACGGCGATTTCCGGTCCTGCCAGTGTGTAGAACACATGGTCCGCTTCTCTTGCGATTGAGGAGCCGACAACATTGATGATGCCAAGAGTCCGGATTCCCTTCTCTTTCGCTAAGCGCAGTGCGGCTAAAGAATCGGCGGTTTCGCCGGACTGGGAAATGACGATGACAAGGTCATTCTCATTGAGCAATGGATTGCGGTAGCGGAATTCGGAAGCCAGTTCCACCCGGACCGGAATTCTGGCGAGATCCTCAAAGATATACTGACCGGCCATACCGACATGGTAGGCGCTGCCGCAGGCGACGATGATCACCTGAGTGATCCCGGCGATGATGTCATCGGTCAGTCCGGTTTCCTGCAGGCTGATTTTTCCCTCATGGATGATCGATCCGATTGTGTCTCTGGCGGCTTTGGGCTGTTCATGGATTTCCTTGATCATGAAATGCTCGAAGCCGTTTTTCTCTGCCGCTTCGGCGTCCCAGGTGACTTCTTTGGGTTCGATTTCCACTTCTTCCCTGTCGAGGTCAAAGAATTTCACCTCACCTTTGGTGAGTTTTGCGATCTGCTGGTTGCCGATGTAATAAACCCTGCGGGTGTGCTTCAGAATGGCCGGCACATCGCTGGCGGCGAAGCTTTCGCCCTCTTTGACGCCGATGATCAGCGGCGAGTCTTTTCTGGCGCAGTAGATCTCATCGGGATAATCCTTGAACATGACGACCAGGGCATAGGAACCCCTGATTCTGATCATGGCTCTGGCGATGGAATCCACCGGTCCGCCATGGTATTTCTTCATGTAGTAGTCGATGAGCTTGATCGCGACTTCGGTGTCGGTATCGGAATAGAATTTATAGTCATGGCGGAGCAGTTTCTCTTTGAGCTCCTGGTAGTTTTCGATAATGCCGTTATGGACGCCGGTCACATTCCTGTCATCGCTGATATGGGGATGGGCGTTGTTTTCCGACGGTTCGCCATGGGTGGCCCATCTGGTATGGCCGATACCGCAGGTGCCGGAAAGCGCGCGGCCCTCGTCGGTTTTTTCCGAAAGAATCCGCAGTCTCCCCTTGGCTTTGACGATTTCAATATCATTTGATCCGCTGCGGACTGCGAGGCCTGAAGAGTCATAGCCCCGGTATTCAAGTTTTTCAAGTCCGTCAAGAAGAATCGGCGCAGCCTGGCTGCTGCCGTTATAGCCGACAATACCGCACATGGTGGAATCCTCCTTAAAAACATGCATTATTATACTATGACACGTTAATCCGGTGAAGTTACCGGAAGAGGAAATCCTCAATTATTTTCATTTTTGATGATTGTTTTCAGAAAATGTTTTCAAAGATGAGCGGAAAAAAAGCCGGCTCTGCGACCGGCTTGAAAGATTACTGTTTCGGTGTGATGGCGACAGCACGCACCGGCAGACCGGTTGCCCCTTCGATCCGCGGCCACATGACCAGGATCAGTGCTCCGGCGGGAGCGACTTTGTCGAGGTTGTCGAGAACTTCAACCTGCAGTTTGCCGGAGTCAAGCACATAGCGCTCGCAGGCAAGATCTTCGGCCTTGGCGGCTTCGGCGGAGGCGTCGGTATCGAGTGTCTCATGGCCGTTGGCGGCGGCGTTTCTTTCTTCATAGATGTACTTCAGCGCTTCCATGGACCAGCCGGGGAAGTTTTCAGAGCCGTCTTCGGCGATACCGGAGAGCTTGTCCATATCCGGCCAGTTCTTTGACCAGTCGGTTCTTAAAGCGACAAACGCGCCGTCGGGAATCTGTCCGTATTTTTCCTCATAGGCGACGATATCTGCTTTCCTGACCGCGTAGTGAACATCTTCCTTCACCTTGTCAGTGATGTCGATCACGCATAAGGGATACATCATACTTTCAACGGAATAGGATTCGGAAAGCTTGGCGTTCTTGATGAAGTGGCCCGGGAAGTCGATGTGGGTGCCGAACTGGCCCGGGAATTTGAATGTCTGGATCAGGCATTCCAGCATCGGATTGCCCCAGTCGAAAACTGTCTTTGCCACGTCCACGGAACCGGCCGGAATTCCCGACCATACCGGGCTGTCGTTGTTCATTGAATGGGAGAGTTCCACCCATTCATAGTCGTTTCTGAGCTCTTCGGCGAGCTGCCATAATCTGTATGCCATAGATCCTCCTGCGGTTATACTGTTCTTATTGTAGCGCTTTTTTTCTTATTTCTGAGTGATGAACACCGGTAATCGGAAAAAAGAATAAGACGGCAATTCTTAAGAAACGCCGGGCCGTTGACAAAATGGGCAAATGCCACTTTTCAGCATGCAATATATGCTACAGTGGAAACATGAATACAGGCATTCTCTTTTGAAAAAAGCCTGTCTGAAAGGAAAACGCTCATGTGGAGGAAATTACTGGATCTCGGCGACCGGTATGCGGCAAAAAGCAGCTGGAAGGATTTCGCCCTTGTCAAATTCTGCCTGTTTGCGATGGGACTCGCGGCGGGAACCTTTGTGCCCAAAGAGCACAGAAAACCTGTGCTTGCCGGCTGCGCGGCTGTCTTTACAGCGACATACATCCCTTTAATGGCGAAACTGTTTAAAACCGCTTTGGAAAAAAATGAGGAAGCGCAGTGAGGCTGCTTTGAGGAAAGAGTGAATATATGAAAAAAGTCAGAATTCTTATTACGGCACTGTTTGCCTTCCTCCTGATGGTTTCCGCGTCAGGCTGCACAAAGAAAGAAGAACTGTTCGGCGTCTGGAAATACACGAATGAAGAGACTGGAAACGGCGCGGTTTATGAACTGCGGGATGACGGAACCGGAAGCTATACGATCATTTCAGGCGGAACTGAAACTGCCTATGAGATTCACTACAATGTGGAAAGAAACCATCTGCTTTTCGTTTTCACAAATCATGAGAAGTTCACCGGGGACGATCTTTTCGACACTGAATTCAAACTGAAGGATGCCGATACCCTTCTCATCAAGGACGGCGCCGGCAACAAGCTTCCCTTCATCCGGCAGAAATAACATACGGAACAATCAGATTGGCATGCATGTATAGAAAACATCCTTACAGTGCTATACTTGCGGTGAAAGGAGACAGTCATTATGAAACAGTTCAGAAAACTGCTCACGGTTCTCTTCGCTTTCATCCTCACCCTTTCCATCGCCGGCTGTTCCGCAAAGTCAGGCAATTCACTGGCCGGCAAATGGGAATACAGGGATGAAGACATGGGAATCGTCACCACCTATGATCTGAAAGAAGACGGCACAGGCACCTGTACGATGGATGTCGCCGGCAATAAAGCCGAAAGCGCCCTGACTTATGAAGCGAAAAACAGCCATCTGACTGTGACTTTTGAGAGCAGTGAGGCGTTTGATTCGGAGGGGTCTGACTTTGAATTCACCCTCAAAGATGATCAGACACTGATCCTCAAAGACGCTTCCGGTCAGGAATCCGAATACATCAGACAGTGAAATACAGCCAGAGATCCCTGCCGGGATCTTTTTATTGTGCGCGCTCTTTTGAACAGAGATCACATCATGTAATAATTGAAACAGAAGAATTGTCAGCGGCCGCAGAGCTTTCCGCGGTCAGAAAGGAACAAATATGCTGAAAAATCCTTTTAACGCAGTTTCACCTGAACAGGCAGCCGCGCTTTCCGCAAAGAAACCGTCTCTCCCCTTTAATCCGTCCCCGCTGATTTCAAAACATCCGAAAGAAGGTCGCCTTCTGCCAGTTGAGCCGCTGAAGGTTTTTGACAATGTCTGGTGGATGGGATCGAAAGCGGTCGGCGCGATTGTGATCGACACCGGCGAAGGATATCTCATGATTGACTCCGGCAGTAATGATGAAGAAGCCGCGTGGATTCAGGAAAGTTATAAAAAGATGGGACTGGATCCTTCCATGATCCAGCTGATCGTCATCAGCCACGAACACTTCGACCACTACGGCGGACTGCCATACTTCAAAAAGGAAGTCTGCCCGAAGGCTTATACGGCCATGAGCAGAACCGGATGGAATCTCCTGCAGACGGTCCCGACGGAGTTCGCCTTTACACAGCCCCGTCCGGAAAGCATCGATATCATGATTGACGACGGTCTTTGTCTGAAGCTTGGCAATACGGAACTTCTCTGTGTTTCCACGCCCGGCCACAGCGCCGGCTGTGTCTCCTTCATCTTCAATTCATCCCTGCACGGTAAAGAGCTTTCCGTCGGCGTCATGGGCGGCTCGGCTGTGTGGCCTGATTTCCCCGAAGCCAGAATGTACGAAAGCTCGATCGAATATTTCAGACTGTATACGGATCTTCTGGAATGCAATGCCTTTACCGCTGTCCACCAGCCGGAAGAGGAACTGGACCGCGTCAGGGCTCATTGGAACGCTTCAGCAGTCCATCCATGGGTATGCCCGGAAGAAGAATTTGATCAGGCATACCTGCAGGGATTCCGTGACAGGGTTCAAAGCGCAGTTTACGGCGGAAAGATGTTACCATATGTGATGCCTGACGGCAGACCTGAAGGAAGCCCTCTTCCCGAAAGGAAATATCGCTTTTTCATGTGAAAAAGCACACCTGCAACCGGCAGTTGACATATATGAAACCCCGTTTGGTGGTTCCGCAACCGGCAGATCGCCTAAAATACAGCCATCAAGGAGGAAAAACACATGAAACTCGCAGACAGAATCCTGGAGTTAAGAAAGAAGAAAGGAATATCGCAGGAGGAACTGGCGGATCAGCTGGGCGTCAGCCGGCAGTCGGTCTCCAAATGGGAATCCGAACAGAGTGTTCCCGAGATGGAAAAGATTATCCAGATGAGTGATTATTTCGAAGTGACCACTGATTATCTTCTGAAAGGAATCGATCCTGCTTCATCGAATGGAAAAGGAAAGAACCTGGGCAATGTACTTTCCCTGCTGGCGCCGTTTATGGCCTGGACGGGATTCATCACATCGCTGGCATTCTGGCATGAATACCAGAACGCGTTTTCGGTAATGAGCGGTTTTCTCTGGATGGCGGCTTCCGCCGTTGTGATCTATACCGCAAAACTCAACGGACTCATTGACAGTAAAGCGGTGAACCGCTACTGGCTGATTTCATTTCCGGCCGTAAGTATCTTTGTTCTGTCGGTCTTCTGGAATCTGATCTTTTCACCGGGCGTCACAGCTCCCTTCCCGCTGATTTCAGCTGACCGGCTGACTTTCTTCGGCATCTTCGCTCTGATCGCGGTATCTCTGAATATCGCCGTTGAAATCATGCTGTACAAAAACATCAGGAAGTAATCCATATTGTCTTAAACGAACGAAAGCAGAAGGAGAAACCGATGGCCTTTGTCATTAAAGCACTGACACCTGATCTTACCGAAGCGTACCTGGACTTTTTTGACCGGCGCGCTTTTTCGGACGGATCTCCATATTATCCCTGCTACTGCAATGCCTTCAATCTTGGCATGACAGAAATCAGTGAACTGAGAAAACAGGCACAGCTGCAGGGCGGCGGTACGGAGGGATGGAAGCAGACACTGCGTGAATCAGCTGCCGCAATGGTAAGAAGCGGCAGGATCAAAGGATATCTGGCCTTTGAAGGAGATCAGGCAGCCGCCTGGTGCAATGCGAATGACCGCGCAAACTATTGCCGGACCGGTGAGTTTGACCTGGATGACCTGCCGGAAGAGAATGCTTCCTGTGAGCTGCCGCCTTACGGGCAGATTAAATCCGTCGTCTGCTTTGCGGTCAGTCCGCAATACCGCGGCAGAGGACTGGCCTCAATGTTACTGGAAAGGTTTCTGGCTGACGCAAAAAGCGAAGGCTATGCATTTGCGGAAGGATACCCTTCCGTCAATACGGAAGAGCCGCCATTTACCGGGCCAAAGCATCTGTTTGAGAAAGCCGGCTTTGAAGAGTATGCCCGCAATGACCATACAATTGTTATGAGAAAAGCTCTGAAATAACAAAATTCCCACGGGCATGACGTCCGTGGGCTGTTTTTTGTGATGATGGGGTTTCTTCAGTTCCTGCTGAAAGCTGCTTTGATATATTCTGTATCCCTGCGTTCAATGTCAAACTGATTCAGCTGAACGGAAGGATTCTTACCGTCCAGGACATGAACAGTCTGATTCTGATCGATCAGGTAGATGCGGCTGTCATCCGCGGTCATTGTATTGAATGATCCCGCAAATGTATATTCCTGCAATTTCCCGGTGCTGATTTCAAATCTTGTGATCAGGACATCGTTTCTTTCCATCGCTTCCACGATCAGGACATGATCGTCATCCTGGAAATACGGAATCCCGTCAGGAGAGAACGGAAGTTCAAGGCAGCTGACAGTCGCTGTATCCGGCTCAAGGATGAACAGCGATCTCAAAGGTGTTTCCCCTGCCATATGCTGGACGATCACTGCCGTCTTCCCGTTGAAATTGTCATAGAATATATTGCCGACTGTATCATCGAGAAGAACCACTTCCAGTTTGAGATTCAGCTGATCGCCAAAGAAGGAAGCCTTCAGATCTGTTGACTCCCTGACTGTCAGCAGACAGACGCCGTTTTCTGAAGCGGCCAGTCCCCTGACAATTCCATCTTCCTGCTTATCGGAAGTCTTCTTCATGGTTTCTGTATCCAGTTTTTCAAGGACCGCTTTGGCGCCGGTTCCGTTTTCGGTATGGGCAAAGTACAGCGCCTGGCTGCCGGCGGCAGTAAAGGCAGCCGGTTCTTTTGTCAGGACATATGCCTCAGCGGAATTTCTGCTGAGCTGGTACAGTGTCTTTGCGGGCCTGAAGTCTTTGTTGTCAAATCCCGACACAAGCCACACGCTGTCACTGTTTTCAGGCAGCGGATGTTCAGAATCCGCCAGCGGAAGATCCAGGGAAACTGAGCCGGTTTCCCCGGTTTCATCAAAGAAGACCGCCCTTCCTGTTTTGTTGTTGACATCTGTTACTGTGACACCTGCCTGCCAGTTTTCCGGCAGTTCAAAGTCCGCTTTTTTCATCGACGGCTTTGCGGAACATCCGCCGAGCACTGCCATCATGATCAGGCACATCAGTTTTTTCATTTGATTCTGTCCTCTTTCTGTAGTTAATTTTGAAGATCTGCAGGCCGCTGCAGATCCGGCTGTTTCATGTATTTCCCTGCAGAATTCCATGATTCCTGCGGCAAAAGGAGCCGGAGGATGATGATCAGCACTGTCTGAAGCATAACATATTGGTCAGCGTTCTTTATAGTTCGCGGGCTGAACTCCCCGATATCCGGGCTGATGCGGACAGCAATCACTTCAGTTCATGTGAATTAACGTTTTTCAGATTCAGACAGGTTTCAGTCCCATCTGCTGACAAGCTTGCTGAGCTCCTTGAGGAACTTCTTCAGCTCGCTGTTTTTCGAATTCTTTCTCTTTTCGATCAGGCGGACCAGCTTCTGTCCCTTCTCCATCAGCTCGTTGTAGTATTTATTCTGGCTGTAGGTATCCTGTTCCCTTTCCTGATCCTTTTTGATCATTTCTTTCTTTTCTTCCGCGTTGAGTGCTCTTTCAGGATCTTCCGTTTTCAGATATCTGTTTTCCAGCAGGTCAAAAACATATCCCGAATACGGGGCAGAGGCCTCATATCCGTATTCTCCCCGCAGCAGCTGTGCGTACGCGGCAGCGACTGTGGCCTCGCCATGGACAATAAATACGGCTTGCGGTTTTTCCGGGTTGTCATTCAGCCAGTGAACCAGGCCGTTCTGATCGGCATGGGCGCTGACATCCTGCAGCTGGACAATCTGCGCCGCGACATGGATATCCTCGCCGAAAATCCTTACGTCCTTTTCACCGTCAATCAGCCTTCTGCCCAGTGTGTCCTCCGCCTGATATCCGGCAAAGGCAACCGTGCATTCCGGCCGCCAGAGGTTGTGCTTGAGATGGTGCTTGATCCTGCCGCTGGAACACATGCCGGAGGCACTGAGAATCACTGCCGGCTTTGTGGATGTGTTGAGCTGTTTGGATTCTTCCACATCGATGACCATTTTGAGATTCGGGAAGACCAGCGGATGGCCGCCCTCATGAATGATCTTCATGGCTTCCTCATCATAATAGCCAAAGACATTCTCCTCAAAGATCGCGGTCGCTTCCTCCGCCAGCGGGCTGTCCAGGAATACATCGAAGTCTTTGTAGGAAACCAGGTTTCTTTCCAGGATTTCACGGATGAAATACAGGATTTCCTGTGTTCTTCCGACGGCAAAGGCAGGAATGACCACATTGCCGCCCCTGGCGAAAGTGCGGTTCATGATCTCCGCGAGCTGGCTGACCGGATCAGCCGCCTTTTCATGAAGACGGTCGCCGTAGGTGCTTTCGGTAATGACATAGTCCGTTGTTTGGCGGGCTGTGGGATCATTGACAATCGGCATGCCGGTATTGCCGAGGTCGCCGGTATAGGCAAGTGTTCTTGTCTGTCCGTTTTCCTGCAGTGTCAGATAGGTGATGGCGCTGCCGAGGATATGGCCGCCGTCCTCGTATCTGGCGCTGACGCCTTCCGCCGGGCTGAATGTCTCCCCGTATTTTACGGTTTTGAAGTACAGCATGGCGATTTCCGCTTCTTTCACTGTATACAGCGGCTTCTCCTGTTTCCTCCCGCTTCGTTTCGCCTTGCGGTTTGCCCACTCCGCTTCCGATTCCTGGATATGCGCTGAATCCTTCAGCATGATCTCACACAGCTGCCTGGTGGCCTCCGTGCACCATATAATGCCATGGAATCCGTCGCTGATCAGTTTCGGCAGCAGTCCCGAATGGTCAATATGCGCGTGCGACAGCAGAACGGCGTCGATTTCTCCGGGCGGGACCGGAAGTTCTTCATTGACATAAATGTCCCTTCCCTGTTCCATGCCGCAGTCAAGCATGATATATCTGCCGCCGATTTCAATCACATGGCAGCTTCCTGTTACTTCGCGGTCAGCGCCGATAAAATATAACTTCATGGTTTCCTCCTGACAGATTGTATATTTCCCTATTGAGATTGTTTTCTTCTCTTCAATTATAGTGGAAGCTGAAGAAACCGGTGAAGCTGATCACCGGTTTCTTTTCATATTCAATTTCAATTTTTACAGCTGGTGTCAGGCAGCGACAGTCACTGTGCCCATTGCCTGGGGGATGTTCATGATCAGCTCGCCGAGGGCCGGCACTGTGATATGGCCGCTCTTCGGGTTCTTGATGCTGATCAGGGGTGAGACGATCTGGGCCTCGACGTCGCTTCTTTCAAAGGCAAGGTCGGAATCGATCATTTCGCAGTTGATCATCTTCAGGCCTTCGCAGTAGCACAGCGGCTGGGTGCCGATGATTTTGCAGTTTTCAAAGGTGATGTTTTCACTGTACCAGGCAAGATATTCACCTTTGATCGTGCTGTTGCGAACAACGACATTCTTCGCGTGCCAGAAAGCGTCCTTGGTGTCAAAATTGCAGTTTTCAATGACGGAGTCGGTGATGTACTGGAAGGAATACTTGCCTTTGAATGTCACATTGTCAAAGTGCAGATGATCGGAGCGCATCATGAAGTATTCACTTTCAGCGGTGCTGTCTTTCATATCGATGCCTGAAACGGACCAGCCGAATTCCGGAGAGACAATGTCGCTGTTTTCAATTGTGACGTCCGCGCATTCGCGGAGCGCCTTGATGCCGTGCATCTTTGTATTCCTGATTGTGATGTCTCGGGAATACCATAACGCGGCTCTGGCCTTGTCTGTCATCTCACTGTTTTCAATAGTCAGGCCATGATCATGCCAGAACGGGTAGCGCAGGTTGAAATAACTGTCTCTGACTGTGATATTGCGGCATTCCTTGAGCGCGCTCTCACCGTCCGCCGGGCCGTCGAAACGGGAGCTGATTACCTCTGTATCTTCAATCGCATATAAAGCTCTTTCTTCATCGAAAGTTCTGTTTTCAATTCTTTTCATATCCGTGCACCTCCCTAATGCACTCTTATTAAAGCGCGCTTTTGATCTATATACAAATACCTATAATTCATATTGCGTTATTCATAAAATGAATAGTTATAAAGAAAACAAAAACCCGGAAGATCCGGGCTCTGTTGGTGCGCCTGTGTTAATGACGGCAATACTTTTGGGTATGGAAATATTGTTCTGACAATGATCAGTGCACACTTTCCGCTATTGCGGCGGCTTCCTCAGGAATGATGCCCTGACTCAGGCTGACCGCATAGCTGTATCCGTTTTCCGTCCAGATCAGCAGTCTGCACAGCCCTTCATCGCCTTTGAGTATGACTGTTTTTCCGGCCGCCTGGATCTCTGTTTCTGTTTCCCAGGTGTTGTAGTCACCGCTGATATCATCACTGCCTTCTGCCTTGCGGATATGCATTCTCACCTCATCCGACGCATCGCAATAGGCTGCGTCAATGAGGGAATTATTGTAGACGGCAATTTCCGAAAGCTTCAGGTCTTTATATGTCTCAGGGCACTCCAGCGCGAACCCTGTCAATGCTTCGGCTTCCTGCATGCTTTCACATACGGTGTACGGTCTTGCGATCGTCACGTCGGGATTACCCGGAGTTCCCTGCTGGGCAGGTCTGAGCACCCGGGGCAGGATGAACGCCATCAGCAATACTGCAAACGCTCCTGCCAGCATTCTGGCATTGAACCAGCCGAATGCTTTCTTTTCTTTCGGAAGATATCCCTGGGGAGCGGCTTCCAGGATGAAATCATCGCTGATATCGGTGAATGCCTTCAGCATTGTTTCCTTCTTCATATGCTGTATCCCTCCTCTTCAAGGTATAACTTCAGTTTTTCTCTTGTCCGCGAGAGAGTCATCTTGACATTGCTGTCGGACATGCGGTTCTCCTTTGCGATTTCCTTAACGGACATCATGTACCAGTATCTCTGCACAAAGACTGTTCTTATCAGTTCACCCAGTTCATCAAGACATGCGTCCGTTTCGTTTCCGCCGCGTTTTTCCGCAGTGAGTTTTTCATAGAGATTAATGGAGATGTTGCGGCAGATTTTCCCGAGATATGTGCTCAGCTTTTCGGGCCTCTGCGGAGGCAGTGAGTTCCAGGTCTGCAGGTAAGTGTCATTGACGCATTCTTCCATGTCTTCTTTGTTTGTGACAATGCTGAAGGCGATCTTTCTGCAGTATTTCCCGTACTTCCTGTCCGTCTCTGTGATGGCATTTTCATTTCTGTCCCAGTACATTTCAACGATTTCAAAGTCTTCCATATCTCAGCTTATACATGATATGCATGTATGTTCAGCGGTTAAAACCTGTGCGTGAATATATGCCGCCTGCGCTTCTTATTCCTCGATATCCAGAATAGTCACAGTTCCGTCCAGTGCCTTATGGATGGTGACTGTCACTGTCTTCTTCTCCGCACCCGGACGTACGATTCTGCTTTCTGCTTTGAACTTATAGTTTGTTCCGTTGACAATCTGTGTTTCAATCAGATCAATTGCCTTATAGTCAACGCCGATCAGTTTTTCTGTCGCTTCATCGAAGAGCTCCTGTGCTTCCGGTGCGATCTCTGTTTCTTCAACAGCGGTCCATCCGCCAAGGATCTGTGTGTCTGCTGTGTTATTCATAGCTGTTCCTGTCAATAATGCGATTACGGCTGCGCCTGCGAACATTGTCTTGAACATTTTGTTATCCTCCCGGGCTCTTTCTTTGCCCTTACACCTCTATACACACACCTCTATACACAGTTTTGAGTATTGTCACGTCACAGTTTTTTGTGACTTTTTTTGTTTTTTTTTATTCAGCGATATCGAGAATTGTCACAGTTCCGTCCAGTGCCTTATGGATGGTGACTGTTACTGTCTTCTTTTCCGCGCCCGGACGTACGACTCTGCTTTCTGCCTTGAACCTGTAGTTTGTTCCGTTGACGATCTGGGTTTCAATCAGCTCAACTGCCTCATAGTCAACGCCGATCAGCTTGTCAGTTGCTTCATCAAAGATCTCCTGAACTTCCGGCGCGATCTCTGTTTCTTCTGTGGCTGTCCATCCGCCAAGGATCTGTGTGTCTGCTGTGTTATTCATAGCTGCTGCTCCTGTCAATAATGCGATTACGGCTGCGCCTGCGAACATTGTCTTGAACATTTTGTTATCCTCCCGGGCTCTTTCTTTGCCCTTACACCTCTATACACATCTGCGCAAAATAAAAAGTTATCAGTATACCGCTGATAACCACTCGTTCAACACAAACTGTTTATAGGTCTCCCTCAGCATCCTTTTCTGTCCAGGCTGCAAGTCTGGTTCAGTGAGGATTCGGGAATGAAGATTTCGTAATTGTTTTCCTTTAACCATGTTTCCCAGTCAGTCCAGACCCTGCCGTTTTCCTCAACAAGGGCAGGAAGACCGATGTCATTGACCGCCTTGAGATGGTCAAAGACGGGATCGCTGTCGCGCAGTGCCAGGAAAGCGCCGAGATTGCCAAGGCTTTCCAGAATATCGACAAAATCATAAGTGACCCGGTTGCGGTCGAGATTCTCTTTCAGAACCATGCAGTAAGGACATTTATAAGAGCCGTAAACTTTGATCATGATGTGTGTTCCTCCGTTAATCCAATGGTAACCAACGCAGGCTGTTTTTTCAAACAGTCTGCCTTTTCTGCGCGATGGCTTCTTTAATGTTGTAATACATGATGCCGCAGAGGACAATGGCTGCTCCGATGAAGGAAAGCGTGCCGAGTTTTTCACCATAGAAGACCGCCACAAGAACAGGATTCAGGATTGGTTCAAGGGCGTTGATGATGGAGGCGGTCAGCGGATCGATATACTTTGTGCCGGTCGTGAAGAAGATATAGGCCAAACCCACCTGCACCGCACCAAGGAAGAAGACGGATAACAGGACAGGCATGGAAAAGTCGGTTTCCTTAAGTACCAGCGGCGAAAGGAAGATGCCGCAAAGCAGCTGACCGAAGAAGACAGAGGATAAAGCGTCGCCTTTTTCAAAGCTGTTGAGCATGAAGACCCCGGCATAGAAGATGCCTGACAGCATAGCGATCGCATCGCCCAGCCATTTGCCGGTGGAAAGGCCTTCAAAGAAGAAACAGAGAATGCCGATAAAGACGATCAGTAAGGAGATGATTCCTGTTCTGCTCGGTTTCTTACCGAAGAAGAGATAGACCATGACCATGATCCAGACCGGTGCGGTGTACTGCAGGATGATTGTGTTTCCGGCGGTGGTGAGCTTGTTGGCAATGGCGTAGCAGGTGGTGACGCCTGCCATGGAAACGGCGCCGACAAGGACGGTCGGATTGAATTTCAGTTTATGATGCGTGACAAGAATATAAATGCCGATCACCATCGCGGCAATGAGGTTTCTTGCCCCGTTGATGGCAAGCGCGTTCCAGGGGATCACCTTCATGAACAGACCGCCGGTCGCAAAGCACACCGAAGCTGCCAGCACCATGTAAATGGCGTAATGCCTGATCTCCTTTGTCTTTGTGTCTGTCATGCCCGTCTCCCCTCTTTATTTACCACGGCATTATAGCATTGCCGGCATGTCATCAGAAAACAAATGCATGGATGATCCGAAAAATGCATTGCAGGTATTCTGTTTGGGAAAAGACATTCTATTCAGGACTGTGCCGTTCAATCTGAGGCATGATTGTTTCTATGAAATATTCTTCGGTCAATGGCTGATCGTAATCCCAGTCGATGACCTGAATGCGATGTGCTCTGCAGCGGGAACGCTTTCTGGCGTCGCGCTCTCTGTTTCTTCTGTTTCCCTCTTCTCCGCCGAAGAATTCCACCGGTTCATAGTGCTGTTTTCCCTGATATTCAATGGCAGTGTTTCTGGAAGGAATAAAGATGTCGAGTCTCTGGTAATACAGGAAATCCGGCTGGTACTGGAACCTGGCGTCGGGATAATGCTTCAGCACAATGGAATAAGCCTTCTGTTCGGATTTCCATCTGGGATTGGTGAGTCCTTCGGCGATGAGGTGTTCATAGATTTCGTCGTTTTTCTTCCGGATGGTTTTATGGTAATCCTGAAGAAGCTTTTTGAGATCCGCATCCTGGATAGCGCGCAGACTCCGGTATTCCTCTTTGTAGAGATTGACCTGATACATGAGTTCCTCAATCTTCGCGACGCGGTGATATTCAAGCAGAAACTGTATGGCCGGATCGGATTTCATTGAATCGTATTGGGTGAACAGGACGCCATGGGACATGGCAAGCTGTTCAATGAGCGGATAATTCTTTCTTTCGATCCTGATGACATATTCATCATTGCCAAGGGACTTCGGCTCATAATAAAGACCGGCCAGGTAATGTTCGATGTCTCCCCTTCTGTCATTGGGATAGTGATAACGGAATTCGATCTTTGATCTGCCTTTGACGGGAAGAATCCAGACGCCGCTGTTCTTTGTTTCACTGACCAGTTCATCAATCTGCGCATGCAGGTCTTTGAGGATGTCCCGCTTTCTTTTTTCGCGGATCTTCTCTTTTTCCCTGCGCGTGCAGGTTTCATCGCTTTCCATGAGCTGCTGTTCTTTGGCAAAGACGGCGGCGTTTGTTTTAAGACCGGCGAAAAGAGGATATTTCTCCATATATTCTTCAAAGCTTTCCAGAGCGAGGAACGCTTTGATCCTGTCTTCTTCCGGATCTTTTTTCACTTCCAGCATGGCGCGTACATTGACGGCTGTCGGCTCCACGTCATAAGGCCATTCGATCAGGCGGACATTGTTTTCTTCGCACAGTTTCTTTTTCTTCTGATCCAGCTCCCATCTGTGGATGAGCGCTTCCTCCCCGCCGAAGAATTCCACTTTCCGGTAATGCTGGACGCCCTGGTATTCGATGCCTGTTTTCAATGAAGGAATATACATGTCAAGGCTCTGCAGATCCAGCCACTGCGGTCTGTATTGATACAGTGTATCGGGATATTTTCTGCGGATGGCCTGGAATAAGGAGAGTTCGTGTTTCCATCTGGGTTTGATGATTCCCTTTTCCGTCAGTTCTGTTCTGATTCTGGTTCTTTCCAGTTTCCAGTCTGTTTTAAAGCCGTCTTTTTCTTCATAGAGTGAAAGATCGGCATACCACCACTGGAAGAGCGGCATGATATAGCGGGTCAGGTTTTCAAAGAATTCCAGTTCGCATCTGAAATAGCCCTTTTCAAGAATGTGGGCGATATTTCTTCTGACCTGAACTGTTTTGAGGGGATTGATGTAATACGGCAGTGCGCCCTGGTAGACGGCTGTTTTGTCCGGCAGGTATGGCGAGCGCAGAACGATGTCGTTTTCCTGCAAATGTGTCTGATACCAGGCAAGGGAATAGTCATAAAGGCTTAAGCTGCCGAAGAAATCATCCGTGCCGCCGCCATAGACCAGGTGGTACATGAGCAGGACTGTGTCCATGTCTTCCTTGTCGAAGACAGCCAGGTAATGGAGTTTTTCTTCATCAGGAAACAGATTCTGTATCGGTCTGAAGACCTTCGCTTTTTTACAGACTTCGCTGATGACAAAGAACTGGGAGGAAAAGCTTTCGGTGAAAATGAAGCAGGCTTCACGGTCAGTGTCGAACTCTTCAAACTGCTTCATGAAGGATCTGACGTAAGGATTGATTTCAACGGGATCTCTTTCCTGCAGGAGTTTCATCGTCTCATAGCGGTAAGGCAGGTCGCTGAGGGAAAGCTGGATCAGGAATCGGTCGTAATTGTTTTCAATATATTCTTCCCTGACTTCCTCGAAGTCTTCTTTATAGTGCTCATGTTCACTGAGGATTGTTTCAAGGTCAGTGAATGTTGTCATCTCATGGTATTTCGGATGGCGCTGCCATAACATGTTCAGACGGTCAAAGGAATATTCGTATTCTGGTTTTTGATGTACCTGATATCCCATGGCTGTCCTCCCTTTTCACGCAGTTCCATTATAGAACAAAGATGATCAGGGCATCTGTACAGTGCTGTGTACAGAGAAAAAGAAAAATCCGGACTCCCATGCGGGGATGTCCGGACTGTTGCGTGAATCGGATCAGAGTGTGCCGTGGCAGGTTCTGGCGATGACGTCGAGCTGCTGCTCTCTTGTCAGATCGATGAACTTGACCGCGTAGCCGCTGACACGGATGGTGAAGTTTGCGTATTCAGGCTTTTCAGGATGTTCCATGCAGTCGATGAGCTTCTCGGTGCCGAAGACGTTGACATTGAGGTGATGGGCTCCCTGCAGGAAGTAGCCGTCAAGAACGCTGACCAGCTTGTCGCGTCTTTCCTCATCGTCATGACCGAGAGCTGAAGGGCTGATGGTCTGGGTGTTGGAAATGCCGTCAAGAGCGTATTCATAAGGCAGCTTGGCAACGGAGTTCAGGGAAGCCAGGAGGCCGCTCTTTTCCGCGCCGTAGGCAGGGTTGGCGCCTGGGGAGAGAGGCTCCCCTGCTTTTCTGCCGTCAGGCATCGCGCCGGTGTTCTTGCCATAGACAACGTTGGAAGTGATTGTCAGGATGGAAGTTGTCGGCTCGGAGTTTCTGTATGTGTGATGGGCAGCGACCTTGGACATGAATGTCTTTAACAGCCAGACAGCGATTTCATCGGCACGGTCGTCATCGTTGCCGTAGCGTGGGAAGTCGCCTTCGATCTCATAATCAACGACGATGCCGTCCTCATTGCGGACCGGTGTGACCTTTGCGTACTTGATCGCGCTGAGCGAGTCAACGACATGGGAGAAGCCGGCGATCCCGGTGGCGAAGGTTCTTCTGACGTTGGTGTCGATCAGAGCCATTTCAGCCGCTTCATAGTAGTACTTGTCGTGCATGAAGTGGATGAGGTTGAGGATGTTGACATAAAGGCCTGCCAGCCAGCTCATCATGGCGTCATATTTTTCCATGACCTCATCGAATTCCAGAGGTCCGTCGCCTGTGATCGGACGGTACTTGGGACCGATCTGCTCATGGGTCTTTTCATCGATGCCGCCGTTGATCGCGTACAGCAGGCACTTGGCGAGGTTTGCCCTGGCGCCGAAGAACTGCATTTCCTTGCCGGTCTGGGTGGCGGAAACACAGCAGCAGATGCTGTAATCGTCGCCCCATACAGGTCTCATGACACAGTCGTTTTCATACTGGATCGAGCTGGTGGAAATGGAAATCTTTGTGGCGTATCTGCGGAAGTTCATCGGCAGACGCGGGGAATAGAGAACTGTCAGGTTCGGTTCGGGTGCCGGGCCCATGTTTTCCAGTGTGTGCAGGAAACGGAAGTCATTCTTTGTGACAAGCGCTCTGCCGTCGCCGCCCATGCCGCCGACTTCCAGTGTTGCCCAGACAGGGTCGCCGGAGAACAGTTCATTGTAGGAAGCGATACGGGCGAACTTGACCATTCTCAGCTTCAGAACGAAGTGGTCGATGAGCTCCTGCGCTTCTTTTTCGGTGAGGGTGCCCTCTTCAAGATCTCTCTGGATGTAGATATCCAGGAATGTGGAGACACGGCCGACGGACATCGCGGCGCCGTTCTGTGACTTGATCGCTGCCAGGTAGCCGAAGTAGAGCCACTGGACCGCTTCTTTGGCGTTCTTTGCCGGCTGGGAAATATCGAAGCCGTAGGAGGCAGCCATCTTCTTCATCTTCTGCAGGGCGCGGATCTGGTCGGAGATCTCTTCTCTGAGTCTGACGACTTCTTCCGTCATATCGCCGCCGCCTGTGTACTTCTGGTCGCGCTGCTTCATGTGGATCAGGTAGTCAATACCGTAAAGAGCCACACGGCGGTAGTCGCCGACGATTCTGCCTCTGCCGTATGTGTCGGGCAGACCGGTGATGATCTTGGCGTGGCGCGCCTTCATCATTTCCGGTGTGTAGGCGTCAAAGACGCCCTGGTTGTGTGTCTTGTGGTAAGTGTTGAAAATGTAGTGCAGTTCAGCGTTCGGCGTGTAGCCGTATTCCTTGCAGGCGGACTCAGCCATGCGGATGCCGCCGTAAGGCATGAAGGCTCTCTTTAAGGGCTTGTCTGTCTGCAGACCGACGATCTGCTCAAGTTCCTTCATGGAATCATCAATGTAGGCTGCCCCATAGGCGTCGACGTCGGAAACAATGTCGGTTTCCATGTCGAGCACACCGCCCTTTTCACGTTCGGCTTTCTGCAGTTCCTGGACTTTTGCCCAGAGTCTGTCTGTCGCTTCGGTGGATCCTTCGAGGAATGATTCATCGCCATGATATTCTGTGTAGTTGTTCTGGATGAAATCACGGACGTTGACTTCCTGGACCCAGCGGGTTCCTTCGAACCCTCTCCATTCTTCTCTCATTTTTACGGTCTCCTTTTTTTACCACGGTTAAAATAATGGATTCTGAAACCGCAATCCTTGACTGAAATCAAGTTAGCGCAAATTTGAAGATTTGTTTTCCGGAGAGTGACAAATTGTCACATACTTTTCACTTCTGACCATAGGAGTCTGGAGCGGATTTTGGTAAAATAAAAACGGCCGTGAAACATTTCATTGAAAGAAATATCTAAGGAGGACTGCCACTGTGCGCAAAACAAAAATTGTCTGTACCATCGGACCTGCCAGTGAATCGGAAGAGGTTCTGCGTGAGCTCTGTCTTGCCGGAATGAACGTCGCAAGACTCAACTTCTCGCATGGAACCCATGAAGAACATCTGGAAAGAATCAAGAGAATCAAGAAAGTCAGGGAGGAGCTTGGCCTGCCGATCGCGATCATGCTGGACACCAAGGGACCTGAATTCAGAATCGGAACATTCAAAGACGGAAAAGTCATGCTGGAAAAAGGCAGCACATTCACCTTCACGACAGAAGAGATTGAAGGCGATGAGTCCATCGTTTCCGTCAGCTATAAAAACCTCGCCAACGAACTGGATCCGGGCGACAGAATCCTTCTGAACAACGCCCTTCTGGAATTCGAGGTCGTCTCCACTGACGGCGTGAAGATCGAAACTAAGGTTCTTGCCGGCGGCGAACTCAGCAACCGCAAGTCCATGAGCTTCCCCGGCAAGCATATGCAGCAGGTCTATCTGTCCGAACAGGACAAGAGCGACATCGCCTTCGGCGTTGCCAATGACATCGACTTTATCGCCTGCTCGTTCGTCTCCGTCAAGCAGGACCTCGTGGACGTTCATGATCTGCTGAAGTCCCTGGGCAAGGACGACACAGTCGAACTGATCGCCAAGATCGAAAACCAGTCCGGCTATGACAACATTGATGAGATCTGCACGGAATGCGACGGCATCATGGTTGCCAGAGGCGACATGGGCGTTGAAGTCGCCTTTGAACTCCTGCCGGCAATCCAGAAGGATCTGATTTCCCGCTGCCGCATGATCGGCAAGCGCGTCATCACCGCAACTGAAATGCTGGAATCCATGATTCATAATCCCAGACCGACGAGAGCCGAAACATCCGACGTCGCCAACGCTGTCTATGACGGCACCAGCGCTGTCATGTTATCCGGTGAAACCGCGGCCGGTTCCTATCCGGTTCTCGCAGTGAAGGCAATGGCAAAAATTGCTGAAGCTGCGGAAAAATCGATCGACTACAAAACCAATTTCTACCGCAACGGATTTGAAATCCAGAATGACATGGACGCCATCTCCCACGCCACATGCACAATGGCGATGGACGTCAACGCCAAAGCGATCACAGCCTGCACAATGTCAGGCAGAATCGCCAAGATGGTTTCCCGCTTCCGCTGCCCGGTTGATATTATCGGTCTGACAACAAGTGAAAAGACATGGCGCTCACTGGCACTGTCATGGGGCGTCACGCCGAAGATGTGCGAAATCTTCCCTTCCACCGAAGTGCTCTTCTATATGGCAAGAAAGACCGCCATCGACACAATGGATCTGAAAGCCGGTGACAAAGTCGTCATTACCGGTGCCGGTGTTGCCGGCCAGTCCGGCGGCGCCAACCTGATCAAGGTTGAAACAATCTGAATCCGAAAAAGCCCTGCAGAGTAAGATGCATCATAACGCATCCGCGCCTGCGGGCTTTTTTGTGCTTTCCAAAAAAACTGTCCGGGTTTAACCGGACAGTCATAAGAAGAATGTTTGGATTAATAGCCGAAGGAGACGATTTCCCAGCTGCCTTCCTCATCGCAGCCAAGATACCACTGGTAGTCTTTGTAATCCGCATCAGGATTGAGGGCGCCGCTGTTTTCCCTGGGTGAATGGAAGTTCATAAGGAACTCGGCCGCTTTGACGCAGGTTGTTCCTTCCGACAGTTCGTTGATGAAATCAAGGGTTTCCTGATTTGCCTTTTCATCGCCGGCATAGGTCAGGGACTGCAGCTCGCTGCCGTTCCAGGCGGCAAACTGGCACTTGATCAGAATTGCCATCTCATTGAGTTCCTCTTCTGTGTAGAGAGAGGATGTGCCGAGATTGATCTCCGGTTCTGTTTCTTTGGCAACCCCGAGGTATCCTTCCAGGGTGATTCCCTTTTCGGTGATTTCGGCTGCTGTTGCCGGATCGGCGATGTAGCGGATGTGCCAGGGCTCATAGGCGTAGCCGGTCATGTGTTCCTTTTCGGGAAGATAGCGAAGGATGAATCCGTACTTCGCGAGCTTTTCGTGGATCTTTTCCCAGATTTCAGGATAAGTGACGAGGTCTTCGTTGTAGATGATGTCCTTGCCGTCGACGATCAGATAGAGATCCAGGGCCAGACCTGTGTGGTGCTCTGAACAGCCGGGCTTGGCGACGATTTTGGCGGCGTAGTCGGCGCCGTATTCAGCGGTGAAGTCATCCATGATCTTCTGCTGTGCTTCCACACTTCTTCTTGCGGAATCCAGATCGACATAAATGCCTTCATCTTCAAGTTCTTTTTTCAGATCGAGATAAGCGTGATAGGCGTTGACTTCAACTTCGACGTCTTCGCCGATGGAATTTGTGAAGTGCTCTGTCTGAAGTTTTTCCTCCCAGTCAGAGGGCAGCGGGTTGAGTTTGTTAACCAGAACCATGTAATCCATTGTGTAAGCGGCCGCGGTTTCTGCATCCGCGGTTTCTTCCGGTATTTCTTCTTTGGCGGTGTCTTCCTGCACAGCTTCGTTTGCCTTGCAGCCTGTGAGTGTCTGAAGCAGAACGAATGCGGCGAGAACCGCGCTGATCTTTTTTGCGTTCATGCGTTTTCTCCTTTTCAAAGCGGACATTATTATAATTGAAGTAATTGTACAATACGCACGGGATTAAGATTCCGGAACTGACAGTTTATTTCAAAGCGGAACGCAGAAGATCCTGGGCATTCTGTGCTTCTTCAGGAGATGGAGACTTCACGTCTTTGAGATGATACGGATAGCCGAGCTTTTCCCACTTGTAAGCGCCCATGGAATGGTAAGGAAGCACTTCAACTTTTCTGACATTGTTCAGGGTGGAGATGAAGTCCGCTGTTTTTCTGAGATCTTCAGGATCATCGGTTAAGCCGGGCACAAGAACATAGCGGATCCAGACGGGCTTATGGATGTCACTGAGATACCGGAACATCTCTTTGATATTGTCATTGGGCCTGCCTGTGAGCCGGATGTGTTTTTCCCTGTCGTAGTGCTTGATGTCCATTAAAAGCAGGTCGGTATATTTCATCAGTTCCTCAAACTGTGAAAACCAGGGCTCTTCCTTTGTGAAGGGCTGGCCGGCTGTGTCGATGCAGGTGGAGACGCCTTTCATTTTCGCTTTTCTGAAAAGATCGGTGAGGAATTCCATCTGCAGCAAGGGCTCCCCGCCGCTGACTGTGATGCCGCCGTCTTCTCCCCAGTAGGTTTTATAGCGCAGGGCCTGTTTCAGGATTTCATCGGCGCTTCTCTGATCATCGCTCCCCTTTTCCCATGTGTCGGCGTTATGGCAGTACATGCAGCGCAGATCGCAGCCCTTAAGGAAAACGATGAAGCGGATGCCGGGACCGTCGACGGAACCGAATGTTTCGATGGAGTGGATATTGCCTTTGATGTCAGTCATGAAAGCTCCTCAAATAAATTCTGCAGGCCGTTTCTGTCGGTGACCAGCACCCTGCCCCTGCCGGTTCTTCTGATCAGGCTCATTTTCTCAAGTTTCGTCAGGTTGCGGCTGACGGTTTCGGGTCTTAAGCGCACCGCGGAAGCGATGTCTTCCAGCTTGAGATGGATTTCCGGACCGACGCAGCGCAGGTCCCGGTCCAGCAGGAAGCCGGCCAGGCGCTTTGCCGGATTATTAATAGAGAGAAGCAGAGCGATTTCATTGAGCTCCGCCACTCTTCTGCCAAGCTCGGCGACCAGTCCGACAGCGGCAGCCGGGTATTTTGAAAGAATATCAGTGAAAGCAGTGCGGTCGATCAGACACAGTTCCACATCCGTTAAAGCGGTGGCGCTGTAGGGAAAGACAGTCTGCTTTTCCTGCAGGGTGTCCCAGATCACTTCGCCCTGATGGAGAATGTCAAGAATCCTCTCATCCCCGTTCTGATCGATTCTTCCGATTTTGATGCGGCCGCTCTGGATGATCATGATCACCTCTGACGAATCTCCTTCACTGAAGACGATTTCCCCTTTGGAAACGTATTTATGCCGCATGGACTCCGCCACTTCATTCTGAACTTCTTCGGGCAGATTGCCCAGCACCGGCAGACTGCCGATGCATACTGAATTTGTGCAGTCATCACATTTGTGACCGTTGTAGTTTGCCATAACTAACCTCTTTCGGTGTTAAGGTACCACAAATTTAAATGATATGAAAAGAAAACTGATTCAGTTCTTTTCTGCCCTGCGCAATAAAAAACTCCTTCCCTGTTTATACGGAAGAAGCTGTGGTCTTATCTGATTTTTTCAAGGAATTGTCCGACTGCCGCCATGACCTGATCCAGATGGCTGTGATAGCAATGGTCGTCGCCTTTGATGATGACAAGGCGGGCGTCTTTGTATTTTGCGGCTGCGTCAATGGAATACTGCACCGGCACAGCTGTATCAGCGGTGCCATGGACCAGCAGGACCGGTTTTGTGAAGCGGGCGATGGCTTCATCTTCACGGATCAATTGCGCAGTGCGGAAGTAGTTTCCTTTCAGGCGCAGATCTTTGTAGTGAAGGACTTCGGGGATATGATCCGGATCAAATGTCATCCCCAGCATCCCGCCTTTGCGGGCGCCGTCGAGGATCACGAGTGCCGGTGACATCGGAATGATTGCTTTGATGAGATCCGCTTCCATGCCTGCCAGCAGGATCGTTAACAGGCCGCCCTGGGAATGTCCGCACAGAACAATGTCCGAGACGAAATCCAGCGTTTTTGCGTAATCGATGACGGCCATACCGCCGGTGATCCACTTGAAAAGTGTGTGGTCTTCAAATTCACCCTCACTTTTCCCATGCCCGTACTGATCAACGCGCAGAACCGCGTAACCTGCCGAAAGAGCCGTGTCTTTTGCGGCGGTGATATGATCTTCCTCCATGTGTCCGCTTAAGCCGTGGAAAAGAATCATGAGCGGGCATCTATCTGTATTTTCCGGCAGATCGAGCTTTGCGTGAAGCCTGATGCCGTCGTTTTCAATATAAAATTCTTCCATATAACAATCCCCTTTTCAATCATATAGGGGATTTCGCGGATTGTCAGTCAATTTTCCGGTTCAGAGGAATATCGTAGGACCAGGGATTGATCTGTTCATAGGTATAGGCTGCGGCGAAGACGTCCTCGTCCCTGAACTTTCTGCCGATGATCTGCAGACCCACGGGCAGTCCGTCTTTTGTTAAGCCTGCCGGAATGGAAGCGGCGGGATTGCCGGTGAAGTTTTCGAAGAAAGTTTCACAGAAACCGATTAACGGTTCCGTTTTCTGTCCGCTCACTGTGTCCGGTCCTTTTGTGTTGTGATCGGTTCTGTTTTTAACAGGCGGGCAGACGGTAACCGGGGAAAGGATGATGTCGAAGTCTTTGAAGACCTCCTCCTGCGCGTCGAGAATTTCGGTTCTCCATTCGTTCATCATCCGCAGATCCATGACCGAGCCGTGTGTGATCTTCTCATTCCAGTAAATGAATTCTTCGGGAATTTCATCGCGGTGATCCCGGATCAGATCAAAGCCCTTCTGTTTCCAGAGCTCCATGTCAGTGGCGGTGTCAAAGCAGATGGAACGGCACCACATTTCGGCATATTCATTCTGGGTATGGGCGAAATGAAACTCAGCCGGTTCGACTTTCACGCCTGCCTTTTCCATCAGCAATGCGGTGTCACGGACAATCTGTCTGACCTCCTCATCGACGGTGAAGATGCCGAAGTCAGCGGTAAAGCCGATCCGCATGCCTTTGATGTCTTTCTTCATCAGTTCAGTGAAATCGCGTTTTGGAAGCGGAACGCTGTGCGGGTCTCTCGGGTCATAGCCCTGCATATAGTTCAGCATAATTGCGCTGTCTTCGACTGTTTTTGTGATCGCGCCGTTGAAGCAGTAAGGATGGGACGCCGACCAGCCGTCGGGGCGGTTGACCTGGGGAACGGTGCCGATGGAGTTTTTATATCCGAAGCAGCCGCACCAGGAGGCGGGGATGCGGATCGATCCGCCTCCGTCCGAGCCTTCGCCGATCAGAATCATACCGTCCGCCACCGCCGCCGCGCTGCCGCCTGAGGAGCCGCCGGAATTGTATCCGGGTTTAAACGGGGTTGAGGTCGGACCGTACATGACGTTGTCGGTGGTGCCCCGGAAAGCAAACGCCGGGGCGTTGGTTTTGCCTATTGCGATGGCGCCGGCTCTATGAGCTGCCGCATAGAAGGCGGAATCTTCGGGATCTATGGCAATCAGTGACTTCACGCCGCCATGGGAATTCGTCCAGCCTTTTTTTGAAGGCAGGAAGTCTTTAAGGGCGATGGGAACGCCGGTCAGCGGGCCGCAGTCCTCCCCTTTTGCCAGTCTTTCTTCAAGCAGCTTTGCCTCATGAAGGGCGTCTTCGAATTTTGTATAGGTGAACGCGTTAATGGACGCGTTTCTTGTTTTGATTCTTTCAATGAAATATTCAATTGTCTCAGTGGGGGAAACTTCTTTTCTGTTAATCAGTCTTCCCAGTTCTGTCGCGGAAAGGGTTTCCAGCTTCATGCGTTTCCTCCGGCATGCGCTTCTTTGAGATGGATGAGATAGGTTTCACCGACATTCTCTTTTTCCCATGATTTTGAAACTCTGTAGCCGACGGGTGAGAAAACCGCCTCGAAAGCAAGCTCGATAATCATGGAAGTGATGGAGCAGATCAGCACCTGCGGCCATGTCCAGCCGAAGAAGACATGGGAGACAAGAGCGGAGAAAACAAAGTTGTCGACAAACTGTGCCAGGCATGTGGACACAAGACTTCTTAAAGCGAATCCGGAGAATCTTCCGTTGTCGCTTCTTTCGCCGATCCACTGGTTGGTGAAAGCGTTGACCAGTGAGGACGCGGCCAGAGCGATGGAAGAGCCAAGCACGATGTACCAGGCACCGGCAAATGTGGAATCAACGCCGGCGTTGATCATTTCCCCGACGGCCGGATCAGCTGCCGAATAATAGGCGGCCCAGCGTCCCGGCGTCTGCATAAGCAGCCAGAACAGAACGGCACAGAAAATGTTCACCGCCATCGCGAAGATGGACAGACGCGCCGAAGCCTTCGCGCCGAAGCGCTTGCACACACAGTCCATGCACAGGAAGGATACCCACGAAAGTGCCAGACCGCAGTTCAGACAGAAATAGTCAGAGCGGTAGAGCTCTCTTGAAGCCAGCAGGTTCATGAGCACCACGGACAAAACAAAAGCAGCGGTCACCATGGAGGGAATGCTGCGGAGAAGGATTGTATACTCTTTCCGTATACGTTCAAAATAATGCATAAAAAAACTCTCCTTTGGTTTTAATGTTTTACGAGCAGGATATCGGACCCGAACTGCTCGGCCGTGAAAACAGCGAATTCATTATACAGCAATACAGAGGAAATACGCCACTGTCTTATCCGGCTTTGATTCTTCTTTTCTCTCCGGCAAAAAAACCGGCACATTCGTACCGGTTCATCATGACTCAGGGTGCACACTGCCGATCAGCTTCTGAAGTATTTCCGATGTGACATACTCTTCAGGTCCGCGGCTTGCGTGCAGGCTGCCGGAGACAATCCTGTTTCCCTTGCGGAAGACAAACAGGATGAGTCCGTTTTCATCTTCCGTGCCTGAGATTTCATCACATCCGCTGAACCGCTGTGCGAAAGCAGGATCGCCATAGTCACCGGCGTATTCCTTATACAGGCGTTCCGCGACAAAGTCATATCGGGTGTCATGGTAATTCAGGTCCATAAAGCAGCTCAGTGTGCCTTCCCCCTGTTTGAGATACGCGTCTTCCGTCCAGATGTAATTGTCCTTTGAAAGCAGATCGCTGTAATGGCGCATTGTATTGAGTGTCGGAAACTGCCTGCGCAGACTTTCAATCGCAAAACTGCTCATGACATACTCAGCCTCCGGATCGATATCGGAAACGGTCATAAACGGCGGGTCTTCCTGATGGTCTTTGAGGCTGATCCTGCCGGCGTCTCCTGCCTCAGCGGCAGCCATTGCCAGCAAAGCGGCAGCCAGAAGTGTGTACATGCAGAATCTCATGATTATGAAAATCCTGTAAACCGGAGCGGTCGGGCGCCAGTCTTTTTCATGGTGAAAAGGCTCTCCCTTTTCCAGTTTTGACGCTTCGGTATAAAGCCTGACACATTCAGACAGATGGCCGATGACGCCTGCTATGGCAAACGGAATGGCGGCAATGAAGATCCATGAGCCTGTCCGGATCATCATCTGCATGAAGTGTGAAGAAAACAGGAATCCGTAGAACAGAAACGGCACGCAGGCTCTTAACAGCTGCACAGTTCTGACCCTGGCCAGATCCATCCGGATGATGGATTCTGTCTGCGGATCGGAATGCAGCTCAGCGGTTCCTTCATGGGCAAAGACGAAATACTGTCTGTGGGAAGCGGTCAGCTTCCATCCGGCTTCCTCAAGGAAAGCGATTTTGTCATTGCGGTTATTCTCATCGAGAATCTCATCGGTATTGAGAAGATAAGCGGACGGCTCAAACCGGTAGGTCATGGTTTTCGCTTTACCGGTTTCAAACTGTGCTGTAAGCATCCCGATGCTGTTGGTTTTGAGGAAGAGCCCTTCTGCCGCGCAGTCTTTGAACCAGGTTTCAAGCTTTGCGATGTCATATGAGGGACATGGCAGGATTTTCCTCACGATACTCATAGCTTTCCATCCTTTCCGCGTCTTCAAGGCACAGGGCAAGCCGCTCTTTTTCCTGTAAGTAAACCTGTTTTCCGTAACCTGTGAGCCTGTAGGTTCTCTTCCTGCCACTGACAGCGGTTTCTTCGATCAGGCCTTCTTTGAGGAATTTTGAAAGAATTGTGTAGAGTGTTGCCGGACCGATCTCCATTCTTGACTCAGTCAGACCGGAGATACATGCGGCAATGTCCTGCCCGCACATCTCCCCTTTTGAAAGAGCCATGAGTATATAGAACATGGAGTCCGTCAGGACCTGCATTGATTTTCTGGGCATATGCGCCTCCTCAATATCGTTTAACGATATTATCTTCACAATCACAATATCATATAACGATATAAAGCGTAAAGATCTCTCTGAGTGAACTCTGCAGCTTCAGGATACCGCTTCATATTTAACGCGCGTCAAATACACGATATTACATCTATAAATATTTGACGATCGTCAAATAAGAACAGGAGGTGCATATGAGGACTGAAATCATCCGTGAACTGCAGGATCTGACCTGGCTGCGCTGGTCGCATATCCGTTCTTCAGGCGGAACTGCCGGGACATTGCTGAAATCTGAGTCCGTTCTCAACGGCAGAAAAATCTATTACAAAGGGATCCGCCCTTCCGCATGTTTCGTATGCGGTCCAGGTGAATCCCTTTTCATCTGTTTTCCGGTATAGGATTATTTCTTTACGATCTTGATGGCGCCTTTGACCAGGTTCGCCGCAATCTTTGCGCCGCGGGCAGCCGCGTAAGCGCCGACATACGGGAACTTGTCCTCGCATCTGACCATCTTTGAAGCACCTGGCAGGTCTCTTTCCAGATGGATCGCATCGAATTCGCATCTTGTTGTGCAGAGTCCGCATCCGATGCAGCGGTTGAGATCAACGACTGTACGGCCGCAGGACAGGCATCTGCCTGCTTCCTTTTTCACCTGCTCATCGGTGAGCGGGAGTCTGGTATCGGCGAATGTTGTCTTCGGACTCACGCCGGTTGTGCCCGGAGTCTGTCTGCCGGCGTTGTCATAGCCGTGGATGACAACTTCGTCCTTGTTCAGTTCGATGAACTGACGCAGGTCTCTGTTGATGGTGAGCGACTGGCCTTCATGGACATGTCTGTGCATGGACTCGCAGCCCATCTTGCCGTCCGCGATCGCGTCGATCGCAAACTTCGCGCCGTGGCCGATATCGCCGCCGACGAAGATGTCGGGATCGTCTGTCTGGAATGTGACAGGATCATGGATGACAGTGCCGTTGGGTCTTGTCTGCACCTTTGTGTCTTTGAGCAGATCGCCCCAGACAGCGGACTGGCCGATGGCTTCAAGAACATTCTCACATTCGACTGTGATTGTCTCGTTTTCATCGTAAACCGGAGCGAATCTGTGATTTTCATCATAGACTCTGACGCACTTTTTGAAGACGACCGCTGCCGCTTTGCCATCCTTTGTGAGGATTTCCTTCGGACCCCAGCCGTTGAGGATTTCGATGCCTTCCTCTTTTGCCTCGGCGACTTCGTCGGCTGCCGCGGGCATTTCGTTTTCACCCTCTAAGCACAGCATTGTGACTTTGCCGTCTGCTGTTCTGAGCGCTGTTCTTGCGACGTCGATGGCGACGTTGCCGCCGCCGATGACGACTGTATCGCCATGGAGCTTGACGGTATTGTCAAGGCTGACTCTCTTCAGGAAGCTGACGCCGGACTCTACGCCCTCAGCCTCTTCGCCAGGCACGCCTGCGCTTCTGCCGCCCTGTAAGCCGATGGCGAGATAGAACGCCTTGTAGCCCTGCTCTTTAAGCTGGCTGATTGTGATGTCTTTGCCGATTTCAACGCCGGTTCTGAATTCGACGCCCATTGTCTTAAGGACATCGATTTCCGCTTCCAGAACGCTCTTTTCAAGACGGAAGTTCGGGATGCCGAGGGTTAACATGCCGCCGAGTCTGTCTTCTTTTTCAAAGACGGTGACGTCATAGCCTCTTGTTCTGAGGTAATAGGCGGCGCTCATGCCGGCGGGACCGGCGCCGATGACCGCCATTTTGTAATCTTCGCCCCACATCTTTCCCTCGTCGTTTTCGCAGACGGGGATGTAACGCATGTCAGCGCTGAGTTCTTTGGCGGCGATGGCCTTCTTGATTTCATCAATGGCGACCGGAGCGTCGATGATGCCTCTGGTGCAGGCGTCTTCGCAGCGGCGGTTGCAGATAGCGCCGCAGACTGCCGGGAACGGGTTGTCCTGCTTGATGAGCTTTAAAGCGTCCATCCAGCGGCCTTCTTTTGCCATCCTGACATAGCCCTGAACGGCTAAATGAGCCGGGCAGGCTGTCTTACAGGGGGATGTGCCTGTTTCGTAGCAGTTGATTTTGGAATCTTCACGGTAATTGGGATTCCACTTTGTGGCGGGCCACGCCTTGCCGTCGGGCAGTTCGGAAACCGGATAGCTCACTTCGCCATGGGTGGTGCAGAGCTTCTGACCGAGCTTGGCGGCGCCGACCGGGCAGACCTCGACGCACTTGCCGCAGGCCACGCACTTTTCAGCCTCGACGTGGGCGCGGTAAGCGGAACGGGACATGTTGGGTGTGTTGTAAAGCTGGGAAGTGCGGATCGCGTTGCAGACGCCGGGGGCGCAGTTGCAGATGCCGACGATCTTGTCTTCGCCGTCGATGTTGGTGATCTGATGAACGAAGCCGTGGCGCTCTGCTCTTTCGAAGATTTCCATCGCTTCCTCGTAAGTGATGTAGCGGCCGGTTCCGCGGTTGACGCAGTATTCGGCCATATCGCCGACGCCGACGCAGAATTCGCCGTTGATTTCGCCGGAGCCTTCGTTTCTCATGGTCTGCTGCTTGCGGCAGGTGCACTGGCCGACGGAGTATTTGTCATATTTGGAGAGCCAGTGGGAAATGTGCTCGACGGGAACAGATTTGTTTTCGTGTTCGATCGCCTTTTCAACCGGGATGACATGCATACCGACGCCGTCTCCGCCTAAAGGAATCATCTGGGTGATTCCTTCCAGCGGCATCTGGGTCATGAGGTTGAAGAATGAGGCGAGTTCGGGATGCTCGGCTGTGAGCTGGTCGTTCATCATCATGAATTCAGCGATGCCGGGAACGAAGATCGGCACGTCATACTGCATGTGTCCGTCCGCGTTTTCGCGGTTGGATTCCAGGACGCCGATCCAGAGAAGATGATCAATCATGTTCATTGTGTCTTCCATGGACATGCCGTTCATTTCAGCGAGCTGTTCCGCGTCATAGTTGACACGGCACTTTTTGAAGCTCAGAAGGAACTTTGCCTCTTCCTTTGTGAGCACCGCGTCGAGAGCCCAGTATTCCGGGTCGTCTGTCTTCATGGTGTTGGTGTATTTAACAAGATAGCGGTCGGTGATCATTGTACCGAGCTTCAGGATCAGCTTTTCCTTTTCCTTGTCGGGGGCTGTATAGTCAGGACGCTGCCGGAAGTCCGCGGCGTTGACCATTCTGTTGAGCTGGTCTTTCATTGAATGTCCTCCTCAATATGGGATCAGAAGAATCTTCCGATCAGGTCGCGGGATGCGGCGCATGTGTCTTCCATGTCGCCGAAGCTGATAATTTCACCTGCGTAGTAGGTGTTCTGCTTACCCTGCATTTCCTCGAGCTTGTCGTACCAGCCGGCAGCGTAGTCTTCAGGAGAAACATGCGGGCAGTAGTATGTCTCCTGTTCATAGAGGCGTTCTTTCACCTTGAAGCCGCACATACGCATGTCGTCGAGCATGGCGTTGATTGTATAATCATAATCCGCGTCTTTGGAACCCATGTGGTTTCTCAGGGCGTAGACGCAGCACGGGCAGTTGGCGCCGAGGTCTTCCCATCTGTGGTAGTAGACCATCGCATGGCCGAGTCTTTCCGGAACCATGTTGTCGAAGATGTAGCCGGAGATGGTCGGGCTTTCGTCCTTTTCGAAGGTGGCGATGAAGTCGACATACTTTTCATGGATGATCTTTGAGAAGAGCTCTTTTTCCTCTTCTCTCGCGTCGGCGTACTGGGCGAACCAGTCAAGCGGCGTTGTGACGATGAGCTTGTCAAATTCTTCAACGGTTTCGCCTTCGGCAGTGCGCAGGGTGACTTTGATCTTTCCCTCTGTGCCTTCGGCAGGTCTTTCGACCTTGACGACTTCGGTGTTCAGATGAGCCGGATG
The DNA here is from genome assembly GCA_902775735.1 of uncultured Erysipelotrichaceae bacterium. Lineage (GTDB taxonomy): Bacteria > Bacillota_I > Bacilli_A > Erysipelotrichales > Erysipelotrichaceae > Bulleidia. Next base: position 64,481 of record CACYNH010000022.1, read on the forward strand.
GATGAGCTTTTTATTGGCTGCTTCATAGATGGACTGTGTGCCGTCCTTCCATGTCCAGAGTCTCATGTTTACGAATTCGATGGCTGTGGTTGTGTCGAGATATTTCATGACATAGGCAGCCGGGATTTCATCGAAATAGCCGTAGCCGAATGAGGTGTACGGGCCGATCCAGATCTTCATGACGTCTTCAACGCCGTTGATTCTGCAGAATTCAGCGAACGGAAGCGCGAGATCTTTGAGGTTGGGATTGACGCCTTCAATCGGAAGAAGCGCGTCATCGACGCCTTTGGAAAGACCGGAGTATTTACCCTGGGCAACGCCGCGGTGGCCGTAGCAGTCGTATCCCTTGTATTTTGTCTCCATGATCTCAACAAGCTTCTTCATCTGCTTCTTGAGTCTTAAGAGATCCTTTGTCTTCTGGATGGACGGGTTCTTCTTCACATCAAACGGATAGATTTCCTTGCCGGAGGAATCCCTGTACATTCTTCTCATGTTGGGACCGTCATAGTGGCCCACACCGCCGAACTTTTCGACTTCGTGGACAGCGTGGTAAGTGATGGCGCCCATGATCGCGCCTGTTTCGAAGCTTCTCTCTTCCCCGTTGACTTCGATCTTCGGCGAGTAGGACTTGCCGCCGACCTTGTTCAGTTTTTCATAGATTTCATAGTTTCTGTATCCCTTGAACTGCAGATACATCGCAGCGGAAATACCGGCAGGACCGCCGCCGATAATACAGACTCTCTCGTCAATATTTGTCATTTTGAATTATGACCCCTTTCTTATCATCACTTCACGGGCGTGATGCGCTGACTGTATTTTATCATCGAAACCCGTCCGCAATTTGCGGTTTCGTGAATTATTTCACTTATATTCATTTCATAAAGAAAAACAAATCCGTTTTCTTTCACACATGTGCAAAGAAACCGCAGAACGTTTTCTGAAAACTTTCACATTTCAGACCGGAAATGACACAGACCGTGAGAGTTCCTGCTTTCTTCAGGGTATGCTCTGCGAACGCCCTGTACGTTCAGGGCCCCGGAAAGATATAATGAACCCGACAGAAAAGGAAACAGCTATGAAATACTATATTCCCGGATGCGATGTGCGAAGAAGGCATCCTGACGAAGTGCATAAAATGGAAATGTGGATGAACACGCATGGAATTGAGACAGCCGCCTGCTGCAGAAAGGATCTCTCCTTTCTCAAAGACGGTGACATGATCATCGAAAACTGCACTCTGTGCGAACTGATGTTAAAGGAACGGGTTCCCCATATTCCTTTCATGAGTCTCTATGAGTTTCTTGACGGCATTGACTTTGAATGGCCGGATTATCATGGCATGGCGGTCACCCTGCAGGACTGCCGGCGGGTTCAGGAAAACAAAGCCCTGCATGAAGCGGTCAGAAACATCATGCGCAAAATGAACATTCAGATCATCGAAATGGAAGAAAACCGTGAAAAATCGCAGTACTGCGGCGTCTGGTATAACAATCCTCCTGCCACTGACTGTGTGCAGCTGGCGCCGGTGACTTTCGCGAAGCTTGAAGAGCAGAGAGAACTTCTCAGCCCTGAAGCGCAGAAAGAAAAGATGGAAGCCCGGGTGAAGCTGTATACAACAGAGAAGGTCGCGGTTTACTGCAACGGCTGCGAAAAAGGTCTGCTGATTGGCGGCATCAGGCCTGTTCACCTGATTGAGCTGATCGCAAAGGAACTGTGACAAAACAGCCTGAAAGTGTCTCATTCAGGCAATCAGATGACCCATTCAGGCAATTTAGAGTAGAATTTTGACAGGAGGCATTTTATGGCATTTGCAGTTTTTACGGACGGGACCGCGAATCTTCCTGGCAGTCTGCTGGAAGGCATCACGCTTCTGCCCAGTGAATATACAGTCGACGGAGAGCCCCGCACCTACACGGGCGACATTGAGCATTTCGACCCGAAGGCTTATTACGACAGCCTGCGCAGCGGCGTCAGCGTCAAGACAAGTCTTCTGAACACAGGTCTCTTCATTGAGCACTTCACCCCGCTTCTTGAAGAAGGAACGGACGTGATCTATATCGCGATGAGCTCGGGTATCTCGGGAACATACAACGCGGCGAAAACAGCGGCGGACCAGCTCATGGAGGAGCATCCGGGCAGGTTTGTCCATATCGTCGATTCGCATGGCTGCGGGTTCGGCAGCGGCATGCTGGCGGTCAGGGGAGCGGAACTTTCGAAAGAAGGAAAAGATGTGCGTGAAGCCGCGCAGATTCTCGATGACATGGTCCCCCACTGCTGCCAGTACTTCACCGTCGATGATCTGAACTTCTTAAAAAGAACCGGAAGGGTTTCCGGCGCCACAGCGTTAATCGGCACAACCCTGCGGATCAAGCCGATCCTCTATGGCGATCATACCGGTCACATCGTTTCCTGCGCGATCAGCCACGGGCGGAAGAAGTCTGTAAGGATGCTGGCGCAGAAATACAGCGAAAAGCACATGGACCTCAAAGCCCCGAAGATCTACATCTCCCATGGCGACTGCATTGAGGACGCCGAATCGCTCAGGGACATGGTTCTTGAAATCACCCCGGACGCAGAGATCACGATCTGCGCCCATGAGCCCTTTTCCGGCGCCCATGTCGGTCCCGGCATGCTGGGGCTGTTCTTCCTGGGAAATGAGCGTTAAGGATTGAATATTACCAAACAGGAGCCGCGGCTCCTGTTTTTGTCTGATTTCTTAAAGAATTGACACAAAACAGTCCGAATAATCAACCGTCATATAGTATAATTCCTGTGCCGAAAATCCGGCCCACCGGCGGATTGTTTGGAAAACAGAAATATTCGGAGGAAAGAAAATGAAGAAAATGTTCAAAGTTCTTGTGCTCCTGCTTGCGTTGGTTCTGGTTCTGCCGATGGCTGCCTGCAGCTCTGGCGGCGGAGTGACAAAAGCGGACACAAAGGAAGGCGTCAAAGAGCTGACCGACAAATTCTATGAAGGTCTTGCGGAAGAAGACAAGATCTCCATGACCACATTCTACAGCGGCGAAAAATACAGCACCTTCATTCTTGACGGCGACGTCATGCACATGGAGGATATCGCCAACAGCATGTCCTATTATCTCTTCAAGGAAAACGGAAAGAACTATTATATGGCTGACGGTGAAGAGCCGGTCAAGGAAGATGTCATGTATGACATCACAAAGGACACCATCAAAAATGTTCTGAATATGTTCGTCAACGGTCTGCTTGATTCCGAGGAAACAACAGACGACGACTTCACCTTCGCTTCCGAGCTGAGCGCAAAGAACGATGTTTCCACCCTGAAGACAGATATCTCCACTGAACAGGAAGGCGAAACAGTCACTCTGACTGTCATCGGCACCAAGTCCGATTCAAAGATTGACTCCATCACAGTCAAACAGGGCGAGGAAGAACTCTACCGCTATGAATTCAAGCATAACGTGAGTATCGAACTGCCTGAACACGAAATCTATGATCCGTCCCTGTTCTACAAGCACATCGACAGCCCGTACGCGACAGTTTCCGATGTCCTGGCTGAATACGCGGACACCGAAGACTTCAACTACATGTGCTATGACGAAAACATCCTGATCTTCACTGAGAAAGACGGCAGACAGCTGCAGCTCACAGCGCCGCTCGGCGATCTTGCGGAAGAGTATAACAATATCGACACCATGGAGGATGACTTCCGTGAAAAAGAAATCGGAATGATCAAAGATCTTGCGGTCACCGACTGCCTCGACTACACAGACGCCCTGCTTTCCGCGGAAGAAATGGAATCCAACAATGGCAGAACTGTCGGTGAACTCTTCGACGAAGGCTACGAAGGCGCAAGCTACATGTTCGGTGATACATACTACCTCGAGCTTGATAAGGGTCCCTTCACATACGCTGTTGATCTCTCACTTCCGGAAGGCTTCGATCTGGAAGGCGAAATCGACTATGATGCTATGAGAGACTGTGTCGCTGAGAACTTCCGCTTCGTTATGCCCAACACGGCGTACGTTCCCCTGCATTAAACAATATTCTTAAGAAACATCTTCTTTCGCGGGAAGATGTTTTCTTTATGATTCCGAAGGTCCGAAATGTGTTAAGCTGTCTGAGCAAGTGAGGTAAATGATCCATGTTATTTACAGAAAGAAAGAAATATGCGGCAGCGCTTCTTGCCTGCCTGATGGCTCTGGGCGGCTGCGCCAGAGAAACCGCGAAACCGCAGGTGGAAAATGAAGAGCCTGTACAGGAAACCGCAAAAGAGGAATACCCTGCCATTGAAGCGGGTATCTATGAAATTTCAAAACACGGCAACATTATCCTGACCGTCGCACCTGAAACGATGATGGAATACGGCTATGAGGAAGCGGACATCGTTGATGTGGAAATCAACGGCCGTCATGAACTCATGCCGATCGGCACCAACTACTCCGACGTCGACGTCGGAAAGATGATCTGCCGCTATGACCTGGAAGATGAAATCCCGCACATCACCCTGGCGGTTTCCGGCGGAAACATCACCGATGTCATGGAAGTGGCGGACAAAGTCGAGACCAATGATGAAAAAGGCTATGAATGGGTATTCCGCGACGGCATTGACGAGAATATTGCAGTCAATATCACCATGGCTGAAAAACAGGGCTATGCCGAGGAACTGAAGATTCACAAGGTCACGGCGACCCGCACCAACGAAAGAAGCGACTATCCGGATCTTACCGACGCAGAATACGCAAACTTCCGCGCCGTCACCACGACCGGAATGGGCAAAGACACCCTCTTCCGCTCCACCTCCCCTGTCAATCCCAAGATCGGCAGAAACAAAGAAGCGGATGAAGCCCTTTCCCTGAACGGCGTGCACACCGTGATCAATCTGGCGGATTATGAAGCGGAAATGAAGGAATTCCCGGATTACAGCCTGACTTATTATTCCAGATGCGATATTCTCAACCTCGCCATGTCGATGGACATGACGCTGGAAGAAAATCAGAAAAAGCTTGCGGATGCGGTCAGGTTCATGAATGAACATGAAGGACCTTACCTGGTCCATTGCCTGGAAGGAAAAGACCGCACCGGTTTTGTGATCGCTGTGTTTGAAAGCCTGATGGGCGCGACTATGGATGAAGTCGTGGAAGACTACATGGTCACCTACTATAACTTCTACGGCGTCAAAAAAGGCGATGAAAACTATGAGCGGATTGCGAAGATCGCCTCTGATTTGATGAACGCCGCATACGGCACAGAAGTCAAAGCGGATGAGCCGCTGAACAAATACGCCGAAGAATATCTGAAGAAAACAGGTCTTTCACAGGAAGATATCGATGAGCTGAAAACACGTCTCGCCAGGGATTACGGCGGACAGAACTGAGCGTTCCCAGCGGAGTCATACCGGCTCCGCTTTTCTTTTGAGGCAGCCGGAGAGTTGCGTCACAGAAACCGCAATTCTATAATCTCTTTGTATATGAAATGAACGCAGAACAGGAGAAAACCGATGAATCTTTCAGGAACCGTCTACCGGCCGCCCTATGAGGCGCAGTCTTTCCTTCTGCAGGTCACCCACGGCTGCAGCCATAATAAGTGCACATTCTGTTCGATGTATCCGGATGTGAGGTTTTCGGTATGTCCGATGGAAGAGATCCGCGAAGATCTTGAAGAGGCTGCACGCATCTGTCCGCATGTGAAACGTGTTTTCCTTGAACATGGCGACGCATTTGTATTATCGGCGGAAAGGCTTCTTGAAATTGCCGCGGAGATTCACAAGTATCTTCCTGAAGTAAAGACAATTGCCATGTACGCATCCATTCAGAACATCGCTCACAAAACCGATGAAGAACTGAGGATGCTTAAGGAAGCGGGCATCGGCGGGCTGGACATCGGCGTGGAAAGCGGACTGGACGAAGCGCTTGCGTATATGAACAAAGGCCATACGGCAAAGGAAGCGGAACAGCAGCTTTTAAGGCTTCAGGCTGCCGGAATCACATACAGCTTCAATATCATCCTCGGCTCGGCCGGAGCGGATTTATGGAAGGAAAACGCGGAAACCACCGCGGCTTTGCTGAATAAAGTGCAGCCTTCCCTTCTTTTCACCGGCACCCTGCACGCGGAAAAAGGATGTCAGCTCCATGAAGATATGAAAAGCGGCGCCTTTAAAGAATGCACAATCGGGCAGCTGCTGGATGAGCAGGAACTCCTGCTGAACCTGCTGGATCTCAATGACACTGTCTACTTCGGTTCCCACCCTTCCAACCTTGTGCCGATGCAGGCGTATCTGCCGAAGCATAAAAAGGAAATGATCCGTTATGTGAAGGAAACACGCAGACAGCTCAAAGGCCATCTTGATGAGTTCCCTGTGCGCGGGTCTGAAGGCTCCATATTGAACCGATAGAAAAAGTGCTCTCTTTCCCTCTGCTTTAAAACGGCTATAATAGTGCTGTTTGGAATTGAGGAAAAAAGAAATGATTATTGATCAGATTGATAAAAACATCCTGGAAATGGCAGAACATGCGGAAGAGGATCTCAAAGAAGTCTTTGCGGAACTTGACCGCGTCAGTATGGTCACTTCCGACCGCATTCTCTCCGCTTTCATTGAAAACCGTGTTTCTTATTCCGACTTTGCGGATATTAACGGATACGGCAATTACGACACCGGCCGGGAGAAACTGGAAAACATCTTCGCAAGAGTTCTCGGCTGTGAGGACGCTCTTGTCCGTCCGCAGATCATGAGCGGCACCAACGCTCTTTATCTTGCCTTCTCCGCCCTTTTAAAGCATGGCGACACATTGATCTCGATTTCCGGCGCGCCGTATGATTCGCTGCAGGAAATGATCGGTCTGTATGGGGATTCCTCCCAGTCACTCAAAGCTTATGGCGTGAAATATGAGCAGATTGATCTGATTGATTCAAAGTTTGATGAAGACGCAATTGTCGAAAGATTAAAGAGAAATGACGTGAAGCTTGTCGAGATCCAGAGATCAAGAGGCTACTCCCACCGCGATTCCTTAAGCATCGCCTCCATTGAACATGTCATCCAGAGAATCCGGGAAGTCAACACAGACGTCATCATCATGGTTGACAACTGCTATGGCGAACTGGTCGAAGACAGGGAGCCGGGCCACGTCGGGGCGGATGTCGTTGTCGGCTCGCTGATGAAGAATCTGGGCGGCGGCGTCGCGGCGACCGGCGGCTATGCGGCCGGCAGAAAAGACCTGATCGCGATGATTGCCGACAGGCTCACAGCACCCGGCATCGGCAAGGAGCTCGGCGCCAACTTCAACCAGAACAACGCCTTCTTCAAAGGCATCTTCATGGCCCCCAATGCTGTTAAGTCAGCTCTTAAGACAATGATCTTCTCCGCCTACATGATGGAGAAGCTCGGCTATAAGAACGTCTCCCCTTCCTCAAAGGAACACCGCACCGACATCATCCAGACAATGGAGCTCGGCGATGAGGAAAGCCTGGTGAACTTCACCCAGGGCCTGCAGGAATGTTCCCCGATCGATTCCTTCGTCAAGGTCATGCCCGCTCCGATGCCCGGCTATCCGTTTGAGGAAGTCATGGCCTGCGGCGCCTTCACCCAGGGCAGCACCATCGAGCTTTCTGCGGACGCTCCGGTCATCCCGCCCTACACCCTCTTCATGCAGGGCGGCCTGTCCTATGACTATGGCAGACTGTCGATCATGCTGGCGCTGACCAAAATCCTGAAGAAATAATCCTGAAACGAAGCTGACCCGTCAAAATGACGAGCCGCTTTTTTTTCAGATCTGTACAGGTAAATATAATGCAAAGCTTCGGAAAGATCAGACACAAATTTCAGAATTTTATTTCGGGAATTCAGATTTTCCCTGCCTATAAAAAAGACAGATGCGCTTCATTAAGAAGCCGCATCTGCGGATCACCATAACGGTGGCGGTCGCTCTGCGTGCCCTTCGGGTATGTCCTCCCATTCTCAAGGGAGGCGGCGGCTCCCTCCAGGAAACACTTCGCCAGGAAGGAGAATGCCTATGGACGTTAATACAATGATCGGACTCATCTCCCTGGTAATCTCATGTATTTCCTTTGGAATGATGCTTCAGCCATCGAATGAAACGAAAAACGATCGCCACAAGTCTTCCAAACACTGACGATCGTTTTCGTTAAGGTTTGAGGACAACCGTCATCGGTGATCCTTTTCCATTCACATCTTAGCACATTTCACAAAACCGTTTTGTGAAAATTCCGTTCTGAATTATGAAAATTAATAGCTGCCCGGCTGGCCTCCGTCGATGCGGATCACGGAATTGTTGATGAAGGAAGCTTCATCGGAAATCAGAAAAGAAACCAGGGATGCGACTTCTTCAGGTCTGCCGCAGCGCTTCAGAAGAATCTTTTCTGTTTCTTCTTTGAGGAATGCTTCATCATAGCCGGCGAGCTCTTTCGGGGTTCCGATAAAGCCGGGGGCGATGGCGTTGACAGTCACATAGGGAGCGAACTGAATGGCCAGATTGTGGGTCAGTGAAATCAGCGCCGCCTTTGACGCGTCGTAGTCAAAGCACATCGGGTAATAGGTGTTGATTCCGTTTGTGGAGGCGATGTTTACGATTCTGCCGTATTCTTTTTCAAGCATATGGCGGTATACCCTTCTTGCGCAGTTATAGGCGCCGACGACGTTAACGTCAAGCACCCTTCTGAATTCATCCGCGGTTTTGAGATGGAAGAGGTTGGGCAGATCGATGCCTGCGTTGTTGATGAGGATGTCAATGCCGCCGAGCTGTTCTTCCGCGGCTGTGACCAGTCTGTCCACGGAAGCTTCTTCCGCGATATCGGCCTGGATACATAAGCAGCGGACGTGGAAGTCGTAGACGATCTTTTCCTGAAGCTGCTTTGCGGCAAGTTCGGAACGGTTGTAGTTAAGAACAAGATCATAGCCCTGTTCCGCAAGTTTCAGGGCAATGGCGGAGCCGATGCCTCCGGCCGCGCCGGTGATGAGTACAGTTCTGTTTTCCATAGGACAAAAAAAGGGCCTGAATCAAGCCCTTCCTGAATATTTGCCGTCGGCTGTGGAAACAGCGATCATTTCACCCGGAGAGATGAACTGCGGAACCCTGAGTGTAAGACCTGTGTCTGTTGTCGCGTCCTTTGTCTGTGTGCTCGGTGCGCCCTTGATGGCCGGAGCTGTTTCTTCAACTGTGAGGTTGACTGTTGCCGGCAGCTGAACGTTGAGAACCTGACCTTCGAACATGACCAGGGAAACTTCCAGACCGTCTGTGATGAAGTATTTGTCATCGCCGATGACCTGCTCGTCGAGGTCATAGGTTTCATAGGTATCCATATCCATGAATGTGTAGATGCCGTCGACACTGTAAGAGAAGCTGACGATCTTCTTTTCGATGGGAGCCGGATCAAACTTTGTGGAAGCGTTGAAGTTTCTTTCCTGTGTGGAACCTGTCTTGAGGTTCTTCATCTTTGTCTTGAGGATGGCCGCGCCTTTGCCCGGCTTGACGTGCATAAAGTCCAGGACAACCCAGGGGTCGCCGTCTACGAGTACTGTTAAGCCTGTTTTAAAATCGCCTGCTTCAATTGCCATAGTAATATCTCCTTCTTTTATCTCCGGAATACTGGTTCCGGGTATTTTCCTCTAGTATTTTAGCAATAATACCTGCCGAGTTCAATTTGAATCCATCAGAATACAGATGCTTCGGCGGGTTTGTGTTCTTGGATATATTTTGTCCACTTGATATATCCATAGGTTGTGTTGGTGAAATAGCCGAGCTTCAGCACCAGCAGGACGTACTGTCCTGAAAGAATGTTGATGATGGCCTCCAGCAGCGCGCAGATATACCAGGCGATCCACTGCTCCCTTAAGCGGAAGAAAATGAACAAGCCGTTGGCGACGCCGACCGCGGAGGCGCAGGCGTCAATGTAGATAATCCATAATTCAAGAGTGCGGTTGCCGCCGAGGAAGTCGGTCTTGATATCAAGGCCGGAAAGCAGCCAGCCGATCACGATTGTCCAGATGGCGATACCGGCAATGACCATGACTTCCTGCCAGCCGGTCAGTCTTCTTACGACGGTCAGCTCATCCTCTTCATCATCCTTGTGGCGGGTCCAGTTGATATAGCTCAGAATATCGATCGGCAGCCAGAAGAAGAGTGTCGTGAACATGGTCGCGAATCTGTACATCAAGACGATGCAGATCACGATTTCGGTGATTTCCACCGCCACCGATACAAGGAAGTTGTAGCGGGACTGCTTGGAAATCAGCAGTTCACAGAGAATGTTCAGGAATGTGTCGAGCAGATACAGCAGCATGATCACAATGCCGTTGACGCCGTTGGCGCTTTCCTCCGGGAAAATGACGGAGACAATCGTCGCTAACAGCATGATCGACAGGAACCAGCACTTTTCATAGGTGGTGAAGAACTTCGCCCACAGCATCATCACCGCCAGCGAGACCGCCAGAATAAGCAATGAGCTGGAAGCGTTGAAGACAGGCATCATCTCCTCCGCCTTGACTTCCCTGAACGCCCTGTCGATTTCCGGCTGAGTGGGATCCATATGGTCGAAGTACAGCATTGTCCCGTTATCGCTTCTGTATTCATGGGCGGTAATGGATTCCGCTTCAAGTGCCTCATATTCCTCATACGGATAGGTCACGACAAGCTTTTTATCCCCGTCGGCGTAGATGACGTCGCACATTGTGCTGTCTTCATCATAATCCTCTTCATCAAAGAGCCGCTCCATTTCCAGGCTTCCCTGATAGGACAGGACGCCGGGATTTGCGTGCACTTTTGAAATGCCGGTGATAAAGAATACGGCCGAACTGATCAGGAGCGCCGCGAAGACAATCACTTCAAAGATCCTGAGTTTTCTGTTTGGCTCCATGTTTGCAGTCAGTTTTTCTTTCATAATTTCAGAAATCCTTCCAGATGTTTTCAACCCGTATATCTTAACTGAAATTGACAGTTTGGAAAAGAAAGAACATTCATGATGACTGATGGATGCGGAAAGAAACTGTATTTCCGAAGGAAAACAGGTTTAATAACTGAAGAAGGAGATGAACATGAAACACAAAGTAAGAGTGACTGTCATTGACAAAAAGCTTTACCCTGAGCTGCAGCAGGAATACTGCCGCAATCCGGAAGCCGGCATGTGCAATTGCTACAACGTGGGCGACGTCTTTGAGTTTTACAGAGCGGACGGCCAGGATCATTTCTGGCACTGCGGCGTGAACACACTCGTTAAGACTGAGGCGGATCCGGATACGGTTGCCGGCGGTCCGAAGATGCCCCACTGTTCGGAAGCCTGGGACGCGATCAGCCGCTATATCTACACTGGCCTGCAGGGCGGCTCAATCATGAAGGGATGGATGAAGGAAGAAAACACCATGATCGCCTGCTGCTCCGACGGAACCAGACCTGTTATTTTCAAAATTGAAAGAATCGATTACGAATGAGCAGATAAAACGGAACGGGATGACCGTTCCGCTTTTACTGTCTGTGTTTTTTTAGGATTAATTGCAGATACGGGAGAGGAATGTGCTGAGATCCTCTTCGCTCATGCCATGGGCATAGAGATAGTTTTCCGCCGCTGCCTTCAGGTCTGTGCTTTCCAGTTCTTCCGCGGGAACTTCCGCCACAAAGCTCATCATCGCAAGCAGGTTCTTTTCCAGAATGGTCTTATAGCGGGCGGGATCTTCCTGCTCGTTGATCTTGTAGTAATTGTCATAGGTGATCATATAGTCTTTGACAATGTCCTGATAGGAAGCCCCTGCCAGCATTTCCACCAGCATGCACACAAAGCCGGTTCTGTCCTTTCCTTCGGTGCAATGGACAAGATACGGACCTTCCGCGCCTGAAAGCTGCACGAAGCCGTCTGCGATCTTCTGTCCGAATTCTTCGGAAAGATAATTCATGTTGAGACCGATCGGGTAGACGGTGCCCTGCTCCCACAGGTGCTTAAAGTACAGCGAGGAGAAATCATCGCGGGCAAGATATGTTTCGACCTTGGCTTCGGTATCGGAAAGGTCCAGGATCGCGTTGACGCCTGCCGCCATCATCAGGTTATCCGTGAACGGGGCCCGGTTATGGGAGTTGTCGCACGGGGAAGCGGAACGGTAGAAGAAATTGTTCTTCAGGTTTCCGTAATTCATCGGCCGGAAGTTGGCGAAGATTTCATCACTGTCATATCTGACTCTTTCGTCATAGTAATGAATGTCGCGGGCATCCTGGATATCCTTGTATTTGCCTGCTTCCCGTAAGGTGACGGTGGCGGTGTCATGTTCCTCAACGCCGGAGGTCAGCCATAAACCTTCCGGTTTCTCTTCCTGCTGCGCGGCGCCGAAGCCCACCTGTTTCAGGTTGGCTGTTTCCCATAAGTCGTCGCCGTAGTTGACGGCAGCCTTGATATATTCATAGCCGGGATAAGCGATTAAAAGCGGCTGGCCGGCGTCGACATAATAGCCGTTGTAGTAAGGAATATCCTCAAGCTTGTAGCCGTTGGAGAAAACGACGTCGACGCTGTCGCCGTAATTGAAGCCGAGGCTGTTGAACTCATCGATGGTGCGGGTGATGTAGACGCCACCGAATTCTTCTTCATGAATAATAGAGGCATTCTCCAGGACCGGATTGACTGAAACGGGTTCCTGATCTTCCTTTGAAGCGGAATCATCGCCGGCAGGTTGTTCTTCCGGTGCTTTCTGCGAGCAGCCAATCAGGGAAAAAGCCATGAGGGCCGCGAGCGAGGACCTGAGTATTTTCTTCATATGATCTGACTCCTTCTGTCTGTCACATCCATTATATATTTTGAACATGCGGAATGGTCAGCGACATGATCCATTATATTTTTAAGATGGCACATTGAAGTATTTTTTGTCCTTTCTCACGACCGGTTTTCCGGTTTTGGCATTGTCAATTATAATAAGGGCAATGGATGCGTCTATGAAAGAGACGCGGAGGAAAATCATGGAAAAAATAAGAACGGGCGTGATCGGTGCCGGCGCCATCAGCGGCATCTATCTCACCAACCTGAAAAACACGTTTGACTGTTTTGATCTTGCCGGCGTTGCCGCAAAGCATATCGAAAGCGCGCGGAAAAAAGCGGATGAGTTCGGAATCAAGGCTTATACCGTTGAGGAAATGCTGGCGGATGAGTCAATTAAACTTGTCATTATCCTGACGCCGGTCGGCTCGCATTATGATCTGATCAGAAGAGCGCTCAGTGCCGGCAAGCATGTCTATACGGAAAAGACAATCACGGAAAATACAGAACAGGCGGCGGACCTGATCCGGCTGGCAGAGGAAAAGAATCTTTATCTCGGAAGTGCTCCGGACACATTCCTTGGCACTGCCTTCCAGACCGCCCGCAAGGCGATCGATGACGGGAAAATCGGAGAAATCAATTCCTTCTCCATCGCAATCACCCGGAACAACGATATCCTGACCGCTTACTTCCCCTTCTTAAGACAGCCCGGCGCCGGCGCGCTGCGTGACTATCTGGTTTACTATCTCACCGCTCTTGTCAGTCTGCTGGGACCGGTGGAATCGGTCAGCGCGTTTGTCAAAGCGCCTTACAAAACAAGAATGAACAATGTGCCTGAGACAAAGGGCTATGGCGAAGAAATCGAAACGCCGAACGAAAGCGTCATCGCCGCTTCAGTGCAGCTTAAAAACGGAATTGTCGGAACCATTATGGAAAACAACGAAACGATCGGCGCCGACCGGGCGGACTTCGCCTTCTATGGCACAAAAGGCGTTCTGCTGTTGGGCAATCCCAACATGTTCGGCCAGCTGCCGAAGATTCTCGCCCCCAAAGGATGGGCGCTGGAGGAACCATCAGAACTGGAAGCGGAAGGATTCTACAGTGAAAACTCAAGAGGTCTTGGCCCGGCGGAAATGGTTCATGCCATTTTTGAAAACAGAAAACACAGAGCCAGTGAGAAGATCGCCTACCATGTGCTGGAAGTGATCGAGGCGATGGAGGAAGCAGAGAAAAACCGGACGGTCGTCCGGATTGAGTCTGAGTGTGAAATCCCTGCTTTCTTCAATGAGAATTACAATCAGTAATTTCAGGAGCCCGCAGAGCCGGGCTTTTCTTTTCAGAACGCGGCAGCGGCGAAATACACGCCTGAGCCGATCGCGCTGATCAGCACCAGCAGTAACAGGATCCACAAAACCGTTGCCGTGGCGGACTGGTTATGGACGCGCAGAAACGGATACGGTCCGTCGACTTTGCGGGTGCAGTTCATATACAGCATAATCACGCCGTAGATCAGAGTGACGGCAGCGGGAATCACGATCGCGTGCGCGCTGACATGGGGTTCGAAGAAAAGATAGGAAACGGTATTGAGTACGGGGCATAAAAGATGCAGTGTGAAGCCCACCCTTGACCATAAAAGCAGCTTTGTGTTTTTGATCGTGGGAACCAGGATAAAAACCGTCACCAGCATCGTCATCCACAGCATGCACACACTGAGATAGCGGAAAGCGGTGATAAAGGATGTAGGACCGAAAACCAGCAGAAGACATGCCGAAAGAAAAGCCGCCAGATTGGAAAGCTGGGTATAAAAGATGAATGTTTTAAGCAATCTGCCGAAACTGCGGGTCGCCAGCCCGATGAGTTCGCAGACAATGATCAGGCAAAGGATTATTTTAAGCGCCATCTGAAGTTTCCTCCTGCTGACTGCTTTCATTTTAGAAAACAAGCTGGCTGAATACAACTGACATACAATCCGTTCTGTTTAATCTGAGGGTTCCGGTTTAAAATGGAGATACGCTTTTCTGTTTTGAAAACAGACTTCAGGAGGTATTCAAAATGAATTTCGGCACACTCACCAACTATCTCGGCATCGCCATCGCGGTCTTCGTCGCATGCGCCTTCCTCTACGCCTTCTACTATCAGTGGAAAGTGAAAAGAGACGGTCTGGAGGCGACAGCTGTGATCACCTGGATTGAGGAAAAAGAATCGTCCGACGAGGACGGCGTCAGCTACTACTACGACTACCATGTCGCCTATACGACACAGGAAGGCAAAGATGTGGAGGGCGTTCTTTCCCACGGCAAAAGCCATCTGAAGGAAGGCGACATCATCCGCATCAAATACCTGCCGGGCAAAGAGAGCGTGCCTGTATACATAGATATGAAGTAAGCTTCCGTGAGGCGGGAGCTTTTTTATAAGCAATACTGATTTAATCGACCGCAAACGGAAATTGCGGGTCATGAATGCAGGGGCTAAAATAACCGTGTCAGGAGGCGCTTATGGATTTTCTGCTGAAATGGATTGAGCCGAAGAATCAGATCGATGAGTCACGGAAACAGTTTTCCGACGCGGATCTGAAGAAGATGATTGTGCCGCTGTTCATTGAACAGCTGTTATTGATGGTGGTCGGTCTGGCCGACACGATGATGGTCAGCCATGCCGGTGAAGCGACGGTTTCCGGCGTTTCGCTGGATACGATGCTGTATACGATTTTCATCTACATGTTTACGGCGCTCGGCACCGGGGGAGCGGTTATTGTCTCGCAGTACATCGGCAGAGGCGACCGCAGAAACGCGGACCTTGCGGCCTCCGATGTCTTCCAGATTTCCTTTGTCTTCTCTGTGATCTGCCTGGTGCTGATGTTAACCGGCGGACGCGGGCTGTTAGGACTTCTTTACGGTTCCGTCGACGCCGAGGTCATGCAGGCGTGCAGAACATACTTATGGATCGTCACCCTCTCCTTCCCTGCCAACGCGGTCTATAACGCGGGTACGGCATTATACCGTTCAATGGGAAAGACCAATATCACCATGCGTGTGTCGATGGCCATGAACCTGGTCAATATCGTCGGCAACGCCATCGGCATCTTTGTCTTAAAGGCGGGAGCGGCCGGCGTTGCCTGGCCGACCACAATCTCCTGGTATTTCGCGGCGGTGATCATGACATATCTCTGCTTCAATAAAAAGAACACGGTTTCGATCAACCTGAAGGACATCATGACGCCAAACGGTGAAATGGCAAAAAGAATCCTGCGGGTGGCTGTGCCCAACGGCATTGAAAACGGCCTCTTCCAGGCCGCAAAGGTTGTGCTTGGCTCGCTGATCGCGACCTTCGGCACCGCCCAGATCGCCGCCAACGGCATCGGCCAGACCATCTGGTCGCTCTCCGCGACAGCTGTCGGCTGTATGTCACCGATCTTCATCACTGTCATCGGCCGGATGATCGGAGCCGGGGATGAGGAAGCGGCGGACTATTATCTCTGGAAGCTGATGCGGATCACCACCCTCTTCACCTTTGTGTGGAACATCCTGATCCTGTGCCTGCTGCCATTGATCCTGCCGCTCTATGATATTTCCGAAGAGACAAGGCATCTTTTAATCATCATCGTCATCATCCACAACGCTTTCTGCGGCACCATCGGCGCTTTCTTCGGTCCGATGTCCGCCGGTTTCCGGGCTGCCGGAGATATCCGCTTCACGATGCTGGCGTCGATCTTCTGAACCGTCATCTTCCGCACCGGTCTCTCCTTCTTACTGTGCCTGGGTCTGCACATGGGCGTCGTCGGCATTGCCTGGGCAATGGTCAGCGACTGGTCGCTTAAAGCGGTATTGTTAATGATGAGATATAAAAGCGGCAGGTGGAAGGAAACAAAACTGATCTAGACTGAAAAAAGTCCGAGTGCGGACTTTTTTGAATGAAATGATGAATGTCTTTAATCTTTGCGGTACTGCTCGAAGACAGGCGTCTTGTCTGACGGCGCGAATCTTTCCAGAGCGTCCTGCAGGCAGAGATCCCAGAAGCGCCATTCATGGCTGAAGCCGGGAACTTCAAAGAAATCTGCTTTAAGTCCCTTTTCCTTTGCCCAGGCATGGAAGTTCAGGAAGTCCTGATAAGCAATCGGATCTTTGTCGCCGCTGGCGAAATACAGATCAGGCATCTCTTTTCCTGCTTCCATGTTTTCTTCCAGCACTCTTAAAAGATTGAGCGGAGAAGCCTTGTAGCCTTCAAAGCCGCCGAAATTGTTGATGAGATTGAATTCTCTTACGGCAAACGGATTGGCGGGATCGGGCATTTTCAGTTCTTTGGGAGAAGCGGAAAAACTGTAGATCGCTTTGAAGAGCTCTGGTCTTGCAAAACCGAGCACGCAGGCGCCCCTGCCGCCCATCGAAAGACCGGCGATGAAATTGTCTTCCTTTCTGTCGCTGACGGGAAGCCAGCCATAGATCAATGGCATCAGTTCCTCAAAAAAGAAGGAATAGACGTTATGCCCCATGGCGAAAGTGGTCCAGTCGACATAGTTGGTGTTGAGGGCGGAAGGCATAATCACCGCCATCTGCTTTTCGCAGGCGTAAAGCTCGGCGTTGGATTTTCTGATCCAGTCGGTATAATCGCCATAGGTTCCGTGCAGCAGCCAGAGCGCTTTGTATTTCTTCCCGCTGCCATAGAATTCTGAGGGTGACTTTGAGAAGTCGGCGTCAGGCATGATGACATTGACTTCCGCCGGACCGGCAAGATACTTGCTGGTGAAGTTCAGCTGGAAAAGCGCCATCTTATTTTCCTTCCTTCTGCTTCATCCACTTGCGGTGGGAAACGGTGCGCATGACCCTGATCGCGGTCTGTTCGCCTTCAAAATGGAACGGATTCATGCCGGTTTCCTTCCAGCCTTCGATCGCGTCCTGGGCGTCTTCATAGAATTCTTCCGCCGCCATTAAGCCATAGAGTCTTGTCGGAATGACATAGAAAGGCTTGGACGGATATTTTTCCGCCAGTTTTTTGGCGTTATGGGCAAGATGCGGACACAGCATGACGATATCGACTGTATCGACCAGGCCGCCGATGCCGCCGAAATCAAAAGGCTTGTATACAAACTCCACTTCATTGCCGAGGCCTTTTTCCGCCGCGCTCTTGTTGAGCTGGGTCACCAGCGCGCTTGAGGAAAAACCGCCTCCGCATGTAATCATGATTCTCATATAATGATCTCTCCTTCGTTTTGACTGATTCCATTATAGGTGATTTCACTTCATTTTTGGCCAGCGGATCTGAAATGAGCTATGATAGTCAGCGGAAAAGAAACGGAGGATCATGCATGCTTACAGAAAAAGGCTTTGACCTGTGGGCGGATGGCTATGACGTCTCGGTGGGACTCTCGGATGAAGCGGATACCTATCCCTTTGCCGGCTATAAGAAAGTGCTCAATGCGATATTTCAGTCCGTCATGGAAAAAGAAAAGCCGACTGTTCTGGATCTTGGTTTCGGAACCGGCACTTTAACATCAAAGCTGTACGAAAACGGATGTGACGTTTACGGCCAGGACTTCTCAAAGCGGATGATTGAGCTGGCAGAAGAGAAAATGCCTTGCGCCCATCTTGTCTATGGTGATTTAAATGAAGGTCTTCACAGCCCGCTGGATGAAATGCGCTATGACTTCATCATCGCCACCTATTCCCTGCACCATCTAACCGATGAAAGAAAAGTCAGCTTCATCAGGGACCTGTATGATCACCTGAATGAACATGGGAAACTGCTCATCGGCGACGTCGCTTTTGAAACAAGGTCACAGCTTGAAGAATGTGCCGCGGATGCCGGGGATGGATGGGATGAAGAGGAAATCTATTTTGTTTATGCAGAATTAAAGGAACATTTCCCTGCCCTCCGCTTTGAGAAACTCTCCCATTGCGCCGGTGTTCTGAGCCTTGAGAAAGATCATTGAGAAATGGTCTTTTCTTTCCTGCAGATCCCGGCAGCCTGCGCAAATGTGAACACTCAGCCATCAGGCGGATCTGTATGCATGAGGGAGGCAGCTCTGTATAATGGCAGAAGCAGCAGCCGGATTGTCTGTGCCTGCCATTCATACCTTCAGCAATCTGAAATAAGACGGGGAGAGAAACACGTGGAGTATACAGTCAGGGAAATCAGAAAAGAAGACGACGCTGAGGTCGAAAGGATCATAAGAAGCTGCCTGAAGGAGTTCGGCGCCGATCATGAAGGCACTGCCTGGTCCGATCCGGACCTCTGCCGTTTTTCTCAAATCTACAATCCGGAAGGAAACCGCTGCTGGGTGTCTGTCGGGGCAGACGGCAGGATTGAGGGCGGCGTGGGCATCGGCAGGCTGGCCGGCTTTGAGGATGTGTGCGAACTGCAGAAAATGTACTGTCTTCCATGCGCAAGAGGAACAGGCATCGCGTCCGTTCTGCTGGAAACAGCACTGGCATATGCGAAGCTGTATTACAGCCGCTGCTATCTGGAGACGCTGTAGAATATGAAAGCGGCGCAGAGGTTTTGTCAACTACCATACCCAAAATGACTGAGTCAGGTTATGGATATGGCTTGTAAATGAAATGCTTAAAGCATTTCAGATACAACTTGTCGTATCTGCCCAACAGTACAAACGGTCTTAAGATAAGACCTCCTGGCTTTTTTACACAGTGCGAAGCGCTGTGCTGGCGATACATAGGGTTGGCTGACATTCAACCTTTGAGGGAAAGT
>CACYNH010000023.1 GCA_902775735.1 uncultured Erysipelotrichaceae bacterium
CATCTGAATCAATCAGATACCGTTGATTTTAGCTATTCAGATCCGGTCCCCCATGAAGGTCCCCCACGAATGAAGTCCCCCATGGAATTTGGAGAGCCGAAACAGAAAGGAACCGGCAGCTTCACGGCTGCCGGTTATGGTATTTCCATGATCATCGATATACATACCCATACATTCCCTGATCAGATCGCTGCCGCCACGGTTGATAAACTCGGTGACGCGGCGCATAT
Organism: uncultured Erysipelotrichaceae bacterium; assembly: GCA_902775735.1. Lineage (GTDB taxonomy): Bacteria > Bacillota_I > Bacilli_A > Erysipelotrichales > Erysipelotrichaceae > Bulleidia. The sequence continues at coordinate 231 of CACYNH010000023.1, forward strand.
TGAACCTGCCACTGACGCCTCCAGAGACGGACTGGTGCGCTCGATGGAAGAGGCAGGCATTGATCTTTCCGTCATCCTGCCAGTGGCCACAAAGCCTTCCCAGGTGGAAAAGATCAACACCAGAGCGGCGGAAACCAATGAACTGTACGCGGGGAAACTGTTCTCGGTGGGAGGCATGCATCCGCTGTATGAAAACTGGTATGACGAACTGGCAAGGGTAAAGGAGCTTGGCCTCAGAGGAATCAAGATCCACCCCGTCTACCAGGGAGCTGATATTGATTCGGAGCCTTTCATGAACATCCTGAAACGGTGTGCTGAACTGGACCTGTTTGTCATCACCCATGCCGGCGATGACATCGGCTTCCCCGGCGTTGTGCACTGCTCCCCTGAAATGTGTCTCCATGTCAAAGAGGAGATTCCGGATCTGAAGTTTGTCCTGGCCCATATGGGCGGCTGGCAGAACTGGGACCGGGTCAGAAAACTGCTTGTCAGTACAGATGTGCTCATCGATACCGCCTTCTCCATTGATCCCGTTCATAAGCGCGGGGATTACTGGAAAGACGGCGAACCGGTGCTTCTTTCAAAGGAAGAATTCAGAGAGATGATCTCACTGTTCACCGCTGAGCGTGTGATCTTCGGCACCGACTGTCCATGGGCTCATCAGGATGAATATGTGAAGCTGATGGGCACGCTTGGTCTGGCTGAAGAAGAATACAGAAAGATCATGGGCGAAAACGCCGCAAAGCTGATTGGAATTGAATGAATGAAAAAAGGTATTTCTGAACTGCTGAAGTCCGGAAATACCTTTTGTTTCAAAGTGTGACCACCAGTCTGTTATAGATCTTTCTGAAGAAGATCAGGGAAAGCACAAGCGAAGCTGTTTCGGCAATCATGAAGCACCACCAGACATTGTTCACATTGCCCGTCTGCGCCAGCAGCCAGGCCGCCGGAATCAGGATGACAAGCTGTCTGCCGATCGAGATGATCAGTGAATAGACGCTCTGTGAGAAAGCCTGGAAGATCGATCCTAAGACAATGCAGATTGCCGCGATGGGGAAATGGATTGAGATGATATGCAGGGCCGGAACGCCGATCGCCAGCATATCCTCACCCGCGTTGAAGAAACCGAGCAATTGCGACGGGAACAGGTTCATGATCACCGTGCCCAGGCACATGATGCCGAAGGCAACCATCAGAGAGAACTTCAGCGCCTCGTCGATTCTGCTTCTCGATCTGGCTCCATAGTTGTAGGCAAGCACCGGGATCAGGCCGTTGTTAAGACCGAAAACCGGCATGAAGAAGAAGCTCTGCAGCTTGAAGTAGACGCCGAAGACAGCCGTCGCTGTTGTCGAGAAAGCGATCAGGATCCGGTTCATGAGATAAGTCATGAGGGAACCGATGGACATCATCAGGATTGAAGGAATGCCGACGATATAGATCTGTTTCACGATCTTTGCCTCAGGATGGAGGATCTTTTCAAAAGAGAAATTGATTTCCCTGTTGAACTTCAGATTCATGATCAGGCCGAGAGCGGCAGCGCAGATCTGGCCGATGACTGTCGCATAGGCAGCGCCGGCAACGCCGAACTTCGGCAGTCCGAACATACCGAAGATCAGGATCGGATCAAGGATGATGTTGATGATGGCGCCGGCCGCCTGGGAGACCATTGAGTAAATGGTGAGTCCGGTCGACTGCAGCAGCCTTTCAAAGGTCATCTGGAAGAAGATGCCGAAGGAGAAACAGGTCACAATCTTCAGATAGGTGCTTCCATAGGTAATGATTTCCGGGTCGGTTGTCTGGGTATGGATGAACCAGGAAGCCACAAACAGGCCGACAAAGACAAAGACGATTGTGTTGAAGCACGTCAGTAAAAGACCTGTGTTGGCGGCCGCGTCCGACTTGTCAAAGCGCTTCTGGCCAAGCGATCTGGAAAGCAGCGCGTTGATACCGACGCCGGTGCCTGAGCCAAGAGCGATCATCAGATTCTGCAGCGGGAACGCAAGGGTCACCGCGGTCAGGGCGCTTTCGGAAAGCCTGGCGACATAGACGCTGTCGACGATGTTGTAGAGCGCCTGCACCAGCATCGAGATCATCATCGGCAGGGACATGGAGATAATCAGTTTCCTTACGGGCATCACGCCCATTTTGTTTTCTTTTCTTTCTGCTGTCATGGGCAGTAATATACCACATAAGACACCGCTTATACAGTATTGTGCCGCAAAAAACGGAACCTCTGATATGAGGTTCCGCTCAGATCTTATTCAATGGAGTCTGTCCGGTAGATGAATCTGACTGAACTGTCGGTGCCTTCCGCCGCTCCGGCGAAGGTTGTGTAGGATCTTCCCGCGGCGCTGATTTTCTTCAGCTGATCCGCCAGACTGCCTAGATCCTCATTCAGCAGTTTTGTGATTTTCGAGATGCCCTCATCACTGAATCTCTGCATGCCGGCAAGCAGCTCCGCCGCTCCTTCATCCAGGCTCACGCTGCCTTCGGCCAGAGTGGCTGTGCCTTCATGGAGCTGATCCGCTCCTTCGCAAAGGGATCCGGCTCCGTTCTTCAGAAGACCTGCCGCCTCTTTGATCTGACGGGCGCCGTCACTGACGCTGACTGCGCCGGCGGAAAGAGCGGGCAGGGAATCCGCGAACTGACCGATTCCGCTGAAGAGTTCTCCCATGCCGTCGTCGATGGTTTTTGTGCCTGCCGCAAGGGAATCCGCGCCGGCCGATGCTGTCTTCATGTTTTCAGCCAGAGCCGCTGTCCCTTCTTTCAGGGAAGCCGCGCCTTCGGCAAGTTTTTCTGCGCCTTCGCTCAGCTGCGGTGCTTTTTCACCGAGTTCCCTGGATCCGTCAGTGAGTTTTCCGATGCCTTCATCCAGCTGGGACGCTCCGGCGCTCAGCTGATCCGCTCCTGCTTTGGCGCTGAGAGTGCCTTCATACAGGGAAGCGGTGCCTTCCTTTAATGAGCCTGCCCCGGCTGCCAGCTGGCTTGTGCCTTCGGCCAGAAGCGAGGAGCCCTCCGCCAGTGCTGAAGCACCGTTTACAAGCGCGCCGATGTTCTGCTCAGAGGACAGTGAGTCGGTGCCCGCTTTCAGCTGGCCAATGCCGCTTGTCAGTGCCGCAATCCCGCCGAGCGCCTGGGTTTCCATTTCACCGGTCTGGCTGATGATGGAATTCAGGGACGCGTCGGTCTGTGCCGCTCCGGCTGAAAGAGCGGAAACCGAACCGGTATAGTTCAGCAGTGATGTCTGAAGAGAGGTCAGACCATCTGTCAGTGAAGAAGCGCCGGTCCCAAGTTCGCCAAGGGCCGCTGAGGCGCCGTTACTGTACTGGCTGGCCGCCCCTGCCGCATCCATCGCCGCTTTGGCTGAGGCAAGAAGCTGTTCGTCCACACCTTCCATCGCCGCAAGCGCCTGGTAAACAGCGGCTGCCTGGACATAGGCTGTAGAAGCGTATGATGCGCTGCTGTTTACCGCCTCAGCAGCAGAGGCGATGCCACCGGAAACCTGTGAAGCGCCGTTCAGGGCAGAAGAGACGCCATCGTTCAGGGCTGTGTTATTTGCCGAAAGAGTACCAAGGCCGCTGCCGATGGCTGCGGTTCCTTCGCTTTCAAGCTGCGCGAGACCGTTCTTCAGGGCGGTGATGCCGCCGGAAAGAGCGTTTAAAGATGAAGCCTGCTCGTCGAGCTGGTTCATTCCGCTGCTTAAGGCGCTGATTCCTTCATTCAGCTTACCGATGCCGTCTTTCAGTTCACCGGCGCCTTTGGAAAGCGTCTGCGTATTGTCATTGACCGCAGAAGCGCCTTCAGCCAGGGAACCTGCCCCGCTGCTTAGCTGCTCAGCCCCGTTCACCAATGCGCCGAGGCCTTCTTCTGAAGCCAGCTGTTTCGCGCCTTCCGACAGACTGCCGGAACCCTGTTTCGCGGATCGAAGACCCGAGGAAATCTGTGAAACGCCGCTGACCGCCTGGCTGATGCCTTCTTTGAGTTCCTGCGTGCCGCCGGACAGAGATGCCGCTCCCTCGTCAACAAGACCTGCCCCCTGGGCCAGCTGTTTTGCACCGCCGGAAAGAGCAGCAGCGCCCTGCGCCGCTTCGGCAGTGCCGTCTTTTAAGGCTGAAGCACCTGTTTTTAAGTCAGCTGCTCCGTCTGAGGCCGCTTTGGCGCCGGCTGAAAGCTGCTGTGTGCCGGAGCTGAGTTTTTCCGTTCCGGTGAGCAGCTGAACAGTGCCGTCTTTTAAGGCTGAAGCGCCGTCGGCAAGAGTGCCGGTGCCTTCATTCAGTGTACCGGCTCCGTCTCTGAGAGTGGAAATGCCGTTTTTTAACGCTGAGGCGCCTTCGGTCAGCTGTGAAGCGGCGCTGTCCAGTTCATCCGCTTTTTCATGCAGGCTGCCGAGATCATATTTGTCGGTGTCGAAATCATTGAAGAAATCAGCGGTGACCGCGCTCAGTGTCATATCCAGTGTGAAGTCATCCGTGTCCGCTTCGATTTCAACATAATCAGGCAGTTTAATTGTCTTACTGCCGATCTGCAGACTGTCATCAATTCCCGCAAACGCCATGCCGGCGGCGATGGTGTTTTTGCCTTCAGAAACCGCCTTGCCGTTGGTGACGCTGATATTGGAAAATGTTTCGTTCGGCAGCAATGCTCCGGAAATGACAGCGAAAGGAATCAGAGTCCCCTTTTCGTCGCGGGCTGTGGCTGTGTAATCAAAGCGGATCGTCACATGACCGCTCTTGTGGGCAATCTCTTCAGCGCTGATTTTTCTGCCGTCGAGCGTATAGCTCAGAGATATTTCAACCGGCAGTTCTTCGGATGAGGTTCCCTGGTAATGAATATCGCTGCCGTCCGCCATCCATGTGAGCGTACCGTCGCTGTTTACCGTGAATTCCTGGTCGCCGCTGACATTTTCAATGCCGGCCAGGTTTGAAAAGTCGTTCAGCACGTCGGCTCCTTCGCCGTTTTTGAGCCAGTCTGAAACAATGACTTCACGGGCGCTGCCGTCGTTTCCGGCGATGACATAGACCGTCTCTTCTTTTTCGGACTGCGCTTCAGTTTCCTCAGCTCTGACGTTTGTCGGGGAAACTGCCGGCAGTGCTGTGACAAGCGCGAGCGCGCCTGCGAAAATTCTTCTGAATGTATGCATATTTACCTCCTGCCCTCCTATGCGCGGGTTGTTTTGTTAATGAATGTATCAAGCAGGATCAAAAGACCCGGCAGTACGAAGATGACGCAGACCATGGAAATCAATGCCCCTCTTGCCATCAGTGAACAGAGGGAGGAAACCATGTCAATGTTGGAATACATGCCGACGCCGGATGTGGCGGCAAAGAATGCCAGAGCGGAAACGAGAACCGATCTTGCGCTTGAATTCAGCGCTTTTTCCGCGGCGGTATGCTTTTCTGTGCCCATGGTTCTTTCTCTTCTGTATCTGGTCGTGGTCAGAATCGCGTAGTCCACTGTGGATCCCAGCTGAATCGTGCTGACAATGATCGAAGCAATAAACGGAAGCACCGTGCCGGTATAGGCCGGAATGCCCAGGTTGATGAAGATCCCCAGGTAAATCACAGCGACCAGAATCAGCGGCAGCGACAGTGACCGGAAGACAAGCGCGATGATCAGGAAGATGATTCCGATGGACACTGCCGAAACCTTCGCGAAGTCACGGTCAGTGATTTCGATCAGGTCTTTGGTGGCCGGCGCCTCCCCGATCAGCATTGATCCGCTGTCGTATCCCTTGGCGATAGTCTGCAGCTGCGCAATCTGTGTGTTGACTTCATCGGAAGCCACTTTGAAGCGGGAGCCGATCAGGATCAGCTGCCAGTTTTCAGACTCCAGATTGTCCCGGATACTGTCCGGGATGAACGCGTCGGGGATTGAAGTGCTTTTGAGAGTGTTGAGTCCAAGCACATACTTGATCCCGTCTACCTGCTTCATTTCATCGGCCATGGCCTGAATATCTTTTTCCTTTGTGTCCGCGGAAATCAGCAGCACATGGGTGGACTGCTGGTCGAACTCATCCGCCAGCTTATTGTTGGCGATGATCGAATCGAAGGTATCCGGCAGAGACTTGTCAAGATTGTAATAGACTGATGTGTGGGTATAGCCGTAGACAGCCGGGATCAGGGCAATGGCGGCGATGATCAGAAAGACCATGCTGTGCTTCGAGACAAAACTGCCCAGTTTTCCGATATCCGGCAGCAGCGGCCGGTGTGATGTTTTCCGGATTGCCCCATCCAGAACAAGGACCATTGCCGGCAGGATGGTCACGCAGCTGACGACGCCGATCACCACGCCTTTGGCCATGACCAGGCCAAGGTCTTTGCCGAGTGTGAAGCTCATGAAACAAAGCGCGATGAAACCGGCGATTGTCGTTACCGAAGACCCGATGATCGAGGAGAAGGTGTCGCTGATGGCTTCCGCCATCGCCTGATCCCTGTCATTGTTTTCCAGATGATCGCAATAGGAATGCCACAGGAAGATCGAGTAATCCATCGTGACTCCCAGCTGCAGCACCGCGGCGATGGCCTTGGTCAGGTAGGAAATCTGTCCCAGCAGAATCCGGTTGGAACCCAGATTGTAGAGAACCGCCATCCCGATGGAAGCCAGGAAGATTAACGGAATAATGTAGGAATCCATCGCCAGCGACAGCACAATCACCGACATCAGCACCGCCAGGCCCACATAGACCGGAGCCTCCCGGTCGGCCAGGTTCTTGGTGTCGATCAGAACTGCGGTCATTCCTGACAGGAAGCACTGCTTCCCCGCCAGCTGACGGATTTCAGTGCAGGCGGCAGTGGTGCTGTCGGCGCTTGTGGTGTCATCGAAGATGATCACCATCATCGTCGAGTCACCGCTGTTGAAAACGTCCAGCAGATTCTGCGGCAGGATTTCCATCGGAACCGAAAGATCCGCAAAAGTGTCATACCAGATCACTTTCTGCACATGATTCACCTGTTCGATCTGCGCCTTGAGTTTCGCTGTGTCCTTATTGTCCATTCCTTCGGTGATGAACATCGCAAAGGCCCCTGTCCCGAACTCTTCTTTGAGGATTTCCTGCCCCTTCATTGTGTCAATTTCATCAGGCAGGTATGTAAGCATGTCATAGTTGACTTTTGTATGGATATATCCAAGTCCTGCCGGGATCAGCAGAAGCAGGGATATGATCAGTATCGCGATCCTGTTTTTCACGATCGCGCGGCTCAGCCTGTTCAGCATATCGCTCCCCCTTTCTCTGAAAGCATGCCTGTATTTTTGCGGCTTTATCGTTATAGTCCTCGACTGACCGCGGTTCAATAGACAATTTCCTCTTTTTAGACAGATCCGCAAATCTGTATTCCATAAAAAAAGCAGACAGCGTGCGCTGCCTGCTTCGGTAAAAATTGTCCCTGATCAGTCCTTGATCTCATCCCAGGAGAGGATCTGAAGTCCTCTTGCGGCAAGCTTGGATTCAGCTGTCGCTGTGTCATTGACACGGAAGATCATGCCGGCCTTGCCGTCGGCTTTGGAGAGAACGAAGGAATACATGTATTCAATGTTGACGTCAACCGCCGCGAAATCGGAAAGAATCTTGTCCAGTCCGCCCGGTGTGTCGGGAATCTCAACGGCGATGACGGAATTGATGGAAGCGACGAAATCGGCGTCCTTGAGGATTTCAACGGCGCGGATGACATCGTCGACGACGATTCTCGCGATGCCGAATTCCTTTGTCTCAGTCAGTGAGATCGCGCGCATGTCGATGCTGTTGGCAGCCAGGACGCTGGTCATGTTCTTGAGCGTGCCGGGCTTGTTGACCAGAAATACTGAAATCTGTTTGATACTCATCATCCACCTCCGGATTGCTTAAATCTTTCTCTTGTCGATGACGCGGACAGCCTTGCCTTCGCTTCTGGCGATGGTCTTGGGCGCCACGAGTGTGACCTTGGCCTTGAGGCCGAGCATGGATCTCAGACCGTCCACGAGAACCTTCTGGCGGTCGGCGATCTCACCGATGTTGTCGGTGAACATTTCAGGCGTCATTTCAACCTGGACGTCAAGGGTATCGGTGTTGTTGATGCGGTCAACGATGATCTGATAGTTGGCGGCGTAGCCGTTGTTGAGCAGCACGGTTTCGATCTGGCTCGGGAAGACGTTGACACCTCTGATAATCAGCATGTCGTCGGTTCTGCCCATCGGCTTTCTCATGCGGACATGGGTTCTGCCGCAGGAGCACTTCTGATGATTGAGAACACAGATGTCTCTTGTTCTGTATCTGATCAGCGGGAAAGCTTCCTTGTCCAGACATGTGAAGACGAGTTCGCCCTGTTCGCCATCCGGCAGGACCTCACCGGTCTTGGGATCGATGATTTCGGGAACGAAGTGGTCTTCATTGACGTGCATGCCCTTCTGTTCGGAACATTCGAAGGAAACGCCCGGACCTGAGATTTCGGTCAGGCCGTAGATATCGTAGGCTTTGATGCCGAGTGTCTCTTCGATGCTGTGACGCATTTCCTCACTCCAGGCTTCAGCGCCGAAGATGCCTGCCTTGAGAGGAATGTCATCCGGACCGTAGCCCAGTTCCTTCATTCTTTCGCCAAGATAAGCGGCGTAGGAAGGTGTGCAGCAGAGAATGGTTGCCTGCAGGTCCATGATGAACATGATCTGTCTGTCGGTGTTGCCGGAGCTTGTCGGAACGGTCAGGCATCCCACCTTGTGGGAACCGCCGTTGAGGCCGGGACCGCCTGTGAAAAGGCCGTAGCCATAGGAGACCTGGCAGACATCCTCATCGGTGCCGCCTGCCGCTGTGATCGCTCTTGCGCAGCATTCCTCCCAGATGTCGATATCATGCTGGGTGTAGAAAGCGACGACGCGTCTGCCGGTTGTGCCGGATGTGGACTGGATTCTCACACAGTCCTTGAGCGGTTTGCCGAGCAGTCCGTACGGATACTGCTCCTTGAGGTCATCCTTCGAGATAAAGGGCAGTTTGTGAAGGTCGGCGATGCCTTTGATGTCCGCCGGTGAAACGCCGGCTTCTTCCATCTTCTGACGGTAGAAAGGAACATTGTCCCAGACGTGCTGCACCTGCTTCACAATTTTGGCGTCCTGGATGGCCGTGATTTCCTCACGGCTGGCTGTTTCAATCTCTTTCTGGTAATACCTTTCCATGGGTTCCCTGCTCTTTCTAATCTATCAATCATGCGTTTTTGCCCAGCCGGAATGCTTTGCGGTTCATTTCGAGGAATCTGGCCGGAACAATCGCGGACAGCGAAGCGTCCCAGTCTTCATCGGAAATATCGAAATAATGCGAAAGCCTGCCGAGCAGAACGACGTTGACTGCTTTGGAGGAACCGGCTTCCTCAGCCAGTTTCAGACAGTCGAGGGCGTCGACCTTCAGACCGGTCGCCTTCATCTTGCCGATGATGTCTTCCGGATACTCCATGGCACCGGTAATGACAGGCATCGGATCAATCTGCTGTGTATTTGTGACAATGACGCCGTCCTCCTTTAAGAACGGCAGCCATCTGGCCGCTTCAAGCGCCTCGAAGGAAACGATAAAGTCCGCCTCGCCTTTGTCGATGACAGGTGAATAGACCTTGTCGCCATAGCGGACATAGGTGACGACGGAACCGCCGCGCTGGCTCATGCCGTGCACTTCGGAAACCTTGACGTCATATCCCTGGGACATTAACAGATGGCCCAGCAGCTTGGAAGCCAGAAGCGATCCCTGGCCGCCGACGCCGACGATCATGATATTCTTTGTCTTCATGATTAAGCCTCCTTACCTGCTTCAAGAGCGTCGAAATGACACAGCTGTGAACAAACGCCGCAGCCGACGCACAGCGTTGTGTCGACAGAAGCCTGGCCGTTTTTGATCGAGATCGCCGGGCAGCCGATGCGCATGCATGACTTACAGCCGACGCACTTGTCTGTATTCACCTTTAACGGCGCCTTGTGCTTCACATACTTGAGAAGCGCGCAGGGTCTTCTGGAGATGATGACGGAAGGTTCTTCCGCCGCCAGCTCTTCTTTGAGGACCTTATCAGTCTGGGCCAGATCATAGGGATCGGTGACAGCGACTCTGTTGAAGCCCATGGCTCTGCAGAGAGCCTCCAGGTCAATCTTGCCGGCCGGATCGCCTTTGATGTTGTATCCGGTGGTCGGATTCTGCTGGTGGCCGGTCATGCCGGTGATCGAGTTATCGAGGATAATCACAGTCGAATTGGACTGGTTGTAAGCGACGTTGGCAAGGCCGGTCATGCCGGAATGCATGAAGGTGGAATCGCCGATGACAGCGACAGTCTTTGATTCAGACTCTTTGCCTTTGATCTTGTTGAAACCGTGGACGGCGCCGATGGAAGCGCCCATGCACAGGGTTGTCTCAATCGCGCCCAGCGGTGCGACAGCGCCCAGTGTATAGCAGCCGATGTCGCCGAGAACCGTGCACTTGTTCTGCTTTAATGTATAGAACATGCCTCTGTGCGGGCAGCCGGCGCACATGACCGGCGGACGGGGCGGAATCACCGCGTCAATACTCTTTGTTTCAGGGACCTCACAGCCAAGCTTCGCGGCGACGAGGTTCTGAGAGAACTCGCCTTCCAGCGGGAAGATGTCCTTGCCGGAAACTTCAATGCCCAGGGTTTTGACATGGTTTTCGATGATCGGGTCAAGCTCTTCGACAACGACGAGCTTATCGACTTTGGCTGCGAAATCACGGATCAGCTTTTCCGGCAGCGGATTGGCGATGCCGAGCTTGAGCACGCTGGCTTTGTCACCGAAGACTTCCTTGACATACTGATAGGAAGTGGAAGCTGTAATAATGCCGAGGGAAGTATCCCCCATCTCCACCCGGTTGAGATCACTTGTTTCGGCGAATTCAATCAGGTCTCTTGTTCTCTGTTCGACAATCGGATGGCGCCTGATCGCGTTGCCGGGCATCATGACATACTTGGCGATGTTCTTTTCATATTCTTTGACGGGAACATTTCTTTCACCTGGTTCCACAAGCGACTGGGAGTGGGCGACTCTTGTGCACATCTTGAGAAGAACCGGGGTGTCGAAACGCTCGGAAATCTCGAACGCCTTCTTTGTGAATTCAAGGGCTTCGGCGGAATCGGACGGTTCCAGCATCGGCACCTTGGCGGCGATCGCATGATGGCGGCTGTCCTGCTCGTTCTGCGAGCTGTGCATGCCGGCGTCGTCGGCGACACCGATGACAAGACCTGCGTTCACGCCGGTATAGGACATTGTGTAAAGCGGGTCGGCCGCGACATTCAGACCGACATGTTTCTGGCCGCAGAAAGCGCGTCTGCCGGTCAGGGAAGCGCCGAAGGAAGCTTCCATCGCCACTTTCTCATTGGGAGCCCATTCGCAGTAGATCTCATCATACTTCGCGGCTTCCTCGGTAATTTCTGTGCTGGGTGTGCCGGGATAGCTTGAAATGAAGCAGACACCCGCTTCATACAGGCCTCTCGCCACGGCTTTATTGCCCAGCATTAATTCTTTTTTACTCTGGTTTTCCATGACTCTCTCCGTTTCTGACACAGCCTGAAAACAGGTCCGGTCAGTTATGCTTAATATAATAGTACGGGCGTGTTGATAATTCAACCTTTTAATGTTATAATGCGTTAACGCACTAAACTGCTGAAAGGAAACTGAACTTTTATGCCGATTACAGATCTGCTTGAACGCAACAGCAAACTCTATGGGAATGAAATCGCCCTGGTTGAAATCAACCCTGAACTCAAGGAGGAACAGCGTGTCACCTGGAAAGAATATGAACTGATCCAGCCGACAAGCAACACGTTCTACCGCCGCCAGATCACATGGGGTGTCTTTGATGAAAAGGCCAACCGGGTTGCCAATATGTTAATCGACCGCGGTATCCTGCCCGGACAGAAATGCGCGATTCTGCTCATGAACTGCCTGGAATGGCTGCCCATCTACTTCGGCATTCTCAAGGCCGGCGCCATCGCCGTCCCCCTCAACTTCCGCTTCACCGCGGATGAAATCGAATACTGCCTTGACGCTTCTGATTCCGATGTCCTCTTCTACGGTCCTGAATTCATCGGCCGGATCGAAGACATCGCCAGCAAGATCAAGAAGAATACCCTTCTCTACTTCGTCGGCGACCAGACCCCGACCTATGCCGAGGACTACTACCGCCAGGCGGCCAACTTCGCTTCCGAAGCCCCCAAGGTCCTGATCCAGGACACCGATGACGGCGCCATTTACTTCTCCAGCGGCACCACCGGCTTCCCCAAGGCCATCCTTTTAAAGCATGAAGCCCTCTCCCAGTCCGCCAGAATGGAAGCGATCCACCATGAAACAACAAAGAAGGACACCTTCCTGTGCATTCCGCCGCTTTACCATACCGGCGCCAAAATGCACTGGTTCGGCTCCCTTTACACAGGTTCCCGTGCCGTGATCCTCAAGGGAAATTCTCCTGAAGCGATCATGAGCGCTGTTTCCAATGAAGGCTGCACAATTGTCTGGCTGCTGGTCCCCTGGGCCCAGGACATCCTGGCCGCTCTTGATTCCGGCAGAATCAAACTGGAAGACTACCGCACCTCCCAATGGCGCTTAATGCACATCGGCGCCCAGCCTGTACCGCCCAGCCTGATCCGCCATTGGCTGAAATACTTCCCCGACCACAAATATGACACCAACTACGGTCTTTCCGAATCCACCGGTCCGGGCTGCGTCCACCTCGGTCTTGAAAATGTCCATAAGGTCGGCGCGATCGGCGTGCCGGGCTATGGCTGGAAGACAAAGATTGTCGATGAAGAAAACAATCCGGTCAGACAGGGCGATGTCGGCGAGCTGTGCGTCAAGGGCCCCGGCGTCATGGTCGAATACTACAAGAATCCGGAAGCGACAGCCGAAGTTCTGGAAAACGGCTGGCTCCATACCGGCGATATGGCGATGCAGGATGAAGACGGCTTCATCTTCCTGGTCGACAGAAAGAAGGACGTCATTATCTCCGGCGGTGAAAACCTTTATCCTGTTCAGATCGAGTCATTCTTAATGACCAACACAAAGATCCACGACGCAGCCGTCATCGGTCTGCCCGATGAAAGACTCGGCGAAATCGCGGCCGCGATCATCCAGGTCAAGGAAGGCTTTGAACTCAGCGAGGACGAACTCAACCAGTTCTGCGTTGATCTGCCCCGCTACAAACGTCCCAGAAAACTCATCTTCGCCCCGGTCATCCGCAACGCGACCGGCAAGATCGACAAACCGAAGCTGCGCGAAATCTACGGCGGCACAAGACTTGTCGAAAAACAGAACAGATCTTAAGCATTTCCAAGGGTACAGAAAGCTGTGCCCTTTTCTTTCGTATATAAAAAGGAAGGATTATTTCAATCCTCCCAGAAGATTTGTTTTCTGTTTGTTCTTTGAAGTCTGAAATGACTTCAGCACGGCATTGATTGTATCATTGAGGGCTTTGTCCGTTTCTTTGATGATCTCCTCGTCAAAGACCTTCTTTTCGCCAAGGCCAAGAGCCAGGATCATCCGGCTCTTCCATAGCGGGAAGCTGTTGTTTGCCAGCGACTGCAGAGTGTCGGAAAGCACGACGTCAGTGCCCTGCATCATGCGGATCTGCGTGCACAGCTGCAGCGGCAGCTGTCTGCTCAGTGAAAGATCGGAAAGCCTTTTTTCCAGTCTTCTGCATGCCTGGTCATAATCCTTCGCGTTGAAGGCGTCCTCCTGTAAGCCGGTCTGTTTCGCCCGCCTGAGAAGATCATTGAGGTTCTGCGCGCGGCATCTTTTTAACGCCAGTTCACCGGCGTGGATGTACATGTCATATTCCCGTAAGTAAAGCATGCACTTATCGTAATGGTCATTGAGGCGCTTCATGTGCCTGAGCAGTGAACTGCGGTGAATGTCAAGTCTTCTCGCCGCCTCATTGACGGCGGACACACATCTTTCATAAATGGTTTTATAGCTGCTGAACGCTTTATCCTGATCTGCATAGAGACCGCTGTCGGTCAGGATTTCCCTTTCAAAGGAAGCGATCTTCCGCTGCAGCTTTTTCAGATCTGCTGTGATCTCCTCATAATCATGGGCCGGCACATCAACCAGGGAGGTGTCGGTGAAATCACTGACATGTTTCTGCGCCAGGGCTCCGTATTTCAGGATCGTGCCGGTATCGGTCACATCAATGCGCTCTGAAAAATCCTTCGCATATTTCAGATCAGCGTCGGAAAGCCGCACCATCTGCGTGAACCCGTCGGTATGGTTTATATCGTTATCAAGTTTCAGATCAATTTCCTGTGCCATATACAAAAGTATACCATTGAGTGCTCAGCCGAAGAAAAAGGAACTGTACAAATTACAGTTCCTCCGGTTTCTTATTTCTGCGCAAGGCCCGCTCTCTGCAATGCCTTCACAATCAGCGGGATCAGGATCAGATCAGCGATGATCGCCGGGGCGGTGCCGATGAAGTAGGCGCTGATCCATGCGGAAACGGAATACTCACCAGCATTCAGGATAAACCCGGTCACAAGACCTCCGGCAATTCTGCCGATGATCATGGCGATGATCAGGGAAATGTAGATTTTGACGATGCCCTTCTCTTTTCCGAAGGTTCTCATGCACAAACCGGTGATCAGGCCATAGACGCCAAGTTCCGCCATCATGGCAAGCGGACCGTTGGGCGGCAGCTGGTTGATGACATAGGATAAAGCCGGCGTCAATAAACCGCACACCAGCCCTTCCACCGGACCGATCACAAGACCGGCGATCAGGACCGGAAAGTGCATCGGTGAAAATAGCCGCAGGATCGGCTGGCCGCCGAAGTTTTTGAGGGCCGTGACAATGACGATGCCGATGGCGATCATCAGTCCGGTCAGTACGATGTTTCTTGTTCTGTTCATGTGTTTCTCCCCTCTGTTCAAAAAAGAAGACATGGAAAAGTTCCCATGCCTTCAGGTATGTTTCTTTCTGTGCTTCAGCGCAGTTTTTTCTTATTTGACAAGTTTGAACGGCTTGACGCCTTCGACCGCCTTTGCCGGTGTGATGCGGGCTTCATCGTTGTCGAGGTCGATGAGGATGTATCTTCTGTTGCCCATGCCCATTTCATACATGTAGGACAGCTGTCTGTGGCCGTGTCTGCTTTCGATTCTTTCGACCAGGTCCTTGTGGTCCTTTTCGCACATCGCATAGATCAGATCAACGCTCGCGGAGTCAATCGCGCAGATGTCGGTGGAAGAAAGGATACCGACGTTCGGTGTGACGACCGGCTGTGCCGCGACGCCTTCGCAGTCGCAGGAAACGGACATGTTTCTCATGACGTTGACATAGGCGATGTTCTTTCCGAAGAAGTCGATGGTTGCCTTGGTGGATTCTGTGATCTTTTCCATCAGTTCATCTTCAACAACACCCCAGTCGTTGCCGTTTTTCGCGTGGATCATGGCCTTGCCGATGCGGCCGTCCGCGCAGCCGATGCCGATGTTCTTGTTGGAGCCGCCGAAGCCGCCCATTGCGTGGCCCTTGAAATGGGTCAGAACGAACATGGAATCGTAATCGACCATGGTCTTGCCGTGTGTCATGTGATCAAACCACTTGCCGCCTTTGACGGGCAGGTCGACGGTTCCGTCCGCGTCCATGATATCAACCGGGCAGAAATCCCATCCGTTGACCTTCAGGGTATCCAGATGATCTTCGGTTGTATAGCGGTCGCCCACATAGAAGGTATTGGTCTCAACGATGGTGGAGTCCTTCAGTGACTCAGTTGTTTCGCGGACTTTTTTTACCCAGGAGGCCGGTGTGAAGTTCGGGCCGTTCTTTTCGCCTGTATGAAGCTTGATGGCTACCTTGCCGGTGATGTTGGCGCTGACTTTTTCATAGGCTTTTTTAATGCCTTCGGGTGAAATGTCTCTGGTGAAATAAACGATGGATTCATTTCCTGTTCTCTCTTCATAAGGAACATATTTTGTTGTGTCAGTCATTCTTGACTCCTTTCATTCTGCATTCTTCTGAATACTGTGTGGACCCATTATAACATGCCGGATTACCGTCAAGGCAACAGATGCCTGCCTGCGATTAAATGACACTGCACAACCGTTTGTCACTTAACTGACATTTTGAAATTTTTGACAGTTTATGCAAACAGCCGGTTTCATTATATTAATAGTAGAAGTACCCGATTATTGAACCATCATATCATCATTGAAGAATTTGCATTTTCTCATGGAAAAAAGGAGGACAGATTATGCGCTTCAACAACACATTTTCACCATGGAGAATCGGCTCCGTCGACATCAAGAACCGTCTGATTGTCCCGGCAATGGATTCCGGCGTCTTCGACCAGAAAGGCTTTGTTTACCAGCCCACACTCGATTACTACGGTGCCAGAGCCGCAGGCGGATTCGGCCTTGTCATCATTGAAATCACAGCGGTTGAGCCGACCGGTGTCGGCATGCCCTGCGAGCCGGCAGGCTGGACGGATGACTGCATCCCCGGCATGACAAAACTCGCTTCCACAATTCACGAACAGGGTGCCAAAACAATTGTCCAGCTGCACCATGCCGGACGTGAAACCGTCTCGTTAATGGCCGGAAAGGTTGTTGCCCCTTCTTCCGTACCGTGCCCGACAAACCGTGAAACACCGCATGAATTCACAACCCAGGAAGTCTATGACCTGATTCAGCACTATGTGGACGCTGCGGTAAGAATGCAGAAAGCGGGATTCGACGGCGTTGAAATCCACGCTTCCCACGGCTACATGGGCGGCCAGTTCCTCTCCCCGCGCTCCAACAAGCGTGTCGATGAATTCGGCGGCGGTGTCGAAGGCCGCGCCTACTTCATGAAGCTTGTCTGCGAAGGCATCAAGAAAGCCTGCGGCGAAGACTTCGCTGTCACTGCCCGTCTGTCTTCAAAAGAAAACAGAATCGGCGGTCTTGAAATGGAAGAGACCATTGTCTATGCGGCTATGCTGGAAGAATACGGCTATGACGCCCTGCACATTTCCGCCGGCACATACGAAACATGGGAAACCATCGTTCCGCCGACCGCATGGCCTTCCGGATGGAACCTCGCCAGCGCAAAGCGAATCAAGGAAGCTGTCGATATCCCTGTCATCTCCGTCGGTCTGTTCCATGATCCGTGGACCATTGAAACGGCGATCCGCAGAGGCGATTGCGACGCGGTCTCCCTGGGCCGTCAGTCCATCGCCGATCCGGCGTTCCCGAACAAAGCCGTCGGCGGCGCTGTCGAAGACATTATCCCCTGCATCGGCTGCACCCAGAGATGCATGGAATTCAACTATCCTGAAAACCTGATGCCGGGCGACTGGGGTGTGGGCTGTATGTACAACCCGCAGTCCAGCCACAGGGCCGACAGAATGCTCACAAAGACAGACGCGCCCAAGAAGGTCGTCGTTGTCGGTGCCGGTCCGGCCGGCATGACCGCCGCATGGATGAGCGCTTACCGTGGGCATGAAGTCATCCTTCTGGAAAAGAATGACAAACTGCAGGCAGGCGGCCAGTTAAGAATCGGTGCCTATCCGCCTTTCAAGCAGCCGCTCACAAGAGAGATCCGGTACATGCTGCACATGTGCGAAAAGAACGGCGTTGACATCAGATGGAACACCGAAGCCACACCGGAAGTCATCAAGGAACTCGCACCCGATGTTCTGGTTGTCGCGACCGGCGCGAAGCCTTCCGTTCCGCCGATCAAGGGCTTAAAGGAAACCGGCGTGGTTCTTGCCAATGACGTTCTGCTCGGCAATCCTGTTCTGCAGAAGAGCTGCCTGATCATCGGCGGCGGCGAGGTCGGCGCGGAAACAGCTGAATACGCAACCGACTACTGCACAAGAGTCGCGATTGTCGAGATGCTGCCGGAAATCGTTCCGACTCTCTATCTGACCGTCAGAAACGCGATGCTCAAGAGAATCAAGGAAGAAGAGATCGAAGTCTACACAAGCACAAAGGTTCTCGAATTCATCGAGGGCGGCGTCATTGCCGAAAAGGATGGCGAACAGCTTAAGCTTGACGGCTTCGACACAGTCATCCTGGCTCTTGGCTCCAAACCTTATGTGCCGTTTGAAACCGAAGGTCTGGCTGAAAAGGTCTGCGTCATCGGTGACGCCGACGCTGTCAAGGACGCCAAGTGGGCGATCTATGCCGGCTACCGCACAGCGATGGGAATCTGATTTTCACTGAGTTTTAATCACACCATCTGATTCAGAAGCAGCTCCGGGACCCGGGGCTGTTTTTCTCGCGGAACACAATAGAATTTTCATTTTCCAGCGGTTGAAATATGCCCGTATTGCGGGTATATCGAAATCATCAGATGGAGGAAAAAAATGTCCGGCAGAATCGAAACCCCAACGATCAGTGAAATTCTGTTTGAAGACTACATGAAGCCTATGGACATCTCCGCCTACCGGCTTGCCAGGGACATCCATGTGCCGGTTTCAAGAATCCAGGATCTTCTGCATAACCGCAGGAAGATGACCGCTGACACGTCACTGCGCCTGGCAAAATACTTCGGCGTATCGGAAGAATACTTCCTGAATCTTCAGACGGATATCGATCTCAGAAACGCGAAGGCGGAAATTGCCGCGGAGCTTGAGGCAATCACACCGCACGCAAAGAAAAACGGCTGATCCTGATGAATGTAGTGAAAGAGACAGAGCATTCAGACATGATTGTCTTTTGCCCTGTCTTTTTTTTATTCGCTCAGTCCTTTTTCAAGAGTGTTCAGGAACACTTCAGCGGCGGCGGAGAAGATCTGGTATTTGCGCCAGATCAGATGCGAACGGGTGCGCAGCTGAGGCGCCAGCGGCCTGAAGACAAGACCGCTTTTTTCACTGAGATCGACCAGATAATCAAAGGTCAGAAGATATCCGAAACCCTCCCTCACCAGCAAAGAAGCGTTATGGGAAAGGTCATAGTCGGCGGCGATGTGCAGACGGTGGGCAGCCGCGCCGAATAAATGAGCCAGATCCTGGTGCATGGCCTGTCTTGAAACGACCAGAGGCAGCGAAGCGATATCCTCAAGCGTGACGCTTTCTTTTTCCGCCAGCGGATCCCCTGCTTTCATGACAAGACCCCACTCATCATCGATGGGCATGGTCAGCGCCTGATAGCGGTGCAGATCAGGTTCTTCGCAGATCAGCAGAAAATCCAGGAAACCGCTGTCCAGTTTTTCTTTAAGCATTTCCGTATCGCCGGCATACATGTGATAGACAATGCCGGGATACCGGTCAGCCAGCTTCCGCATTGTCATGCCGAGAACACGCACCGCCTCCGCTTCCGCGGCGCCGATCCGCAGCTCACCCGAAATTGTCTGATCTCTGTTTCTGAATTCACTCATCGTCTGGTCCGCCATCGCAAGAAGATCCTCCGCCCTTAAGCGCAGACGGATCCCGTCTTCAGTCAGACGAACCGCGTAATTGGTGCGGTGAAACAGTTTGACTCCGAGTTCTTCTTCCAGATCCTTCATCTGTTTGGAAAGAGTCGGCTGGGAAATATGCAGAGCATTGGCGGCCCGGGTGATGCTTTCATCACGGGCAACCTGGACGAAGTATCTGAGTACACGCAGTTCCATTGGAATACCTCTCTGCAGTTATTCTATCAGAGAATATATAGAGATAGCCAACAAGTATTTTATATATCTGTATTCCGCGGCTATATTGAAGATGATGAAAGACACAATGATCATGACAGCGGTTGAAGAAACCGGCCTGCCGGCAGAAAACAGAGATGAAATCCTCACAAGCGTACAGCAGCGTGATTACGCAAAGGCGAAGAATCTCCTGCATGAGGGAAGGTCCTCCCTGCTGGCAGAGATCCATCAGAAAGAAGATGAAATCAGGCATATCGACTGGCTCATCTACACACTCGGCAGAACAGAATCTTAACAGGAGGAGAAAAACACATGGAGTATTTCGTGCTTGGTCTCCGCTTCCACCGGCCAGATCGAAAAGAGATATGGCTTAATCTATAAAGTCGGCTTCTATTCTCCTGAAGATGTGAAACTGATCTCTTTTGACAACAGTCCCTATTCCACGATGGCTTCCCCCTCAATCACATCCCTGGACAGAAATCCGGCCAGCCTGGCGGCAAAGGCATGTCAGATTCTTCTGGACCTGATTGAAGGAAAAGAAGTGAACAAAGAAAACATCATCGGCGTTTCGCTTGTGGAACGCGATTCCACGCGCTGATAAAATTCAGAAAAAAGGAGAGTGCAATCATGAGTTTCCCGAAGAATTTCCTGTGGGGCGGCGCCACCGCTGCCAACCAGTGCGAAGGCGCCTGGAATGAAGACGGCAGAGGCCCGGCGTTAACCGACGTCACCACCGGCGGTACTGTCAATACGCCCCGCTATATCACCTTTATCGACAAAGACGGCAGACCCGGCTTTAAAAAGAAACATGACAAACTTCCCGAAGGCGCCCGTTACGCTGTTCTGGAAGGCCAGTATTATCCCAACCACAAAGGCATCGACCAGTATCACAGATATAAGGAAGACATCGCCTTATTTGCGGAAATGGGATTCAAAACCTACCGCATGTCCATCTCCTGGAGCAGACTGTTCCCCAAAGGAATTGAGGAAGAGCCCAACCGGGCCGGCGTCGAGCATTACCGCGATGTCTTTACGGAACTTAAGAAAAACGGCATTGAGCCGCTGGTCACCATCTGGCATTTCGATACGCCGCTCTATCTGGAAGAAGAATATAACGGCTGGAACAACAGAAAACTCATCGACTTCTATGTCCGCTTTGCGGAAACATGTTTCCGTGAATACAAAGGGCTTGTAAAGTACTGGCTGACATTCAATGAAATCAACAACTCCATGCCCCAGCCGGTGCGTGACGGCTCCATCCCCGAATGGCGCTATCAGGAAGGCATCCAGCAGCTGCACTACCAGTTTGTCGCCAGCGCGAAGGCAGTGCAGCTCGGCCATGCCATCGATCCGGAAAACATGATCGGCTGTATGATCTGCGGCATCTGCTATTACCCCGCCACCTGCGATCCTGAGGACATCATCTGGAACCACCATATGTGGGAGACAAAGATCTTCTACTGCTCCGATGTGCAGTGCAGAGGAAAGTATCCTTCCTACGCGAAGAGAATCTGGGACACTTACCATGTCAAAGACCTCGATATCACTGAGGAGGATCTGGAAGAACTGAAGAAAGGCACTGTCGACATGTATACATTCAGCTATTACATGTCGCAGAACATCACCACCCATACCGGTCTTGAAACCGTCGGCGGCAACATGTCCACCGGCACAAAGAACCCCTATCTGAAGTACAGCGACTGGGGCTGGTCCACCGATCCTTCCGGACTGCAGTATTATCTGGAAATGATCTATGACCGCTATGAAAAGCCGGTCATGGTCGTTGAAAACGGACTTGGCGCCTATGACACCGTCGAGGAAGACGGCTCCATCCATGATCCGTTCCGGATCGACTACTACCGTGAACACATCAAGGCCATGGACAGAGCGATTGAAAACGGCGTTGATCTGATCGGCTACACCACCTGGGGCTGCATTGACGTCGTCTCCGCCGGCACCGGTGAAATCAGAAAGAGATACGGCTTCATCTATGTCGATGTCGACGATGAAGGAAACGGAACTCTCGACAGGTCCAGAAAGGATTCCTTCTTCTGGTATAAAAAAGTCATCGAAAACAACGGCAACGTTGAAAATCTCTGACCTTTCAATGAATGAGCCGCGGCTTGTCAGCTGCGGCTCATTTTCATATTCTTTTAAATTTCCCGGATCTGAAAACGGGAATAGCGGTTGACGGGTCTCCCGAAATATCTGTTCTGCCCGGTTTCCGCGAAGATTTCGGCGTAGACGGTCAGCACCATGTTTTCGATGTTGCGGATCTTTCCGGAGATATAGCTGACAGCTGCCAGTTCGCCCTTTTCATTCAGCATGAACAGCATCTGCGCGCTGCCTCTCAAATCATTGAGGACAGCCGTGATCAGCTCCGCGTCGGGCTGATCCACGGTGAAGGTTTTGTTGTCATAGGAGGAGAAGAAGATCAGCTTCGCGATCTTTTCTTCCGTGTAAAGCCTTCTGCCTTCCGCGATGAGTTTATCATCAACGATTTCCTTGTCCCTTAACTGTGTCAGGACAGGATCTTCCGGTTCCTGAATCTCCGGAACGGCTTCGCTTTCCTCCTTCGTTTCATCGAAGATCATGATATCGACGCCGGCTTCGGTGGAATGGCCTTCTGATCTGAAAACAGGCCGGGAAAGAATTTCATTCAGGAATTCTGAATCAGTGATGAACTTCGGGGTGGCGTCGAAGTAATCCTTCTTCACACCGTCTTTCGGGAAGTAACCGTTGTTTTCGACAAACAGACGGCAGTGCTTTCCTTCCCCGTCGGTCCCCTCAAAAATATACTTCGCGCACATATGTCGCATTCCGGAAGCGTCGGTCACCTGCACATCCGCGGCGCCGGGCATGACCCTTCCTTTGAAATACGGCGAGTCAACAGTGCCTCCGAACGGAATGAAAGTGACTTTTGCGGTTTCTGATTCCAGCTTTGTGATCTGCGATCTGTCGATCGTGATATGGAATGTCATGATTTTCGCGCTCATGATGGACTTTCCTTTCTCTTACAGATTAATCATACCTCAGAATGATTCAGAAAAGCTCTTCTTCACTCTTTCGTAAAACAGACCGGCCGCCCTGTTCAGCGGACGGTATTCTTTGCGCACAAACACCAGCCGGCGGTTTACGGGCGGATCCAGCGGCACAAAAGTCAGAGCCGATGTTTCGTGATCGCTGATCAGGCCCTCCAGGGTCAGGATCGCCCCGACCTCATGTTCGGCAAGAATCGCCATGTTGAAAATCAGGTTGCCGGTGGCGGAGACATGCAGGTGTTCCATCGGGATGCCGAGCATTTCCCCGTACTGGCGGATGTTCATGTTCGCTCTTGTCGTCAGGATCAGCGGCAGATCATACAGATCCGACGCGGAGACTGTCTGTTTCTTTGCCAGGGGATGATCTTTGCGGATCACGATTCCCATCCGGTCGCCGCCGGGCATGACCATCACCTCACAGCCTTCCGGTTCAAACGGCTCCACCACCGCCGCGAAATCGATTGTGCCGCGGTTTAGTTTTTCATAGACGTCATCCATCGTGCCGCTGTAGAAATGGAAAACAACGTGAGGATATTCCTTCCGGAAATCCGCGATGATTTCAGCCAGGCCATGCAGGGAAAGGCTCTCCGCTGCGCCGATGTAAATGCCGCCATGGATATCCCCGCCGCCGGAGCTGATCTCCGATGATGTTCTGTCCGACAGCTCGACAATCTCCTGTGCTCTTGCGCGCAGGAACATCCCCTCCTCTGTAAGGGTCATCTTTCGGCCCGAGCGCACGAAAAGCTGCTTTCCGAGTTCCTTTTCCAGTTCTGAAATCTGGTAGGAAAGCGCGGGCTGGGAAATATGCAGGCTGTTTGCGGCGGCGGTCATATTCTCTTCCGCGGCCACAGCCAGGAAATATCTGAGTGTCCTGATATCCATAAAATCTTTTTATCAATTCAAATATAACATAAGTATTTCAAATCATTTGAATTCTGCTCTATATTTTGGGTGTAAACAAAAGAAAGCAGGATGAACTTATGAAAAAACAGGGAAACTTCATGTATGTACTCGCCGCTGTGTGCACCTGCCTGATGGCGTGCGGCGCGATGGGAATGGTCAACGCCTACGGCGTCTTCTATAAACCGATGGCGGACGCCATGCAGGTCGGCCAGGGTTCGATCACCCTCCACATGTCAATCTCCAACCTGATCGTGGGACTGGGCACGCCGTTTGTGGCGAAGATGATCTCCCGCAATGTGCGGATCAAGAATATCCTGATCGCCGGTGCCGTCCTGATCATGGTTTCCGGCTTCGGCATTGCCTTGGCGCCCAACACGCTTGTCATGAATATCGCGGCGGCGGTAAGAGGCGTCGGCTTCGCGGCAGTCTCAATGATGATCATCACCATGTTCATCGGCAACTGGTTCGTCCGCTACCGCGGCACTTTGACCGGCATCGCCTTAAGCTTCTCCGGCATCGGCTCCGCGATCGCTTCCCCGATTCTTTCAAAACTGATCGAAAGCTTCGGCTGGCAGAAAACATATATCGGCTATGTCATCTTCATTGTCTTATGCATTATCCCTTCCCTTCTCTTTGTCCCGCTCAAGCCGCAGGACATCGGCTTAAGGCCTCTTGGCGAAGATGACGCCCGGGAAGGCAGCGCCAAAGCGGCGCCTGCCAATCTGGATCTGCCTTACACCCCGAAATCTCCGCTGTTTGCGGCTCTGGTTGTTCTGGTCTTATGCATCGTATTGTTAACAAGCCTTTCTCCCCATCTTTCTTCCCTTGCCCAGGCATATGGCTACGCTGCTTCGGCCGGCGCCGCCCTCTTATCCGCTTCAATGATCGGCAATGTCGCTTCCAAGTTCCTGCTTGGCGCGCTGTCTGACAGGATCGGCGCTTTCCGCGGCGTCATCCTGATGCTCGCCACAACCGTTGCGGGTCTGGTTCTGATTCTTCTCAATCCGGGCGGAACGCTTCCGTTAATGGCCGGCGGCTTCCTGTACGGCACATGTTTCTCAATCGGCTCACTCGGCATTTCAATGATCACAAGAACCATCTATGGCGATCAGCAGTACGGTCAGGCGTATTCAGTCATCACATTAAT
Source organism: uncultured Erysipelotrichaceae bacterium (assembly GCA_902775735.1). GTDB lineage: Bacteria > Bacillota_I > Bacilli_A > Erysipelotrichales > Erysipelotrichaceae > Bulleidia. The sequence goes on from CACYNH010000023.1 coordinate 24,867, forward strand.
GACAAGCGTGGCATCCGCCATCGGTCTGACCCTGATCGGCTTCCTCTATGATATGACCGGCTCCTACGCGGTCTCGGTCACCGGCGGCATCGTTCTTGCGGCAGTGTCTCTTGCCTGCCTGCTGTTCATCCAGAATCAGGCGAAAAGAAAAGCTGCCTGATCACAGTTCCCATATAACAACCAAGGGTACCGCGGCCGCGGTACCCTTTCATGTTCTGCAGGATTATCGGTTTCTGTATTCTATGAGATCCTCACGGTATTGACTGTTTCCGTGCAGGACGTTGTACAGCAGGACGCCGGCGCCGTAGAAGAGCAGATAGCTGTTTTCCATCCTGACGATGTCAGGCAGATGGCGCTCGGGGATATATTTCTTCAGGCTTTCCTTCAGTTCCTCAGTGTCAGTCAGAAGGTCGCAATAGACCGCAAGCGTGTCAGGGCCGATTGTGCAGATCATCGGCAGGACAAGCTTGGTGATCAGCTCAACGATGCCTTCCGGCGTTCTGGAAAGGTCATATCTGTCTTCGGAAAAATTGAGCGTCTTCAGATAATTGGCGCACTCGCCGGCGAAGTCCTTTCTGCCGAAGACCGGATTGCCGTTGATCACAAGACCGGCGCCGCCGACCACATTGCCGAGCGAATGATAGTAGGCAAGCAGGTTTCCGCAGTCACGGTTGTTGGCATAATAGCCGACCGCCGACGCGTTGGCGTCATTGCACAGGACAAATGTGCGGCCGTATTTCTTTGTGAATTCACCAACCACATCGACATCGAAGATTTTGACTGTCGGAAGTGTGAGCCGGCCATCATAGACAACGCCGGGCGAAACAATCGCCACGCCTCTGATCTCAGGATGGCGGATGAAGAGGACGTCGAGAACGTCTTCCAGGTCGCGGAGTTCCAGTTCGTCTTTGATGGTGACCCCGCGTTCCATCGGCGCTTCTTTGTCCGCGCCGCGCCAGTGAATCTCAAATTTGCGGTTTCTGCGGATGATCGCCACGATCGCGATCGCCGTATCCCATTCCGGATCGTGAATATCTTCAACAAATTCTTCCGCCTGTTCTTTTTTATCCAGTTCCTCTTTGATCAGATCGAATGTCTGGCTGGCGTTGTATGTCGCAAAAACATTGGCCGGAATCTGGATAATGATCTTATCCCTGAGCACTTCCTGCGCCTTTTTGAGCAGGTAGCCGATCTGCGGCGCCAGCAGGATCACGTCCTTGTCCTGGGCCTCCTCAAACAGATTTGTATAGGGAACCGCCGAGAATTCATATTCAAGGCCGAGCGTTTCCGCGGCGCTGTTGAGTTTTTCAGCGAAGAAGGATGTGGTGAATCCTGAAGTGCAGCTTAAGAGGACCTTGATCTTTGTGTCTGTGCCTGCCTTTTTCAAAGAGGCAGCCATCTGGGTGAACAGGTCTTTGGCATGATCGAGATCCTTGATCTCAAAATGCAGGAAGAAGACCGGTTCATCGGCTTTTTCCGTTTCAATTGTCAGAGCGCAGACTTCATATTCGAGATGATAGAACTGCACATGACCGACGGCACTGTCCATCACAAAGTCGATTTCATCTTCACTCTTTTCATTGATTGTGTAGGAAGGATCCGTCTGCTCGAGGATTCATTTCCGGTAAATCTCATACATCTCTCTGTCAGTCATAATTATCTCCCGCTTGTTAAGTAAAGTGTTCAGGGCATGGATCACTGAGGCTGTGGATGATGGCATCCCCGCACACGAAGACAGCTTTGTCAAAGACGCGGCGCACCGGATCCATCATCTTCATGATCCTTTTCTCCTGATTCTGTTTTCAGTATAGCAAAAAGCCTACAGTCCCTGTTCACACAGCTCTCTGACTTTTTCATCATGGATGATGATTCCCTTTTCCTTCAGTTCAATGATTTTTTCTCTGAACTGCGGCAGGTATTTCTCATTGGCGACAAGCATTTCATCCAGCAGCGCCTTTGCCTGATGACCATGGCGGATGAGCGGATTGATCTGGAATGCCTTCACCAGCATGCCGTAATCCCCTGTGAGTGCCGCATTGATCACACACTCCTCCATCGCCTTCATGATCTGCAGCCAGCCTCTTTCCGAAGGTTCAAAGTCACCCCAGACCAGCGGTGAAGGCCCGTCTGCGTTAATGAGCGAGCTGACTTCCACAATGGAATCATACGGCAGGCAGGAAACGGCTCCCCTGTTCCGCGTGTTAACGACCATGAGGTTTCCGGTATTGTTGTAAATGTTGTGAATCGTCTCGCAGGCCGCGTCGCTGTAGTAAGCGCCGCCTCTTTTCTTTAACAGCTCAGGCATTTCATGCAGGGACGGGTCTTTGTAAAGCTCAAAGAGTTCGTCTTCGACTTTTTTCACATTCTCAGCTCTTGTCGTGCCGTTTCTGTAATCCTCTTTCTGATGCGCCAGCATTTCTTCATAGAGATAGTAGTAGCGGTGGTAGCTGAATGGAATGCAGTTCATCGCTTCCAGCTGATCGGAAAGATAGGTTTCATCATGGACATTTGCCATGTTGGTTTTATCGTCTTCGGACATGAGTCTGAGGATTTCCGATGTCACTTCATTGCCGTTTCGATCCCATACCCGGTGGTAGTGGAAATGGTTGAGGCCGGCAAAGCGCCATGTATAGTCCTCCTGCTTTCCACCCAGCATTTCCGGCTCTTCCTTCATGACCGTGATCGGCCCGTTGCATAAGCCGACGCACTTTTCAAAGCCGGCATTGCGGATAACCGATTCGGTGATCATCCCGGAAGGATTGGTGAAGTTGATCAGCCAGGCGCCCGGGCAGAGCTCCTTCATGTCTCTGACAATGTCCTGAATGACCGGAATGGTTCTGAGTGCTTTGAAGATTCCGCCGGCGCCGTTGGTCTCCTGGCCGATCTGGTCATAGGAAAGCGGAATTCTTTCATCCTTGATTCTGGCGTTCAGCAGTCCGACCCGGAACTGGGTTGTGACAAAGTCGGCGTCTTTCAAAGCCTCCCTTCTGTTCAGAGTCAGATGGACTTTGACCTCGTATGGCGAAGCGTCCCACATCCGCTGCGCCAGGGCGCCGACAATGTTCAGTTTCTCCTCTCCTTCTTTAATATCGACCAGCCAGATTTCTCTGACAGGAAGTGTTTCATAGCGTTTGATGAACCCCTGCATCAGTTCCGGGGTGTAGCTGGATCCGCCACCGATGGTGACGATTTTCAGTCCCTGTTTTTCCATAAATTATGTGCTCCTGTGTACTTCTGATGTCATTGTGACATATCGGATTCATGCGTACAACGAAAAACAGATTCCGCTTTGGAATCTGTTTCCGGAGGGATTGAATGATCTGTTTCTTAACGGATGGGATTGCCGTCGATGGTGACTGCTTCACGCAGACCATAGGAAGCCGGACTTCTGTCGTCGAGGACTCTGCCCTCATCGTTAAGGATGGAACTGTTGTTTTTGAGGATCGCGTTGAGCAGTGAAGTGGCGACGGTGATTTCAATTTCGTTTTCGCCCTTCTTCATGGCTGCGCTGATGTCGGCGTCGCCGGAGACCTGGTCGACTGTGATTTCAGTGCCGTTGACCTTCACGCCGAAGGCGTCATGGCCTCTGCCCAGGTGCAGATATGCCTTCTGTCCTTCTTCATAGGAATCCGCATTGAACTTCGCGGTGTAGGTGCCGGTGCCGCTGATGTCGGTGTAGGAACTGTCAAGCTTGTCCCATGTCTTCATTTCGCTGAGTGTGCCGGCGTCGATGACTGTCTTTTCTGTATCCAGAACTGTTTCGCCCGGTGTCCAGCTTTCGATGGAGAGTGTGAAGTCCTTAAGTTCAACGGAACCTTCCATTGCCTGTGCTTCTTCAGCAGCCTCTGCCAGAACATCTTCGCTCAGGACGATGACTGTGGAATCGTTGGCCGCAAGATGAACGTTCACTGTGACTTTGCCGTCTTCAGCTGTATAGTCAGCTGCCGGCGTGATTTCACCTGTCCATGCGTTCAGGATATACGGTGTGCCTGTGCCTTCGAGTGTGACTTTTGTATCGACTGCGGAAGCGGTCTGAACATCTCTGTAGTTATTGGCGTTTCCATAGTTGTAAAGGAAGTAGTATTCCCTGCCTTCGGCGGATCTGTGCGCCGCAAGAAGTGTCTGGTTTTCGTAGGAAGCAGCCGGTGTGACGCCTGCCTCTTTGAGGGCCTTGGCTGTGTCATCGTCATTGTCAATGTGAATGACATGTTCGGAAGCCAGCAGTTTTTCCATGGCGGAAGCGATGTCCTCATCATTGAGGAAGGATCTTTCTGACGGTGTTTCGCCGATGAAGACGATGGTCAGGCCATTGTCCGCGTAAGACTGCAGCTTTGCGACTGTTTCTGAAGGAAGATCTGTTTCGTTATCGAGAATGAGCGCTTTGTATGCGGCGCCTTCAGGATCCAGGACGCCGTCTTTGACGGTCATTGTGTCAAGGGCGATCACGGACGGATCAAGGAAGTCGTAGCTGTAGCCGTTCTGTTCAAGGCATTCGGTTGTGAAGATCTTTTCAGGTCCCCAGAAATCGATTGTCTCATAGTAGCTGTGATGATAGACGGCCGCGTCAACCTTCGGTGTGCCCTGTCTCAGGACATACTGGTTTCTGGCGATGAAGTCGAGATATGTTTTCGCGAACATCCAGTTGGGCTGTCTTTCGCCCCAGGAGTTGGACCATCTGTAGGATTCAAATCCTGTGAATCCGGGCCACTGTGTGCCTTCGACCGCGCCGCCTTCATAGGCGCCGGAGTAAGGATAGCCATGGAAGACGACCTGGTTGACGCCGCTTGCGAAGGCTCTCTGGTCATGCCAGATGTGATCGAGGAATGTCTGTTCGTAGTTGCCGGAGTTGTATTCACCGTTGCCGCGGGTGCCGTATTCGCCGTTGTCCTTCTTCGGATTCCATGTTTCAGTCCATTCTGCGGAAGTTTCCATGGAATAGATGTTCTTGTCAGCGGCGTGGACAGCGCCTGCCTGCAGGCGGTAGAAGTCCATGTAGTCGTTGCCGTAGAGGCTTTCGGTTTCGGGAATGTCCGGATACATCGCTGTTTCTGCTGTGTCCAGGCTCTTGCCGTAGGAGGTCTGGTATCTCAGGGTGACATTGTGCTTTGCGCAGAATGCTTTAAGAGGTTCAATGTTGTTTTCAATGTAGAGCTTTGTCAGATGCTCACGGAAGTCGTTGAGCAGCTCATTGGAATTCTGATCGAAGCTGAAGGAAGGAGCAGGTTCGCCCATGTAATTGCCGATGGCTGTCCATTCATCGCTGCCGTCATAGATGGCAGGCAGATAAGCGGTGACATCATAGCCGTTGGCTTCTCTGAAGGAATCCTGCAGACCGTATGTCCAGTCAAGGTGTGTTTCAAACTCGAGGGAGTCGATGAACATCGAACGGCAGTTTTCGAACGCGCTGCCATAATAGGGGATCAGTTCGTTTTCCCAGTAATCGATGATCATCTGGCTGCCGGCCTTTGAATAATGGTCGACCTGGTTGTTTTCGTATTTTGTATTTCCTGAAGGGTGCTGGTACCAGGCGAAGATGACATACTCGCCATCGTCTTCCGGTGTGAACTCACAGCTCCATGTGCCGTCGCCGTTGTCTGTCACTTCACTGAGGTCCAGAGCCTTTGCGCTGTCATAGGCAAGGACTTTGTTTTCTTTGTCAGTGTATTTCGCGGCGCTGACGCCTGTCAGGATCACCTTGCCGCTGACTTTTGCGGCGTCTTCATCCGCCTCGCCTGAAACAGGCAGTGTTCCTTTGAACGGGTTTTCTTTCGTGATGCCGGCTGTCCAGGCACCGTCCAGTTCCATCTGGGCCCCCTGGGCAGGATCGTCCACATCTTTGATTGTCGGCAGTGCCAGCGGCCAGGCCGGCGTCATTGTAAAGTCGATTGTAAAGTTGTTTTCTCCTGCCACTTCAAGCATATGCTTTGTGACTTCCTTCCAGTGCTCTGAACCCCAGTCCAGCACACCTTCCCCATCGCCGCCGGCGACGGAGACCGGAACCACTTCGGCGCCGCCGAAACCGGCGTTCACCATTGATTCGATTTCCTTTTTGATTTCATCCTTGTCCATCATGGATCCCGGAACCCACCATCTTGTGAGCGGTCTGTTTTCCATGGATACAGTTCTGAAGCTGTCTGCAAATGCTGTGTCTGTTTTTGTGTCGGCTGCGGGCTGTTCTTCCGGCTGTGCTTTTGAGGCGCATCCGGCCAGTGAGAGTGCCATCAATGCTGTGAGGGCTGTTCTGAACGCTTTCTTCATCTTCGCTTCTCCTTGTATTTCCTTGCACTGTTATTCTGTCTTTTCAGGAAAAAAATCTTTATGAAAAAAGGTGACAGACCATTGGCAAAAATGTGACAATGGAAGCGGTGGAAGTATGACACGTTCAGAAACAATCGACAGAATCATGGCGGAAGAGCGGAAGAAACCGTCTTTTTCAAAGCACCGCATCAATTCCTATCTGACCAATCTGCCGGTGGACAAAGAGAATAATGAACTCAGAGGGATTCTGAAATACATGGATGATCCTTCTGTTTTCCTGCCGCTTACCCAGACACAGGAATTCAGGAACGGTCTCTCCATTGAAGTGAGGGCCGAGATGATCGACGCGGATGATGAAGCGCTTGGCATCACAAGAAGAGAAAGCCTGTACCACAATCATGATTTCTTTGAAATGATGTATGTCTATTCCGGCACATGCGTCAATTACATATCCGGTAAGGAAATGAAGCTGCAGGAGGGAGATCTGCTTTTATACAACCTGCAGACAGTGCATAAGCTTGTCATCGATGATCCTGAAGCGGTGATCTTCAACATCCTGGCCGGCCGGGAGCTGTTCGGCGGACTGTTTGTGGAACTGATGAAAAGCGGGGATCCGCTGATGCAGTTCTATGTCCACTCTCTCTGCGACATTCCCGGCGATCAGTTCATGATCTTCCATCTGGCCGAAGAGGACAGCACCCTCATGCCGCTCCATGACATGATCATTGAGTTTTCCCGCAAAGACGCGCTGTATGACAAGGTCATGCAGGCAGATTTTCTGAACCTGCTGATCCGTCTGGCAAGACTGAGGTCAGAAAGGCAGACGGAAAAATCAGTCCGCTCAAAAGACAGCATGGATATCAATGAGGTGCTGACCTACATCCAGCTTCATTACAAAGACATTACCCTGCAGTCGCTATCTGATCATTATTCCTATACAACCAGATCGATGATCCGCTTCCTGAAGAAATACACCGCCAGAACTTTCTCGGAAATCGTCCGCGAATACAGGCTCTTAAGCGCCTGCGGAAGACTGAAGAATACGGAAATGTCCATCGACGACATTGCCCTGGAAACCGGCTTTGCGGAAAGAGGATATTTCGACAAAGTGTTCAAGACCCGCTTCCGCATGACGCCCTATGAATTCCGGCTCAGTATGACCGGAAAGGATCCGGTCTGACTTCTTTGAAAACGCCCGGTATGGTTTTTGTTCCATATCGGGCTTTCGTATGTCCATTCAGTTTATTGTGCTTTGCCAGAAACTCACTGTGCGGTCAATCCAGCCCTCCGCTCCTGTGTGCGTGCCAAGGCCAAAACCGTGGCTCAGCCCGTCAAAGACTTCAATCATGGCGTCCGTGCCGTTTCTCTGAATGCGCTCAATTCTGCGTTTCACTGTCTGATCAGAAGCGACCAGGTCGCCAGTGCCGACAGCACTGTAAGTGGGAGGTTCATTGCCGTTCACTTCCGAAAGGCCGGTGTAATTGACGATCACAGCAGCGGGCTTCGGATATTCTTTTTCCCCGAAACTTTCAGTTCCATGACTGCCAAGCCAGGCAGCCATTCTTGCCCCGGCGCTTCCTCCCCAGAGCGAATAGCCCTCAGGGTCAATTTCCAGTTCATCCGCATGTTCAAAAATGAAGGCGATGGCCCTGGCAAGATCTTCACAGGCGGTCTGCGCACCAGGTCTGTAAATCAGGGCGAAGGCGTGGTATCCCTTTTCTGAAAGTGTACAGGCGTGCGGCAGGCTGTCATGCATGGCGCCGACATAGGCGAAACCGCCGCCGGCATTGCATACAGCGAAACGGCTGCCCGGCTCTCCTTTGAAATACCAGAGGCCTGTATCGTTTTTGCGGGGATCGTCTTTCTTCTCTTCTTCACTGTAGATGTCAAAGAAGATCTTTTCCCCTGCTTCCGCCCTTTCTTTCAGAGAATTGCAGATGGTGACTGTCATGTCAGGATCGATTTCTGAATACCATGTCAGATCAAGGCTTCCCAGGGTACTGCCGGACATGTAACCTCTCCGGACCGGGAACAGCAGTCTTCCCTTTCCCTGAAATACGGGATCATTGACCACATCTGAAATCTTCGTTTTCCGTGTATAATTCAGGCTCATTTTCACAGCTGATTGAGAAGTGTGTCGAGTTTCCCGATTTCCTCAGCGTTCAGGTTCACGCCAGCGGCTGAGGCGTTTTCCTTTAAGCGGGAGGACTTCCTTGTGCCGGGAATCGGAACGATGTATGGCTTGCGGTCAATCATCCAGGCAAGGGAAACGGCAGCGTCAGTGACGCCCTTTTCTTCCGCCATGGCATGGATCAGCTTCAGCAGTTCGCCATAGGCGTCAAAGCCCTCATCGGTGTACTGCTTCATATGGGATCTGAAGTCGAGCGGATCAGTAAACTTATCTTTCTTTGAATAGGCGCCGGAAAGGAAGCCGTTGCCCAAAGGGCTGAAGGCGACCAGGCCGATGTTCAGTTCTTCCAGCACCGGAAACATCGGTTCGTATTCCCTTGTGATCATGGAATAGCGGTTCTGGATGGCGGTCACAGGACAGACGGCGTGCGCTCTTCTGAGATATTCTTCGTCTGTCTGGGAAATGCCCCAGTGGGTGATCTTGCCTTCCTGCATGAGCTGCTTCATTGTTTCCGCAACTTCTTCCGGGGAGACATTCTCATCGATTCTGTGCTGATAGTACAGATCGATATGATCCGTCTTCAGTTTTGTCAGGGAGCCTTCAACAGATCTGCGGATGGAGGCAGGTGAAGAGTCGCGGATCATCTTTCCGTTTTCATCCCAGAAGACGCCGCACTTGGTGGCGATGATGACTTTGTCACGGATCGGTTCAAGAGCCTTGCCGACAAGCTCCTCATTATAGGCTGTGGAGCCGTCCGGGTTTGTGCCTGTGTAGCATTCGGCGGTATCGAACATGGTGTAGCCAAGGTCAAAAGCTTCACGGATTCTCTCAATCATCTCCTTCTCATCGGAAGGAGCGCCATAGGCATGGGTCATGCCCAGGCAGCCAAGAGAGACGGCAGAGACAGTCAGATCTTTTCCGAGTGTTCTGTACTTCATTTTGAATTTCCTTTCTTTTCCCTGATTTTCTTTAACGCGGCCATGGCCAGGTCATGGTCTTCACGGTGTCTGAGACCGGAGACGATGAAGGCGCCGCGGTTTTCGCCGCTGATGATGTAAGGCAGCCCGCCGCCGAAGGGTGCCTGGGTGTCGTCTGCCGCAAGATCCGGATGTTCTTCCGGATGCCAGTAAAGTTCAATGGTCGGTCTGCCGGTGGCTTTGACGGTGTTTTCCTTGCGGTCAAGCCACTCTGTCCCGGCAAGGCCTCCGTCGACATACTGCCCGACGATGACGCCATTGCATGTCACCCGGATTCTGACCGGGCGGTGATACTTTTCTTCCGCGATTTCAAGAACAGCGTTCATGAAATCCATGGCTGTTCTGTTTTCAAACGATTCAAATTCGAAGGTTTCCCGTTTGAGCTCCTCTTCCTGCACAGTCTTCCATGCCCAGTCCTGGATGGCTTTCTTTGAAGTTTCCGCTTCATGGCCCAACACCTCCAGACCGCTCAGGATTTTTGCGGCCGGACACACACGCGCAAGGTCAGCCAGCGCATTGGCAAAGCCGCTGCCGCCGCTTGTGACAAGAGGCGCGATGGTTTTTCCGGTCCAGTCGAAATGATCCAGGAATGTGAAGACCGGCATCGGCATTGTCGCCCACCAGTTGGGGAAGCACAGGAAGATCATGTCATAGCCTTCGATCGATTCCGGATATTCCTGAATCGCGGGTCTGGCGTTTGCGTCGAATTCCTCCTTTGCCTCATAGATCATCTTCATATGATCGGGATTATACTCACGGACAGGTCTGATCTCGAACAGATCTCCGCCTGTGACTTCATGGATATATTCCGCCGCGATATTGGTATAGCCCTTTTCAAGATTCACAATCTTCATGCCCGGGGCGATCGTTTCGCCCTTCATCGAAAGAAACACTGTCAGTACATTCATTCTGTCATCCTCTTTTCCATCCTTATTCTGCCTGTCATGTTTCTTTTGGACAATTCGGATTTCTGAAGGGGTTCATCTGATTCTCTGATGAAAAGAAAAAAGCGGATTTCTCCGCAAAGTTTCAGATCCACCCGAAATGAACACAGGCGTTCCAGATGCCGTCGTCATTGATATCTGTGGTGACATAGTCCGCTCTGTCCTTAAGCTCCTGCACAGCGTTGCCCATGGCGATGGAGGTCCATTCCTTCCGGAACATGGAAAGATCATTTCTTTCATCCCCGAAGACAACCACATCTTTCCTGTCGCCGCCAAGGTGATCAACAATCCTGCGGATGCCCCGTGATTTGTCATTGGGCTCAACAAAAATGTATTCCTTCATGAAGCGGCACCATGGCAGCTTCTTCAAAGAAGGCAGAACCTGTTCCTCTGACGCATAACAGGCCACATAGCATTTGTAGATCTGCTCATAGTTTTCCGGAGCCAGCCCTTCGATGATCTTTGATTTCATGTATGTGTCATGGGTGAAGTCCATGAATCTTTCATCCGGGACAAAACGGGTGTCACTGTTTTCCGGCTGGATGCCCCAGGGAAACCCGTTTTCATCACACTCATGGATCAAAGATATGCATAAATCTCTGTCCAGGGGTTCAATGTCAATCAGCTGTCCGTCCAGGGTGATGCCGTTGCCGCCGTCATGGACCATGTTTTCAAAACCGAGCGCTTTCATGACCGGCAGAGCCTTGGCGTGGCTGCGGCCGGTGGCGACCGCCACAAAATGGCCATTCCGCCGTAACAGTTCCAGCGCCTTTTTTGTGCTTTGCGGCACGCCGCTGTCTTTCCCTGACGGGGTCAGGGTGCCGTCGATATCGAAAAAGAAATACTTTTTGCTGTTTTCCATGTCTGTTTCCTCTACAGGCAGATTATACAGGACTGTATTTCAGCCGGCAAATCTGCCGGGAATTCTGAACAAAATACATATTTTCTGCGGATATTGCGGGAAGCGTTCTTTCACTAAGATATAGATGAATTCCCGGGAAGGAATCAATCACAAAGATAATTGAGGAGGATATTATGGCATTATCACTTGATTCAAAGATCAGAGACATCATGCGTTCCGAAGAAGGCAGAGCCGTTATGGAAAAGTACGCACCCGGTTCCACAAAGGATCCGCGCATGAAACTCGTCGGCGCTCTGACTTACCGCAAGCTGCTCAGCTATCCTGAATCCGCGGAAGTCGCGAAGTTCGCTGACCAGCTCGACGCCGATCTTAAAGCCTGCAAGAAATAATTCATTCCATTCAAAAATGCCGGAGTCCGGCATTTTTTTACTTTCTTCTGTTTTATTTCCCGCGGATCTTCCGCTCGATTTCGGACGCCTTGAGGATCATTTCCAGCAGCAGCCGTCTGTCCGTGTCGTGCAGGTCAGTGCCCAGTTCCTTCTCAATCCTGGCGATCCGGTCGATTAATGTGGAGCGGTGGATGTAGAGCTTTCTGGCGGCCGAAGTGTAGGAGAGATTCTCCTCCAGAAACACCCGCAGGGTTTCGATATAGGAAACGCCTGAACTCTCATCATGTTCGATCAGTTCCCTGAGACCGCTGGGGAAATAGGCTTCCGCCGGCAGGTCGCCGAGTGAATTGATGATCATTGTTTCAAGGGCATAGTCCGCAAACAGGAAAACCCTCTTCTTCGGATCGGTCAGCTGGCCGTTTTCCAGAGCCGCAAGAGCCTGCCGGTAATAGATGCGGATGGAGAAAAGATCATCGAAGGAATCAGAGACTCCGGCACTCAGATTCATCTTCGCGCAGAAGTTTTCGATTTCTTCCCGCAGGCCTTCACGGGTTCTGACAAAGCACAGAATTTCCCCGTCAATAACCACGGCATAGGCATTTTCGAAGGTTTCTTCGGCCAGATCGCATAGATAGCCGGAAGGAACCTGGTTTTTCGCGTCTGTATATGCCAGCCGCATGCAGAGATATTCATATTTCCGGTTGGAAGCGCTCAGCACCCCGCGCTGCCAGGAGGTCAGCGGCTGTTCCTCAATCAATGTCTTAAAGACAGCCTTGACGGAAAGTTTTTCGTTATAGGTGATCTGCGGATTCTGTTCGATGGCCTGCTCGATGACCGATGCCAGATGTTCCGCCAGCTTTCCTTTTGAAGAGGCGTCTTCTTCATTTTCGATTTCCAGGCACAGGCAGCCTTCATAAACGCCCTGTCTGTCAAACAGATTGACACAGAGGGTTCTGACTTCTGAAATCCGGATCAGGATCGCCCCTCTTTTTTCCGTCATCAGATCAGAAGCGTTCATGAAAGTGGAAAGACTGTCGGCGTTCAGGGGCTGTCCTTTTTCCGTCCCCCAGTTTGTATTGAAGCCGCTGCCGTCATCGGCGATCATCCGGAAGGAGGAATCGATCACTTTCAAAGGACAGCCCAGCACCGGCCGTGAATCACGCAGGATCTGGGTGATGTCGCTTTCATTGATCAGGTGGTCATAGAGAGTTCTTTCCCATTCATCATACTGATCATAGATTGCCTGCAGGGCCGCGAAGACGCGGAAAAAGTCTGCCCGGTTATGGATCGTGATCAGGCACATCCTCTCACTGTAATATCCGGTGCGGATGTTTTCGCCGATGCACACAAGCACCGCGCTGTTTCTGATCTGGGGACGTCTTGGCAGATGTTCCACCGTGGCAAGGTAAAGATGGTCTGAAAGAAAGACATTCTCGTCCTCCATGTAAAATTCAGGCCTGCCAAGCCGCAGCTCTTCGCTGTGCGGACCGCTCATGGTCACTTTGTAGTGCTTTTTCAGCTGCTGGTAAATGATCTCTGCGTTCAGCTTCATACTTTCAGTATAGCGCACACGTCATTTTGTAGGGATCAAAAACTGACAAAATCAGTCAAAATGCCGGCAAATGTTCAAAACGCCTTTATTAAAAGGCTTTTTCATTCCGCCGTTTTTGAAGGAAAAAGCAAAAAGCGACCGTCAGACAGTTCCTCATCCGCCTTTGAAAAACCGAGGATTTAAGAATATGAGTGGGTTTGGTCCTTTCCTAAAATAAAGATGTATTCAATCCCGGGAATACGATTTTGAAATGAGGAGGAATCATTCATATGCCTTTCATGCCAGGCGATAAATCCATGCTTGAAGGATATATCAGAAAAGCACGTCCTTTCGCGGATATGTTCTCCGTCAAAGGAAAAACAGCCATCGTCACCGGCGGCTCTTCGGGCCTTGGTTTCGATATCACACTGCGTCTTCTGCAGGGCGGCGCCAATGTCATGATCGCTTCATTCTCCGAGGATGAGCGCGACGCGGCGATGCCGTTATTGGCGGAGGCCGGATTCACGGATACCGTTGATTTCACCCTGACCGACGTCACAAAAGAAGAAGAGGTCGCAAGACTGGTCGATGTCACTGCTGAGAAGTTCGGCTCCGTCGATATTCTGGTCACCTGCGCCGCTGTCTGGAATTATGCCAAAATCTACGACCTGCCCGACAAGGATCTGAAAAAAGTCTTCGCGGTCAATGTCTACGGCGCCTTCTACGCGCTCAAGTATGTCAGCCGCTATATGAAGGAACATGAGATCGAAGGAAAGATTGTCCTGATCTCAAGCGACTGTCCGTTTGTGCCCTATCCGGTCTTCGGCGGCTATCCCCACTACGCTTCTTCCAAAGCGGCTGTCATGGGCCTGACGGTGGAGGCGGCCAAGGAACTTAAGCGCTATGGCATCCAGGTCAACTCCGTCGCTCCCGGCGGAATGGTCACTTCCGGTTCCGCCAGCAACCTTGCCAGCGATGAGCTGACGGAAGAGCAGCAGGATGAATTCTATGACGAACTGATGGTCTGGCAGCTCGACGGTCAGATGCCTGTCGATCAGATCGGCATCATGGCCTACACCTTATGCACGCCGGTTTCCGACGGAATCACCGGTGAAGTCGTCATCGTTGACGGCGGCGCCCACCATAATATCGTGAAATACCAGCCGGCGATCGAGCAGTATCCGCCCGAGGAGTAAAGAAGAATGACAAAGAAAATCAATGAAAGAATTCCTGCAGATTCCGGCAATGGCGCCGGTTTCACGCAGTACAATGCCGTCCAGTCTCCCTGGAATAAACTGATGTCCTATCAGGACGCCCTGCATTATGCCTCAAGGTTTGAGGCGGTTCTCTCCGCCGCAGTCGCCCAGGTGTACAGGATCATCATTCCCGATTATGCGACCCGCGCTTCCGAAATGTGCAAGGAAGCGTACGGCCGTCTGCTTTACACCGGTCTGAACTATCCGAACGACGACGGCTTCGGAATCCATCCTTTCATGTGCGGTTCCTATCCGGGCGCTTTGATCGGCGACAAGGGCGACGACGCCCTGCTGATGTGCGGCCGCTGCAATGACTTCGGCACCTACCGCTGTGAAAAAGAGCTCGATGTCTGCGACTGGGACATCTGCTGCTCGGAACTGTGCCGGGCAACCACAATGTCCCTGCAGGGGCAGGCCGACGCGACCGAAACCCGCCACAGAAAAGGCCATAAGCTGGACTACATGATGGTCGAGGCCAGAGGCTGCGGCGACAGGCACTGCCGCATCATCGCCGAAAGCCGCGAAAAGTATCCGGCTCCCGCGCATGAGCTGTGGGAATCCTTCGGGCCGGCGGTTTCCGACGAATATAAAAAATACACTGAGGAAGAGGATTGCGTTTCTGAATCCATGATGTTCCGTGAGGAGTGCAATTATCACTTTGTCAACGGCACAAACAACGAAACGGACTCTTCCAACCAGATGATCAACCTTTCCACCGCCGCCTCGCTGTATCTGTTACCGGCAATCGACAACGCCGTAAGACTCGGCTACACAACCGAACAGCAGGCCGACTGGATCCTGAAGTGCGTCCTGGAAGCTGCCGGCAAGGCAATGTTCGGCGAGCGCTACGCGATCAGAGCCTGCCGCGAATGGCTCGGCGTGCCAAATTCCATCGGCGAAGACGGAAGACTTTTAGGCGGCGTTATGGAAATGCTGATGCAGTCGCTGTTATGCAAATATGAAATCGAAGCCTTCAATGAAAATGAAGTCATCTATGTCATCGACAGAGGGGGCCTCGCCATCACCGGCTGCCAGTCTCTGCCGAAGGCGCATCTTTACATGTGGATGGGCATGGTCAAGACTCTTGTCAACGCCCAGTGGTCAGTCTCTGAGGAAGATTCCCCCAAGGGCAAAATGCGTGTGAAGATCGCGAAGAAAATCGATAAATTCATGTAAGGAGCACGGATATGTATAAGAACACATTCAAAGACGATGAATGGAAACGCTCGGAACACATGGCCGTGCGTGAAAACGTCGGATATTATCTGTTTACCCATCAGCTGATGGAAGTCAGCGGTCCCGACGCCCAGAGATTCCTTGACTGGATCTGCCCCAACAACATCGCATCCCTGAAGGTCGGCAGAGACCGCTACACCACAATCCTTAACGACGAAGGCACCATCATCGATGACGTCGTCGTCATGCGGATGGAAGAGGAAAAATTCTGGGTTTCCACCCTCTACGCCACAAACCTGGACGACTGGATTTATTTCCACTCCGATGATTTCGATATCGACTTTACAGAGATCACCGAAGACTGGCACATGTTCTCGATCCAGGGTCCCAATTCCAAAGCTGTCATGAATAAACTGGTCGAAGGCGGCGTTGAGGATCTGCGCTTCTTCGCCAACACTTCAGCTGTTATGGACGGCATTGATGTCATCCTCAACAGAGGCGGCTTCACCGGTGAAAAGTTCGGCTATGAAGTCTACTGCACGCCGGATGACGCGGACGCTGTGCAGGATCTGATCGACGCTGCCGTCAAAGAACTCGGCGGAAAGGAAGTCACGGAATTCCAGGTCTTCGCCTGGACGCTTCCGACCGAAGCGGGTTTCTATTACATGAGAGATCTCAACGGAATCAACCCGTTAGAAGCCGGTCTGGATAAAAACATCAACTGGGACAAGGACTTCATCGGCAAAGAAGCCCTTCTCAGGATCAAAGAAGAAGGCCCTGAAAGAGAGATTGTCGGCTTTGAGATCTGCGATGAGAATGAAGATTATTACATCCGCTCCAGACAGTACGGCGGTCCGGGTGAGCCGGTCTTTATTGAAGGTGAGGAAGAGGAAGTCGGCCGCGTGGCCAAGCTGGTCTACTCGTATGTGAAGAATGTCAACAACGGCTATATCCTGGCAAAGAAAGACAGGCTGCACATCGGCGATCACATCACCATCCATGGCACAAAGTGTGTCATCACCGAAAAGAACTGGCTGAATTAAGCAGTCATGAAACGAAGCAGGAAGGCGTCCGCCTTCCTGTTTTTGTTATCCTGCTGTTTCAAAGATGCGGCTGCGGTATTCCTTGGGCGTCATGCCGAACTGACGGTGAAACCGGCTGGTGAAGTAGGCCGGCGATTCAAAGCCGCAGTCACTGCCGACTCTCTGGATGGTTTTGTCAGGCGAGGAGATCAGAAGCCTGGCGGCGGCCTGAAGGCGGTAGTAATTCAGATACTCCACCGGGGAGCGGCCGATCTTCTCACGGAAGATTTCACAGCAGCGGTGGCTGCTGAGATAAGCGGCGGAGGCGATGTCCTTTAATGTGATCCGCTCGCGGTAGTGCGAATAGATGTATTCCAGCATCGCTTTTTCCTGGTCTGCCGTCTCTGTTTTCTGATCAACCGGGGAAGCGATACTGGCGGCGTGGCGGTAGATACATGCCGCAAGACCGTGCAGGCCTGCCAGCACGTCGAGCTCATAAGCGGTTCTGCCGCTTTTTTTCGCTTCATAGATCAGATCCATCCACTCAGCACACTCGCGGGACTGATCTGTGTTTCTGGGGAAAAAGAGATATTCAAACGGGGCGCTGCGGTAGACCGGCTCAATGTATTTTGAAAGGATCATCGGATTGGAGGTCAAAAGCGAAGGCTGGAACAGAAGACAGCGCACGCTGACAAACGGACAGTCCCCGCGGGTGTTGACATGCATGACCCCTGAATTGACGAAAAGGAAATCCCCCTTCTGCAGAAGGATCACATCGTCATTGACTTTATATCGGCAGATCCCTTCCATGATCTGCGCAATCTCAAAATCCTCATGCCAATGAGGGATGTTTCTGCCGTGCGAAGGCGCGGTGACTGTATATTCCTTGATCCGCAGCGGAAAACTCAGATCCTCGTAGTGAACGATTCCGGCGGCCATTTCTCTTTCAATATCAGCTTCAGACATGATTTTTATATTTTCCTGTCATGATCATTATAGGATATCCTACATGCATGCACTATATTGAAATTTAAAGAACGGGGTTCATTATGTGAAAAAGCTTTCTGACTTGCGCTTTGAAGCAGGAAACGGCAGATTCCGGCCCAGGCGGATCATCAGGAAAGCGGATATACGGTCCTTATAATCAAGGACACTCAGAAGCCGGTCCCGGCGGCGCAAAAAATCGGGAAAGAAAGGAATTATCATGAAAAAAATCACACTTTTCTGCTGTGCCGGCATGTCCACCAGCATGCTCGTCACAAAAATGCAGCAGATCGCCAAAAAAGACGGCAAGGAATATGACATTGCCGCCTACTCTCTCGATGAACTCAGCAAAGGCGAAGGCTCCGACGTCATTCTGATCGGTCCGCAGGTCCGCTATGCCCTGAAGAAAGTCCAGGCAGCGTATCCCAACACACCTGTCAGTGACATCGACATGCGCACATACGGTCTCATGGACGGCGCCGGCGTCATCAAAATCGCGGAAAAACTGATGCAGTAAAAGATAGTGTCTAAAGTTTATGAAAACTGAGTGCTCCGGAAGCTAATGGGACCGCAAATCCCAGACAAGTCGGAGACCGGTACTGTCGATGATAGTG
>CACYNH010000024.1 GCA_902775735.1 uncultured Erysipelotrichaceae bacterium
GACTTCCCTGGTCAAGTCTGACTTCAATTTCAAGCATTTCGAGGGCAGACAGATTCTTTGTGTTGTTCTGTTTACTCATGGTTTCTTTCTCCTTTGAAATCATTTTCACAAAATGCAATAAAACGGGATACCTCAACTTAAATCTCAAGCCATTCGGGATATGTCGATTTAACTCGGCATTTTGAAAATTACCCCTTGCAACAAAACAAATCCTGCGTATAATAATTATTGCGCATTGGGATATAGCCAAGCGGTAAGGCAACTGGCTCTGAACCAGTCATTTCGGGAGTTCGAATCTCTCTATCCCAGCCATAAAGCTTCAGTCGAATGACCGGAGCTTTTTTTATGCTTCTATGAATTCATCTGAAAGCTCTTACGTGGTATATTTATATAAACAGTTGAAATATTTATCATTATAAAAACAGGAGGATCATTCATGGAAAAGTATCTTTGTATAGACCTGAGCAGAACCAAACTCCGCTACGCCATCGTCACAGAAGGACTTGACGTCGTCGCCGAAGGAAATGAATATATCGGCATCAACAACAGAGAAGAGGTTTTCGGTCCGATTCTCAATGTCACCGACCGCTACCGCGATGAAATCGAAGGCGTTTCGATCACAATGCCCGGCGTCATCGATCCCAAGCGCGGCATCGCCTACAGCGGCGGCGTGTTCAGCTGGGTGCGCGATTACAATTACGCGGAAGAGCTTTCCGAATATATCGACAAGCCTGTCGTCATCTGCAACGACGCCAAAGCGGCGGCGCTTGCGGAAGTGGGCTACGGCGCCCTCAAAAAAGTTCAGAACGGCGTCCTGTTGATGATTCTGAATACCGGCATCGGCGGCGCTGTTATTACCGACGGCCATATCCTGGACGGCCATCATTTCGCGTCCGGCGAATTCTCCTACATGAAGGGAACTTACGAAACACCGGATGATATCCAGACCATGTTCGCTCTGTCCACATCACTTGACGGTCTTTCCGCCCTGGTCGAGGAGGCTTCCGGCAAAAAGAATCTCAATGTCTTAAGAATCTGCTCCAAAATGGCGGCAGGGGATGAGGATGTCAGACGCGGCGTCGAAAACTACTGCCGGCGCTTAGCGGTCTATATCTACAACATCCAGTGCGTGATTGACGCGGACGTCTTCGTCATCGGCGGCCATCTCACCGACGATCCCAATATGATGAAAATGATCCAGAAGGCAGTCGATGATATGTTTGAGGCAGACCATTTCAAGAACATTTTCAAGCCGACGATCAAACAGTGCGTCTTCCATGACAACTCAAGACGCTATGGCGCCGTATACAACTTCCGCCTGCAGACTGGCAGACTGCAGAACCAATGATCTCCCTGGCCTCCGTCTATCACAATGAAATCCCGTCATTTCTGAACCCGTATCTGAAGAGTCCTTCGCTTGAACGGCTCAAAAATGTCGATATGAACTGCGGTATGAGCTTCACCTCATTTCCGCGGTTTTCTTGTGTTCAGCCATACAGCCGCTTTCATCATTCGCTCGGCACCGCTCTGATCGTCTGGCACTTCACACAGAGCAGAGAGCAGACACTTGCGGCGCTGTTCCATGACATCTCAACCCCGGCCTTTTCCCATGTCATCGATTTCCTGCATGGCGATCACATGAGCCAGGAAAGCACCGAAAACAAAACAGAAGAATTCATCTTAAAGGATCCGCTCATCATGGCGCAGCTGGAAAAAGACGGAATCGGAGTGAAGGCTGTCAGCGACTATCACATGTATCCCATTGCCGACAATGATTCACCGCGTCTGTCTGCCGACCGTCTGGAATACACCTGCGGCAATATCATCTCCTACGAATTTGGAAGTGAGGATGATCTGAAACGTCTTTATGGCGATCTGAGGGTCGGAGTCAACGAGGAAGGAATTGAGGAACTTGTTTTCACACATCAGGAATACGCTGCGGAATTTGCCCAACTCGCACTGAAATGCGGTAAAATATACAGCTGTGATGAAGACCGGTACGGAATGGAGTATCTTGCCAGACTGATTCAGGAAGGAATCAGGCTCGGGATTCTCAGTGAAGAAGATCTATACACCGGTGATCAGGAGGTCATGGCAAGGCTTGAGCACAGCCCGCTGAAGAAAAAAACAGATTTCTGCAGGCAGCTGTTCATGACAAAGCGCACAGACGCTTCTGATCCGGAAGGGTTCATCATCTATACGAAAAAACGGTACATTGATCCGCTCGGTCCGCACGCAAGAGCTTCCGCCTCAGACCATTCGTTCAGACAGACAAAAGAAGCGTTTATGGCGCTGGATTACGGATACCGTTTAAAAGGAGTCTCTATGAGTGAAACAAAAACAATCGTCGTTGCGTCGTCCAATGAAGGAAAAATCAGGGAATTCAGACAGATGCTTGAGCCAAGAGGCTATATGGTGAAGTCGCTTGCCGATTTTCCGGATATGCCTGAAATTGATGAAACCGGAACAACATTTTCCGAGAACGCGGTCATCAAGGCAAAGGCAG
Organism: uncultured Erysipelotrichaceae bacterium; assembly: GCA_902775735.1. Lineage (GTDB taxonomy): Bacteria > Bacillota_I > Bacilli_A > Erysipelotrichales > Erysipelotrichaceae > Bulleidia. The sequence continues at coordinate 2,507 of CACYNH010000024.1, forward strand.
TCACCGACCGCTATGGGATTACGGCGGTATCGGATGATTCGGGTCTGGAAATCGACGCTTTCGATAAAAAGCCCGGCGTGATGAGCGCCAGATGGCTTGGCCATGACACGCCTTACAGCGAAAAGAACAGGATCATCCTGGAAAAGATGCAGGGCATCGAAAACCGCACCTGCCGCTATGTCTGCGCGATCGCAATCACAAGACCTGATGAGGAACCGGTTGTCTTTGAGGAAACCGTCGAATGCACCATCGCTTATGAACCTTCCGGCGAAAACGGATTCGGCTATGACCCGATCATTTACTATCCGCCGTTTGGAAAAACCATGGCCGATATGGACAAGGATGAAAAAAACAGCATCTCACACCGCGGCAAAGCGGTAAGACTGATGGAAGCCTGGCTTGAGGAAAACGGGAATGCGTAAATTCCTTGCGGCCGCAGCCTCTTTGGCGGCGATCATCTCGATCCTGCTGACCGCTGTGTTCATCATGAGTTTTTCGCGCGGCTTCTATGAATATGAATACAGAAAAGGGAACCAGGCTGAAAAGATCGGTATGAGTGATGAAGGACTCATGGACGCCACAGTCACGCTTCTTGATTATCTGGAAGACAAGCGCGATGACCTGATTGTCGTGACTGAGGTCAACGGGGAGGAAAGGGAAGTCTACAATGCGCGGGAAACCCTCCACATGGTGGATGTGAAGAATCTCTTTCAGTCATCGGTCACCGCCAGGAATATTCTTGCATGTGTTTCCCTTGCGCTGCTCATCGGGCTGTTTGTGAAGAATAAGAAGAGATACTTCCGTAATCTTAAAACCGGATGGTATCTGGCGGCAGGCTTATTCCTGCTGTTTGTGGCCTTTGTGGCAATCTGGTGTATCGCCGACTTCAACGGATTCTGGATGCAGTTCCACTATGTCTTTTTTGACAATGATCTGTTTCTTCTGGATCCGAACACTTCGATCATGATCAACATGTTCCCGGAGTCTTTCTTCTTTGACATCGTGATCGGTGTGATCCTGATTTCCGCTGCAGTATACGGACTGATCACAGTCCTGCTGAATGTGCTGGCAAAGAAAGAAGCGGCCGCATGATCCATATCGTTCTTTATGAACCGGAAATTCCCCAGAATACCGGCAATATCCTGCGCACATGCATGGCGTTTGACATGAAGCTTCATCTGATTGAGCCCCTTGGCTTCTACATGGATGAAAAGCACCTGAGAAGGGCGGGGATGGATTACATCAAAGATACCGACTTCACTCTGTGGCCTGACTGGGACACATTCACAAAACAGAACCATGGCGCCTATTTCTACTCCACCCGCTATGGAAGAAAAGCGCCGGACTCCTTTGATTTTTCTGAAATCAAGGAGGATATCTATCTCATCTTCGGAAAGGAAAGCACCGGCATTCCGAAGGAAATCCTCAGAAAAGACCTTGATCACTGCATGCGGATTCCGATGAATCCTGCTGCCCGCAGCCTGAATCTTTCCAACTGTGTGGCGATCGTCGCTTATGAAGTGCTTTCGCAGAGGAATTACGAACAGCTTTCCTCAGTGGAAGTGATCAAAGGCGCTGACTGGCTGGAGCAGTGAAATAGACAGATGGCGGATGCCATGCTAAATTGAAGACAGGAGGAAACATGCTGGAGAATATTAATGATTATCTTTCATTCGCGGCTGTATTTATAATGGCGGCTCTGGCTGTCCACCTTCTTTTTGTTGTGACGGATTCGCATCATGATCAGCTGATGAAGGACAGGCAGGAACGCTATTATTCCTTCTATGAAACAGCCAATGATGATTTTGATGACGAAAACCGCAGCGATCCTTATTACGAGTGAGGTGAATGAGTATGGCACTGCAGGAAGAAATCAAATCAAGGCGCTGCATGCATGCCAAAGGCCCGGTATCCCTGGGCATCAAGGCCGGCGATTTTATCTATCTTTCGGCACAGCTGCCGTTTGATCCCCATACAAAGAAGATTGTGTCGGATGACTTTAAAGAGCAGGCGGAAAGATGCCTCAAAAACATGGAATATCTGCTCAGAGAGCTTGGGCTTTCAAACGACTATGTCCTGAAGACAACAGTCTGTCTGACCGATATGGACAACTATGATCTTTTCAATGAAATCTACGCAAGGCATTTCCACAGACCCTATCCGGCCCGTCTGACGATGGGGGCTGCCTCGCTTCCCTATGGCGCCAAAATTTCCATTGACGCCTATGCGGTCGATACCAGGGCTCTTGAAGTCATTATCGCTTCGGAAGAGGAATATGCCTGCGAACAGGAAGGAATCTGCTGTATTGACGAAAACAAACAAAGCGCTTCTGATTGAAGCGCATGACCATGGCAGCCGCATTCTTTACAGCGACGGCCTGTGTGTGAGCGATCCCCGAAAACCTTATCGGGTGCTTGATGAAAAATGCCTTGCGAGCGGCTCAAGCGCGGCAGGCAGGATGGAATCATTCCGCCATATTCTTGGCGTAAAGCAGAAAGCGGCGGTACTGATTTCCGAAGTCAGCGGGGAAATCTGGTTTCCGACGGTTTCGATGAAAGCCGCCGACTGTGTCTGGCTGAATGATTCTGAAATTCTTTCAGTTCATTCAAAAGGCCCGCATGAAAGTGAAGTGGTCTTCTTTGACGGCACAAAAGCCGACCTCAATGTCGACTCACGCACATTGCGCTTACAGATGAAGCGCTGCCGCGCGTTTCTTGAAAAACTGTTTGCACAGCCCGCTTAAATGGCACTCCGGTGTCATTTTTTCATTTGAAAAGGCTGCCCGTTTACGGACAGCCTGTATGACTTACTTTGTGATGATTTCCATGCCGATGGCTTTCTGGACCTTTGCCAGTTTTTCATCAGCGAGAACGGAAGCCCTCTGCGCGCCTTTTTCAAGCGCTCTGTCAATGGCCCCGGAAGAAAGAACTTCGTTGTAGCGGTTCTGGATGTCTTCGAGTTTGGCGCAGACAGCGTCGGCAACGCTTCTCTTGAAGTCGCCGTATCCTCTGCCTTCGAATTCAGCTTCGATGTCCGCCATCGGTCTTTCATCTGAAAGGGAGGAGAGAATCTGCATCAGGTTCGAGATGCCCGGCTGGTTTTCCGGATCGAAGTGAACCTTCGCGCAGTTGTCGGTGACTGCCGACATGACTTTCTTTCTGGCCGCCTTGAGATCATCGAGCAGGTAGATGCAGCCCTTGTTTGTCTCATCCGACTTGGACATTTTCTTTGAAGGATCGGAAAGGGACATGATTCTGGCACCGACTTTGGCGACCAGGGGTTCAGGGACATGGAACAGTTCGCCATAGCGGTTGTTCATGCGGATCGCAAGGTCTCTGGTGAGCTCGACATGCTGCTTCTGGTCTTCGCCGACCGGTACATAGTCGGGATCATAGAGCAGGATATCGGCAGCCATCAGGGAAGGATAGGTATAAAGACCGCCGGAAAGGTTCTTTTCGCCATGGGCCATCTTGTCCTTGAACTGTGTCATCCGGTTCAGTTCGCCCATGTAGGTATGGCAGCACATGATGTAGCCGAGCTGGGCGTGGGCTCTGACGTCGGTCTGCAGGAAGATGTTGGCTCTGTCGGGATCAAGGCCGCAGGCAAGATAAAGTGCCACGCAGTCGCGCAGGTTCTGCTGCAGTTCCTTAGGATCCTGGGGAACCGTGATGCAGTGCAGGTTGGCGATGAAGGCGAACATTTCATATTCGTCCTGGTATTCGACAAAGTGTCTTAAGGCGCCGATGTAATTTCCCAGGTGCAATTGTCCTGTCGGCTTGATGCCGGATAACATTCTTTTCATGGTTTTTACTCCTGTTCTTATGAAAATAAAAACGTCTCCTTATACTGAAGGGACGCATGGATACGTAATATGCGCGGTGCCACCCGACTTATTCATTGAACAATGAATCACTTGAGCGGGATAACGGACCGGCCGTATCTTGCGATAAAGCTCCCAGGCTCCAAACAGCAGGTCACGGTACTGGCAGCTTTCATCAGCCGCTGCCTTTCTGTTGAGTTGACCGCGTCCGCCAACGCACCTGTTCACAGCAAAATCATTATAATCACGATTGAAATTCTTTTCAACTTGCCTTTAAGGATTTCCCTGTCGTGCTATAATACTTCAGAGGTTTCTATGATAGTTGTCTATACATCACCGGGATGCGCCAGCTGCCGCAAAGTCAAACAGTGGCTCCGCGACCGCGATCTCCCGTTTATCGAAAAAAACATCTTCAAAACACTCCTCAATGACCAGGAGATCAAGCACCTGCTGATGAGGTCGGAGAACGGAAGCGACGATATCATTTCCAAGCGCTCCAAAATCATCCAGGAAAGCAGGATCGATCTTGACGCCATGACCACGGATCAGCTGATCACATTCATCAAGCGCAATCCGAGTGTTCTCAAACGTCCGATCATCGTCTCTGAGAAGGGTTTTCAGGTCGGCTATGACGAAGAGGAAATCGGCATCTTCGTTCCCGCTGAACTCAGACGCATCGCCGAAAACACCTGCACCAGGGAATGTCCGAGCTACAAGACCTGTGAAAAGGTGCGTGAAAACGAGGTCTGTGATAAAAACTGAGAGGTCATTATGACTTCTTTTTTAAGTAAGGAGCAGCCAATGAAAAAAGTACTTGTGGGATTATCCGGCGGCGTCGACAGCGCTGTCGCGGCATATCTTTTAAAACAGCAGGGATACGATGTCACCTGCGCTTTCATGCGCAACTGGGATTCAATGGCGAATGAGGATTTCGCCGGCAACCCGACACTCAATGACGACGTCTGCCCCCAGGAGGCGGATTACCACGACGCCCAGGCGGTCGCCGGAAAACTCGGACTGGAACTGCTGCGGATCGATTTTGTAAAAGAATACTGGGACGATGTGTTCACGTCATTCTTAGCGGCCTACCGTGTGGGAGAAACGCCGAATCCGGATATCCTGTGCAATAAATACATCAAGTTCAACACCTTTATGAACTTTGCCCGCTCACGCGGCTTTGAGACAGTCGCCACCGGCCACTACGCAAGAACAGGTCTGGAAGGGGAAACGGCAGTATTGAAAAAAGCGCTGGATCTCAACAAAGACCAGTCCTACTTCCTTGCCGAAATTGACCGTCATGTGCTCAAAGACGTCATTTTCCCGCTGGGAGAAATCGACAAGCCGGAAGTAAGACGGATCGCAAGGGAACTTGATCTTTCCGTCGCCGCCAAAAAAGATTCCACCGGCATCTGCTTTATCGGCGAGCGCCATTTCCGCGAGTTCCTCAGCAACTACCTGCCGATGAAACCGGGCAAGATCATCAACATCGCCAACCATCAGACCGTGGGCACCCATAAGGGCGTCATGTATTACACAATCGGCCAGAGAAAAGGCCTCGATATCGGCGGCATCGGTCCGTTCTATGTCTGCGGCAAGGATGTGGAGAAAAACGAACTCTACGTCACCGACGAACAGCATCAGGACTGGCTTTACTCCGACGCCTGCATCATTGAGGGTTACAACACCATGGCCGACCGTGAGTATCCGCTGACATGCTGCGCAAAGTTCCGCTACCGTCAGCCGGATCAGCCGGTCACAGTCAGACCGCTGGATGAAAACCGCATGGAAGTCCGCTTCCTTGCCCCGGTCAGATCGGTCACCGCAGGCCAGGAGGCTGTCATCTATGACGGCGATACCCTGATCGGCGGCGGCAGGATTGCGGCAATCTTCAAAGAAGGCGAAGACCTCATGACAAAAGTCCGTCAGGAAGGATCCGCGCGGTGAATCAGAAGAAACAGATCTTGATCGTGATTCTGTATCTGATCATCTTCCGTTTCATGTTTCTGCATCTTTTCTTCCCGCTGGCGGAGAACGCTTTCTCACAAGCTGCCTTCTCTGCTTTCCGCCTCACATGCGTGCTGATCTTCTGCATCGTGCTGTGCACTCTTTCATGGCGGACACTGTATCACAGCTATGTCAGCGTTTCCCAAAACCCGCCCAGAGACTGCAGAAAGACGGTAATCTGTCTTTTTGCCATGATCACTGTTCAGTTATGCGGCGCATCCCTGCGTACAATGATTCACAGTGAAGCGGGTTTAAACGCGGTGTTCAATGTTTCTTTGTTTCGGAACGATCCGTTCGGGACGGTATTCCTGGCGGCTGTCTTCATGCCGGTCATTGAAGAGCTGGTTTTCCGCCATTCACTGTATGAACTGCTTCAGAGAACACTGTCTCAAAAAACAGCTGTAATCTCAGTTTCTGTCCTCTTCGCTCTTCTTCACACAATTCCTGTTTCCATGGGGACATGCATTGTTTTCTGTGTCTATATTCTCTGCGGCATCTTTCTGCAGACACTGTATCTTCATACTTCACTTCTTCCCTGCGTGCTTGTTCACGCGGTGTACAATCTTCTTGCGTTGCTTATTTAGCTTATGGATGAAAACACGATCAGGATCAGCGGCAAATTCACCTATATTCTCTTCCGCTCTGAAGAGACTTTTTATACTGTCGGCAAGTTCAAGGTCAATGATGAAAGAGAACGCCACATCACCGTGACCGCCACCATGAGCGAAGTCAGAACTGATGTGCTTTATACCCTGAGCGGCCGTTATGTCGAGCATCCAAGGTATGGCATGCAGTTTGCTGCGGAGACCTATGAAATCCCGCTGCCTTCGGAACGGGAAGGAATCGTCCGCTATCTTTCCGGCATCCAGTTTGCCGGCATCGGCAAAAAGACGGCGGAAAAGATTGCCGACGCCCTGGGCGAGGACTGTCTGAAAATGCTGAGGGAGGATGTTTCAGTCATCCGCCAGGTGCCCGGCATCAGTGAAAAGCAGGCCGCGGCCATTGAAGAGGGAATGAAGAAAGAGGATAACGGACTGGAGGAACTGGTGCGTTTCCTCAACATCCATGGCGTCGGCATCCGGAATCTGGTCAGGCTCAATAAGGCCTATGGCAAAAACGCTCTGGAAAAGATCCAGGAGAATCCTTACCGTGTTGTCGAGGAGGTCGACGGTTTCGGCTTTGCGACAGCCGATAAGATCGGGATGAACCTGGGCATCGCGATGGATGATGAGCGCCGTCTTTACGCGCTGCTTGTTTCAAGCGCGATGGAACTGTGCATGCAGAAGGGAAACAGCTATTGCCGCTATGAATCCCTGGCCGCTTATTTTGCGAAGAAGGCAAGGGGACTTTCCTATGATTTTGATGATCTGCTGTCTGTGGCAAGAATGAACACGGCCCTGATCATTGAAGATAACCGCATCTATCCCGCCACCCAGCATGAAGCCGAGCGGGGCATTGCCCGCTTTCTTTCCGGTTTTCCCTACAAGCAGAGCGAACCGGTTGAAAAAGACCTGCTGGATGAATATCTTGACCATCTTGAGGATGAGCTTGAGATTGTCTATGACCCGATCCAGAGAAAGGCGATTGAAGAACTCTTCGATCATCCTTTACTGATCATGACCGGCGGACCGGGAACCGGCAAAACAACGGTGGTAAGAGCCATGGCAGCTCTTTATTCCCGCCTGTATCCTTCTTCGGTTGTCATGTGCGCCGCCCCGACCGGCAGAGCCGCTAAGCGCTTAAGCGAACTGACGCAGACCGACGCGGCGACAATCCACTCGATCCTGAAATGGGATCTTGAAACAAACACGTTCGGCCGCAATGACGAGGAGCCGGTCAACGCCGATCTTTTGATCATCGATGAGTTTTCGATGGTCGACGGCTGGCTGTTCTACAATCTGCTCAAAGCCTGCGTCAATGTCAGAAAGATCTGCATCATCGGCGATGAAAACCAGCTTCCATCCGTCGGACCTGGCTGTGTGCTGCGCGATCTGATCGCATCGGAATGTTTCCCGCTTGTCCGTCTTGAGCACATCTACCGCCAGGAGGAGGGCAGCGGCGTCATCGCGCTGGCCCATGACATCAATAACGGCAGCCTGCAGGAATCCTACCAGGACGTCGGTTTCTTCCCATGCCGCAGGGAGGCGATCCGCCCGGGCATCTTAAGCATTGTCGAGGATGCACTGAACAAAGGCTACACGCTCGATGACATCCAGGTGCTCTCTCCCATGTACAGCGGGGCTGCCGGCATCGACATGCTCAATAACGCCCTGCAGTCGAGCTTCAATCCGCCTGACGGCTTCAAACAGGAAGTGCGTGTGGGCTATACGACTTTCCGGGAAGGGGACAAGATCCTGCAGCTCAAAAACCAGCCGGACGACGATGTCTTCAACGGCGATATCGGAACGCTTGTCGAAATCATCGACGCAAGACATTCCGAAAGCCGCAAGACCACCCTGATCTGCGACTTCCAGGGCATCTATGTTGAATACAACCAGGACAACTGGAACAACATCGCTCTTGCCTACTGCATTTCCGTTCATAAATCGCAGGGTTCTGAATATCCGATTGTGATCATGCCGATGACATACCAGATGAGCATCATGCTGCAGAGAAGGCTGATCTATACCGGCGTCACAAGAGCCAGAAAAGCGATCATTGTTTTAGGTGAACTGGGCGCATTTAAAAAGGGATGTGAAGTGCTGGAAACCTCACCCCGTGAAACAACGCTCAAAGACCGTCTTCTGATGTACATGAAACCGGAGGGATATGATGGAACCGATGGATTTGCTTGAGATACTCAAAGTCTCATCCCGCTTAAAAACAACCATGCGCCATTGCTGGACGATGGAAGGAAGGCAGGAGAGCGTCGCCGATCATTCCTGGCGGACCGCTTTGATGGCGATGCTGCTGAAAGGTGAGGAGGAATTCAGAGAATATGACATGGACAAGGTCATGGAAATGTGTCTGATCCATGATCTTGGCGAAGCCTTCACCGGCGATATTCCGACCTTCTTAAAAAAGAAGAGCGATGAGGCAGGGGAGGAAAAGATCTTCGATGAATGGGTGGCTTCCTTTCCCAAAGCGCAGAGGGAACACTGGCAGGCGCTGCTGGAGGAAATGAACGGCCTTAAAACCGATGAGGCGAAAATCTACAAGTGCCTTGACAAGCTGGAGGCATTAATCTCGCATAATGAATCCGACATCAGCACATGGCTGCAACTGGAATATGACCTGCAGTTTGCCTATGGCAAGGAAAACATGAAGGACTTTCCGTATTTCGTGAAATTCCGCGAAGCCGTCGACGCCTGGACACAGGAAAAAATTGATACCGAAAAACCGCAGTGAACCATCTTCGGCAAATGTTCAATTTTGCTTTCAAACGAAAGTGATTTGTGCTAACATAGCTTAGGAAATCGAAGACGGAGTATAAGTAGTGCCTCAAAGTGCCTTCAAGAGAGCAGGCGGCCGGTGCAAGCCTGTGACACATTCCGGTATGAAGCTCACTCCCGAGTGCGCCCAATCAGCGCCGTCAGCCGCGTTAAGGCTTCAAATTAAGGTGCGTCCGTGATAAGCGGGCGAACCAGGATGGTACCGCGTGACATACGTTCCTGGATGATTCAGGAACGTTTTTAATTTTCAAGGAGGACACATGTCAGAAAAACAGCTTACCGGAAATCAGATCAGACAGATGTTTCTTGATTTCTTCAAAACCAAAGGCTGCATGGTTGAACCGGGCGCCAGCCTGATTCCCCATGATGATCCCACTCTGTTATGGATCAACGCCGGCGTTTCCGCTCTGAAGAAGTATTTCGACGGAACCGAAAAGCCCGCCAGCAACCGTATCTGCAACGCCCAGAAGTCAATCCGCACAAACGACATCGAGAATGTCGGCAAGACTGCACGCCACCACACATTCTTTGAAATGCTGGGCAACTTCTCAATCGGCGACTACTTCAAGCAGGAAGCCATTCCCTGGGCATGGGAATTCCTCACAAGCCCGGAATGGATCGGCTTTGACGTCAATAAAATGTATGTCACCGTCTACCCCGATGATCAGGAAGCCTATGACCTCTGGGTCAAGGTCGGCATGATTCCTTCCCACATCAGAAAGACTTATGACAACTTCTGGGAAATCGGACGCGGCCCGGGCGGACCGGATACCGAACTCTACTATGACAGAGGTCCGGAATATGATCCGGAAGGACTTGGCGAAAAGCTCTTCTTCGAGGACATCGAAAACGACCGCTACATCGAAGTCTGGAACATCGTCTTCTCCCAGTTTGACTGCAGACCCGGCGAAGTCGACCGCAGTGAATACAAGGAACTGCCGCAGAAGAACATCGATACCGGCATGGGTCTGGAAAGACTGGTCTGCCTTGTGCAGGGCGGCGAGACAAACTTCGACACCGATCTCTTCCTGCCGGTGATTCACGCGACTGAAAAACTGGCAAAGCATCCTTACAGTGACAGAGAATACAAGATGGCCTACAGAGTCATCGCCGACCATATCAGAACCGTCACATTCGCGATCGCCGACGGCGCCAACTTCTCCAACAGCGGCCGCGGCTATGTCTTAAGAAGAGTCCTGCGAAGAGCGGTCCGCTATGGAATCAAGCTCGGCATTGAGGGCGCCTTCATGTACACACTCGTCAAGGTTGTCGCTTACATGATGAACGACTACTATCCTTACCTTGAGGAGAAGGTCGACTACGTTGCACGTCTTGTCAAGAATGAGGAAGAAGCATTCCATAAGACACTGGCCAACGGTGAAAACCTGCTCAACGATGAGCTCAGAAACCATGCAGACACAAAGGTTCTGCCCGGCGAAGTGGTCTTCAGACTGTATGACACCTATGGCTTCCCGAAGGAACTGACAGCGGAAATCGCCGAAGACGCCGGATACACAGTCGATACCGAAGGCTTCGACAGGGAAATGGCCGAGCAGAAGAGAAGGGCAAGAGAGGCAAGAGGCGACCAGCAGTCCATGCACGCCCAGTCCAAGGACCTGATGGACTTCACTGACGAGTCTGTCTTCACCGGCTATACAGACAATTCCTGCAAAGCAAAGGTCATCGGCCTCTTCAAGGACGGCGTCAGGGTTGATGAACTCACTGACGAAGGCGATGTCATCCTCAGTGAGACATGCTTCTACGCTGAATCAGGCGGCCAGTGCGCCGATACCGGCAGACTCTGGAATGACACATTCTCCGCCGATGTCACCGATGTGCAGAAAGCGCCGCACAAGCAGCCGCTCCACCACATCGAAAATATCGATGGCGTTCTCAGGGAAGGCGAGGAAATCAGCGGTGCCTTTGATGAAGCCGCAAGAAACCTGACAAGAGCCAACCACAGCTCCCTGCACCTGCTGCAGGCTGCCCTCAAGAAGGTTCTTGGCGACCATGTCGCCCAGGCCGGCTCCTACAACGGACCTGAATACGGCCGCTTCGACTTCACCCATTTCGAAAAGCCGACTGACGAACAGCTTAAGGAAGTGGAGCGCCTGGTCAACGAAAAGATCAACGAAGACCTGCCTGTCACAACCGAGGTTCTCGACATCGAAGCCGCCAAGGCTACAGGGGCGACAGCGCTGTTTGATGAAAAATACGGAGACTCCGTAAGAGTTGTCTCTATGGGCGATTTCTCCAAGGAATTCTGCGGCGGCACACACGTCAGAAACACAGGCGACCTTGGTTCCTTCAAGATCATCTCCGAAGAATCAATCGGCTCTGGCATCCGCAGAATCACCTCCATCACCAAGATGAAGGCCTATGAGGAATTCAGGAAGGAAGAGGAATATCTCTATGAAGCAGCGTCACTGCTCAAGATGCAGAACTACAACGGCTTCAAGGAAAAGCTCGCGGCCCTGATTGAGGAAAACAACTCTCTCAAGAAGGAAATCGCGGCCCAGAACGAAAAGGCGATGAAGATGGAAGCTGAGGCAAGAGCCTCCCAGGCTGAATCCATCAGCGGCCTCAGCGTTCTGATCCTGAAACTGAAGGACCAGGACACCGGTTCCCTCAAGGCATATGCCGAAACACTGCGCAACCGCATGCAGGACGGCTTTGTCTTCATCTCCAATGAGACAAATGGCAAAGTCACATTCGTCTGCGCTTCCTCCAAGGCGGCGATCGCCAAAGGACTTAAAGCAGGCGATGTCGTCAAGGCTGCGGCACAGCTGGCCGGAGGCAACGGCGGCGGACGTCCTGACATGGCCCAGGCCGGCGGCAAGGACACATCGAAGATCGATGAAGCTCTTGCGGCAGTCAGGGAAAAGGTAACAGCGGCTTAATACACAATGACATGAACCATGGGCAATGCCTGTGGTTCTTTTCCTTTGTTCATAACTGAACAGATTGTGAAAAATGAGTAAAATTCTTCTCCCGTTTGTGTACTTTGAACGCTTTTTATCTTAGAATGATAATCAGAACGGAGGGACTATTATGAACGACAGAAATTATGATATCGGTGAAACTGTCAGCTTCAACGCAGAGGAAATCCGTCGTGAAAATATACGTGAGGTACTCAGGCATGTTGAAACGGCTCTGAATGAAAGAGGCTACAACGCCATCAACCAGCTGGCCGGCTACCTGATCTCCAATGACCCGGCGTATATTTCCAGCCATAACAATGCCCGCAGCATTATCCAGTCAGTGGAGCGCCACGAGATCATCGAAGAACTGGTAAGATTCTATCTGGAAGGTCAGAAATAAATGACGCGTTACCTGGGACTCGATCTCGGCAGCGTGACCTGCGGTGTCAGTGAAAGTGACACCGGTTTTATTGCGAGTACAGTTGAAACGATCCGTTTCAAACCCGAGGATTACAACACGGCGATGGACCGGGTACTTGAAATCGTTGAAAAGAAGAAGCCGGACCTGATTGTGATCGGTTATCCGCTTATGCTCAATGACGATGAAGGACCTAAGGCGCAGTTATGCCGTGAGTTCGGCGAAGTGCTTGAGCAGGAAAGCGGCGTGAAGGTGGTGCTCCAGGATGAGCGCTTCACTACAGCCGAATCCGAAAGCATTCTTCTGGAAGCCGATCTTTCCCGCAAAAAAAGAAAGAAAAAGATTGACCAGATGGCGGCGGTCGCGATCCTGCAGCGCTATCTGGATTCACACCAGCAGTAAAAAAGGCGCTTTTTCAGTGCCTTTTGTTTGAGAGGAATAACCATGCTTGATTCAAAACACATGATCGTCGTCAATGAAGACGGCCAGGAAACAGAAGTTGACATTCTTCTGACATTCGACAGCCCGGACGGGACAAAAAAGTTTGTGCTCATCTCCGATCCGAAGGATCCTGAAGAAAATGTCTATGCCTTCCTTTACAACGATGAGGGCGGAATGGAGGAAGTCACCGATCCCGATGACTTTAAAATGTGCCAGGAAGTCCTGAGCGCGTTCATGGATGAGGAAGATGCCGATGAGGCGTGAAAAGGTCAGCTCCATGGAGAAAGCCGCGGAAGCCATCCGCGATACAGACCGGAAATACGACAGCAGACGGGCCGAATATGAGTCGATCGATGAAGCGATGCAGACGCTGACCGATGAACTCAAGGCCGTCGAGGATGAATCGAGAAAGATTCAATACCCGCAGCCGGAGGATAAAAAGATGGAAAACGACAGAACCGACGAGCTTGAATACTACTACGAGGAAGACAAGAAACGCAGAAGAGTCCCTGTTTTTGTATGGATTGTTCTGGCTCTGATCCTGATCCTTTGCGCAGTTCTGGGCGGCGCCTTCTGGTATTACAAAAACGCCCAGAAAGCCGTGCAGACAAACGGGGAGGCAGTGGTCTTTACAGTCAACCAGGGCGACACCGTTCAGGACGTCACCGAAAACCTGGCGGAAGCCGGAATCATCCGCAACGCGAAAATGGCTTACTACTATGTGCGCGCCAACGGTCTTTCCAATATCGTCGCCGGCGACTTCAATCTTGACAAGAGCTGGGACGTCAAGACCATCTTCACATATCTCAATGATCCTCTGGCGGTCATCCAGGACAATGTCCGCTTCACAATCGTCGAAGGCGACTGGGCCAAGCATGTTGCCCAGAGCATCGCTAACGCAACTGATCTGGAAGCGGCGGACCTGATCGCTTTATGGAACAACAAGGACTGGATCCGCTCCATCATGCCGGATTATCCTTTCCTGACTGAGGAAATCTTCAGTGACGGCGTCCGCATTTATCTGGAAGGCTATCTGACACCGGATACCTATGAAGTCAAGCGCGACTGCACCGCCGAGGAAGCCACAACGACCATCCTTGATGAAACCCTGAACATCTACAACAAATATAAGGATGACATCGCCAACAACGCCGAAGGCATGTCCATTCATGAGATTTATACACTCGCCTCAATCGTCCAGTACGAAGCCGGCACCAACAAGGAAACACAGGAGCTTGTCTCCTCCGTCTTCATCAACCGTCTGGCATGGGATTATCCGCTGCAGTCCAGCGTTACCGTTTGCTACGCGATTGACTATGACAAGAATGTCGACAACTGGACAGCCTGCGAGGTCAACACCGATTTCGACGATCCTTACAACACATACATGTATCCCGGCCTGACTCCGGGTCCGATCGAAAACCCGGGCATCGACGCTCTGGATTCCGTCCTGCACGCCCCTGAAACAGAATACTTCTTCTTCATGGCGGACGTCTGCGGCGACGGCACGGTGTACTTCGCCGAAAACGAAAATGAGCACTACGCCAATGTGGCCAAGTATCTGACATGTTATTAAGCACCCAGATCTATCTCATCGACGGCACAAAGTGGTTGATGCTGCTGAGGAACAAAAAGAAAAACGACATCAACGCCAATAAATGGATCGCCGTCGGCGGCAAGAAGGAACCCGGCGAAAGCATTGAGGAATGCGCAATCAGGGAAACCTTCGAGGAAACCGGTCTGACCTGTGGAAGTCTGGATTATAAAGGACTTGTCCATTTCATCTATCAGGACAATAATCCGGAAGACATTTACATCTATGTCTGCAGCACCTTCACCGGAACACTTCATGAAACAGATGAAGGGACTCTGAAGTGGATTGAGGAAAAAGATCTTATGGATCTTGAACTGTGGGAAGGGGACAGGATCTTCATGAAAAAACTTATGGAAAGATCTGCGGAACCCTTTGAAATAACATTGCTGTATGACTCACACGGAACCCTGCTTGAGGCAAGGGAGGAAAGGGACAATCATGACTAAACCCATCATCATCGGGATCGCGGGCGGCTCCGCTTCCGGCAAAACTTCGATTTCAAGAAAGCTCAAGGACCATTTCTCGGACGTCAAATCCGTCCTGATCATCCGCCAGGACGACTATTATAAAGACCAGTCCGACAAGCCGATGGAGGAAAGGATCAAGACAAACTATGACCATCCGTTTGCCTTCGACAACGATCTGCTCATCGAGCACATCCATGAACTGGTCAGCGGCAATAAAATCGAAAAGCCGACCTATGACTTTGTCCATCACACAAGAAGCGACGTCACCGAAACATGTTTCCCCTGCGACGTGCTGATTCTTGAAGGCCTCTTTGTTCTGGAGGATGAGCAGATCAGATCGCTTCTTGACATGAAGATCTTCGTCGACACCGACGCCGATGTCCGCTTCATCAGAAGACTGCTGCGCGATGTCAAGGAAAGAGGAAGAGATCTCGACGGCGTCATCAGCCAGTATGTCAACACCGTCAGGGTCATGCATAACTCCTTTATCGAGCCTTCCAAAAGATACGCGGATATCATTATTCCCGAAGGCGGCGAGAACAAGGTCGCGATCGACCTGCTTACCACAAAAATCAGTAGCATCATCAATCACTGAATGCTATAATACAAAACGCTTACCGGAGGTAACAATATGGCAGAAAACAAGATTTATGTCACTGAAGAAGGTCTTCAGAAACTCAAAGATGAATACCAGAACCTGGTCCATGTAGTCCGTGAGGAAGTCAAGAGCGAACTGGCGGAAGCACGTTCCCTCGGCGACCTTTCCGAAAACGCGGACTGGGACGCGGCCAGAGACAAGCAGGCACAGGTCGAATCCAGAATCGCCGAACTGGAATCCATGCTCAATCACTATGAACTGATTGACATGAAGAAGGGTGCCAAGAAGATCGTATCCATCGGCTCCACCGTCAAGCTTGAATTCCTTGATACCCAGGAAGAAGGCACATATACAATCGTCGGTTCCACCGAAGCAGACCCGCTCAACGGCAAACTCTCCAACGAAACACCGCTTGCCAAAGCGATCATGGACGCCCGCGTCGGTGACACCCGCACTGTTGAAGTCGCAAACCCGTACGAAGTCATCATCATCGAAATCAACTGACACTGAAAGAACTGGATCCGATTCAGTTCTTTTTTTGTGGAATCTGCGAAGAAAACGCATATATACAAGGCAGGAGGTGCGTTTATATGAAACGGATCCTTGTGGTTTTAATTCTGGCTGCCTGCGCTTTCTCCATCCGCATGAAGCCGGTTGATTTCTCTTCACTGAACAAGGAAACCATCCGTGTCACAGTCATAGGCGCGGTTGAAAAGGAAGGGGAGTATGAAATTCCGCTGTATTCCTCCGTTCAGGATGTTCTCGATCTTTCCGGCGTAAGCACGGAAGCGGATTTAAGCACATTCAATCCGGATTCTGTACTGAAGGATCATGACATGATTGTGATTCCGGAGAAGAAGGAAGAAGACGAAGCGGAAAGAATCTCCATCAACACCGCTGATGAAGAACAGCTGTGCACACTCAAAGGAATCGGTCCCGCCACCGCGAAGCGCATCATCGAATGGCGTGAAGAAAACGGACTGTTTCAGAATCTGGAAGACCTGATGCGGGTCAAAGGAATCGGACAGGCGACATTTGAAAAGATTAAAGATCAGATCTCGCTATGAAAGAATTCCGCTCCAATATCCTTCTTGCGGCGCTGATGCTGTTTGTCAGACTCATCATCCCGGAAAGGTTTGTACTGCCTTACATCGTCTGCGCCTGCATTCTCTATGCGATGCGCGTTTCATACTGGTCATCACTGGTCCTGCTTCTTCTGTGTGCGTGTTCACTGATTCCGCTTCATGTAACAGGCGGCAGGATTCCGGAAACGGCCCGTGTCACTGAGGTCCATGAATCCTGGTGCATTCTTCAAAGCGGCAGAAAACAAATGCTTTTCTACTGCGACGGACCGATGCTGTATGACACGGAAATCAGCCTTGACGGGTCTCTTGAGGACATTGAATCCTCCAGAGGGTTTTTCCGTTTTGACTTTTCGAAGTATCTTTCCCGCCGGGGAATCTATAAACAATATGTCACTGATGAAGTCACTGTCAGCGGCTTCCGCAGCACGATGCGGCGTTTCCTGCAGGAGAAAACTGAATCTTTTGAGGATCCTCTTTTAAAAGCATTTCTTTACCGCACGGTGTTCGGTATTTCCAATGATGAGCTGTTAAGCGGTTCCCTGATGCAGAGCGGCTTTTCCTTCGCCGCCGTTCTCTTTCTTCTTGAGGAACTGTTAAAACGCTTTGTCAAAGACAGACACCGGAAGATCATCTGTATTTCCTTCTGCTGTTTTCTGATTCTCTTCTACGGCCCCCGTCTTGTGCTGGTCTCTTCTCTGATCCGCCGTGCATTATCCTTTTTGAAACTGGAAAAACAGGAAACATCCGGCATCTGGATGATCGCGATGATCCTTCTCTTCCATGAAGAAGTCTTATCCGCCGCTTTTCTGATTCCTGCTGTGTTTATGGTCAGTTCTCTTGCGGAAAAGAATGATTCATTCTTCATCCGATGGACAGGACTGGCAATGGTGCAGGGGGTTCTGTATCAGAAATTCAGTCCGCTGCAGTCTCTTTTCTTTCCTTTTTATCTGCGGATCAACGGCTTTTTATGGCTGTATGGACTGCTTGTCATTTTCTTTCCTTTTCTTGCCTGCGGACCGCTGATCGCCATCATTTCAGAACTGACGCTGGTCAGTGAGAAGATCTGTATTCCAGGTTCTCCGATCGGGCTGGGACTGCCTTTTTTTGTGATTCTGGCATTGTCTTTTTACCGGAATGAATACGCGGCGAAGATTATCACTGGACTGTATTTTTCCTTTCTGCTGACTGGTCTTTTCCATCCGTTTGCGGAAGTGACATTCATCAATGTCGGCCAGGGGGACTCAATCCTGATCCGCGAACCGTTCAATCTGAACAATGTGCTGATCGATACAGGCAAGCCATCACAGTACAAAGTGCTTAAGGCAATGCTGGAGGGAAAGGGAATCCGGAAGCTCGATACAATGTTCATCACCCATATGGATTCCGATCACAGCGGCAATATGGATGTGATCTCGGAAGAATACAAAGCCCGAAGGGTTATTACGGAACATGAGGGAACCACGCTCAGCGGATCGCTGGTGTTTTATGATCTCAACAGTCTGGATACCGAAGATGAAAACCGGAATTCGATTGTGCTTGTCTTTGAAATGAACGGCCTTAAGTTTGTGATGCCCGGCGACGCCGATCAGATCACAGAAGAAACCATTGTCCGCAAATACGGAAATCTTACCTGCGATGTGCTCAAGCTTTCGCATCATGGCTCGAAAACCGGCAGCTGCGATCTGTTTCTCGATATGCTTAAGCCGGAACTGGGAATTGTCTCAGCCGGGGCCTGGCAGATTTACCATCATCCTTCCGATGAGACTGTCCAGCGGCTTTTAAAGCGCCATATCCCGTATCTGGATACTAAGGATCATGGCGACATCAGTATTGTCATGATCGGTCCGCTCTCAGTTCTGATCACTTCCGACGGAATCGTGGATGTGCTGTCATCGCCATGGCAAGGGTGATATAATACGTCCATGAGTATTTATCTATTAAGCGGAAAAGACCTTTACCGGCAGGAAGAAGCATTGAAGCGCATCATCAGAGACACCGGCGCAGACAAAGAGCACACGGTTGTTTTTGACGCGTCGGATCCCAAAACCTTCCGCTTTGAAAGCGCAATTATGGAATGCGACACATTCTCCTTGTTTGAAGGCAGCGACCGCAAGGCCGTGATCATCAGGGAACCGTATTTCCTGAACGCCGGCTTTAAAAGCAGCGGCCGGGCTTCCAAGAAAAAAGAGGAGAAGGAAGAGGCGGATAAAGAAAAACGGCTTTCGATGCTGGAACAGTATCTGAAGCAGCCAAATCCCGATACCGCTTTGATCTTTTACTGCCATGGCTTTGATGCCGACAGCAGGAAGAAGGAATACAAGCTGCTTGAAAAGCATGGTGCCGTCATCACCAATTACAAGAAGATGTACGACCGTGAATTCGGCATCTATGCCGATGATGAACTGAGGAAAAACGGGCTGCAGTTAACCGCCTCCGCCAAAAGAGAGCTTCTGGCAAGAGCTGACTGTGACACGCTGCTGCTGCACAGGGCGATCGAAAAGCTTGTCCTCTATGGCGAAAAGAAATACGACCTTGAAGACATCCGCTCCCTGGTTTCGCTGAATCCGGAAGTCAATGTCTTTGCCATGAGCAATCTCTTCATCCAGGGCGACATGGCGGGAACAATCCGGGCGATGGATGAAATGCTGAAGGCGAATATCGACCACGCCTCGATGATGACCATGCTGGCAAGCAGGCTGCGCTCGCTATACTGCATGAAAAAGCTCTATGAATCAGGCATGAACCAGGATATGATCGCCGCCCGCACAAGGCAGAAACCTTACGCCGTCAAAATGGGACTGCAGAACACTTCCGGGCGCAGCGCGAAATCACTACTGAATCTTCTGGTGCAGCTGGCAGAGCTTGACCAGGGAATCAAGTCTGGAAAGATCCTTGCCAAAGACGGCTTTGAGCAGTTTATTCTGAAGAACGGAAAATGATATGCAGGCAATCAGAGAACTCTATAAAACAGGAAGGGGACCGAGCAGTTCCCATACACTGGCACCCGAAAGGGCATGCCGGCTTTTTACGTCCGTCTATGGGGAATTTCCTTACTATGAGGCGGAACTCTTCGGCTCTCTTTCTTTAACCGGAAAGGGACATTATACGGACAGAATCATTCAGGAATCACTGCCCGGTAAGACAAAGGTGATCTTCTCTCTGGACTGGGAAGAAAGCTTTCCCAACGGCTTCTATTTGAGAGCCTATGATGAAACTCATGAGCTGAAACAGAAATGGACAGTCTTTTCCATCGGCGGCGGTTCACTGCAGATCAAGGAGTATCCGCTCAACTGGAATGATGAAGTCTATCACGAAAAAAGCTACCGTGAGATCCGCGCTTTACTGGAAAAGGAAGGCATTTCACTGACTGAATATGTTTACCGCCATGAGCCGGACCTGAAGGAATATCTCAACTCCATCATCGAAGCGATGACCGCCTGTGTTGACCGGGGTATTTCAACCGAAGGCAGACTGCCCGGCAGGCTCCATATGAGCCGCACGGCAAAACAGCTTTACACCCAATCCACCGAGTCTCTTCTTGAAAACAATGACCTTCGCTTAATGGCCTACGCCTTTGCGGCAGGAGAAGAGAACGCGGCCGGCGGCAGCTGCGTCACCGCGCCGACACTCGGCGCATGCGGCGTTATGACTGCTCTGGTTTACTATTGCGCCAAGGACAGAAACATGGACCGCTCAAGGCTTTGCGACGCGCTTGCGGTGGGCGGCGTGTTCGGCAACCTGATCAAGCAGAACGCGACAATATCGGGCGCTGTGGGCGGCTGTCAGGCGGAAGTCGGCACGGCGGTTTCCATGGCCGCGGCCAGCGCCGCTTTCCTGATGGGACAGACAATTGACCAGATTGAATATGCGGCCGAAATCGCGATGGAACACAACCTTGGCTTAACGTGCGATCCGGTCATGGGCTATGTCATGATTCCATGCATCGAAAGAAACGCGATGGGAGTCCTGCGCGCCTTTGACGCGGCGACGCTTTCCCGCTATATGAGCAATGTCAGAAAGCATCTTGTCTCCTTTGACATGGTCGTGGAAACCATGAAACAGACCGGCATGCAGATACCGATTGAATTAAAGGAAACAGCTGAAGGCGGTCTTGCCAGGGAGTTTACCCATGATCAGTGAGCTGCTTGTCCATCCCTTTGAGCCGCTTTATGATGAGGATTCTGAAATCCTGATCCTGGGTTCCTTTCCTTCGGTGGTTTCAAGACAGCAGAGCTTCTATTACGCCAATAAGCAGAACCGCTTCTGGCCTTTGATGGAAATCCTGTTTGAGGAAGAGATTGAAGACAGAACACAGTTCTGCCATAAACATCATATCGCCTTATGGGATGTGATTAATTCCTGCCGGATCAAAGGATCCAGCGACGCGGCGATTACAGATGTCACTGTCAATGACATTGATTCGCTCAGAAATAAAACAAAGATCAGGGCGGTTTTCACCACCGGCGGGACCGCGTCAAAGCTTTATAAGAAATACGTGAAATGCGATCTGCCGCATTATCCGCTGCCTTCGACTTCCCCGGCAAACGCGGCGATGCGGCTCAATGATCTGTATGAAAAATACAGGATCATTCCGGAGGTACTGAATGCGCAAACCTGAATTGCTGGCGCCGGCCGGCAGTATGGATTCCCTCAAAGCGGCAGTG
The DNA here is from genome assembly GCA_902775735.1 of uncultured Erysipelotrichaceae bacterium. Classification (GTDB taxonomy): domain Bacteria; phylum Bacillota_I; class Bacilli_A; order Erysipelotrichales; family Erysipelotrichaceae; genus Bulleidia. The sequence goes on from CACYNH010000024.1 coordinate 23,911, forward strand.
GCCGCCGGCTGCGACGCTGTTTATCTTGGCATGACCAATTTCTCCGCCCGCGCTTTCGCCGGCAATTTTGACCGTGAACAGCTGCAGGCAGCGGTCCGTTACTGCCATACACGCAATGTGAAAGTCTACGTCACGATGAATACAATGCTGTATGAGACGGAGATCGAAAACGCCGTTAAGGATGTCGATTTCCTTTATCACGCCGATGTCGACGCACTGCTGATCCAGGACTTCGGTCTGTTTGATTATGTGCGCACCTGCTATCCGGACTTTGACGTTCACTGTTCCACCCAGATGCACATCCATAACCTTGCCGGCGTGAAATTCATGCAGAGCCAGGGGGCCGCCCGGGTCGTCATGGCCAGGGAAACGCCAATTGAACTGATTGAGGAAGCGGTGAAAACAGGCATGGAAATTGAAGTGTTCGCCTATGGCGCCATCTGCATTTCCTATTCCGGTCAGTGCCTGATGAGCGCTTCCCTGAAAAACAGATCCGCCAACCGCGGCATGTGCGCCCAGTGCTGCCGTCTGAAATACTTCCATGAAGACGGAACGCCGTTTGAGGAAGGGGAATATCTTCTTTCCCCCAAGGACCTCAACGTCATCGACCGCCTGCCAGAACTGATGAAGGCGGGGGTCAGCAGCCTCAAGGTGGAAGGCCGCATGAAACGGCCGGAATATGTTTATCTTGTCATAAAAACTTTCCGGGATGCGATCGACGCCTTTGCGGAAGGAAGGGATTATAAAGTTTCTTTCAAACGGCAGAAGGAACTGCTGTTAATGTTCAACCGCGGCTTCTCGCACGGCCATCTTTTCCATGACGGCACTGAAGAGAGGATGAGCTGGTACCGGCCCAACCACATGGGCATCACCATCGGCACCGTGGTCCGCTATGAAAAGGGCAGGGTTCTGGTGAAGCTCACCGACACACTGAATCAGAACGACGGACTCAGGATCCTCAACGAACCAACAGACACAGGTCTGACCGCGGTCAAGATTGAAAAGGACGGCCGTCTGGTTTCATCAGCTTCCGCGGGGGATACGGTCTGGCTTGAATGCAAGTCAAAGCCGGTTCCGAAAAAGGGACAGAAGCTGCATAAGACTTCCGATAAGAAACTGATCGATTTTATTGATTCAGAGATCGCTCAGGAAAGAACGTCGCCGGTTTCCATGCATTATGAAGCTTACGCCGGCAAACCGTTCACGGTCACAGTCAGAGATGAGCGTGACAATACCGTCAGCGCTTCCAGTGACTTTATCGTTGAACCAGCCAGAAGCGCGCCTTTGTCAGCTGAAAAGATCATTTCCTCTTTAAGCAAAACCGGCGGTCTGCCTTATGAGGCGGTCACAGTTGAAGGGGAAGCAGGGGATATCTTCATGCCTGTATCCGTGATGAATGAAACCAGAAGACAGGCGCTTGAAAAGCTCAATGAATTAAGATCCGTTCTTCATCCTTTACGCACAGAAGCAAAGCCGTATCACTGTGAGCTGGAAAAGAGAACAGGCTGGAATGAGCAGGTTCTTCTGATCACAAATGAAAAGGATCCGGAAGGCTGGAATGAGAGTGAATATACACTGACATACGCTGCTGATCCGGTGCAGCCTCTTCAGAATGAAGCGGTCCGTCAAAAGCACATGATTCTTTCACAGGCCGGCGATTTCGGCATGGACAATGAAGACTGCCTGGCCGGTATGACGCTCAATATCGCCAATTCCTACGCCGCCGCTTACGCTCTGAAGCAGAAAGGTGTTTCGGGTGTGATCTTCAGTTCGGAAATGAACAATGAGCAGATCAGAAGCACGCTTGAGGCCTTTGAAAAAAGGTATGGGTTTGCGCCTTATACGGCAAGGCTTGTCTATGGCCGGAGAACCTTAATGTATATCAAGGACGGTTTCCTGAAAAGCCGCAATGAAAACACAATCGCAGATTTTCATGGATATATATTCAAACTGGCATATAATAGTGGCAAGGTTGAAATCAAAGAGCCTCACCCGTATGTCAGCGACAACCCTTACTGCATGGCGAGCGCGGTGCTCATTGACGGAAAACCTGATGAATATAAGGAGATAACAGAAGAAGCTTATGAAGAATTTCATGAAAGAATTCAAAGAATTCGCCCTTAAGGGAAACGTCATGGACATGGCTGTCGGTGTCATCATCGGCGGTGCCTTCTCAGCAATCATCACAGCCCTCATCGAAAACATCATCAACCCGATCATCGGCCTGGCATTCCAGACTGACTTCAGTGAAGTCGTCATCCATATGGGTTCCGTCGACCTCGGCATCGGCGCCTTCATTTCCGCAGTCATCAACTTCATCCTGATGGCTCTGGTTCTCTTCATTCTTGTCAAGTCCGTTAACAAGATCAAGGCAATGAATGAAAAGCCTGCCGAACCGGCACCCGCTCCGGCAAAGAGCGATGAGCTGGTCGCCCTCGAAAAGATCGTTGAACTTCTCGAAAAGAAATAAGACTGTATTGATGATTCTTTCAAGAGCTGCTTACCTGAGCGGCTCTTTTTCTGTATGCGTGCATAGCACAGGCGCCGCTTTTTCTTTAATACAGGAGCTTATTTTGGTATAATAGTGCGGGTTATGCCCAGGGAGTTTTCATGTTTCTGAAACGAATTGAAATGCAGGGATTCAAATCCTTTGCCGATAAAACGATTATTTCATTTGACCATCCGCTGACCGGGATCGTCGGTCCCAACGGCTGCGGCAAGTCGAATATCACCGACGCGGTCAGATGGGTACTGGGTGAGCAGAGCGCCAGACAGATGCGCGGGGACAAGATGAATGACGTCATCTTCGCCGGCAGCGCCGACCGCCGCCGCGTCAACATGGCGGAAGTCACCCTGGTTTTTGATAATTCCTCCAAGATTCTCAACGATGAACGCGAGGAACTGGAAGTCACCCGCCGTCTTTACCGTGATTCCGGCGACGCGGAATATCTCATCAACCGCCGCAATGTCCGCTTAAAGGACGTCGTCGATCTTTTTCTTGACACCGGTCTTGGCCGGGATTCGCTCTCGATCATTTCGCAGGGCAACGTCCTGACTTTCGCCGAAGCCAAGCCCTATGAAAGAAGGGGCATCTTTGAAGAGGCAGCCGGAGTCGCCAAATACAAGAAGAGGAAAATGGAATCGATCTCAAAGCTGCAGCGGACAACCGACAACCTTGAGCGCTCCACCGATGTGCTCCTTGAGCTTGAAAAACAGGTTTCTCCTCTGAAGCGCCAGGCCCGCAAGGCTGAGATCTACAGAGAAAAGAAGAAGCGTCTTGAGGAAATCGAAATCAACGTCCTGGTCCAGGACATCGACCAGATGTCGCAGGAAATCGAAACCGCAAAAAAGACACTCTTTGACATTGAGGCCAAGGCGCAGATGTATTCCACCTCCATCCAGGTCAGCGAACTGCGGATCGCCGAGGGAAGAAAATCTGTGCGTGATCTGGACAATGAAATCAACGCCCTTCAGGATGAGCTGATGGCGAATTATAACGAGGTTTCAGCTCTTGAAGCCCGCAAGACAGAGCTGGATGAAAGAAGAAAGTATATCGTGCAGACCGGCGACGCGGAAGCCAGAGCCAGAGAGCTGCGCGGACTGCTCGAAACCGCGAAGTTTGAGTATGACGACCGTCAGGAAAGACTTAACGGGCTCAACAATGAAATGGCGCTGCTCACCGAGCAGCTCAGCAACTGCGCCCAGAGAATCGCCGACAGTATGGCCGCCTATGAACGCGAAAGCAATCTTCTGCGCCAGCTGGAAAACAGAAAAAACGTTCTTGACCAGCTGATCGCGTCACCCTTCAACAACCAGCAGGGTGTGCGCTCCATCATCGAAAGCAGAATGGCGCTGCGGGGCATCCTCGGCGTTGTCGGCCAGGTGCTTGAGGCCGCAAACGGCTATGAAGAGGCCGTCAGCACCGCTCTTGGCGGATCGATGAACCATATCGTGACTGCCGATGAACAGTGCGCAAGAGACGCGATCCGCTTCCTCAACCGCAACCATTCAGGCAGGGCAACATTCCTGCCGCTGACAGTCATTCAGCCGAGGTATGTGCAGAAAGACGCCCTGATTATCTGCCAGAACACAAAAGGCTATCTTGGCACCGCCAATCAGTTCGTCACCAATGACCCGGTCTTCGATCCGGTCGTGGCCGGACTTTTAGGCAATGTGCTTGTCGTTGATTCAATGGAAACCGGCAATGAGCTCAGCGCCAGAACCAGACGTCAGTACAAGATCGTCACCCTCGGCGGCGAAGTCATCCACCGAGGCGGTTCAATGACCGGCGGCAAAACCCGCAATGACGCCAACATTGTCACAATGAGGAAGGAAGCTTCCCGCATCAGCGGCGAAATCGATTCCCAGCGGGCAAGGGCGGAACTGGCCAGAAAAGCCCACGACTCGGCAAAAGCCGACAGTGAAATGATCTCAAGACGCAGAAGCGAGATCCGTGTCCAGACCGCTTCCCTTGAACAGGTCGTCGACGCGAAAAAGGCGAAATACGAAAAGCTGCGCAATGACTATTCACTGCTGAAGAATAACGAGGAAGAGGACATGGCCGACGTCCATGCCGACGAGCTTGTCATCAAACTGAACAAAGCCTATTCCAGACGTGATGAGATCACTTCCGAAATCCGCTCCAAGCGCGATCAGAGAGCGGCCCAGAACCAGGACTGCGACCGCAAGGAAGCCCAGCTCAAACAGGTCAGAAAAGACCTCGATACAGCCAACGCCGCGGCCAGCGCGATCAAAATTGACCAGTCGCGTCTTGAAACAAGAATGGAAACCAGCCTGCAGAGGCTGACAAGCGAATACCAGCTGACCTATGAATTCGCGAAAACAAAGGTCACCGGCGAGCAGGTTGAAAACGCCAAGGAGGAAGTCGCCGCTTTAAGAGCCGACATCGAACGCCTCGGCAATGTCAACATGAACGCGCCGGAAGAATACACCGAAGTCAATGAACGCTATGAAACCATGAAGGCCGGCATTGAGGAACTCAAGGCTGCCCGTGACAAGATTCTTGCGGCCATTGATGAAATGGACACTGTCATGAAAAAGCAGTTCCGCGAGATGTTCGACAAGATCAACGTCGAGTTCAACGACATCTTTCGCGCTCTTTACGGCGGCGGCAAGGCAAAGCTGATTCTCGAGGATCCTTCCGATCTTCTCAACACCGGCATTGATATTGACGCCCAGCCTCCGGGCAAGGCCGTCACCAACAACAAGCTTTTCTCAGGCGGTGAAAAGAGCCTGATCGCACTGTGCGTCCTGTTTGCGATCTTAAAGGTCAAACCGGTTCCGCTCGTCATTCTTGACGAGGTTGAGGCCGCGCTGGATCCGGGCAACGTCGAGCGCTTTGCCCAGTATCTGCACAATTACACGGACCGCACACAGTTTATCGTCGTCACCCACCGGCCGGGCACAATGGAGAATACCGACGTGCTCTTCGGTGTCACCATGCAGCATCAGGGCGTCAGCCAGATGCTCAAAGTTGAGCTGCGCGAAGCCATCGACATGGCCGAGCCGGCAGTACTGGAGGCCGTATCATGAGTTTTCTGAGCAAATTGAAAGACAGATTCTTCAAAAAAGAGGAAGAAGAAAAAGCCGTTTATCTTTCCGGTTTCAAAAAAGCAAGACAGACCTTCGGCGACCAGCTGAGCGAGATGCGCTATGAATTCAAGGGCGTCGATGACGAATTCCTTGAACAGCTGACCATCATCCTGCTGGAAAGCGATGTCGGCATTGAGACAGCCGACCTGATCTGCGACCGCCTGCGTGAAAAATGCACGGATTTCCCGGGTCTGACTTTCCACTGGGCGATGAATTTCCTGATCGAAATCATGCAGGAGGTGTATAACGAATATGAGGATACACCGATCACCTACAATGAAAACGGCACAACCGTGATCCTGCTGGAAGGCGTCAACGGTTCCGGCAAGACCACAACCGCCGCCAAACTGGCAAGAATGTATATGCAGCAGGGAAAGAGCGTCGCCTTTGTCGCAGCCGACACATTCCGCGCCGGCGCCATTGACCAGCTGGCCAAATGGGGTGAAAGACTGGGCGTCCACTGCATCAAGGGCAGGGAGAACGGCGATCCCAGCGCCGCGATCGTCGACGGCTGCCGCTATGCCAAAGAGAACAATATCGACATTCTCTTATGCGATACGGCAGGGCGCTTGCAGAACAAGGTCAACCTGATGAACGAGCTGTCCAAGATGAACCGTGTCTCGGCCCGTGAAATCGAAGGCGCCCCGCACAATGTCTGGCTCGTCCTGGACGCGACAACAGGCCAGAACGGTCTGTCCCAGGCGGAGGTGTTTGCCGATTCGACAACACTGTCCGGCATCATCCTGACCAAAATGGACGGAACCGCCAAAGGCGGCATCGTCCTGGCGATCAAGCACAAGCTCCATGTGCCGGTGCTGTTTATCGGTCTGGGCGAACAGCCGGAGGATCTGCGTCCGTTCGATCTGGACACATATCTCTACAGCATTTCAGAAGGCCTGGGCAATGAATAAAATCGAAGTCAACAATCTGCTTGATTTCTACGCGCCGCTCCTGACTGAAAGGCAGAGAACCATCTGCGATTACTATTTCCGCGAAGATTATTCGCTGCAGGAAATCGCGGAAATGGAAGGGATCTCCCGGGCCGCCGTCCATGACACCGTCAAAAGGTGCCAGGCGGAACTGGAATCCTATGAGGAAAAGCTGCACTGCTATTCCGGCTATAAAAAGCGGATGCGGCTGTATGAAAGGATGAAACAGCAGGCAAATGAGGAAATCAGTCGTCTGCTTGATCAATGTATAGAAACTGAAATTGAATAAGGAGGTAAACATGAGTAAGGTTATTGCGGTCAATTCCGGTTCATCATCACTGAAGTTCCAGCTGTTCGACATGCCCAGCGAAACTGTCCTGACAAGCGGACAGGCTGAGCGTATCGGCCAGGACATGGGCACATTCACAATCAAGTACAACGGTGAAAAGCACGTCACCAATCTGCCGCTGCCGGATCACAAGGCAGCCGTCAATCTGCTCCTCAAGAGCCTGACTGACCTGGGCATCGTTGAAAGCCTTGATGAAATCAAGGGTGCCGGCCACAGAATCGTCCAGGGCGGCGCTTACTTCAGCGGCTCCGCTGTTGTCGATGACGATGTTGTTGCCAAGGTTGATGAACTGTGCGAACTGGCTCCGCTTCACAACTATGCGCACCTTGTCTGCTACAAGGCATTCAAGGAAGCTCTGCCTGAAATCGGACACGTCTTTGTCTTTGACACAGCGTTCCATCAGACAATGGGTCCTGAATCCTATCTCTTCCCGGTACCTTATGACTGGTATACACAGTACAAGATCCGCCGCTATGGCGCCCATGGCACCAGCCACTGGTATGTCAACAGAAGAACAGCCGAAATCATGGGCAAGCCGGTTGAATCCCTGAACATGATCACCTGCCATCTGGGCAACGGTGCTTCCATTTCCGCGATCAAGGACGGCAAGTGCGTCAACACATCCATGGGCCTGACACCGCTCGGCGGCATCATGATGGGCACACGTTCCGGCGACATCGACCCGACAGTCGTCTTCTACATGATGAAGAAGCTGGAATGCACACCGGATGAAATGGACACATTCCTCAACAAGCGTTCCGGCATGCTGGGCGTTTCCGGCATCAGCTCCGACGCCAGAGACATCCAGGCTGCTGTTGATGAAGGCAACGAAAGAGCAATCCTGACAGTTGACCTTTACACAAACAGAGTCATCAACGTCATCGGCGGCTACTACATGCAGCTGGGACATGTTGACGCGATCGTCTTCACTGCGGGTCTTGGCGAAAATGACGCCCAGATGCGTGAAAGAGTCCTGAAGAAGCTCGAAGAAGGCATGGGCATCTCCATCGACTACGATCTCAACAAGACAATCCATGGCAAGGAATGCAAGATCTCCAAGCCTGATTCAAAGATTGAAGTCTACGTCATCCCGACCAACGAAGAGCTTGTCATTGCCCGCGATACAGTCAGACTGCTCGGCTTATGATTGATTTCAATGCCCTTAACAGGGCCATTGAAGAAGCTGACTCAATCATATTATTTCATCATATCAATCCAGACTGCGACGCCCTTGGCTCGCAGTTTGGTTTAAAGAGCTGGCTCAATGAGAATTACCCTGACAAAAAGGTATACGCCTGCGGGACAATGACATCCTCACAGGGGGAATGGCCGGCCAGTGACGCATATGATGAAGAGATCATCGCCCGCTCCACCGCCATTGTCCTGGACACGGCGACGGCAGTCAGAACCGATGATCAGAGATTCATGCAGGCACAAAAAGTTGTGCGCGTTGACCATCATCCCATCAGCGAGCCCTATGGCGATGTGGTACTGGTCGATCCAAAAGCAGCGGCCACATGCGAAATCCTGAGCGCCTATTTCCGCTTTGCCGGAAAGAACGTTTCTGTCAGGACCGCGGAATTTCTCTATAAAGGACTGCTGACCGACACCCTGCGCTTTTCCACCACCAACACCACTTCGGAGACTCTGAAAGAAGCGGCGTGGCTGGCGGAGAAGGGGATTGATATTCCTTCTTTAAACCGTGAGCTCTTCGATCTTTCGATGAATGAGTTCCGTCTGACTTCTCTGATCCGCTCGAAAGTCAGTATCGAAGCCTGCGGCTTCGCCTGGCTGATCATGAGTGAACACGAACAGCAGGAATACGGCGTCAGCGGCAGTGAGGCAAGAGGCCACATCGATGAAATCGGCCATGTCAAAGATTTTAAGGTCTGGGCGATGTTCACAGAGCGCTATATCGATGAAGGCACTGTTTATGATGGCTCCCTGCGATCCAAAAAGGCGGCTGTCAACAGCATCGCTTCCCTGTATGGCGGCGGCGGTCATAAAAACGCGGCCGGCGTCAAGGGACTCACACACAGTCAGCTTCAGGAGATTCTCGCGCTTTTAAAAAAAGCGGCGGAAGAAGAATAAAACCGGAAGAACTTCCTTTGCGGGAAGTTTTTCTTTTCTATTGTTTTTTGCCGCAGACACTCATAAAAACGTGTTCTTTTTGCTAGAATGATAGCGAAAGATTGGAGAAAAAAATCATATGAGCAAAGTCAGTGAAACAACCCGCGAAAGCTGGATCAAAGCCACATTCCCGGAATGGGGAACATGGCTGAACGAAGAAATCGAAAACACCGAAATCAAACCCGGCAGCGTCGGCATGTGGTGGCTGGGATGCACAGGCATCTGGTTCAAGACACCCGGCGGCGCCAACATCACAATTGACTTATGGGCAGGCAACGGCAAGAGAACGCATGGCGACGGCAAGATCAAGGTCGGACACCAGATGGCCAACATGGCCGGCGTGCGCAAGATGCAGCCGAACTTAAGAGCTGTTCCGTTTGTGATCGATCCCTTTGCGGTCAAGCACGTGGACGCGGTTCTTGCGACCCATTACCATCAGGACCACATGTCCGCTGAATTTGCCGCCCATGTCATCCAGAGCGGCATGACCACAACCGATGAAAACGGCAATGAGATTCCGGTTCCGTTCATCGGTCCGGCAAAGTCCGTTGAAACATGGATGAACTGGGGCGTTCCCGCAGACAGATGCATCACTGTCAAACCCGGCGACGTCATTAAGATCAAGGATCTTGAAATCGTTGCGCTGGATTCCTTTGACAGAACCTGCATCGTCACCACCGATTCCCAGGGCCCCGACCGCGAGGAACTCTACGGCAAGTGCCCGACTGACATGGATGAAAAAGCCGTCAACTACCTGGTCAAGACACCCGGCGGCAACATCTACCACAGCGGCGACTCCCATTATTCCATTTACTTCGCGAAACACGGCAAGGATTATGACATTGATGTCGCCTTCGGCTCCTTCGGCCTCAACCCGGTCGGCATCCAGGACAAGATGGAAGCCACCGATATCCTGAGAATGGCGGAAGCCCTCCGCTGCAAGGTGGTTATCCCCATCCACTACGATGTCTGGACAAACTTCATGGCCGATGTCAATGAAATCAAGGTTCTCTACGACATGAGAAAAGACCGCCTGGACTATCAGTTCCACCCGTTCTTCTGGGAAGTCGGCGGCCGCTACATCTATCCGCAGGACAAGGACAGAAGAGCCTATCATCATGACCGCGGATTCGATGACTGCTTCGATTACGAGGCCAACGTTCCGTTCCGCTCTGTTCTTTAATAGGGGAGATGCGGGGTGCGCATCCTGATCCTGGATATCGGCACCACCAGCATGCGCGGTATCCTCTACGACGAAAACGGAACACAGCTGGCTTTAAGCAGAAGAGACAACCACCTTATCTTCATGGGCGACACCCTCATTGAGGAGAATCCCCGTGAATTCTACGACAATACAGTCGCGATCATCCGTGAAATCACCGATACCTCAGGAATCAGTTCCTTCAACGCCATCGGCATCACATCCCAGCGTTCCAGCATCATTCCTGTCGATCATGAAGGCAATCCGCTTTCAGCGACGATCATGTGGCAGGATACCCGCAACCGGGAAATCTGCCGGAAGCTGGAAGAATGCAACCCGATGCTGTATGAAAGAACAGGCGCCCAGGTATCGACGGTTTTCTCCGGCTCAAAAATGACATGGATCCGGAAAAACCAGCCGGAAATCTATAAAGACACTTATAAATTCCTGAACATTCCCGAATACGTCGTTCACTGCATGACCGGTGAATTTGTGAGCGATACCACCTATGGCTCAAGAACCGGCCTCATGGACATCAGAACGGCAAAGTGGGATCCGGAAATCCTTGCCCTCTACGAAGTGGAAGAGAGTAAGCTCTGCCGCCTGATCGAACCGGGACATACAGCCGGATACGTCACCGAAGCGTTTGCCCGGGTCTCCTGCATTGAAGCGGGAATCCCGGTCATCCACTGCGGCGGCGACCAGCAGTGCGCGGCGATCGGTCACGGCATCATTGAAAAAGGGTCTGTTTCCCTGACCGTGGGAACCGGCGGGTTTCTTGCCGCGGTCCTCGATGAAATGCCTGACATCATGCCTTCAGGCGTCATCATCAACCGTGCCGCCAGTGAACACCAGTTCATCATGGAAGCCAATATTCTTTCCTGCGGCGCAGGGTATGACTGGTGCGCAAGAGAACTCTACGGCATGGAAAAAACAGACTACGCGTTTCTGGAAAAGGAACTCGAAAAAGAAAACTTCATTTCCTCACCGCTAGTCATTCCGTATTTCTCCGGCCGCGGGGCGCCTGACTGGAACCCGCTGGCAAGAGCGGTATTCAGCGGCATCACAACCGCGACAAGACGGTCGGAAATCTTCAAGAGCATCATGGAAAGCATCTTCATGGAGATTGCCAATCACCTGGAACATCTTGGCGAAGTGACTGAAATCACAAGAGTGTACGCCGGCGGCGGGCTGACCGCTTCAAAAGCGCTGAACCAGCTCATGGCCGATATCTTCGGCCGCGAAACCGCATGCGTCGACAACCCGGAAGCCACGGCACTCGGCGCCCTTGCGGTCACGATGGCCGCACAGGGGATCTATGCTTCTTCAAAAGAAGCATACAAAGCTCTAGCAAACGAAAAGAAAACCATTTATACACCTGATCTTTCCCTGCATGAACAATATGAAATCAAGCGCAGGAAAATGAACAGGCTCTATGAAATCATTAACCAGGGAGGCGGCTATGCAAGCTGAAAAGAAAGTCATCGGTTCACTTAACAAATGCTATGCCTGCGGCACATTCCGCTATGACGGCGAGGATCATCTGATCATCGCGGCGGAAAAGAAAGACCCGTGCTATTCCTTTACATTTGACGGGGAAATGAAAGACACACTCTGGACGCAGCCCGGCGGCGTCATGACTGTTCTGCAGTTTGACGATGACCATCCGGTGCTGATGGCCACATATCAGTTTTATTCACCCAACGATTCCGCAAACGCGAAAATCGTTTATTACACAAAAGGAACAGACGGCTGGGAGTGCCATGTGCTTTGCGATCTGCCTTTTGTCCACCGCTTCGGCATCGTGAAAAGAAACGGCGTCCGGTATCTTGCGGCATGCACGCTCAAATCCGCCCACGCTTTCAAAAATGACTGGACATGCCCGGGCCGGATCTGGGTGGCAAAGCTGCCGGAACATCTGGAAGAATTCAGTGCGGAAAACCAGCTGGTGTTAACGCCGCTTGTGTCAGGTCTGACCAAAAACCACGGCTTTGCTGTGCATGAGGAAGCCGATGGCAGCTCCTTCGCTGTTGTCGGCACCGAAAACGGCATCTGGAAAGTCACGCCGCCCGAAAATGAAGAGGGTGAGTGGAATGCGGAATGCCTGCTGGATACGCCATGCAGCGACGTGCTGTATCTTGACTTTGACAATGATGGCGAAAGGGAGCTTCTTGTCCTTTCACCGTTCCATGGCAATACCCTGAGCATCTATAAAAAGAATGAAGAAGGGTTTGTGAAGGTCTGGGAAAGGGAAAAGAAAATGCCTTTCATCCATGCCATCCATTCCGGAAAGATGAACGGACAGTGGACCGCCTTTATCGGCAACCGTGAGGAAGACCGTGAACTGATCGCTGTTCAGTATACAGAGGGAGATTACAAAGTCAGCGTCCTGGATCAGGGCGCCGGACCCGCCAACTGCATGTTCTTTGAAAAGGACGGCGAATACCGTCTGCTTGCGGCCAACCGTGAAACTGACGAAATCGCCCTTTACGCATTGAAGGAGGAATAGCCGATGGATATTTCACTGGCACTTTACGAAAAAGCCATTCCCTCAGGCAAAAGCTTTGAGGAAATGTTTGAAATCACCAAAGCATGCGGCTTTGACCGCTTTGAAATCAGTGTCGATGAAACCGACGCAAGACTCTCAAGGCTCGACATGACGCCCCATGAAATCAGCCGTCTTGGCGCGCTTTCAAGAAAGAGCGGCACGCCGATCCGCACTATGTGCCTTTCCGGCCACCGCAAATACCCGCTTGGCTCAAGCGATCCCGCCATCCGTGCGCGCTCCATGGAAATCATGAAAAAGGCTGTCGATTTCTGCCAGGACGCCTCAATCCCCATCATCCAGCTGGCCGGCTATGACGTCTATTATGAAGAAAGCACGGAAGAAACGGTGAAATGGTTCACGGAGAACCTGATCAAATCCGTTGACTACGCCGCTTCCAAAGGCGTGGTGCTCGCCTTTGAATCAATGGAAACGCCGTTTATGGACACGGTTGAAAAGATTATGAAGTATATCGATCTGGTCGGCTCGCCATGGCTTGGCGTCTATCCGGATATCGGCAATCTGAAAAACGCCGCGGTTCTTTATGGACTGGATGTGACGGAAGAGCTGCTCAAAGGCAGAGGCCATACATTCGCGGTCCATCTCAAGGAAACAAAGCCCGGCGTCTACCGGGACATGAACTACGGCACCGGCGGCCATACGGAATATGTTCCGTGCATCAAAGCGGCGCTCGACATGGGCGTGCGCATGTTCACCGGTGAATTCTGGTATCAGCAGGGACAGGATTACATGAAGGTGATCAGTGAATCCAATGAATTCCTGCGCAATGTGATCAGGGAGGCTCAGAATGCTTGAAGAACTTAAAAAGGAAGTCTGCGAAGCGAATCTTGAACTGGTGAGAAGAGGGGTTGTCATCTACACATGGGGCAATGTCTCCGGCATCAGTGAAGACAGAAAATACATGGTCATCAAACCCAGCGGCGTCGATTATGACGGCATGAGTCCCGATGACATGGTTGTTGTTGATATTGAAACAGGCGAAAAGGCAGAAGGAAAATGGAAGCCTTCGAGCGATACCGATACCCATCTGGAACTCTACCGCAGATATCCTGATATTAAAGGAATCGTCCATACCCATTCCATCAACGCCGTCGCCTTTGCCCAGGCCGGCATCGCGATTCCGGCTCTTGGCACAACGCACGCCGATTACTTCTACGGCGACATTCCGTGCACCCGTGAGCTGACAAAGGAAGAGGTTGAGGAAGCATACGAAAGAAACACCGGCAAGGTGATCATTGAAACGATTGATTCCATGGGCTATGACCCGATGGCCCGTCCGGGCATCATCGTCAAAAACCACGGACCGTTTGCCTGGGGCAAATCCCCGGCCAACGCCGTCTATAACGCCGTCGTTCTGGAAACAGTGGCCGACATGGATCTCAAAACACTCGCACTGAATCCAAACGCCTCCATCGCTTCCTATGTGCTTGACAAACACTACATGCGCAAGCACGGTCCCAACGCTTATTACGGCCAAACAAAGGAATAACCATTACAGGACGCCGCTTCAGGCGTCTTTCTTCTGCCACGGTTAAGATTTGCGCATCCGGGAAAGTCAAGTATTGAATTACCGGTGAATGTCAGTAAAATAAAAGCCCGGAGGTGAAACATGACAGCAATCAATAAGAAAGTATTATCGGAAATCATCGCGGAAGAACACCAGATCACCAAAAAGAAAGCTGCCGAGATCATTGATCTCTTATTCGATACAATCAGCGACACGCTCAGAGACGGAAACAGTGTGGAAATCACAGGCTTCGGCAAATTCGAAGTCAGGGAACGGGCAGGCCGCAGCGGCATCAATCCCCATACCGGCGAAAAGATCGAAATCGCCGCTTCGAAGGTTCCTGCATTCCGGGCATCCAAAACACTCAAAGAATCCGTCAAATAGCTTTTCTGAAGCCATACAGCCGCCATACCGGCGGCTTTTACATTGAAACGAAGCGGTGTCCGTTTTTCTCTATAACCGCTCAGAACGCCCCAAAACGCGCGAAACAGCCGATATCTTCAATATCAAAACAATGTTATAATGCATTCAGCAGGAAGATACCGATATGAGCGAAAACAGAAAATCCCTGAACGAAAACAATTCTTTCTTTGACGGCGAGTACAAAGAATATACAAAGAATTCATCAAAGGACAGCTGCGCCACCGGCACACTGACCCTCAATGATCTGCATACGATGTATGACATGGAAAACACATCCATGTTAAAAGATTATGAAACCGCACAGCTGCGCTTAAGTGATCAGGTCCGTAAGCGCCGCGAGGAATCCGACCGCAAAATCGGCGAACTCACCGGCAGTCCTTCTCCCGAACCCTTAAGCAACTATATCTTCGACGCCGATGAAGTGACGGTAGGGGATCTTGTCGCCATCGATGAGGAACTTCAGCATCAGAAAGACCTTCTGGAAGAAGAACCTAAAGAGCCTTATCTTTCCGGTCTCATCGCCGTTTCGCCCGGTGAACCGACTGAAAAGATCGCTGTCATCTCCGTTCCAAGCGAAGCAATCATCTCTGATGAAAGCCCGTTTATCGCGGTTGAAGATCTCTGATTCAGACTCTCAGCGCTGCAGCATGGCATGCGGTGCTTTTTTTCTGTAACCGCTCAGGTCAATGCCGCGCGTATTTCTCCATGGTAGTATTTTGGTAAGAACCGGAGGAATTGAAAATGTTACTGAATGCCGGAACACAGAAACTCATCAATGAACTTTATAACAAAAGAGAACATGTCGAACTGACAATCGGAATCCTTCAAAACGGTGAAAAAGAAGTGATTCACTGGGGTCCGCACAGAGAGATCAGAGACGAAGAGCTGATCTATCCAGTCGGCTCCATCTGCAAACCTTTCACCGCGTCCTGGGCCGCTAAACTGATCGCCGAAGGAAAAATGGATCTTGATCAGCCCATTAACGCCTATATCACAGACCTGCCTGAACAGTATTACCCGCCGCTGCGCAGACTCACCACCCATACTTCAGGCTATTCCACCCAGCCTTACAATCTGCTTACAACAATTCCATTCTTTGTGAAAATGAATCATGAAGGCGGTCTTTTCCATACCAATCCTTTCAGAGGATATCCCGATGAAGCAGGCATGAAGAAGATCCTTGCCGGTACACATCTCAAAGACAAAGAATACAAATTCGAATATTCCAATATCGGCATGAGCGTTTTCGGATATATCACCGGAAAGGTCAGCGGCGAAGGATTCTGGGACGGCATGAACCGCTATGTCAGAGAAGATCTCGGACTTGAACACACGTTCCTTGGCAATGTGGATCTTCTCGGCTATGACAGAAAGGATCAGCCCTGCAGATGCTGGCAATGGCATCCGGAAGACATCATCGCTCCTGCCGGTGCCATGAATTCGACAATGAGCGATCTGCTCACATTCGCGCAGAAGAACATGGACGGCTCTTTGCCTTATCTTGATCTCTGCCATGAAGTCAACGGCAGCATCGATCAAGACAACGACAGCGGACTTGCCTGGAGACTTTATAAGAAGCAGCCCATCAGCTGGCATACCGGATCTGCCGGTGCCTTCAGCTGCTGGCTCGGAATGAACAGAGAAACAAAGAACGCGGTCGCCGTCGGCATCAACTACGGTTTAGTCAACGCGGAAGAGATCGGTTTCTCAATTCTCACTGAAATGTAAAATCATTAACATTCATTAATTCTGGCATATGCGCTGCATATGCCTTTTTGTTGCGGATTCAATTATTTCATCGGGAAGGGGAGCAAACCGAGAAGGGGAAGATCATCACCTGATCCGAACATCCAGATTGACATCAGCATTGATGTCAATATTTTGACATGTATGTTTACCACAGCACTGATGCCGATATTTTGACATGAATGTTTGCGGCAGCAAGTGCGCCAAAATTCAGGTATTGATGACAAATATCTGACATTGATGAATTCACAATAAATTGTATGAATTTGTGAGATGATTCACATACATCAAAAACAGTTTCAGGGAGAATCTGAAATGAATCCCGCTCATAATCAGCAGCAAACATCCATAACTTATGATTAACACTTACAGCCATATACAAACAGATAATCGGCCGTATTAACGATCACCTGGAATTGCCGGTGATCCTCTGATTTGAATCGGCGATGGACATCTGCCTTAAAGCGAAACAAAAAACGATTATAGAGGACGCTGGCTCCTGGTACCTGTTGGAATAGAACCGGGGAATCATATCTAAAAGCCAATAATGACAGCTCATGAGCAGTTATATCGGAAAGGTATGATTTAACAGGCCGTCAGTACACATCCAGGTATTGTAATGCATGTTTTGTGGAGAAAAAATGTGGATTAATCCGAAATGACAGCTTTTTTTAGTGTCACTAAACCGTTTTCCACACCAAAATTCAGGACTTTTCATCACATAATTTGCGGATTCCGGGTTTTCCACAGCCTTATCCACAACTTCGCATAATGTATGTTATGCGATTTTAATAGGTTGGAATAACGGCTCTGCGCGGAATTGTTGGATTACGGACTAATGTTAGATTATTTACAGACAATTGTTAGAAAAGACGGCTTTACCGTCTTCTCTTCTTCTATAAACAATGGTTTAATTACGCACAAATGTTAGAATTCCGTAACTTTTGCCTATTTATCCGAAATCTGCAAATCCTGTATTGCGGACTATTGATTTAATTGCTGTTGCTGAAGGCCTTCGTTCTCCAGATTTGGAATATGCACTGTGATCAATGAATATCATCGAGATACACATCATGACATTCTTCATTGATATCTCATCATAAGACTTGCCTTTTTTCTTTGTTTCATTAAACTCGGCAAATGCATTCCATATCGGTTCAGCAAGATCGACCAGTGATTTTCCTTGTGATGCGGATTTTGGGAACAGAGTCTGAAATACATTAATTGATTCTCCATCAACTTCATATGGCATATTCTCAACATCAGCAAGTATCATCTCAAGAGATATTTCTTCTTTGACGCCTGAAAACTGGAATTCTGATGTCATGAACCTGTTTGCAATAAAGTTCGTTTCTTCTGTTTTTAAAAAACGATTGCGGATTTTATGCATTTCATCCATTCCAATCAAGTATGTGATCAGTCTGACACCATATTCCCCTGCTCTTCCCAGTTCGTCATAGATCCCTTTCAGCCAGGAATACCGCTGATCAGTCATATACTGATGAGCCTCGTCAATAATCAGAATTGCGACGTTTTGTGATGTTTCAACAGCATCTGCCGACATTACATTTATGATCCTCTTTCTCAGCATAGAAGCGGTGTATCTCGAATTATTGCTGCTGTCATCATGATGCATAGCATCTAAAATCCTGCCATAGAAATACCTCTCAGTCTTTCCTGTGGCGTCCTGTTCTGCGAGAGTCATTATATAAATCGGATATTTCCGACCATATTTGCTGCGCTTTTCCTTGATTAGGAGATCCATAGCAGTGGTTTTTCCTAAGCCGGATCTTCCGTATATTACGGCTCCGCCCTGGCGGAACAGCTCCCATTTTTCCAGCTGATCAAGAAGTTTCCTGCATTCTCTGGTTTTTATTATGTTTTTAGGCGAATTGAAATATGTCAGGAATCTTCTTTAATTCACCCAAAATCAATAAATTCTGCAAAGTTATTAGACGAAGCAATGCCATTTTTTTCTTCTTCAAAGGAACTGTATTCAGCATCACGAACGTTTTCATACTCTTTAATTCGTGCCAAAAAGTCTTTATCATATGTGTCCCGGACTATTTTTGGATAATAGTCATATTCATTTAATTTAAAGCCTTATTAGCACTCATGTGCAAAAACGGCTTTAAACGAAAAGATTCCGGTTTTCCCGGAATCCCTGTTGTTTGAATCAGCCTTCAATCATGATCGTATGTTTTTCGATTCACTGGTTCCTTTTTCGGAACATTCAGTTTCAGTACGCCATCCTCGAACTTCGCGGTGATGTCTGCTTCGGTGATCTGTTCACCGACATAGAAGCTTCTCTTCATCATTCCTGAATAACGCTCCTGACGCACATATCTGCCTTCCTTGTCATTGTCATTCTTTTCCAGGCCTTTGGCAGCGGTGATGCTCAGATAGCCGTTGTTCAGCTCAACATGGATCTGATCCTTTTTGAAGCCGGGCAGATCAATCTCCACTTCATAGTGATCTTCATGATCTCTGACATCCGTCAGCATTTCTCTGTTGGCATGTCTGCCATAGAGCTTTCTGTCAATGTCATGAAACCTTGCGGGGAAAAAATCATCCATCCAGTCATCAAACAGATTGTCATTGAAAATTTCCGGTAACAACATAGTCATTCACCTCCTGTTCTTCTTCATTGCTTATCGA